>CAVSCW010000001.1:0-19589 GCA_963726515.1 uncultured Actinomycetota bacterium
GGGACTGCGGGCGATCATCGAGGAGGTCCTCCTCTACGTGATGTACGACGTCCCGTCTCGCGGTGACGTGGCGAAGGTGATCGTCACCCGCGACGTGGTCGAGGACGAGGTCGCGCCGACGCTGATCCTGCGTGAGTCCGAGGCCAAGAAGAAGAAGTCGGCCTGACCCAGGTCGCCCCCCGTAGCCCGATATGACCAGGGCGCCTAGTCACTTGTGACTATTCATGAGCCTCGACGGCGATCATGCGTCATGATCCGTCCACGCTCACGTCTCGTCAGCATGTGGGAAGGGGAACCGGTGAGGTTGGATCCGAAGCGACCGTTCGTGGGGTTCTTCCTCGTGGCCGTGCTCTGTGTCGTCCTGATGGCCCTGTCAGTGGGGCGCGGATGGAGCGGTGTCGGTCTCTTCCACCCCGGCAAGCCCATCTCCGCCCCGGCCACCGGAGAGCGCGTCGACAGCGCCCCGTCGCCGACGCCCCCCGGGTCGAGCCGACCGGCGCGAGCATCCCTGCCGAGCTCAGCACCCGGCCGCTCGGCGTGTCCGTCGCCAAGGGGACGACGAAGGCCGCCTCGCAGCCCGGGGCAGCGAGTGGCTCGTCCTCCGGGTCGCCCGCCTCGAAGCACACCCGGGCCGGCAAGGGCGACGACGAGGACGAGCAGGCTGAGGACGAGCAGGCCCAGCACGAGGACGAGCAGGCCGAGCACGAGGACGAGCAGGCCGAGCACGAGGACGAGCAGGCCCAACGCGAGGACGAGCGGGCCCAGCGCAAGGACGAGCGGGCCCAGCGCAAGGCAGATCGCCGAGACGAGTCGCGAGAGGTGACCCGCGAGCGCACGGATGAGCGCACGGACGGGCGGGAGACCGACCGTTCCCACCGTGAGGTCGAGCGTGAGGACGAGCGGGAGTCCGACCACTCCGAGCACCAGGACGCGCGGGCGAGCGACCGGTCCGAGCGAGAGGGGCGCGCAGACGTCCGGCAGGCGCTGAACCCCCCTCACCGCAGCCGGGTCTAGTCCTGTGTCGGCGCCAGCTCCGCGCTGACCTGCAGCTCGGTCGCTGACGCGTCGGTGACGAACTCGAGGTCCCCGACGATCGTGCCGACGGCACGCAGGTCGTCCTGGGCCTTCCGGGCTGCCTCGATGAGGTCCTCGGGCCCGGTGATCACCACGCGGGACAGGGGCGCCCGCATCTTGGCCTTGGCCTGCGACTTGGCACCGCGGATGCCGGTGAGCGCTGCCGCGACGGCATCGAGCACCACCGGCTGGGACGCGGCCGCGGAGCCGAGGTCGGCGGCGGTGGGCCAGGCGGCGCGGTGGATCGACCCGTCCTGCCACCACGACCAGACCTCCTCCGTGGCGTACGGCAGGAACGGCGCGAGCAGCCTCAGCTGCGTGTGCAGGGCGATCGCGAGGGTCGCCCGCGCCGAGGCGGTCGCCTGCCCGCCGTCGGTGTCGTACGCCCGCTCCTTGACCAGCTCGAGGTAGTCGTCGCAGAACTCCCAGAAGAACTTCTCGGTGACCTCGAGCGCGGTGGTGTAGTCGTAGGCGTCGAAGGCCTCCGTGGCCCGGCGCACGACGGTCTCCAGGCGGCCCAGCAGGGCGCAGTCGACCGGGGAGCTGACCCTGCTGGGGGCCAGCTCGGTGGCACCGACGTTGCCGAGGACGAACTTGGAGGCGTGGAGGACCTTCATCGCCAGCCGGCGACCGATCTTCATCTGCGACTCGTCGAAGGGCGAGTCCATCCCGGGGCGGCCGATCGCGGCGCGCCAGCGGACGGCGTCGGCGCCGTACTTGTCGAGGATGTCGCTCGGCACCACGACGTTGCCCTTGGACTTCGACATCTTCTTGCGGTCGGGGTCGACGATGAATCCGGAGATCATCGCGTGCGACCAGGGCACCACGTGGTTCTCGAACTCGGCCCGGACCACGCGCGAGAACAGCCAGGTGCGGATGATGTCGTGGGCCTGCGTGGCGAGGTCGTAGGGGAAGACGCGCGAGAACAGGTCGTCGTCGACCTCCCACATGCCCGCGATCTGGGGGGTGAGCGAGGACGTCGCCCACGTGTCCATCACGTCGGGGTCACCGACGAAGCCACCGGGCTTGCCGCGCTGGTCCTCGGTGTAGCCGTGCGGCACCTGCGTGGACGGGTCGATCGGCAGCTGGTCCTCGGAGGGCAGCAGCGGGTGGTCGTGGTCGGGCTCGCCGTCGGCGTCCACGGGATACCAGACGGGGAACGGGATGCCGAAGAAGCGTTGGCGCGAGATCAGCCAGTCGCCGTTGAGCCCCCCGACCCAGTTGTCGTAGCGGTGCTTCATGTGGGTGGGGATCCAGGTGATCTCCTCGCCCCGGGCCAGCATCTCCTTGCGCAGCGCGGCGTCCTTGCCGCCGTTGGTGAGGTACCACTGGCGGGTGGCCACGATCTCGAGCGGCTTGTCGCCCTTCTCGTAGAAGTTCGCCATCCGCTGGGTCGCCTTCGGCTCCCCGTCGAGGTCACCGGACTCGCGCAGCAGCGCGACCATCGCCTCGCGGGCGCTGAAGGTGGTCTTGCCCGCCAGCTCGGCGTACGCCGTCGACGCGCGGTCGGCTGCCAGCCACTCGGGCGTCTCGCGCAGCAGGCGTCCGTCGCGCCCGACCACGGTGCGCACCGGGAGGCTGAGCTCGCGCCACCACATGACGTCGGTGAGGTCGCCGAAGGTGCAGCACATGGCGATGCCGGCGCCCTTGTCGGGCTCGGCGGCGTGGTGGGCCAGGACGGGGATCTCGACGCCGAAGACCGGCGAGGTGACGGTCGTGCCGAAGAGGTCCTGGTAGCGCTCGTCGTCGGGGTGGGCGATCAGCGCGACGACACTGGGGATCAGCTCGGGACGGGTGGTCTCGATGTGGAGCGGGCTGCCGGCGCCCCCGTCGGTCGGCACCGTGTGGAACGCGACGCGGTGGTAGTGGCCGGGGTAGTCGCGCGCCTCGAGCTCGGCCTGCGCGACGGCCGTCTGGAAGGTGACGTCCCACAGGGTCGGCGCCTCCGAGAGGTAGGCCTCGCCACGGGCGTAGTTGCGCAGGAACGCGCGCTGGCTGACGGTGCGCGAGTGGTCGCCGATGGTCGTGTAGGTCGGGTTCCACTGCACCGAGAGGCCGAGCTGGCGCCACAGCGACTCGAAGGCCTTCTCGTCCTCCACGACGAGCTGCTCGCACAGCTCGATGAAGTTCGGCCGGCTGATCGGGACCTGCTTCTTGGCGTCGGGCTTCTCGGGAGGGGTGAGGTCGGGGTCGTAGGGCAGCGCGGGGTCGCAGCGCACGCCGAAGTAGTTCTGCACCCGTCGCTCGGTCGGCAGGCCGTTGTCGTCCCAGCCGATCGGGTAGAAGACGGCCTTGCCCTGCATCCGCTGGTAGCGCGCGATCAGGTCGGGGTGGCTGTAGGAGTAGACGTGGCCGACGTGCAGCGAGCCGCTCACCGTCGGCGGCGGGGTGTCGATCGAGTAGACGTTCTCGCGCGGCTGCGTGCGGTCGAAGGCGTAGGTGTCGTTCTCGGCCCACGTCCGGGACCACTTGTCCTCCAGGCCCTCCAGCGCCGGACGCTCCGGTACGACGACGGCGCGCAGGTCGGTGCTCGCGGTCGTGTCCGGGCTGGCGTCCGGGGTCTGGGTGGCAGGGGTGTCAGTCATGCCCGGAGTCTATTGACGGGCCTCCGGCCTGCGAAAACGAGTATCGGCCCGACGCGTCGGCGCCCTAGCGTGGCGTGATGGATCTGGAGTTCTTCGACGCCCCCCGGCCCTTCCTCGACGCCGCCGGCGACCTCCTCGCCGCGGATCCCGTGCTGGGCAGCGTCATCGCCAGCGTGAGCGAGCGGACCGCCCGTGAGCTGGCGGACGGCATCGACTCGTGGGCCGAGGTCGACGCACCGTTCGCGCGCTGGTGGCTGGTCGTCAGGGACGACTCGGGCACGGTGGTCAGCGCAGCCATGCGGACAGCGCCCTTCGCGCCCCACCCGACCTTCGCGACGCCGATGACCGACGAGGCGGCCCGCACGCTCGCGGCTGTCCTCCACGAGCGCGGCGAGCTTCTCGGTGGTGCCAACGGGGCCCTTCCCGGCGCCGAGGTCCTCGCCCGGGCGACAGCCGAGCTGAGTGGCGGAGAACTGGCCACGGACAAGGCGACCCGGCTGTGGGAGGCCACCTCGGTCGTCGTCCCCCCGGCGCCCGAGGGCCGGCTGCGGCCGGCCACCGAGGACGACGCTGCGCTGGTGCTCGCCTGGTTCGAGGCCTTCCACGCCGAGGCCGACGAGCAGGCCGGGCGGGAGCCCGACCCCACCTCCGGGGAGCACAACACCCTCGCGAGCGTGCTGGTCCGGATCCGTGAGGGGGTCGAGTGGCTGTGGGAGCTGCCGGACGGCACGATCGCGCACCTGAGCGGCGCCGGCCTGCCGTCGTACGGGGTCTCGCGGATCGGTCCGGTGTTCACCCCGCGGGAGCTCCGCGGGCGCGGCATCGCGTCCCACGTCGTCGGCGAGCTGACCCGGCGCGGCCTCGAGGCGGGCCACCGGATGTGTCTCTTCACCGACCGGGCCAACCCGACCTCCAACAGGATCTACGCCGGCCTGGGCTACGAGCCGGTGGTGGACATGGCCGAGCACCTCGTCCGGGTCCCCGGGAGGGCCTAGTCTCGGCGGATGCGGCGCCCGACCCTCCTCCTCGCATCCCTGTCGCTCCTGGTGGCGACGCCGGCGTCCGCTCCCGCCGCTGTGGCACCGCTCGACGCGGGTGCCGGTGCGAGCGCCCGGGTGCACACCGTCGGAGGGTGCGAGCTGTTCCCCGCGAACAGCCCGTGGAACCGCCGCGTCGACCACCGCTCCGTGTGGCGACGGTCGAAGGCGATCGTCGCGCGGCAGGCGGCCGGGCACGACCTGCACCTCGACCTCGGCACGAGCGAGGACTACTACGGCATCCCGGTCAACGTCGTCGACGAGGACCAGCCCCTCCTGCCGCTGCGGTTCGGCGTGGACGGCGAGGACTACCGCGACGAGAGCGACCGCGGTCCGGTGTTCGTGCCCGCCGACGCCGCCATCGAGGGCGGCAGCGCGAGCGATCCCGACCCGGAGGCGGGCGACCGGCACGTCCTGGCGCTGCGGCGCGGCACCTGCGACCTCATCGAGCTGTACGCCGCCGAGCGGGTGCGCGACGCGTCGGGCGAGGTCATCGCCTGGCGGGCGGCCTCGGCGGCCCGGTGGGACCTGGCATCGCGCCGCCTCCGCCCCGCCGGGTGGACGTCCGCCGACGCTGCCGGCCTGCCGATCCTGCCCGGTCTCCTCGACTACGAGGAGGCTGCCTCGGGACGCATCACCCACGCGCTCCGATTCACCCTCCCGTCCGCGCGCCACGCCTACACCTGGCCGGCCCGGCACTGTGGTCCCAGCGGCAGCACCGCCGCCGACCTGCCGGCGTACGGCATGCGGTTCCGCCTGCCCAGGTCGTTCCCGGCGAGGCGCTACACCGGCGCCGCACGCGCGATCGTGGTGGCGATGAAGCGCTACGGACTGGTCCTCGCCGACCAGGGCTCCGCGATGTACGTCACCGGCACCGCCGACCCACGATGGGCCGACGCCCTCGACCAGTTCCGCGCGCGACCGCTGGACGGCCGGCTGCTGCAGGTCGTGAAGCCGTGGCGACGGGTCGTCCGCTGCTAGGGACCGCCCGGGCGCGCCCTAGACTCGACCCGAGATGACTGACCTTTCCCCGGATGCGCGCCCTGCCCAGACCTTCGACGAGGTCGAGGACGCGTTGCTGTCCCGCTGGCCCGAGACCAGGCTCGAGCCGAGCCTGGACCGGATCGAGGCCTTCACCGAGCTGCTGGGGGACCCGCAGCGCTCCTTCCGCTCGGTGCACCTGACCGGGACGAACGGCAAGACCAGCACCAGCCGGATGATCGAGACCCTGCTGCGCGCCCTCGACCTGCGCACCGGTCGCTTCACCTCCCCGCACCTGGAGCGGATGAGCGAGCGGATCAGCATCGACGGTGAGCCGCTCGACGACGAGGGCTTCGTGCGCGCCTTCAACGACGTCGCGCCCTACACGCACCTGGTCGACGCCGAGCAGGAGCACCCGCTCAGCTTCTTCGAGACCATGGTCGGGATGGCGTACGCCGCCTTCGCCGACGCCCCGGTCGACGCGGCCGTGGTCGAGGTCGGGATGGGCGGCAGCTGGGACGCCACCAACGTGATCGACGCCGACGTCGCCGTCGTGCTGCCGATCGCCGTCGACCACGCCAAGTACCTCGGCGACGAGCCGGCCACCATCGCGCTCGAGAAGGCCGGGATCATCAAGGCCGGCTCCGTCGCGGTGCTGGCCGAGCAGCCTCCCGAGGTGGCCGCCGTGCTGCTGGCCCGGGCCGTCGAGGTCGGTGCCACGGTCGTGCGCGAGGGCATCGAGTTCGGTGTCGCCGCCCGCACGCCGGCGGTCGGTGGCCAGATGATCTCGCTGCAGGGCCTCCGTGGTCGCTACGACGACGTGTTCCTGCCGCTCTACGGCGCCCACCAGGCCCAGAACGCGGCGCTCGCACTGGCCGCGGTCGAGGCCTTCGGCACCGGCACCCTCGACGACGACCTGGTCCGGGCCGCCTTCGCCGAGGTCACCTCACCGGGCCGGCTGGAGATCATCCGGCGCAGCCCCACCATCGTCCTCGACGCCGCCCACAACCCGCACGGTGCCGAGGCGGTCGCCGCCGCACTCGAGGACTCCTTCGCCTTCAGCCCCCTGGTCGGAGTGGTGGGCGTGATGGAGGACAAGGACCACGAGGGCGTGCTCAACGTCCTCGAGCCCCACCTCGCCTACCTCGTCTGCACCCAGAACTCGACACCGCGGTCGTTGTCGGCCGCCGCGCTGGGACGCGCCGCCGTCGAGATCTTCGGGGAGGACCGGGTCAGTGTCGTCCCCGACCTCGCCGACGCCATCGAGCGGGCCGCGACCCTGGCCGAGGCCGCCGAGACGATCGACGTCTCGATCGGCGCCGGCGCGGTGCTGGTCACCGGCTCGGTCGTCACGGTGGGTGAGGCGCGCACGATGCTCAAGGGCCGACGATGAGCGGCGACGCGCCCGCCCCCGCTGAGCGCCCCAGCGAGCGCTCGCCGCGCCGGGGCATGTGCGCCGCAGTGCTGTCCCTCGAGGCGATCACCCTGGGCCTGACGACGCCGGTGATGATCACCATCTCCGACGTGGCGGCCGGCACGGCGGTCCCGGTCGGTCTCGGCCTCGCGGTCGCGTGCCTGCTGCTGGCCGGCATGCTGCGAGCCGAGTGGGCCTACCTGGCCGGCTACGCCGTCCAGGTCGCGGCCATCGGCCTCGGCTTCGTCGTCCCGGTCATGTTCGTGCTCGGCGTCGTGTTCGCCGCGCTGTGGGCCGGGGCCGACCTGCTCGGTCGCAAGATCGAGCGCGAGCGGGCCGAGGCGTGGGCACTCTGGCGGGCCGAGCAGGCCGAGCAGGCCCAGCAGGAGTGAGGACACCTGTCGGTCGCTAGGCTGCGCCCATGACCGACGTGCAGCGTTCCCTCGTCCTCGTCAAGCCCGACGGCGTACGCCGCGGCCTCTCGGGCGAGATCCTGCGCCGGATCGAGGCCAAGGGCTACACGCTCTCGGCCGTCGAGCTGCGTGCGGCCACCCCCGAGATGCTCGCCGCCCACTACGCCGAGCACGAGGGCAAGCCGTTCTACGGCCCGCTGGTGGAGTTCATGCTCTCCGGCCCGGTGCTCGCCGTGGTCATCGAGGGCCAGCGGTGCATCGAAGGCTTCCGCTCGCTCGCGGGCGCCACCGACCCGACCGTCGCCGCCCCCGGCACCATCCGTGGTGACCTGGGCCGCGACTGGGGCCTGGCCGTCCAGCAGAACCTCGTGCACGGCTCGGACTCCGAGGAGTCGGCCGCGCGCGAGATCGGGATCTGGTTCCAGGGCTGAGGCCTCACGCGCAGACCTGCGCGTGTCCTACCGGGAACGGGCATTTGCGCTCCCTACGCTGAGCGTGGGTCGGTCGCAGCACCGCTGACCTCTCTTCCCGGTACGACCCGACCTGCAAGGGCTCAGCGGCATGGCACACAGCATCATCGGCCGAGACATGGCCGTCGACCTCGGCACCGCCAACACGCTGGTCTATGTCCGGGGCAGGGGAATCGTCCTCGACGAGCCGTCGGTCGTCGCGATGAACACCTCGACCGGTGAGGTGCTGGCCGTCGGCCACGAGGCCAAGCGGATGATCGGCCGCACGCCCGACACCATCGCCGCCATCCGGCCGCTGAAGGACGGCGTGATCGCCGACTTCGAGGCGACCGAGCAGATGCTGCGCTACTTCATCCACCAGGTCCACCGCCGCCGCTACTTCGCCAAGCCCCGCATGGTGATCTGCGTGCCGAGCGGCATCACCGCGGTGGAGCAGCGCGCCGTCAAGGAGGCCGGCTACCAGGCCGGTGCCCGCAAGGTCTACATCGTCGAGGAGCCGATGGCCGCCGCGATCGGCGCCGGTCTTCCGGTCCACGAGGCGACCGGCAACATGGTGGTCGACGTCGGGGGCGGCACGACCGAGGTCGCGGTGATCAGCCTCGGCGGCATCGTGACCAGTCTCTCCGTGCGCACCGCCGGCGACGACCTCGACCAGGCGATCATCGCGTGGATGAAGAAGGAGTACTCCCTGATGCTGGGGGAGCGCACCGCCGAGGAGGTCAAGATGACCCTCGGGTCGGCCTTCCCGCTGCCCACCGAGCCGGACGCCGAGATCCGCGGCCGCGACATGGTCTCCGGCCTGCCCCGCACCGTCGTCGTCTCGAGCTCCGAGCTGCGCCAGGCCCTCGAGGAGCCGCTGCACAGCATCATCGACGCGGTCCGCACCACCCTCGACCAGACGCCGCCCGAGCTGGCCGGCGACATCATGGACCGCGGCATCGTGCTCACCGGCGGTGGCGCCATGCTCCGCGGCCTCGACGAGCGGCTGCGCCACGAGACCGGCATGCCCGTCCACGTCGCCGAGGACCCGCTGTCCTCGGTGGCCTACGGCGCGGGCAAGTGCGTGGAGGAGTTCGAAGCCCTCCAGCAGGTGCTCGTGTCGGATCGACGGCGCACCTGATGGGTGCCTTCGGGGGGCACGACGGTCGGGAACGCCGCTGGACCGGCCTCGACCGGCTCGAGTCACGCAACCGGCCGCCCCGCTCGCTGCTGGTCGCGCTGCTGCTCGCGAGCATCACGCTGATCACGCTCGACGTCTCGGGTGGCGGATCATCGCCGCTGGAGCCGGCCCGCCGCGCGATCGGTGAGGCCTTCGGTCCCGCCGAGTCCGCCGCGGCCGCCGCCGTACGGCCGTTCACCGCCGTGCCCGCCTGGTTCCGCAGCAAGGACGACCTGGCCGAGGAGGTCCGCGACCTCGAGGCCAGCAACGCCGAGCTGCGCGGCCAGGTCGAGCTCGCCGGCTTCGACCGCAACCGCCTCGAGCAGTACGACGGGCTCACCACGGCCGCCGCCGACCTGGGCTCGGCCCTGGTCCCGGCTCGCGTGGTGGCCATCGGATCCCGTCAGTCGCAGAGCTTCACGGTCACCATCGATGCCGGGTCCGCAGCCGGCCTCGGCCCCGACATGACCGTCGTCAACAACGACGGCCTCGTCGGCCGGGTCCTGCGGGTCACCCGCAGCACCGCGACGGTCCTGCTGATCATCGATCCGGACTCCACCGTCGGCGGCCGGGTGGGGTCGAGCATGGAGATCGGCTTCGTCAACGGCAGCGGCTCGCTCGACCAGGACGCCGGGCTGGACCTGCGGTTGGTCGACGACGCCTCGATCCCCGCCCGCGACGACACGGTCGTCACGTGGGGGAGCACCACCGGCCCCTACGCCCCCGGCGTGCCGATCGGCACCATCACCGAGGTCTACAGCTCGCTGCGCGAGGCCTCCCAGCGGGCGGTGGTGAAGCCGTTCGTCGACTTCTCGGCCCTCGACGTGGTGGGGGTGATGGTCCCCAGCGGCGCCCAGAGCGACCGGGCGGTCGTCGAGGCCGACGGGAGCCTGAGATGAGCTACTTCCGCTGGCTGGCCGCGCTCGCAGCTGTGGTGGTCGCGCTCGTCCTGCAGGTGTCGCTGTTCCCGCACCTGGCCTGGCACGGCATCGTGCCCAACCTCTGCCTCCTCGTCGTGGTCGCCGCAGCCCTGACGGTCGAGGCCCCGTTCGCCCTGGTGCTGGCCTTCGCCGCGGGGCTCACCCTCGATCTCGCGCCACCCGCCGACCACATCGCCGGCCGGTGGGCCCTGGCCCTGACGATCGCGGCCTTCCTGGCCGCGCGCGTGCGCCAGGACGTCAAGCCGACCGCGCTGGCCGTGGTCGGGACCGTCGCCGCCGCGTCCTTCGTCGCCACCTCCCTGTTCGCCCTCACCGGCGTTCTCCTCGACGACCCCACCATGTCGATCACCGGCCTCCTCGAGGTCGTCCTGGTCGCCGTCGCCTGGGACGTCCTGCTGACTCCCTTCGTGCTGCCCCCGCTGATGAAGCTCTTCTCGCGGCTCAACCCGCGGTGGGCGACGCAGTGAGCCGGACCTCGGCCCAGAACACCCGCCTGCGCCTGGTCGTGGTGCAGGTGCTGGCGTTCTCGCTGTTCGCGACCCTCTTCGTCCGCCTCTACTACCTCCAGGTCATCGGCGGCGAGACCTACCAGGCACAGGCCGCCAACCAGTCGGTGCGCGACATCGTCGTGCAGCCCCAGCGCGGCCTGATCGTCGACAGCCAGGGGCGCCCGCTCGTCGCCAACCGCACGTCGTGGGTCATCTCCGTCGACCGCACCCTCCTCGGCAAGCTCGAGCAGGACCAGCGCACCGAGCTGGTCCGCCGCGTCGCCGTCGTCGTCGACGCCGAGCCCCAGGACGTGGAGGCCTCCCTCGTCACCTGCGGTGACCCCGGCAGCGTCCGCGACGTCTGCTGGAACGGATCTCCCTACCAACCGGTGCCGGTCGCCACCGACGTCTCCAAGGACGTCGCGCTGCGGGTGCTCGAGCAGCCGGAGGACTACCCGGGCGTGCTCGCCGAGCAGCAGAGCGTGCGCTCCTACCCGCGCCCGTACGGGATCAACCTGGCTCACGTCCTCGGCTACCTCAGCCCGATCACCGAGGACGAGTACGACCTCGCCGCCGAGCGCGACGACCGCTCCCTCAACGGCGCCTCGGTCGTCGGCCGCGCCGGCGTGGAGAAGCAGTACGACGAGTGGCTGCGCGGGCTGCCCGGCTACCGCCGCGTCGCCGTCGACTCGATGGGCCGGGTGCTGGGCGACGACTCCATCGTCGAGAGCACCCCCGGTGACACGTTGGTCACCTCGATCGACGCCAAGGTGCAGTCGGTCGTCGAGAGGCAGCTCGCCGAGCGGATCGCCTTCCAGCGCACGCAGCTCGACAAGGTCACCGGACGCAAGTACGCCGCCGACTCCGGCGCGGCCGTGGTCCTCGACGCGAAGACCGGTCGGGTCGTCGCGATGGCCAGCCAGCCGACGTACGACCCGGACGTGTGGACCGGCGGCATCAGCGAGGACCAGCTCGCCCGGCTCTACTCCGAGGAGGCCGGCACCCCCCTGCTCTCGCGCGCCACCCAGGGACAGTTCGCCCCCGGCTCGACGTGGAAGCCGTTCATGACCGCGGGCGCGCTCACCAGCGGCTACGGGTTGGACACCGTGCTGCCCTGCTCGTCGGGCTTCCAGGTGGGCAACCGCGTGTTCAAGAACTACGAGTCCGGCGCCTATGGCTCGATCGGCTTCGCCAAGGCACTCGAGGTGTCCTGCAACACCTTCTTCTACCGGATCGGCTACTCCTTCTGGCAACGCTTCGGCAGCGACCCGGCCGACATCGACGCCAGGGATCCGCTCGTCGAGATCGCGCAGGAGTTCGGCTTCGGCTCCCGCACGGGGATCGACCTGCCCGGGGAGGCGCCCGGCCGCATCGCCGACCGTCACTGGAAGCAGGCCTACTACGAGTCACAGAAGGACTACTACTGCGACCTCGCCGGCAAGCCGCAGACCAAGGGGACCAGCGACTTCGTCTACACGTTCGCGCGGGAGTTCTGCATCGAGGGCAACCTCTATCGCGCCGGTGACGCGGTGAACTTCTCCATCGGGCAGGGCGACACGATCGTCACGCCGCTCCAGCTCGCCCGCGCCTACGCCGCGCTCGGCAACGGCGGCATCCTCTATGCGCCCACGGTCGCCAAGGCGCTGGTCAGCCCCGAGGGCGAGGTGCTGCGCCGCATGGCGCCACGCAGGGTCGCCAAGCTCGACGTCCCCAGGAAGTACCTCGACTACATCGATGCTGCGCTCCAGGGTGTGACCCGCCAGGGCACGATGGCGTGGAAGATGGGCGGCTTCCCGCTCGACCGGGTCACCGTCCGGGCCAAGACGGGTTCCGCCGAGGTCTACGGCAAGCAGACGACCGGCTGGGTGGCGTCCTACACCGAGGACTACGTCGTGGTGATGATGATCAGCCAGGGTGGCACCGGCTCGGGCTCCACCGGCGAGGGCATCCGCGCCATCTGGGAGGCGCTCTACGGCATCGACGGCGAGACCGTACGACCGGCGCTGGCCGCCACTCCCGGCACCGTCCCGCCGGCCCGGCTGCCGGAGTTCCTCGACGACGGGTCCATCATGCCGCCGGTCGTGCGGGACGGAGCGCGATGACCGTCCTGTCCGCCCGTGCGGGCACCCGTCCCGGCCAAGCCCCGGGCTCCCTGCGCGCGCCCGGCCTCGACTGGCTCCTGATGTTCGCCACCCTCGCCCTGGTCGCGCTGGGGACGCTGCTGGTCTGGTCGGCCACCGCCACCCGCACCGACCTCACCGGAGGCGACCCCAGCGCCTACCTGCGCAAGCAGATGGTCAACGTCGCGATCGGCCTGGTGCTGATGGTGGCGGTGATGGCCACCGACCACCGTTGGGTGCGGATCCTCGCGCCACTGGCGTACGTCACCAGCGTGGTCGGCCTGGTGCTGGTGCTGGTCGCCGGAAGCACCATCAACGGATCGCGCTCCTGGCTCCAGGTGGGCGGCATGTCGATCCAGCCGTCGGAGTTCGCCAAGCTGGCCGTGGTCATCGGCATGGCCCTGGTCGTGGCCGAGCGCACCGAGCGACGGTGGGGCCGCCGGGTCGGCGGCCTCGAGGTGGTCGCGATGCTCGCCATCGCCGGAGTCCCGGCCGTCCTGATCCTCCTGCAGCCCGACCTCGGCACCATGCTGGTCCTCTCCGCAACCGTCTTCGGGGTCCTCGCGATCGCGGGGGCCGGTGGCCGGTGGCTCGGCGCCCTGACCGTCGCCGCCGTGGGTGGTGCCGTCGCGGCGGTGTCGGCAGGCGTGCTCAAGCCCTACCAGGTCGACCGGTTCCTCGCCTTCACCAATCCCGGTCTCGACCCGCGCGGTGCGGGCTACAACACCGAGCAGGCCCGGATCGCCGTCGGCAACGGCGGCCTGTTCGGCCAAGGGCTCTTCGAGGGGTCACAGACCCGCTCCGGCTTCGTGCCCGAGCAGCACACCGACTTCATCTTCACCGTCGCCGGCGAGGAGCTGGGCCTGGTCGGGGCCGGCGTGCTGATCCTGCTCCTGGCCGTGGTGATCTGGCGCGCGCTCGCGATCTCCGCCGAGGCCGGCGACCTGTTCGGCCGGGTGGCCGCTGCCGGCATCGCCTGCTGGTGGGGGTTCCAGGCCTTCCAGAACATCGGCATGTGCCTGGGCATCATGCCGGTCACCGGCGTGCCGCTGCCGTTCGTGTCCTACGGCGGCAGCTCGCTCTTCGCCGGGATGCTCGCGCTCGGCCTCCTGCAGAACATCCACCTCAGGTCGTCGGGCTCGGTGCCGGCGCGGCTGCTGGGCACCGCGCGCCGCTGAGCCGTTCAGCCGGAACAGGTGTCCGGCGGCCGCAGTCGCACGTCCGCCCAGAGCCGGTGGTGGTCGGAGGCGCCGGACGTCGACACCTGGCTGAGCAGCGGCCGCATCCCCCGCACGTAGAGGTAGTCGATCTTCCGGCCGCCGCGGCTGGTGGCCGAGCGGCCCTGGCCGGCCGCGGTCCAGGTGTCGGTGAGCTGGGCCCCGATCGCGGCGACGGCGGCGGAGGCCGGCCGGGCGTTCAGGTCACCGCCCAGGATCGTGGGCAGGTCGTCCTCGGCGAGGACGTCGGCGACCTGGCGCGCCTGCGCCAGACGTAGGTCGGGTCGGGTGGCGTCGAGGTGCGTGTTGTAGACCCGGACCGCCTGCCCGGCGACCTCGAGCGTCACCCACTGGAGCCCGCGGGCCTCCGAACGCGCGTTGCGCACGAGCGGGATCCGGCCCTGCTGCACGATGTCGAGCCGGCTCAGGATGAGCGTGCCGTACTGGCCGGACCCGCGCACGAGGTTGGAGCTGAAGGACCCGTCCATGCCCACGGCGTCGGCGAGCACCCCGGCCTGGTCGATCGCGCCGCTGCGAGCCATCCGCCGGTCGACCTCCTGGAGCAGCACGACGTCGGGGTCGATCTCGAGGATCTCCTCGGCGATGGCGTTGAGGGTGCCGGTCGAGCGATGGGTGTTGAAGGAGAGCACCCGCAGGTCCACCGGCGTCCGGAACATCTCGCACACGATCTCGTCGAGCCCAGGGGGCGGCGCAGGCACGGTCTCGACCTGGCCGGACGGCCCGGACGACGCCGTCCCCACGCTCCGGGTCGGGGTCGTGACCGTGCGCTCCGGGTCCTCGACCCGGGGCGCCTCCTCGGGCGAGCGGTCGCGCACGAACAGGACCACGAGGACGGCCAGGATGAGCACGGCGGCGCCCATGCGGGTCCACTCCTCGCGCCGACCCATCGACCTGCTCCCCGCTGCTCGATCGCTTAGCACCGATTGTGCCGCACCGGGCGAAGGACGGACCGTCGGCGACGTAACCTTGAGGCCCGCACAAGTCGATGCCGTCAGACAGGGGACGCTCACGTGAGCGAGGGAACGCGCTCGGAGGACTACTCGAGCACCTACTACAACGACGCACACCTGGGTGGGTACGACAACTACGTCTGGGAGAACGAGGAGTGGCGCAGCTTCTTCCTCTCCCTCGCCGACCGCATGGTGGGCATCGTCAATCCCCGCAGCGTGCTCGACGTCGGGTGTGCGCGCGGCCTCCTGGTGCAGGCACTCGTCGTCAGGGACGTCGACGCGACCGGGATCGACGTCTCGGAGCACGCCATCGGGAGTGCCCACGACGACGTGCGGGACCGCCTCCGTGTGGCCTCGGCCAAGGAGCCCTTCGCCCGGCGCTACGACCTGGTGAGCTGCATCGAGGTGCTCGAGCACATGAGCCCGGCGGATGCCCAGCAGGCCATCGACAACATGACCGCGTCGACCGACCTGGTCCTGTTCTCCTCCAGCCCGGCCGACCATGACGAGCCCACCCACATCAACACCCGACCGACGGCACAGTGGGCGGCCTGGTTTGCCGAGCGCGGCTTCTTCCGGCGCACGGACGTCGACCTGTCCTTCCTTTCGCCCTGGGCGGTGCTCTTCGAGAGGGCCGAGCTGACCCTGCATACGCTGACGCAGCGCTATGAGCAGCAGTTCGCGATGATGAACTCCGAGCTCGTGGACAAGCGGCTGGCGCTGCTGCAGTCGCACCGCCGCATCGGGTCGCTCAACGAGCAGCTGGAGTCGCAGGTGTCGGGCAAGGTCGCCGAGCAGACCGCTCAGGTCGAGCGGTGGCGGGCCGAGGTGCTCGACGCCCGTCACCAGCTGTTGACCACCCGCGACCACGTCATCGGCACCGAGGCCGAGGTCGCCCGCCTCACAGGCGACCACCAACGGCTCCGCAACGAGCTCGGCCGGGCCCGCAAGCAGGTGCAGACCGTCCGCGGGCGGCTGAAGCAGGCCCGCCGTCGCGTCCGCCAGCTGACCCGACGCAACCGGGAGCTCGTCGCCGAGCTCGAGACCTTGCGGGGACGACCGTCCTTCCCCCGCCGGGCCGCCCGCGCGTTGCTGGGCCGCGCGCGATGAAAGGTCCGCTCTTCTCGATCGTGACTCCCGTCTACGACCCGCCGGTCGACGTGCTCGCCGACACGATCGCGTCGGTGCTGGCGCAGGACCACGATGACTGGGAGTGGATCCTGGTCGACGACTGCTCACCCAGCGAGGGGGTCCGCGAGCTGATCCGTGCGCATCGGGCCAACCGAGCCCCGCATTCGCCTTGTCGAGAGGGAGACCAATGGGCACATCGTCGCCGCGTCCAACGACGGCATCGACGCTGCCACCGGGGAGTTCATCGTGCTGCTCGACCACGACGACCTGCTCACCCCTGATGCCCTGTCGGCCAACGCCCTTCAGATCAGCCGGGTCGACGACGTCGACTACCTCTACTCCGACGAGGACAAGGTCGACGACGAGGGCAGGCTCTTCGATGAGTTCCGCAAGCCCGACTGGTCTCCCGAGCGCCTGCGCGGTCAGATGTACACCTCGCACCTGTCCGTCATGCGCACCGAGGTCGTGCGTCGCGTGGGTGGGTTCGGGGAGGGCTACGACGGTTCCCAGGACCACGACCTCGCACTGCGGGTCGGCGAGGTCGCGCGGCGGGTCATCCACATCCCGGAGGTGCTCTATCACTGGCGTGCCGTGGTCGGGTCCGCCTCTGCCGACATCAACGCCAAGCCCTACGCCACCATCGCCGGCGCCAAGGCTGTGCAGGACCACATGGACCGGCTCGGCCTCGCCGCCGAGGTCGGCCAGGGGCCCGTCCCGGGCCACTACCGGATCACCCGGCGACTCGACCCCGCCGTGCGCGTGTCGGTGGTCATCCCGACGATCGGGCAGTCGGACCTGATCTGGGGCTCGCGCCGGGTGATGGTCGTGGAGGCCGTACGGTCGCTGCTCGCCAGGACCCGGCACAAGAACCTCGAGATCGTCGTCGTCTACGACGACCCGACACCCGAGGCGGTGCTCCGCGAGCTGCGCGAGGTGGCCGGGGACACGCTCGTGCTCGAGCGGTTCCCTCGGCCATTCAACTACAGCGAGAAGATGAATGTCGGCTGCTTGCGCGCCTCCGGTGACCGGCTCGTCTTCCTCAACGACGACGTCGAGGTGATCTCGGACGAGTGGCTCGAGCAGCTGGTGGCGCCCCTCGACGAGCCTGACGTGGGGTTGACCGGTGCACGGCTCTACTTCAGTGACGACACCGTCCAGCACGCCGGTCACGCCTACGCTCGGGGGCACTACCTCCACCCGTTCCGCGACCTGCCGCGGGACTCCTACGGGCCGTTCGGAGCCCTGATCCTCAACCGCGAGGCCAGCGGTGTGACCGCTGCCTGTGCGGCGATGCGCCGTGAGACCTTCGTGCGGATCGGTGGGTTCACCGAGACCCTGCCGGCCAACTTCAACGACGTCGATCTGTGCTACAAGGTCCGAGGCAACGCCCAGCGCATCGTCTACGTCGCCTCTGTCGAGCTCTACCACTTCGAGTCCCGCAGCCGCGAGCGGGCCGTCCACGACTGGGAGCGCAACGTGGTGCGCGGTCGTTGGGGCGTCCCGGTCGACGACCCCTACGTGCCGACTCTCCGCCGCCGTGAGGCGAAGGAGGGGGCCGGCAAGGGGCGGGGGAGCGGGTCCGGCAAGGCGGCCGGACGCACCGCGACCACGTAGGCTGGATCCTTGCCCCCGACGCCTCGGCGTCGTCCCTGATCGAGGTGTCCCTCATGTCCGTCGCGTCGGTCTTCCCGCGCCTGGAGGCACAGCTGCCGTCCGTGCAGAAGCCCATCCAGTACGTCGGAGGCGAGCTCAACTCCGTCGTCAAGGACTGGGACTGCGCCGCGAGCTCGGAGACGGGTGGCCCCACCGTGCGGTGGGCCCTGATGTATCCCGATGCCTACGAGGTCGGACTGCCCAACCAGGGCGTCCAGATCCTCTACGAGGTGCTCAACGAGCGCGACTGGATCCTGGCCGAGCGCACCTACTCGGTGTGGCCGGACATGGAGCAGGTGATGCGCACCGGTGACGAGCAGGGCCCCATCCCGCAGTTCACCGTCGACGCCCACCGCCCGGTGGGTGCCTTCGACCTCTTCGGGCTGAGCTTCTCCACCGAGCTCGGCTACACCAACATGCTCAACGCCCTCGACCTCGCCGGGATCCCGCTGCACGCGGTCGACCGCACCGACGACGACCCGGTGGTGATCGCCGGCGGTCACGCCGCGTTCAACCCGGAGCCGATCGCGGACTTCGTCGACGCGGCCGTGCTGGGCGACGGCGAGGAGGTCGTGCTCGCGATCTCCGAGGTCGTGCGCGAGTGGAAGGGCGAGGACAAGCCCGGCGGACGCGACGAGCTGTTGCGCCGCCTCGCAGTCACCGGCAACATCTACGTCCCCCGGTTCTACGACGTCGCCTATGCCGAGGACGGCTCGATCGAGGCGGTCGTGCCCAACCGTCCCGGCATCCCGTTCCGGGTGCGCAAGCACACGCTGATGGACCTCGACCAGTGGCCCTACCCGGCCAACCCGCTGGTCCCGCTCGCCGAGACCGTCCACGAGCGCTTCTCGGTCGAGATCTTCCGCGGCTGCACCCGCGGCTGCCGCTTCTGCCAGGCCGGGATGATCACCCGCCCGGTGCGTGAGCGCTCCATCAAGACCATCGGTGACATGGTCGAGAACGGCATCCGCAAGACCGGCTTCGAGGAGGTCGGCCTGCTCTCGCTCTCCAGCGCCGACCACACCGAGATCGGCGAGGTCGCCAAGGGCCTGGCGGACCGCTACGAGGGATCCAACGTCTCCCTCTCGCTGCCCAGCACCCGGGTCGACGCCTTCAACATCACCCTGGCGAACGAGTTCTCCCGCAACGGACGCCGCTCGGGCCTGACCTTCGCCCCCGAGGGCGGCTCGGAGCGGATGCGCAAGGTGATCAACAAGATGGTCACCGAGGAGGACCTGATCCGCACGGTCGCGGCGGCGTACTCCCACGGCTGGCGCCAGGTGAAGCTCTACTTCATGGTCGGGCTGCCGACCGAGACCGACGACGACGTGCTCCAGGTCGCCGAGCTGGCCAAGAAGGTCATCGCCAAGGGCCGCGAGGTCTCCGGGCGCAACGACATCCGCTGCACCGTGTCGATCGGTGGCTTCGTGCCCAAGCCGCACACGCCGTTCCAGTGGGCGGCGCAGCTCGACCACGTCACCACCGACGACCGGCTCAAGAAGCTGCGCGACATCGTCCGCGAGGACAAGAAGTACGGCCGCGCGATCGGCTTCCGCTACCACGACGGCAAGCCCGGAATCGTCGAGGGCCTGCTCTCGCGCGGCGACCGCCGCGTGGGTCGGGTCATCGAGGAGGTGTGGCGCGCCGGTGGACGCTTCGACGGCTGGAGCGAGCACTTCTCCTACGACCGCTGGATGGAGTCCGCCGAGCGCGCTTTCGCCGCCCTCCCTGATGAGCAGAGCGGCGTCGACGTGGACTGGTTCACCGTCCGCGAGCGCGGCTACGACGAGGTGCTGCCCTGGGAGCACCTCGACTCCGGCCTGGACAAGGACTGGCTGTGGGGCGACTGGGAGGACGCCCTGGCGGCCGCCGACGGCGCCGACATCGAGATCGAGGACTGTCGCTGGACGCCGTGCTACGACTGCGGCGTCTGCC
>CAVSCW010000002.1:0-19219 GCA_963726515.1 uncultured Actinomycetota bacterium
GGGCGAGCGGTCACGATCAAGCGCAAGCGAACTGATCTCACGTTTGGGAGCGTGAGATCACGTCGTCGATGGCCCGCTGCACGGCTTCCATGTCGGCCAGATGAATCTCATGCGGTGCCTCCACCTGGCTGAACCGGCCCTCGCCCCATCGCTGTGCGAGGTCCTTCGTGATCTGAGCGTAGGCCGGGTAGGTGCGTCCACAGATGTCTTGGAGGCTCGCGCATTGGGCGACGGTCGAGATGAGAACGTGTAACGGCACGTCACGGGGCACCGGGGACTCAGCGATCTGTTGACTCACTTCACGGTAGTCCAACGATTCACCATTGGCCCCCGTGTAGTAGTCGGTCTCCCCTTGCCGTTCTTGGGGCGTCATCTCCTCAAAACCGAGAGTCGACCATGGCTGCCAGGGAGGTACCGGGTTCATGGCAACGACGCCAGCGGTCTCTTCGGGGTAGGCGGCGGCGTACGCCTGCACCAGGAGGCCCCCGGCCGAGTGGCCCACAAGCAGGTAGGGGCCAGGCACATCGGCGACCTTCAGCAGCCCGTTGAGGTCGGAGGCGATGTCCCCACCGGTACTGGCACGATCGTAGGAACACACCCTCATCTGGGACTTGTAGGCATCGCCGATAGAGGCGAGTGCCTGGTAGGGCTGCCCTTCGCCGACCTCCAGAACCATCGTGCTATCGCCCTCGCCCACACAATCGAGGAGGAGTTCGCGTCCGTCAACGGTGAAGGTGCCGCTTTGAGAATCACTGCTGGAGGGGTCTGGGGAGCCGGAAGATGCGTCAGCGGTCGACGAGGACTCTTCACCTTCGGCAGGCGTGGGCGTCTCAGAGTCGTCGGCACACGACCCCAGAAGGAACACCGCCAGAATCAACCCGGCAGAAAACACTCGCCTGTTGATCCCCGGCGTAATCACTTGGCCAGTAGACCGCAGGCACAACCTCGCGACAACGCCTATTTCACACCATGGAGTGCCCGAGCATCCTTTCCAACCCCGTGCGGACCTGCCGCTGATAGTGCGCGGGACTGCCGATGAGCGGACCAACGCCGACGCCCGGCACCTAGGGTCAGTGCATGGAGCGTCGTACCTCGGGGTCTCGTCTACTTAGCGCGCATGCCAAGTGGGCCTTGCTTGCCGTCGCCTTAGTCGTGAGCGGCTGCGCGGACGACTCAGCCCCGAGTCTGGACCCCGACCTGGAAGGCACGATGACCGTCGCGCCTGCATCGGCGACGCCCGGCCAGGAGGTCGCACTGAGATTCCCCTCGGGTAATCAACGCGGGATCGTGCGGACCGCGACGACAGTGATGGAGTGGGCGTCCAGGGCGTCGGTCCTGCGGTTGTGACCGGTGTCGAACAGCCGCACCCGTGCCGCCAGCTTCGCCGGGACATCGACCACCCGTTCGCCAGCGGCGACGAGCCGTGGGGCCAAGACGGCCAGCGCCGTTGGCTCCCTCGACCGACCAGACCCGGGTCGTGGTCATCTCCGCGAGTGTGCCAGGAGGCACGGTAGGAACGCGTACGGTTCAGGGGTGGGGAACAGGGGTGATGGGTGACGATGCGTGACGGCTCGGTGCCACCACTGCGACTCGATGACGATTCCTACGTCGAGCGCGAATACCACGCGACGCTCGCGGCCGAGATTCGCGCCTGTGGCGGGCAGTGGACCGGCAGCGACTTCTACGCCAGACCGGCGGACATCGTCGCAGAGATCAACCGCGTCGGTGCGACCGCGCTGCGGGTCAGCCTCCGCGACCTCACCCCACTCAGCGAGGTGGCCGGGCTGTGGCACCTCGACGTCGAGTCCGACGGATCGCCCGCCCTCGGCTCGGTATCGACACTGACGGGTTTGCGCTCGCTCAACCTCTCGGTGAGGGGCATCCGCGGGGTCTTCGATCCGTCGTCACTTCCCGAGCTGCGGTGGTTCACGACACCCCTCGGCGGAAAAGGAGGGACGCCCATTCTCGCATCGCTCGCCCAGGGCCACCCCAACATCGAGCACCTGCGTGTCCGGGAGACGAAGATCCGCAGCATCCGCGAGATCGTGGCGAACCTGCCTCGGCTGCAGTCATTTTCGGTGTCCTACGCCGACTTCATCCGCTCGCCCGGCGACCTCGCCCCCGTGGCCGACACGCTCACCGAGCTGCGCATGTCGATGGTCCCCGGCCTACGCAGCCTCGACGGGATCGAGACCGCCCCACGCCTGGAGCGACTCGTTCTGTGGTCCGGCGCCATCACGGACCTCAGCCCGCTCGCCGCCCTGCCGAACCTGCGCGAGGTCGACATCACCATGGCCGGTGGCGTCCGGATCACCGACGTCCAAGACTTGCACTGACGACCTCCGACCTCGCACGTCTCAGGCTGCCCGCGAGACTGCGACAAGACCTCGCCGGTGAGCGGATGCTTCTGCCGCGTAGCGTGCGCTCGAAGACGCACGCTTCTACCGCGTTGAGGGCAGCTGCGCTCGCCCGACCATGTCGCTTGAACTCACCGTCGAGTGGCCGGGGACCAGGTGGGTGTCGAAGACGATCGACGCTCAGGTCCCCTGGCTGCGGCATGCCCACACGGTGACCACGCAGCTCGTCTGCGCAGTCGCGCACCGGTCAGAGATCGGCGAGGACCGCCTGGGCGGCGTTGTGCCCGCCCAGCCCGGAGACCGCGCCGCCCCGGCGCGCACCCGAGCCGCAGAGCAGCACGGCGTCGTGCTCGGTCTGCACGCCCCACTGCTGGGCGGGAGTGTCGAGGCGGGCCCGGTTGGAGGCCCAGGGCCACTCCAGGTCGCCGTGGAAGATGTGGCCGCCGGGCATCGCGAGGTCCCGCTCGATGTCCTGGGGGATCTTCGCCTCGATGCACGGCTGGCCGTCGGCGTCGGTGGCGAGGCAGTCCGCGATCGGCTCGGCGAGCACCGCGTCGAGCGAGGCCAGGGCGCGCTGGACGGCCACGTCGCGTGCGGACGGATCGGCGTCGAAGATCCCGGCGGGGGTGTGCAGGCCGAAGTAGGTCAGCGTGTGGGCCGAGCCCGCCCGGTCTCCCAGGATGGAGGGATCGCTGAGGCTGTGGCAGTAGACCTCGCCCGGCATCGGGTCGGGCACCGAGCCGCCGGCAGCAGCGGCGTACGCCTGCTCGAGCTGGGTGTAGTCCTCGGCGAGGTGGAGGGTGCCCGCGAAGGCGACGGCAGGGTCGGCGCCGGACCTGAGTGCCGGCAGCCGGTCGAGCAGGAAGTTGATCTTGAGCTGCGAGCCGGCCGGCTTGTGCTCGGTGTCCTCGCCCTCGCCGAGCAGGATCCGCAGCACCCACGGAGCCACGCCGGCCAGGACGCGCTTCGCGGTGACCGAGTGCTCGCCGGTGCTGTCGTGCCACGAGACCTCGGCGCCGTCGGTGCCGGGGGCGATGGCGCTGACGCCTGCCCCGGTGAGGATCTCGGCACCCGCGTCGACCGCAGCCTTCGCGAGGGCGTCGGTGACCGCTCCCATGCCGCCGATCGGCACCCGCCACTCACCGTCGCCGTTGCCGATGAGGTGGTAGAGGAAGCAGCGGTTCTGGATGAGCGAGGGGTCGTCCATGGACGCGAAGGTCCCGATCAGGGCGTCGGTGGCGACCACGCCGCGCACGGTGTCGTCGGTGAAGCGCGACCTGATCGAGTGGCCGAGGGGCTGCGCCACGACGTCGTTCCAGATCCGCTCGTCGGCGAGCGCCCGGAGGTCCCGCTCGAGGGGGAGGGGCTGCATGAGGGTGGGGGCGACGACCTCGGCGAGCCGGCCGACCTCGGCGTAGAAGTCCTGCCAGGCGGCGTACTCCTCGTCACCGCCCGTCAGCTCGCGGAACGAGGCGCGGGTCGCCTCGGCCTCCGGCCGCTCGACCAGCAGGCCGCCTGAGCGCTCGCCCCGCGTCCAGGGGGTGTACGACGCCGTGGTGCGCGAGGCGAGGCGGACGTCGAGGCCCAGGTCGGCCATCAGCTGCTCCGGCATCAGGCTGACCAGGTAGGAGTAGCGCGAGAGCCGGGCCGGCTGCCCGGCGAACGGCTCGATCGACACGGCGGCGCCGCCGGTGTGGCCCAGGCGCTCGAGCACGAGGACCGAGAGGCCGGCCCGGGCGAGGTAGGCGGCACTGACCAGGGCGTTGTGGCCGCCGCCGACCACGACGACGTCATAGCTGCTCTTCCCGGAATTCACCGGCCCAACGTAGACCCTCAGCCCGTGAACGCGTCGTTGGGCACGATCACCGCCCGGCCCGTGACCCGGCCGTGGGCCAGGTCGTCGTAGGCGGCCACCGCCTCCTCGAGCGGGTAGATCGTGGTCACGGCGTGCAGCAGGCCCCGGCTGGCGAGGTCGAGGACTGCGACGAGCTCGCGCCGGTTGCCCCAGTAGGTGGTCTGGACGCTGACCTCGTAGGGGATACCGAAGAAGGAGACGGGCAGCGTGCCGCCGGCGATCCCGACGATGGTGATGTCACCCATCTGTCGCACGCACGCGGCCGACGTGGCCAGCGTCTCGTCGGAGCCGACGAAGTCCAGCACCACGTCGGCACCCCGCCCCCCGGTCGCCTCCCGGATGCGGGTCGCCGTGTCCGGGCCCGGGTCCAGCACGAGATCGGCGCCGAGCTCGGTGGCGGTGGCGCGGGCACTCTCGCGTCCGTCGACGGCGATGATCCGGGCCGCGGTGATGGCCTTGAGCACCTGGACCCCGAGGTGGCCGAGCCCGCCCACGCCGATCACGACCGCGGTGCTGTCGGGAGGCAGCTTGTCCAGCGAGCGGCGTACGGCGTGGTAGGGGGTGAGCGCGGCATCGGTGAGCGGTGCCGCATCCACGAGGTCGAGGCCGTCGGGGATCGGCACCAGGTGGCGTGCGGACGGCACGAGCAGGAAGTCCGCCATGCCGCCGTCGAGGCCGAGCCCGCCGCCACCGCCCGGCACCGGAGCGAGGTCAGGACGCTCGCAGTAGGTCTCCAGCCCGTCCAGGCAGCGCTCGCACGTGCCGCAGCCCCAGGCGCCCACGACCGCCACCGCATCGCCGACCGTTAGCCCGGTCACTCCGTCGCCGAGGGTGTGGACCCAGCCGGCGTTCTCGTGGCCGAGCGTGAACGGCGGGTCCCAGGGGACCCCGCCTGCCTCGAACTCGTGCATCAGGTGCAGATCGGAGTGGCACGCCCCGGACGCCCCCACCTGCACCAACACCTCACCCGGTCCCGGCTCGGGCACCGGGACGTCCTCGAGCACCGGCTCGCTCTTCCACTCCATCAACCGCAGCGCACGCATGGCGACCTCCTTGGGTTCACCTCCATCCTTCTCCGTTGGGCGCCGCCGGAGCAGGGCCCTTTGCCGCCCCCTGACGGGCCCAAGGGCCCTTCGTCCGGGCGGGAGGTCGGCGGAGAGTGGAGGTGCCGGACCAGTCGCGCCGGACCAGTCAAGGAGGACGTCATGACCGAAGTGCCCACCACCAACGGACCCCCGATCGTCGTCGGGGTCGGCCCCGAGGAGCTCGACTCGGCGCTGGAGTTCGCCGTCGAGGAGGCCCTGCGCGTCGGCTGCGGGCTGCACCTCGTCCACGCCGTGCACGCGATGGCCGTGGGACCCGAGACGATGCTGTTGACCTCGGTGGATGTCGACGCCTGGGGGCGCGAGGTCCTCACACTTGCGGCCAAGCGCGCCGACGAGCTCGTGGACGGGGCGGTGCCGGTGACGCACGAGCTCCGGCGGGGCACGCCGGTGCACGAGCTGGTGCAGGTGGGCCGGACCGCCCGGATGGTCGTCCTCGAGCACCGCCACCTCTCCCGCCTGGCCCGCATCGTCAACCGCACCGTGGCCGGCGGAGTCGCAGCACGCCTGCCGGTCCCCGTCGTGGCGGTGCCCAGCGGCTGGACCCGTCCCACGGCGGACCCGGTCGTCGTGGCCGCAGTCGACGTCCCCGAGCGCTCGGCGGAGGTTCTCGCCGCCGCCGTGGCCGAGGCTCGCGCGCGGGGTGCCGCCCTCCGGGTGGTGCACGCGTGGGCTCTGCCCGTGCACGAGGGGATGGTCGTCGACGCGCACGAGCACCAGCGGTGGACCGAGCGCTCACGTGCCGAGGTGCGCGCCGCCCTCGACGACCTGGGCGACACCGCCGTGGCGCTCGAGGCGGAGGTGGTGGTCCACCCCGGCCGGGCGATCGAGGCGATCCTCGAGGCCGCGCAGGGCGCCCAGCTGCTGGTGATCGGTCGGCACGACCCGCTGCTCCCGATCGGCTCGCACATCGGCCCGGTGGCTCGCGCGGTGCTGCGCGAGGCGACGTGCCCCGTGCTGCTCGCCAGCCCGCGTACCCATCCGGCGGCCTACCACGCCTGAGGAGCAGGGCCCCGTGCGAGCAGGGCTCAGTGCGCGGGAAGCGAGCCGCTGAGCCGCTCGTGGCGCTCGGCGCTGGCAGGGTTGAGGCCGATGATCTCGACGGTCTTGCCCTTGCGCGCGTACTTGGTCGTGATGGCGTCGAGCGAGGCCACCGTCGAGGCGTCCCACACGTGGGAGGCCGAGAGGTCGATGACGACGTGGTCGGGGTCGTCGGCGTACTCGAACTGGGTGTAGAGGTCGTTGCTGGAGGCGAAGAACAGCTCACCGGTGACCCGGTAGACCGCCGACGAGGTGCCGTCGCGGTTGTCGACGAGCTCACGGTGGGTCTCGGTGAGGTGCGCGACCCGACGCGCGAAGAGGGTCATGGCGACCAGGACCCCGACGCCGACCCCGATGGCGAGGTTGTGGCTGGACACCGTGACGACGACCGTGGAGGCCATCACGAAGGTCTCGGACTTGGGCATCCGGCGCAGGGTCGCGGGCCGGACGGAGTGCCAGTCGAAGGTGCCGACGGCGACCATGATCATCACCGCGACCAGCGCGGCCATCGGGATGACGGCCACGACGTCGCCGAAGCCGACGACCAGGATGAGCAGGAAGACGCCGGCGAGGAACGTGGAGATGCGGGTGCGGGCACCGGAGGCCTTGACGTTGATCATCGTCTGACCGATCATCGCGCAGCCGCCCATGCCGCCGAAGAACCCGGTGATGATGTTGGCGCCGCCCTGGCCCCACGCCTCGCGGGTCTTCGCCGAGTGGGTGTCGGTGATGTCGTCGACGAGCTTCGCCGTGAGCAGCGACTCGAGCAGCCCGACGAGGGCCATGGCCAGCGCGAACGGAGCGATGATCCGGAGGGTCTCCAGGGTCCACGGCACGTCCGGGAAGAAGAGTGCGGGAAGGCTGTCGGGGAGCTCGCCCTCGTCGCCGACGTTGGGGACGGTGAGCGCGGCCAGGACAGTGAACGCAGTGAGGGCCACGATCGCGACCAGCGGCGCGGGAACGACCTTGGTGATCCGGGGGAGGCCGACCATGACGGCCAGGCCGACCGCGATCATCGGATAGACGAGGAACGGCACGTCGACCATGTAGGGCACCTGGGCCAGGAAGATCAAGATCGCCAGTGCGTTGACGAAGCCCACCATGACCGAGCGTGGGATGAAGCGCATCAACCTCGCGACCCCGCCGAGGCCCAGGGCCACCTGGAGGACGCCGCCGAGCAGGACGGTGGCGATCAGGTAGTCGTACCCGTAGTCGCGCATGACGGGCGCGATGACCAGCGCGATGGCGCCGGTCGCGGCCGAGATCATCGCCGGCCGGCCGCCCAGGAAGGCGATGGAGACCGCCATCGTGAAGGACGCGAAGAGGCCGATCCGGGGGTCGACCCCCGCGATGATCGAGAAGGAGATCGCCTCGGGGATCAGCGCGAGCGCCACCACGAGCCCGGCCAGCACCTCGGTGCGCAGCATCCTCGGAGAGCGCAGGGCGTTGCGGACGGTGGGCTCGAGGACGGGGCGGGAGGTGGTGGAGTCAGGCGGGGGCACGGGGAGGAACTCTAACCTCACGTAAGGGTAGAGTTTGAATCCGTACGACGACGAAAGGGGCCGTGGGTGGACGGCAACGCCGAGCCCGGGGCACCGATGCACATCGGTGAGGTGGCCGGGCGCACCGACCTCTCGCTGCGCAGCCTGCGCCACTGGGAGGAGGTCGGCCTGCTGCCCCCTTCGGGGCGTTCCGAGGGCGGCTTCCGGCTCTACACGGACGCCGACGTGGAGAAGATCCTCGTCATCCGGCGCATGAAGCCCCTCGGGTTCAGCCTGGACCAGATGCGGGCCGTCATGCGTGACCTGGAGGCGCTCGAGTCCCCGGGCGCCACGGCGGCGGACCGCGTCGCCGTACGCAGACGGCTGGACGCGATCCGCGCCGAGGCGCACGAGCGCCGGGCGGCACTCGTGCGCCAGCTGGACATGGCCGACGAGTTCATCGCCCTCATCGACGCCCAGGCCGGCTGAGCCGGAGGGTCAGCGGCCGAACAGCTTGGACAGGAAGCCGCCGCCGGTGCCGGCCGCGGCCTTCTCGGCCGGGGAGTGCTGGCCGTTGCACCAGTCACGGGCGGGGACGCCGGCCTTGACCTGGCCGATGTGCTGGCCGCAGCCGGCCCAGGTGGTCTTGCCGCAGGTCTTGCATCGGACTGCTCGGCACATGGTGGGTGCTCCGTTCTGTGTGGGGTGGAGGGTGTGGTGGTGTGGGTGGAGGTGTGGTGGCTCAGCCGTGCGAGAAGGTGATCGTCGGCAGCACCCGGGTCAGCCAGCGCGGTGTCCACCAGGCTGCCCGACCGGTGAGCCGGAGCATCACCGGCAGCAGCACGAGGCGGACGAGGAAGGCGTCGAGAAGCACGGCGACGCCGAGCACGATGCCCATCTCCTTGGGTGGCAGCGGTCCGGACAGCGCGAAGGTGAAGAACACCGCGACCATCACCGCGCCGGCGGCGAAGATCACCCTGCCGGAGTGGGCCAGCGAGCCGACCATCGCCTCCTTCGGGTCACCGGAGCGCTCGTAGTGCTCCTTGGCGGAGGCGAGCAGGAACACCGTGTAGTCCATGGCGATGGCGAAGATCATCGCGAAGAAGAACACCGGCGCCCAGGCGTCGAGGAAGCCCTGCGGCTCGAAGCCCAGCAGTCCCGCCCCGTGCCCGTCCTGGAAGACCAGCCGGGCGACGCCGAAGGCCGCGGCCGTCGACAGCAGGCTGGCCAGCGTGCCGAGGAGCGAGATCAACGGGGCCTGGAGGGCGATGAGCAGGAGCAGGAAGCCCAGTGCCAGCACGACACCGATGACGAGCGGGGTGGATTCGTCGAGCTGGGACTTGAGGTCGATGTTCTCCACGGCGGCCCCCCCGACGAGGGCGGAGGCGGGCAGGTCCGAGCGCAGTCGCTCGACGGTGTCCACCAGCTCCGGGTCGGACGGGTCCACGGTCGGCACCGCCTGGATCAGGACGAGGTCGGTGTCGTCGGTCGCGGGCTGGGCGGGCATCGCCCCCGCGATGCCCGAGTCGTCGCCCAGCACCCGGGTCACGGCGTCGGCGTCGGCGCGGTCGGTGATCACCTGCAGGGTGCCGGGTGCACCGTCACCGAAGGCGTCCTTGACCTGGTCGTAGCCGACCCGGGCGCTGGCCTCCTCGGGCAGCACCTGGATCGAGGGCATCGCCGTCTTCAACCCGAGGATCGGCGCGGCCAGGACCAGCAGGACGACCAGCGACGCCAGCCCGAAGGCGACCGGTCGACGCCAGAGCCGCTCGCCCCAGGCCGCGAACCTCGCCGAGCGGTGCTCACCGGTGTGGACCCACTTGAGAGCGAACTTGTTGATCCGGTGGTCGAGCCCGAACAGCACCAGCGGGAGCAGGGTCAGCGTCGCCGCGAGGACGAAGACGACCGCCAGCATGATGCCGCCCGCCATCGAACGGAACGACGGTGACGGCACGATCATGACGGCCGACAGGGAGACGAGCACGGTGATGCCGGAGAGGAGGACCGCCTTGCCGGCGGTGTCCATGGTCTCGGCGATGGCCTGGCGTGGTGTCTCGTGGTGCCCCATCCGGGCAGCCCGGAAACGCACGACGAGGAACAGCGCGTAGTCGATCCCCAGCGCCAGGGCGAACATCATCGCGAAGTTCATCGCCCAGATCGAGACCGGCACGAGCTCGTTGATGAGCACGAGCGATCCGGCCGAGGCGACCAGTCCGGCCAGGGTCAGGATGAGGGGGAGGCCGGCGGCCACGAGGGCGCCGAACGCGAGCACGAGGATGGCCAGCGTCACCGGCCAGGAGATCATCTCCGACTTCAGCATCGCCTCGAGGTTGGCCTCGTTGAAGTCCGACCAGAGCAGCGACGCACCGGTCGGGTTGACCTCGATGCCGTCACCGGAGAGCGCCTCGAGCTCGCCCTTGAGGTCGTCGGCGACTCGGACCATCTCGTTGGGGTCGGCTCCTGCGCCGGCCAGGATCACGGCAGTCTCGCCGTCCTGGCTGAGGCTGGCGCCCGGCTGCGGGGCGATCACCTCGGCGATGCGGGGCTCGCCCTCGAGCAGGGCGGTGGCCTCGGCGAGCACCTCCGCCCCGGGACCCTCGGTCACCGGGCCGTCGGTGCTGTGCACGACGACCTGGATCGCCGAGCTGGCGTTGCCGCCGAAGCTCTCGGTGGCGAGCTCGCGCACGGCGACGGACTCCGAGCCGTCGGCCTGCCAGCCGGCACCGGAGAGGTTGGCCTCGACCTTCGGTGCAAAGGCGCCGAGGCCGACGACGAGGAGGAGCCACACACCGGCGGTCAGACGGCGGTGGTGGGTGACCCACACGCCGAGTCGACCGAGCGGACCGGGGCGATAGCCGAGGCCGTCGGGGTCGGGGTCGCGGTGGGGTGCGGGCGGGGAAGCGTGGCGGCGGGTGGCCGTCGACGTCATGGAAGAGCTCTCTTTTCGGAAGACGTGGTGAAGGTGGGCAGAACGGGGGTCAGACGAGTGCGGGCAGCGCCTGCACGGCGGTGTAGCCCGCGACCACCAGGACGAGCCCGGTGAAGGCTGCGGAGAGCCGGCGGGTGTCGATGCTCTTGGCGACACGGACGCCGACCACCGCTGCGGCAGCAGCCGCGACGGTGAGGGCGATGACGAGCCCCCAGTCCGGCGCGACGCCGGAGCCGGCGCGGACGACGAGGGCGGCGGCACTGGTCACGGTGATCACGACCAGTGAGGTGCCGACCGCGAACTGCATCGGCAGGCTCATCGCGACCAGCAGCGCGGGCACGACGAGGAAGCCGCCCCCGACGCCCAGGAATCCGGTCAACAGGCCGACGGCCGTGGCGGTGACGAGCACCTTGAGGGCACGCGGGCACTGGCAGGCGAACGTGGGGCTGAAGGTGAAGATCGGGTCGTCGAGCTCCGGGCTCCGCGCCTCGGGCGCGTCGGGGGCGGAGCGCTTGCCGCGCCACTGGCGTACGGCGAGCAGCACGCCGACGGCCAGCATCAGCACCGCGAACGCGCCGAGCAGCACCGGCTCCGAGACCGCCGTCGAGGCGCGGGCTCCGACCACGGCGCCACCGATGGCGACGACGCCGAAGGAGATGCCGCGAGCCAGCAGCACGTTGCCCGCGGCGTATGCCGTGACCGCACCGACCAGGGAGGTCGTGCCCACCACCACCAGCGACCCGGTGGTGGCCTGGGCCGGGCTCTGCTCGAGGGCATAGACCAGCACCGGGACGGCGAGGATCGACCCGCCGCCGCCGAGCGCGCCCAGGCTGAGCCCGATGAGCGCGCCGGCGACGAGGGCCAGGACGAGGCTCACGCCTCGGGTCCGACCAGGTGGAGGCCGGCCTTCTCGGCGTTGTCGAAGGAGTCGTCGATGGCGACCAGCGAGCGTCCGGCGGCGTCCAGCATGGAGGCGGCGACGGAAGCGCGATAGCCACCGGCACAGTGCACCCACACCTCACCCGCGGGCACCTCGGCCAGTGATCCCCACAGCTCGTGGAGCGGGATGTTGACGGCACCGTCGATGCGGGCCAGCTCGTGCTCGTCGGCGCGCCGCACGTCCAGGACGACCACCTCGCGGTGGTGGCGCACCTGGGTCAGGTCGGCGAACGTCGCCGTCGGGAACGAGCTCAGCTCGCGGTCGCTCCAGTCCGCCGGGGTCCCGGTCGCGTGCGCTGCCGGGCGGTCGATGCCGATGCGGACCAGCTCGCGCTGCGCCTCGGTGACCTCCTCGGCGCTCGCTCCGAGCAGCGTGATCGGAGTGCCCCACGCGACCAGCCAGCCGAGGTAGGTCGCGAAGCCGCCGTCCAGGCCGAAGTTGAGCGTGCCGGGCGCGTGCCCGGCGGCGAACGCGGTGCGGCTGCGCAGGTCCACGACCCACTCGCCGGCTTCGATGCGCCGACGCAGCTCGTCCGCGTCGGCGACCGACGGGAGGGAGAGGTCGGGCTCGGAGGGGCCGGCCGCGTTGGCCGGAGCCATGTGCGCGTAGTAGGCGGGCCAGGGGCCCAGGCCGGCGAGCAGCTCCTCGACGTACGTCTCCTCGTCCTGCGTCAGCACAGGGTTCTGCTGCTTCTCCTGCCCGATGGTCGACGAGGTCGACTCGGACTGGGTGGCGGAGCAGAAGGAGCCGAACCCGTGCGTGGGGTAGACCTCGGCGTCGTCGGGCAGCAACGTGGCCAGCCGGTGGGCCGAGGCGTGTTGGTGGTGGACCAGGTCGTGGGTGTGATCCGACCCGAGCAGGTCCGGGCGCCCGGTGGCGCCGTACAGCAGCGACCCCCCGGAGAACACGCCGACGGCGTGGTCGAGCCCCTCGCCGGTGTCGGTCAGGGCATAGGAGAGGTGCGTGAACGTGTGGCCGGGGGTGGCGAGCGCAGTGACGCGCATCCGGTCCCCGACCTCGACGACCTGTCCGTCCGCGACGGGGGTGCGGGAGAAGGACACCTCGTCCTCGCCGTTGACGAGGTAGTGCGCACCGGTGCGCTCCGCGAGGGCGAGACCGCCGGTGAGGTAGTCGTTGTGGATGTGGGTCTCGAAGACGTGGGTGAGGCGTACGCCCTGCTCCTCGAGCTGCGTGAGGACCCGGTCGATGTCGCGCTGCGGGTCGACCACGAAGGCGACCTCGCCGTCGTGCACGAGGTAGGTGCGGTCGCCGAGCGTCGGCGTCTCGATCGGGATGACGGTGAGCGACGACATCACAGACCCACCTCCACGGCACGGCCGGAGCTGATCCAGGCTCGAGTGCCTCCGGAGACCGAGGCGGCGTCGAACCCTGCAGCGACCAGGAGGTCGGTCATCGCCTTGGAGCGGTTGCCCGAGGCGCAGATCACGTGGACCCGCGAGGTGCGGTCGATCTCGTCGAGTCGCGAGGAGAGCTGGCCCATCGGAACCAGGGTGGCACCCGGCACGTGCGCCTCGGCGTACTCGGCCCGCTCGCGGACGTCGATGGTCGTTCCGGACGCGCGCTCGGTGGCGTAGTCCTCGAGTGAGATCTCGAGTGTCTGGTGAGTCATGTCTGTCCTCTCCATGTGGGTGGTCGAGCAGTCCTGAAATACCCTAGGGGGTATGCATGTCGATGGCAAAACGACACCCCCGGGGGTATCTTGTGACCTGAGGTAGGAGACCCCTTCCCGAGACTCAGAAAGGACCGCCTGATGACCAGCTTCACCCTGACCACCACGCTGGCCCAGCCCTACGACGAGGCAGTCGAGGCCGTGCGCAGCGCCCTGGGCGACCAGGGATTCGGCATCCTGACCGAGATCGACCTCAAGGCCACCTTGAAGGAGAAGCTCGGCGTCGACGTCGAGCCGCAGGTCATCCTGGGCGCCTGCCGCCCCGCACTGGCCCACGAGGCGCTGGGCATCGACCCGTCGATCGCCGCCGTCCTGCCGTGCAACGTGGTCGTCCGCGCCGTGGACGAGAGCACGACGATCGTCGAGGCGTTCGATCCCGACGCGATGATGGGGCTCGCCGACAACGACGCGTTGGACGGCGTGGCGGCGGACGCCCAGCAGCGGCTCACCGCCGCGCTTGCGGCCCTCGGGGCACCGAGTAAGTCCGAAGGAGCGAGCTGATGGAGCTCGATCCCAACGACATGGCCCCCGTCATCAACCGCATCAAGCGTGCCCAGGGGCAGCTCGCCGGAGTGCTGCGGCTGCTGGAGGAGGGACGCGAGTGCGAGGACGTGGTCATGCAGCTCGCGGCCGTGTCCAAGGCGCTGGACCGGGCCGGCTTCGCGATCGTCGCGAACGGGCTGCAGCAGTGCCTCGTGGCAGGCGACGGCATCGACGGCGTGGACGTGAAGAAGATGGAGAAGCTGTTCCTCTCCCTGGCCTGAGGGCTGACTAGGGTCAGTCGGGTGAGCAAGACGCTGAGGCAACGGATCGACCGTCGCCTCGGCGACCCCGTCTGGTGGAACGACGTCCTCCAGCTCGCCAAGACCGTGCTCGCGGCCGTGACCGCGTGGGTCATCGCCTCGAGCGTGCTCGATCTGCCGCAACCGTTCCTGGCCCCCTGGGCCGCACTGCTGGTGGTGCACGCGACGGTCTACCGCACCTTCTCCAAGGGCGCCCAGCAGGTCGCCGCCACGGTGGTCGCCGTGCTGCTCGCGACCGGGGTGGGGGAGGCGCTGGGCCTCACCACCGGATCCATCGCGCTGCTCCTGGTCGTCGCCCTCGTGCTCGGCACCGTTCCGTGGCTGGGGGTCGAGGCCACGACCATCGCGACCACGGGTCTTGTGGTCCTGACCACGGGGTTCGAGAGCGACGTCCTGCTCATCTCGCGGCTCATCGACACCGGGATCGGCGTCGCAGTCGGGCTGCTCGTCAACGTGATCGTGTGGCCCCCGCTGCGTCGTCGTACCGCTGCCGAGGCGATGGACCGCATCGACAACGGCATCGGCCTGCTCCTCGTCGACATCGCCGGCGGGCTGGGCGAGGGTTGCCAGGAAGCGGATGTCACGGGGTGGGTCGAGCGCAGCCGTGGCCTCGACGGCGAGATCGACCACGCATGGGCTCTGGTGCGGCAGGTGCAGGAGAGCGCGCGGATGAATCCACGCCGGTCCGCGCGGCAGGTGAAGGACCCGAAGCAGTGGCGCGACCTGCTGCAACGCATGGAGCAGGCGGTCGCCGAGACGCGCAGCCTCGCCCGCACGCTCGGCGGTCAGCAGGCACATCGGGAGACGTGGGGAGCCGCGTTCGCCGACCCCTGGCTCGAGATGCTCGGCGATGCCGGTCGCGCCACCAGCGAGGCCGACCCTGCCGCGCTGGTCGACGTCCGTCGTCGCCTCGACGCCTTCACCGAGGACCTGCGGGTCACTGAACGCTCGCCGGAGTGGCCGGTCTACGGAGCCCTGATCATCAACCTGCGCAACATCGTCGACGCGATGGACGTGGTCGCGGCGGCCAACCCGATCGGCGGCAACCGCTTGCCAGTGCGGATTCCCTCGCGTCGCGGCACCTCGACCGCCGGCTGAGCCTGAGACGGATCGAGCCCCCGACCGCGAGGTCGGGGGCTCGATCTGCTTGGGGTGAGTAACGGGACTTGAACCCGCGACATCCGCCACCACAAGGCGGCGCTCTACCAGCTGAGCTATACCCACCATGTCTGCTCGCGCTCACGCGAGGACGACGAGAAGTGTAGGGCAATCAGTCTGCGGACCCAGAATCCGGGTGGGCATCCGGGTGGGCATCCGGGTGGGCGTCCGGACCGAGCCCGGTCAGCTGGCCGCCGTGCCGGGCGGCGATCTCCTTGGCCTGCGTGCTGTCCGGCCCGGGCTGCGACACGAAGACGGCCTCGCGGTAGTAGCGCAGCTCCTCGATGCTCTCCTGGATGTCGGCGAGGGCACGGTGGTTGCCGCGCTTGGTCGGGGCCGCGAAGTAGGCGCGAGGGAACCAACGCCGCGAGAGCTCCTTGATCGAGGAGACGTCGACGATCCGGTAGTGCAGGAACGACTCGAGGGCCTGCATGTCGCGCGCCAGGAACGCACGGTCGGTGGCCACCGTGTTGCCGGCGAGCGGCGGCCGGCTGCCGTCGGGGCAGTGCTCCTTGATGTAGGTGAGCACCTGGTCCTCGGCGTCGGCGAGCGTGGTGCCGTCCGCGAGCTCCTCGAGCAGGCCGGACTTCTCGTGCATGCTGCGCACGAAGTCGATCATCTGGTCGAGGGCCTCCTGGGAGGGCTTGATGATCACGTCGACGCCCTCGCCGAGGACGTTCAGCTCGAAGTCCGTGACCAGCGCCGCCACCTCGATCAACGCGTCCGCGCCGAGGTCGAGTCCGGTCATCTCGCAGTCGATCCACACCAGTCTGTCGTTCACGAGCGGTCACCCTACCCACCCGCCTGCCGGCGCCCTCTCAGGCTCGATTCAGGCTCACCTCCTAACCTTCATGGTGTGAAGGACTGGTTCGGGCTCGTCGCGCGTCTCGTGACAGGCGGCGTGTGGGTCGTGGCGGGCGCCCTCAAGCTGCCCCACCCCGCCGACAGCGTCCGTGCGGTGCGGGCCTACGACCTCCTGCCGGAGGCGGTCGTCCCCACGATCGGGCACGTGCTGCCCGCGCTGGAGGTCGTGATCGGCCTGCTGCTCCTGGCAGGCCTCCTCACCCGCCCGGCCGCCGTCGTCTCGGCCCTTCTCTTCGTGGCGTTCATCGTCGGCATCTCCGCTGCCTGGGCGAGGGGCCTGCAGATCGACTGCGGCTGCTTCGGCGGCGGAGGCTTCGACGAGAACGCCGCTGACAAGTACCCCTGGGAGATCGCACGGGACCTGGGCCTGCTGGCGCTGTCGGCGTGGCTGGTCCTGCGACCTGCGTCGAGGTGGGCGCTCGACCCACTGCTCTGGGGCAGCACCGCGCTTCCGGGCCCCGATCCAGACGTTGACTCCACCGAGAGGAACCACGATGTCCAAGAACACGCCTGAGCGCCGCGAGGCTCGTCGAGAGCGCGCCGCGCAGGCCCTGCGGGAGAAGCGAGCGGCCGAGCGCCGACGCCGGCTGGTCACGATCGGCAGTGTCGTCGCCGCCGTGGTCGTCATCATCGGTGGCCTCGCCTGGTGGCAGAGCGCGAGCGACACCACAGGCGACACCCCCGACAGCGTGCCGTCCGTCGCCTCGGCCGACGCGTCCGGCGACGGCGTACCGGCGTCGCTCGAGGGCTACGGCATCTTCGTCGGCCAGGAGGACGCTCCCGTGACCGTCACGGTCTATGAGGACCTCCAGTGCCCGGCGTGCGCCAACCTCGAGGCGCAGGTGGGCGAGCCGCTTGCTGCTGCTGTCGACTCCGGGGATGTCCGCCTGGAGTACCGGATGATCTCCTTCCTGGACCGCTTCTCCACCAACGAGTACTCCTCGCGCGCCCTCAATGCCGCGCTCGTGGTGCTCGACACCTCCGGCATCGAGGCGTTCCGCGCCTTCCACGACGACCTCTTCGCCGACCAGCCCGACGAGGGCGGTGCCGGCTACGAGGACGACGAGCTGATCCAGCGGGCCGTCGAGGCGGGGGCCACCGAGGCCGAGATCCGGCAGCCGATCGAGGACAAGATCTATGACCAGTGGATCCAGAACGCCACCGACCAGATGTCGCAGGACGGCTACAACAGCACACCGACGATCCTCATCGACGGCGAGCCGGCGGAGCCCAGGACCTCGTGGCACTCCTGCAGTGACTCTGGAATCTGGCCCACGGCGTCGTTGCTGACACACTGCGCGGCGTGAGCCTCCACCACTTCATCGCCGGCCTGCCCAAGGCCGAGCTGCACGTCCACCACGTCGGGTCGGCGTCGCCGCGGATCGTCTCCGAGCTCGCGGCGCGCCACCCCGACGCTGGCGTTCCCTCCGACCTGGAGCGGCTCCGGGAGTTCTTCACCTTCCGCGACTTCGCCCACTTCATCGAGGTCTATCTCGCCGTCGTCGACCTGATCCGCACCCCCGAGGACGTCCGGCTGCTGACCTACGAGGTGGCCCGCGAGATGGCGCAGGGCCAGAACCTCCGCTACGCCGAGCTCACCTGCACGCCGTACACGTCCGTGCTCCGGGGCATCCCCATCGAGGCCTACACCGAGGCGATCGAGGACGCGCGGGTGGCGGCCGAGCGCGACTTCGGGCTGGTGCTGCAGTGGATCTACGACATCCCGGGGGAGTCCGGGATCCCGGCCGCCGACGCCACGCTGGAGTACGCCCTGCAGCACCGCACCGACGCGCTGGTCGGCTTCGGGCTGGGCGGTCCGGAGATCGGGGTGCCGCGCGCGCAGTTCCAGGAGCACTTCGACCGGGCTCGCGCCGCCGGTCTCCGCTCGGTGCCGCACGCCGGTGAGACCACCGGGCCCGGGACCGTCTGGGACTCGCTGCGACTGCTGGGCGCCGAGCGGATCGGTCACGGCGTCTCGGCGGCGCAGGACCCCGAGCTGCTGGCGCACCTCGCCGACACCGGGGTCGTCCTGGAGGTCTGCCCGACCTCCAACATCGCCACCCGCGCGGTCGAGCGGATCGAGGAGCACCCGTTGCGGACGTTCGTCGAGGCCGGCGTCACCGTGACGATCAACTCCGACGACCCGCCGATGTTCGCCACCACGCTGAACCACGACTACGAGGTCGCGGCCGGCCTCCTCGACCTCGACGAGCGGGGTGTGGCCGACCTGGCTCGCGCGGCGGTCGAGGCGTCGTACGCGCCCGACGCGGTCAAGGCACGCGTCGAGGCCGAGATCGAGGCGTACGCCGCGCAACCGCGCTGACCCTGCCGGGAGAAGTGTTCGGCCCCGCAACCTCATACGTGGCGGGGCCTGCGCTCATCCTGACGCGGCACCGCCCCGCGATCAGGGAGGCGGCCTCGCGTGTCGCGCGGTTGGGCAGTGGGAAGGTGCCCCCGGCAGGACTCGAACCTGCAACCAACGGATTAGAAGGCCGTTGCGCTATCCATTGCGCCACGGGGGCCGGGCAGCGGCCAGTATTCCAGCGGGACGGGACGGATGATGATCCGGCTGGCCGGGCGACCGGATGATCACACGTCCCGGCGGCTCACGCGGGGACGGGCTCGAGCTCCTCGCGCCACGCGCCACGCCCGCGCGGAGCGTCGTACGCCGACTGGTCGAGGATGCCCTCGCGCTTGGCCACGAGCGTCGGCACGAGCGCCTGGCCGGTGACGTTGACCGCAGTGCGCCCCATGTCGAGGATCGGGTCGATCGCGAGCAGCAGGCCGACTCCCTCCAGGGGCAGGCCGAGGGTCGACAGCGTCAGCGTGAGCATGACGGTCGCGCCGGTCACGCCGGCCGTGGCGGCCGAGCCGATGACGGAGACGAACGCGATCAGGACGTAGTCGGTGATCGAGAGGTCGAGGCCGAAGAACTGCGCGACGAAGATCGCCGAGATCGCAGGGTAGATCGAGGCGCAGCCGTCCATCTTGGTGGTCG
>CAVSCW010000003.1:0-17625 GCA_963726515.1 uncultured Actinomycetota bacterium
GGCCGATCATCATGAGGATGGCGGACAGGATCACGATGACGTCGATCATGGTGACCTGGTAGTTGCCGATGGGGAACAGCCGCTTGTTCTCGATCAGGTTGGGCATGCTCCGGTTGATGCGGGCGTTGCCGACGTAGGCGCGCAGGGTGTCCTCGAGCCCGAACCAACTGGCGATCCGGTCGCGGAGACCCATGATCTCGGCCAGCACGAAGGACGCCCCGATCGCCGAGATCAGGGCGATCAGGCGAGGAGCGTTGTTCTTGATGAGGCGGCGGTAGGCCACTCGCTCCAGCACCAGGGCGATGGTGGCCGACATGGCCATGGCCGCAACGAGCGCCGCGAGCAGCACCCCGATGGCCTTGATCGTGCTCACGTCGTTGTCGCCGGCGAGGAGCATCGCGGTCCACAGCGCGGCGAAGGTGCCGTACATGAAGACCTCGGAGTGGGCGAAGTTGATCAGCTGCAGGACGCCGTAGACCATCGTGTAGCCCAGCGCGATGAGTGCATAGATGGCGCCGAAGGCGAGACCGGTCACGGTCAGCTCAGCGAAGTTGCTGAACGGGAAATCAAAGTTCACCGAACCTCCAGATCAGGAGCGGGGTGGCATCGAGATGCGGCCGGGGGAACCAGTCCCCCGGCCGCCTCTCGTGGTCGAACTAGGCGACGTCGAACGTCACTCGATCTCGGACTCGGAGACGATCTCCCCGTCCGTGACCGTGTAGGCGTAGACCTTCACGTCCGCCGGCTCACCCTTGTCGTCGAAGGTGAGCTGCTTGGTGACGCCGGCCTCGTCGTACTCGTTGACGAACGCGAGCATGTCCTCGCGGTTGTCGATGCCTTCGGCGATGCCGTCGAGGAAGATCGACGCTGCGTCGTAGGCCTCGGCCGCGTAGGTGCCCGGGGCACCACCGAACTCGGCCTCGTAGGCGGCAGCGAACTCGGCCACGGCCGGGTCCTCGGCGGGGATGCACGGGCAGGTGATGACGGTGCCCTCAGCGGCGGCCTTGGCCCCGTCGAGGTAGCCCGGGTCCTTCACGCCGTCAGCGACGACGAACGTGCCCTCGAAGCCCGAGGAGCGCAGCTGACGCACGATCAGTGCCGCCTCGGCGTAGTAGCCACCGAAGAAGACGGCGTCGGCCTTGGAGGAACGGACCTTGGTCACCGAGGCGCTGAAGTCGGTCTGGCCGGTCTGGATGGTGTCGGTGTCGACGACCACGTCGCCCAGGTCTGCCGAGACGATCTCGGCCAGGCCCGCGCCGTACTCGGACGCGTCGTCCATCACGAAGACGGACTTCGCGCCGACGGTGTCCTGGATGTAGCGCGCAGCAGCCGGTCCCTGGGTGGCGTCGTTGCCGAGGACGCGGTGGAAGGTCTCCCACCCGTTCTCGGACAGCGCCGGGTTGGTCGCGGACGGGCTGATGGTCGGCAGGCCGGCCTCGGCGAAGATCGGGCCGGCGGCAGCGGACTCACCCGAGAAGGCAGGCCCGACGATGCCGATGATGGCGTCGTTGCCGGCTGCCTCGGTGGCGAGCGACGGAGCCTGGTCGGGGCTTCCCTGCGAGTCGATCTTCTCGTAGCCGACCTCGCACTCGGCGTCAGCGTTGTACTCGTCGATTGCGAGCTGGGCACCGTTGATGATCGGCTCGCCGAGGCCGGCGGCCGGGCCGGTCTGGGGTCCGAAGAACGCGAGCGTCAGGTCGCAGGCGGCGCCGCCGTCTCCGCTGCTGCTGCCGCCGTCGCTGCCACTGTCATCGGTGGTGCCGCAGGCACTCAGCGTAAGTCCCGCGGTGGCGATCAGCGCGACGATCGCACGCTTGGGCCTCGAGGTGTGCAACATGAGTCCTCCATAAATCGGGCCATGCGGAAACGGCATGGTCTGGGTGGACGGAAACCTAGCACCACGAATGTGCGCCGGATCACTGTTGAGGCCGCAGATTCGTCAGCGTGACTCAAACGTGACGAAACGTTCATCAGGCACCATCCCTCGCGGGCATGGCGCCGAGGCGCGGGACGCCCGGGCCGGGCGCGAGGCTGTCTAGACCTCGTCGACCCCGTGCTCGGCCACTCCGTCGGCCACCTGCTTCATCGACAGGCGCAGGTCCATGGCGGTCTTCTGGATCCACCGGAACGCGTCGGGCTCACTGAGCCCCAGACTCTCCTGCAGCACACCCTTGGCCCGCTCGACCGACTTGCGCGTCGCCAGCGACTCCTGGAGGTCCGACACCTCCTGCTCCAGCACCGAGATCTCGGCGTAGCGACTGACGGCCATCTCGATGGCGGGCACCAGGTCGCCCCTCTGGAACGGCTTCACGAGGTACGCCATGGCGCCGGCGTCGCGCGCGCGGGCCACGAGGTCGCGCTGCGAGAACGCGGTGAGGATGACGACCGGTGCGATGCGTTCGCTCGCGATGGCCTCGGCGGCAGCGATGCCGTCGAGCACCGGCATCTTGACGTCGAGGATGACGAGGTCGGGGCGCAGCTCGCGCGCCAGCTCGATCGCCTTCTGGCCGTCGCCGGCCTGGCCGACCACGTCGTATCCCTCCTCGCCGAGCATCTCGGCGAGGTCCATCCGGATGAGGGCCTCGTCCTCGGCGATCACCACCCGGCGTGCGTCGGGGGCGGGGCTGGAGTCCACGGGCTGCGTCACGGGGACAAGGCTAGTCGGGTACGGTTTCCCTTCGTTTGGCCCCGGTAGCCCAACGGCAGAGGCGATGCTCTCAAACAGCATTCAGTGTGAGTTCGAATCTCACCCGGGGCACCTGCTGACTGTCAGTCCTCACGGGCAGGCTCGTGACCATGTACGACGTCCAGCGGCGAACCGACGCATTGCTGCTCGCGCGGTCAGGGGTGAGTCTCAACGCTGCGAGCCGCGAGCTGGGGACCCGGGCAACTGGAAGCACTGGCCCTGCCTGTTCCCCCAGCACGGCCCGGGTCGTGAGCACGAGCGCGAGATCGCCCTCGAGGACTGGCAGGTCGAGATCGTCTCGGCGTTCCCGGGTGACTTCCTGCGTGGGCTGTTCCACTCCGATGGGGCGCGCGTCAACAGCGCACTGGATGTCGCCGGAGTCGCATGGCGCCGATCAGGCCCCTGGACGGTGTCCGTCTCCCGGAAGGAGGCGGTCAGTGCCCTGGACGACCTGATCGGCCCCCAGACGTGAGTCAGCGGGCGCGACGGTAGGCCGGGGCAGCTCCGTCGATCGCGTCGCCCATCCGGTGGATGCGCAGCGCGTTGGTGGAGCCGGGGATACCGGGCGGGCTGCCGGCGATGATCACCACGAGCTCGCCCTTGTCGACCCGACCGATGTGGATGAGCGCCTCGTCGACCTGGCGCACCATCTCGTCGGTGTGCTCGACCTCCTCACCCTGGAAGGTCTCGACGCCCCACGTGAGCGCGAGCTGCGAGCGCGTGCGCGCTGCTGGCGTGAAGGCGAGGATCGGGATCGAGCCGCGGTAGCGCGAGAGGCGCTTGGCCGAGTCACCGGTGGCGGTGAAGGCGACGACGTACTTCGCGCCGACGGACTCGGCGACCTCGGCAGCGGCCTTGGCGATGATGCCGCCGCGGGTGTGCGGGTTCCACGCCACGGCGGCCATGTGGCTCAGCCCGTGGTCCTCGGTCGACTCCACGATGCGGGCCATGGTCTCCACCGCGATGATGGGGTAGTCCCCCACGCTCGTCTCCCCGGAGAGCATGACGGCGTCGGCGCCGTCGAGGACCGCATTGGCCACGTCGCTCGCCTCGGCGCGCGTCGGCGCGGGTGCGGTGATCATGGACTCGAGCATCTGGGTGGCGACGATGACCGGCTTGGCATAGCGCCGGGCCTTGTCGATGATCAGCTTCTGGTGGATCGGCACGTCCTCCAGCGGGCACTCCACGCCGAGGTCGCCACGGGCCACCATGATGCCGTCGAAGGCGTCGACGATCTCGTCGATGTTGTCGAGGGCCTGGGGCTTCTCGATCTTGGCGATGACGGGGACGTGGATCCGCTCCTCGCGCATGATCACGCGCACGTCCTCGGCATCGGCCGCGCTGCGCACGAAGCTGAGGGCGATGAAGTCCACGCCGAGATTGAGCGCCCAGCGCAGGTCCGCGGTGTCCTTCTCCGACAGTGCTGGCACGGACACGGCGACGCCGGGCAGGTTGATGCCCTTGTTGTTGGAGACCTTGCCCGCGACGACGACCTCGGTGACCACCTCGGTGTCGTCGACCGAGATCACCTTCAGGCGCACCTTGCCGTCGTCGATGAGCAGCGGGTCACCGGGCTTCACGTCGCCGGGCAGACCCTTGTACGTCGTGCCGCACATGTCCACGTCGCCGACGACGTCACGCGTCGTGATGGTGAACGTCGCGCCCTTCTTCAGCTTCACCGGTCCGTCGCCGAAGGTCTCGAGCCGGATCTTCGGGCCCTGCAGGTCCGCGAACACACCGATGGCGTGACCGGTCTCGTCCGAGGCCTGGCGGACCAGTCGGTAGACGGCCTCGTGGTCGGCGTACGACCCGTGGCTCATGTTGAGGCGGGCGACATCCATCCCCGCGTTGACGAGGTCACGGATGCCCTCCGGGGTGTTCACCGCAGGGCCGAGGGTACAAACGATCTTGGCTCTTCGCACGAGTGCCAGCCTATCCGATATTGGATCGTTCCAAGCAACTGCCGGTGGGGTGGTGCCGGGACCCTCACACCACCAGCGGGCGCTCGTGCGGCTTGATCGGGGCGGGCAGCGCGGTCGAGCCGGTCAGGTGGGCGTCGACGGCAGCAGCAGCACTGCGGCCCTCGGCGATCGCCCAGACGATCAGCGACTGTCCACGACCCACGTCGCCGGCGACGTAGACGCCCGGCACCGAGGCTGCGTACGACTCGTCGCGCCGCACGTTGCCCCGCTCGTCGAGGTCGACACCGAGCTGCTCGATCAGGCCCTCCTTCTCGGGGCCGACGAAGCCCATGGCGAGCAGCACCAGCTGCGCCGGGATCTCGCGCTCGGTCCCGGCCACGGGCTGGAACTTCGCGTCGACCTCGACCAGGCGCAGGGCCGCGACGTTGCCGTCGTCGTCCCCGACGAACTCCTGGGTCGAGACCGCATAGACGCGATCGCCGCCCTCCTCGTGGGCCGAGGAGACGCGGAACGTCATGGGGTACGTCGGCCACGGCTGGCCCGCCGGACGGGCTTCGCCGGGCTGCGGCATGATCTCCAGCTGCGTGATCGACCGGGCGCCCTGGCGGGTCGACGTGCCGAGGCAGTCCGCTCCGGTGTCGCCGCCGCCGATGATGACGACGTCCTTGCCGGTGGCGACGATCTGGTCCGAGCCGTCCGGTGTCGGAGCCTCGCCGAGGGAGGCACGGTTGGCCTGCGGGAGGAACTCCATCGCCTGGTGGATGCCGCCGAGCTCGCGTCCCGTGGCAGGGAGGTCGCGGGCCGCGGTGGCGCCCATCGCGAGGACGATCGCGTCGAAGCGTCCCAGCAGCTGGTCGCCGGTGAGGTCGCCGCCGACGTCGACCCCGGCACGGAACACCGTGCCCTCGCGCCGCATCTGGTCGAGACGGCGGTCGAGGTGCTTCTTCTCCATCTTGAACTCGGGGATCCCGTAGCGCATCAGGCCACCGATCTTGTCGGCGCGCTCGTAGACCGCGACGGTGTGACCGGCGCGCGTGAGCTGCTGCGCGGCGGCCAGCCCGGCGGGTCCGGAGCCGATCACGGCGACGGTCTTGCCGGAGAGCCACTCCGGCGGCTGCGGGCGGACGTAGCCCGAGCCCCAGGCACGGTCGATGATCGAGACCTCGACGTTCTTGATGGTCACCGGGTCCTGGTTGATGCCGAGGACGCACGCCGTCTCGCACGGGGCCGGGCAGAGCCGCCCGGTGAACTCCGGGAAGTTGTTGGTCGCGTGGAGGCGGTCCATCGCGCCGTCCCAGTCGTCGCGCCACACCAGGTCGTTCCACTCCGGGATGATGTTGCCCAGCGGGCAGCCCTGGTGGCAGAACGGGATGCCGCAGTCCATGCAGCGACCGGCCTGGGTGGTGATGATCGGCAGCAACGCGCGGCCGATGCCGTCGGGATAGACCTCGTCCCAGTCGTGGACGCGCTCGGCGACCTCGCGGCGCGAGGCGACCTCGCGACCGTGCTTGAGGAAACCCTTCGGATCAGCCATGCAGCACCTCCATGATTCGTGCGGCTGCCTCGTCCTCGTCGAGCCCCTCTTCGAGGGCCTCTTCCCGAGCCTCGAGCACGCGCTTGAAGTCGCTGGGCATCACCTCGGTGAAGCGGGCCAGCGACGTGTCCCAGTCCGCGAGCAGCGCCGCGGCCACCGTGGAGCCGGTCTCCTCGGCGTGCTGCTCGACGAGCGTCTTGAGCTCGTCGGCGGCCTTGCCGGTGACCGGGGCAAGCTCGACCAGCTCCGGGTTGACCCGGGTCTCGTCGAGGTCCAGGACGAACGCATAGCCACCGGACATGCCGGCCGCCACGTTGCGTCCCGTCGGGCCGAGGACGACGACGACGCCGCCGGTCATGTACTCGCAGGCGTGGTCGCCCACACCCTCCACGACGGCGCTCGCGCCCGAGTTGCGCACGCAGAAGCGCTCCCCCGCGCGGCCGCTCAGGAAGATCTGCCCCGACGTCGCGCCGTAGCCGATCGTGTTGCCGGCGATGATCTGCTCGGCGGCCTCGAACGTCGAGGCCCGGTCGGGGCGCACGACGAGCCGCCCACCGGAGAGCCCCTTGCCGACGTAGTCGTTGGCGTCGCCCTCGAGCCGCAGCGTGATGCCGCGCGGCACGAAGGCGCCGAACGACTGGCCGGCCGAGCCGGTCAGGGTGATGTCGATGGTGCCCTCGGGCAGCCCCTCACCGCGGTAGCGCTTGGTGACCTCGTGGCCGAGCATCGTGCCGACGGTGCGATTGACGTTGCGGATCGCGACCTGCGCCCGCACCGGCTCACCGGACTCGAGCGCCGGTGCCGCGATGGCGATGAGCTCGTTGTCGAGCGCCTTGTCGAGGCCGTGGTCCTGCGTCTTGGTGTTGCGCAGGTCCTGGTCCTCGAACTGGCCGAACTCGCCGTGCCGCGACGCCTGGTGGAGGATCGGCGACAGGTCGAGCCCGGACGCCTTCCAGTGGTCGATCGCCTCGGCGATGTCGAGGGTGCCGACCTGGCCGACCGCCTCGGCGACGGTGCGGAAGCCCAGCTGCGCCAGCAGCTCGCGCACCTCCTGGGCGATGAACTCGAAGAAGTTGACGACGTGGTCGGCCTGGCCGTTGAACCGCTCACGCAGCACGGGGTTCTGTGTCGCCACGCCCACCGGACAGGTGTCGAGGTGGCACACCCGCATCATGATGCAGCCGCTGACGACGAGGGGCGCGGTGGCGAAGCCGAACTCCTCGGCGCCGAGCAGCGCCGCGACGATGACGTCACGCCCGGTCTTGAGCTGGCCGTCGGCCTGCACCACGATCCGGTCGCGCAGACCGTTGAGCAGCAGCGTCTGCTGGGTCTCGGCGAGGCCGAGCTCCCAGGGTCCGCCCGCGTGCTTGAGCGAGGTCAGCGGCGAGGCGCCGGTGCCGCCGTCGTGCCCGGACACGAGCACGACGTCCGCATGGGCCTTCGACACCCCGGCCGCGACGGTGCCGATGCCGACCTCGGACACGAGCTTCACGTGGACCCGCGCCGAGGGGTTGGCGTTCTTGAGGTCGTGGATCAGCTGCGCCAGGTCCTCGATCGAGTAGATGTCGTGATGCGGCGGGGGGCTGATCAGGCCGACGCCGGGCGTCGAGTAGCGGGTCTTGGCGATCCACGGGTAGACCTTGTGACCGGGCAGCTGGCCGCCCTCACCCGGCTTGGCGCCCTGCGCCATCTTGATCTGGATGTCGTCGGCGTTGGTCAGGTACTCCGACGTGACACCGAAGCGGCCCGACGCGACCTGCTTGATCGACGAACGGCGTTCGGGGTCGTAGAGCCGGTCGGCGTCCTCGCCGCCCTCACCGGTGTTGGACTTGCCGCCCAGCCGGTTCATGGCGATCGCGAGGGTCTCGTGCGCCTCCTGGCTGATGGAGCCATAGGACATCGCGCCGGTGGAGAAGCGCTTGACGATGTCGGCGACCGGCTCGACCTCGTCGATGTCGATGGGCGCCCGCACGCCGTCCTTGAAGGTGAACAGCCCACGCAGGGTCATCAGGCGCTGCGACTGCTCGTTCACCCGGTCGGTGTACTGCTTGAAGACGTCATAGCTGCCGGTGCGCGTCGAGTGCTGGAGCCGGAAGACCGTCTCGGGGTCGAACAGGTGCGGCTCGCCCTCGCGACGCCACTGGTACTCGCCCCCGATGGTCAGCTCCCGATGTGCCGGCGCGATGCCACCGCGGGGGTACGCCACCGCGTGCCGGCGGGCGACCTCCTCGGCGATCGTGGCCAGCTCGATGCCGCCGAGCTTGGACGTCGTCCCGGTGAAGTAGCGCTCGATGACGTCCTGCGACAGGCCGACGGACTCGAAGATCTTGGCCCCGGTGTAGGACGCCACCGTGGAGACGCCCATCTTGGACATCACCTTGAGCACGCCCTTGCCGAGCGCCTTGATCAGGTTGGCGACGGCCTTCTCGGGGTCGACCTTGACGTAGTAGGCCTCGCGAGCCAGGTCCTCGACCGACTCCATGGCGAGGTAGGGGTTGACCGCGGCCGCGCCGTAGCCGACCAGCAGCGCCACGTGGTGCACCTCGCGGACGTCACCGGCCTCGACCAGCAGACCGACCTGGGTGCGGGTCTTCTCGCGCACGAGGTGGTGGTGGACCGCGCCGGTGAGGAGCAGCGACGGGATCGGCGCCAGGTCGGCGGTGGAGTGGCGGTCGGAGAGCACGATGATCCGGGCGCCCTCGGCGATCGCGGCGGACACCTCGGCGCACAGCTCGTCGAGCCGCGCGGCCAGCGCCCTTCCGCCCCCGGCGACGTCGTACAGCCCGCGCACGATGTGGACCTGGAAGCCGGGCATGTCGCCGTTGCGGTTGATGTGGCGGATCTTGGCGAGCTCGTCGTTGGAGAAGACCGGGAAGGGCAGCACGATCTGGCGGCACGACGCCGGCGTGGGGTCCAGCAGGTTGGCCTCCGGACCGATCGACCCGGCCAGCGAGGTCACCAGCTCCTCGCGGATCGCGTCGAGCGGAGGGTTGGTCACCTGGGCGAACAGCTGGGAGAAGTAGTCGAACAGCAGGCGGGGCTTGTCGCTGAGCGCCGCGATGGGTGTGTCGGTGCCCATCGATCCGAGCGCCTCGCCGCCGGTGTTGGCCATCGGGCTGAGCAGGACCCGGAGCTCCTCCTCGGTGTAGCCGAAGATCTGCTGGCGGCGGGTGACCGAGGCGTGCGTGTGCACGATGTGCTCGGGGTCGTCGACGTCATCGAGATGGATCAGACCGGCGTGCAGCCACTCGTCGTAGGGCTGCTCGGCGGCGAGCTGACCCTTGATCTCCTCGTCCTCGATGATGCGGTGCTCCTCGGTGTCGACGAGGAACATCCGGCCGGGCTGGAGCCGGCCCTTGCGCACCACGGTGGCCGGGTCGAGGTCGAGCACCCCGACCTCCGAGGCGAGCACCACCAGACCGTCGTCGGTGACCCAGTAGCGCGAGGGTCGCAGTCCGTTGCGGTCCAGCACGGCACCGATCTGGGTGCCGTCGGTGAACACCACGCAGGCGGGCCCGTCCCACGGCTCCATCAGGGTCGAGTGGAACTCGTAGAACGCCCGGCGCTGGGCGTCCATCTCGCGGTGGTTCTCCCAGGCCTCGGGGATCATCATCAGCACGGCGTGCGGCAGCGAGCGCCCAGCCAGGTGGAGCAGCTCGAGGACCTCGTCGAAGGACGCCGAGTCCGACGCCGCCGGGGTGCAGATCGGGAAGAGCCGCTCGAGGTCGCCGGGGATCAGGTCGCTCTCGAGCAGGGCCTCACGCGCGCGCATCCAGTTGCGGTTGCCCATCACGGTGTTGATCTCGCCGTTGTGGGCGATGAAGCGGAACGGGTGGGCCAGCGGCCAGCTCGGGAAGGTGTTGGTGGAGAAGCGGGAGTGCACGACCGCCATCGCCGAGGCGATCCGCTCGTCGGTCAGGTCGGGGAAGACCCGGTCGAGCTGGTCGGTGGTGAGCATGCCCTTGTAGGCGAGGGTCCGCGACGACAGCGACGGGAAGTAGACGTCGGTCTCGGCCTCGGCGCGCTTGCGCAGGCAGAACGCCATCCGCTCCAGGCCCATGCCACTGACCCGCGCGCCCTTGCCGGCCACGAACAGCTGTGCGAAGGCCGGCATCACGCTGCGGGCGGTCGCCCCCAGCGTCGAGTCGTCGATCGGGACCTCGCGCCACCCGAGGACGGCGAGGCCCTCCTCGTCGGCGACCTCCTCGATCCGCCGGCGGGTCGCCGCGATCGCGTCGGCGTCGCCGGGCAGGAAGGCGGTGCCGACGGCGTACGACTTCGCGGGGGGCAGCTCGAACTCGGTGACCTCGCGCAGGAAGGCGTCGGGCACCTGGAGCAGGATCCCGGCACCGTCGCCGGAGTTGACCTCGGCGCCGGCGGCACCACGGTGGTCGAGGTTGCGCAGGGCGGTGAGCGCCTTCGCCACGATGTCGTGGCTGGCCTCACCGGTCAGGGTCGCCACCATGGCGACCCCGCAGGCGTCCTTCTCGTGGCGCGGGTCGTAGAGACCCTGCGGCGGAGGGAAGTTCGGCGGGAACGCGTGCGGCAGAGACACTGGTTCTCCCGTCGTCGTCTCGCTGCGCTCGGGATCAGATCCCGGTCAGGCAGAGGGGTGGGCGTTACCGCTGGGGACGACGTTGGCCCGAGCGAGGCGAATCTATCACCGGGAGATCCCGCCCGGTGACAGGTGTTTCAGGCCGTGGGATCGCCTGAGGGCTGGTCCTGGGCCTCGGCCTCCCGGGTGCGCACGGTCTCCTCGCGGCCGGGGTGACGGCGCGCGGACCAGACGAAGAACGCCGCAGCCGCCACGAACAGCACGATCGAGGTCCACACGTTGAGCCGCAGTCCGAGGACGTCGTCGAGCTGGACGTCGTCGATGCGCAGGTTCTCGATCCATCCGCGACCCGCGGTGTACAGCATCACGTAGAGGGCGGCCACCCGGCCGTGACCGAGGCGGTAGCGGCGGTCCAGCCAGACCAGCAGCGCGACGGCGGCCAGGTTCCACAGGCACTCGTAGAGGAACGTCGGATGGTAGGTCGCCACGTCGAGGTACTGCGCGGGCCGGTGGGCGACGTCGATCTCCAGTCCCCAGGGCAGGTCGGTCGGGCGGCCGTAGAGCTCCTGGTTGAACCAGTTGCCCCACCGGCCGAGCGCCTGCGCGACCAGCACCCCGGGCGCCAGGGCGTCGAGCATGGGCAACAGCTTGATGCCGCTCATCCGCGCCCCGATCCACACGCCGACGATGCCGAGCGCGACGGCACCCCAGATGCCGAGGCCACCGCGCCAGACGTACAACGCCGTCACCGGGTTCTTGCCCTCGCCGAAGTAGAGGTGCCAGTCGGTGATGACGTGGTAGAGCCGGCCGCCGACCAGCCCGAACGGGACCGCCCAGATGGCGAGGTCGCTGACCTCACCCGCGGTGCCACCGCGGGCGACCCAGCGCCGCTCCCCCAGCCAGATCGCGAAGACGATGCCCGCGATGATGCAGAGGGCGTAGGCGCGGATCGGCAGCGGGCCGATGTGCCACACGCCGTCGGCCGGGCTCGGGATGGACATCAGGGTCATCAGCGGGTCTCGGCTCATGAGGAGGTGGGGCACAGACAGCATGGGGAGCATCATCCTTCGTCGAGCAACATCGTCACGTCGCGGGCCAGCTGGGCCTGCGAGACGTCCTGGTCCCACATGAGCGGCGTCTCGTCGGCGGCGTCGATCGCCATCACCCGGGTGCCGTGGGTGACCTCGTAGCCCCCACTTGGCAGCGGGGTGCCCTGGTCGACCGCCACCGCCATGCTCCGCCCGACCTCGATGATGTCGTCGAGGTCCCCGGTGAGGCCGACGATGCTGGGGTCGAAGGCATCGACGTAGGCCGCGACGGCAGCCTCGTCGTCACGCGCCGGGTCGGTCGTCACGAAGACCACGTCCAGCTGCTGCTTCTGGGCGTCGTCGAGCCGGCTGAGCGTGCCGGCGAGCGTCGCCATCACCTGTCCGCAGATGTCGGGGCAGTGGGTGTAGCCGAAGAAGACCAGCGTCAGGTCCTTGTCGGTGTCCTCGGTGAGGCTGTAGGCGTCGCCCTCGGTGTCGACCAGCGGCGTCGACGACACCTGGAAGGGCGGGTCGAGCGGGGTGCCGGTCAGCTCCTGCGGCTCCCCGCCGCCGCAGGCGGTGAGGAGCAGGAGCAGTGGGGCCGCCAGGAGGGCCCTAGCCCGCGCCACGTCGTACGCCCTCGGCGAGGTCCGCGGTCAGGCCGCGCAGCGCCTCGAGGCCGGCTGCCTCGTCGCCGGGGTGGTCGAGCAGCGTCCGGACGAACGCCGAGCCGACGATGACGCCGTCGGCGAAGGCCGCCACCTCCGCTGCCTGGTCACCGGTGCTCACGCCGATGCCGACCGCGACGGGGATGTCGCCGCTGGCGCGCACCCGTCGGACGAGGGGGCCGGCGAGGTCGGAGGTCGCGTCTCGCGCTCCGGTGACGCCCATGACGGCGGCGGCGTAGACGAAGCCGCGGCTGGCCGCGGCGGTCATCGCGACGCGCTCGTCGGTGGAGCTCGGCGCGACGAGGAACACCTTGTCGAGGTCGCGCTCGTCGGCAGCAGCGATCCATCCCCTCCCGTAGTCGGGGGTGATGTCGGGGGTGATCATCCCGGCGCCCCCGGCCTCGGCGAGGTCGGCGGCCCAGCGCTCGACGCCATAGCGCTCGATCGGGTTCCAGTAGGTCATGACGAGCGTCGGGACACCGGTCTCCGCGACCGCCTCGACCACCCGGAGCACGTCGTGGGTGCGAACACCGGCGTCGAGCGCCTGCTGGGCGGCCGCCTGGATGGTGGGCCCGTCCATGACCGGGTCGCTGTAGGGCAGGCCGATCTCGATGGCGTCGCAGCCGGCCTCGACCATCACCCGCAGGGCCCTGATGGACCCCTCCACGCTGGGGAACCCCGCGGGGAGGTAGCCGATCAGCGCGGACCTGCCCTCGGCCCGTGCCGTCGCGAAGGCGGCGCTCGTCGAAGGCATCAGGCTTCCTCGCCCGGAGCCGTGGCGATGACCGCCTCGGCCTCGACCTCGGCGTCGCCCAGGCCGAACCACTCGATCGCGGTGCCCATGTCCTTGTCGCCGCGACCGCTCAGGTTGATGATGATCGTCGCGTCGGGGCCCTTCTCCTGCCCCAGGCGGCGTGCCACGTCGAGCGCACCGTAGACCGCGTGCGCGGACTCGATCGCCGGGATGATCCCCTCGGTGCGGCTGAGCATGGCCATGGCCTCCATGGCCTGGGCGTCCGTGACCGGCGTGTACGACGCCCGCCCGGCGGCGGCGAGCCACGAGTGCTGCGGACCGACGCCGGGGTAGTCGAGGCCTGCGGAGATGGAGTGGGACTCGACCGTCTGGCCGTCCTCGTCCTGCAGGACGTAGGTGCGGGCCCCGTGGAGGACTCCTGCCTCGCCGGCGTGGATGGTGGCCGCGTGGCGACCGGTCTCCACGCCGTCGCCGCCCGGCTCGAAGCCGTGGATCTCGACGCCTTCGTCCTCGAGGAACGCCGTGAACAGGCCGATCGCGTTGGAGCCGCCGCCGACGCAGGCAGCGACCGCGTCCGGCAGGACTCCGTACTGCTCGAGGCACTGCTCGCGCGCCTCGTCGCCGATGCCGCGGCAGAAGTCGCGGACCATGCTCGGGAACGGGTGCGGGCCGGCCGCGGTGCCGAACAGGTAGGCGGTGTGGTCGACGCTGGCCACCCAGTCGCGCAGGGCCTCGTTGATCGCGTCCTTCAGCGTCGCACTGCCCGACTCGACCGGGATCACCCGTGCGCCCAGCAGCTGCATGCGTGCCACGTTGAGCGCCTGGCGGCGGGTGTCGACCGCGCCCATGTAGACAGTGCAGTCGAGGTCGAACCACGCGGCGGCGGTGGCGCTGGCCACCCCGTGCTGGCCGGCCCCGGTCTCGGCGATGACCCGCGTCTTGCCCATCCGCTTGGTGAGCAGGGCCTGGCCCAGCACGTTGCGGATCTTGTGAGCGCCGGTGTGGTTGAGGTCCTCGCGCTTGAGCAGCACGCGGGCGCCGACCGTCGCCGAGAGCCGCTCGGCGTGGTAGAGCCGGCTGGGCGTGCCGGCGTACTCGCGCAGCACCCGCTCGAAGTCGGCGACGAAGGCACTGTCGGCCATCGCGTCGCGCCAGGCCACGGTGAGCTCGTCGAGCGCCGAGACGAGGGCCTCGGGCATGAACCGCCCACCCCACGTCTCGCCGAAGTAACCGAGCTCGTCGGCGTCGAACTTCGTGCGCTGGCTCGTCTGCTGGCTCACGGGGCAGTCACTCCTGTCATAGCTCGTACGGCGGCCTCGGGGTCGCCGTTCCTGACCAGTGCCTCGCCGACCAGCACCACGCCGGCGCCCTCGGCGACGAAGCGACGGACATCGTCGATGCCGGTGATGCCGCTCTCGGCGACCTTGACCACGTCAGCGTGGATCTGGGGGGCGAGGCGCCCGAAGACGTCGGGGTCGACCTCGAGAGTCTTGAGGTTGCGGCTGTTGACGCCGATCAGTTCGGCGTCGAGGGCCACGGCCCGCTCGGTCTCGGCCTCGTCGTGGACCTCGACCAGCACGGTGAGGCCGAGCTCGCCGGCCTCGTCGTGGAGGCGGCGCAGGGTGTCGTCGTCGAGGGCGGCGACGATCAGCAGCGCCAGGTCGGCGCCGGCGGCGCGCGCCTCGACGAGCTGGTAGGTCTCGACGATGAAGTCCTTGCGCAGGATCGGGGTGTCGACCGCGGCCCGCACGGCCCGCAGGTCGGCCAGGCTGCCGCCGAAGCGTCGCTCCTCGGTCAGCACCGAGATCGCGGCGGCACCACCGCGGGCGTACGACGCGGCGAGCGCGGCCGGGTCGGCGATGTCGGCCAGGTCACCCTTGCTGGGGCTGCGGCGCTTGACCTCGGCGATGACGCTCGACCCGCGCGCGCGGAAGTGGGGCATCGGGTCGCGCGGCGCCGGCGCGTCGGCGAGGTGCGCGAGCAGCTCGGACAGCGGCAGGTCGGCCTCGCGGCGGGCGAGGTCGTCGCGCACGCCGGCCACGATGTCGTCGAGCACGGAACCGGTCACAGGCATGCGCTCAGCCTCTCACCCGGGACCCAGCCGGCCCGGGGCGGTCCGGCGTCAGTGCTCGGAGGTGTTGAGGCCGAGCTTGGACAGGACGAGGAACAGCGGGAAGGCGAGCACCGCGATCGCGATGCCGATCCACAGCAGGGTCATCTGGGTCGGCACCTGGAGCAGGGCGATGCTGCCCACGACGAAGCCGAGCATCGCGACCGACACCGCGGTCCAAGCAGCGGGGGTGTTGCCGTGGCCTGCAGCCATGGGAGAGCTCCTTCGTCGACTTCAGAGAGTGCGCGCCGAGTCTAGGCGGTCGGGTCCCGGCCCTCGTCGAGGGCCTTCCAGATGTCGATGTTCTCGGTCGGGACCGCGGCAGCCGCGGACTCCGACGGCAGGCGGCCTCCCGTCGGCGCGTCGTACTTGGTGCCCATCTCGGGCCAGTGGCGCACCCACCTGACACCGGCCAACGACGTCGCGCACGCCAGCATCGCCGCGACCACAGCCGCCCACCACCACGCCGTCACGCCCAGGTCGCGCGGGACCGTCCCCGTCGCGGCGCGGATCGACTCCTCCACCGCGCTCCGCAGCTGCCATGGCGCGACCGCGGTCGTGACGGCGAAGCCGACTGCTGCCGCGGCGCCGAGCCAGGTCACCACCCGGCGGAAGATGCCTCGCGTGACGAGGAGGACCCCCCAGGTGGCCAGCAGGACGAGCCCGAGGGCGGAGGCGAGAGGCGACTTGCCCGGCTCGAAGGACATCGTCATCGCGCTGGTGGCACTCGACGCCGTGCCGCCGCCCAGCCAGGGGTTGGACGCCGACACCGCCGCCAGCGCGGCGCTGCCGAGGCCGAGCAGCACCACCGGGCCGAAGGTCCGTCGAGCGGGCTGCGGGTCAGCCATCGACTCGGTGCACGAGGTCGGCGTCGAAGCAGGTGTGGTCACCGGTGTGGCAGGCGGCGCCGACCTGGTCGACCACGAAGAGGAGGGTGTCGCCGTCGCAGTCGAGGCGGATCTCCTTGATCCACTGGAGGTGGCCCGAGGTGTCGCCCTTGACCCAGTACTCGCGCCGCGAGCGGGACCAGTAGGTCGCCCGACCCGTGTCGATCGTGCGCGCCAGCGCCTCGTCGTCGACCCACGCCAGCATCAGCACCTCACCCGAGACCTGCTGCTGCACGACCACCGGGATGAGCCCCTCAGCGGTGTGGCGCAGTCGCGCGGCGATGGCCGGGTCGAGGGTGGGGTCGGGAGTCGTCACGGCTCCATCGTCTCAGCCTCGCGGGTGCGCCACGTCTCGGCACAGGCCTTGGTCACCGGCCCGGGGACGGGCAGGTCACGGTCGTCCCACCGTGCGATGGCCTGCACGTCCCGGGTGGTGGAGGCCAGGAACGCCTCGCTGGCCTGTGCGCGGATGTGTGCGAGCGGCTCGTCCACCTCACGGGCGCCGCACCACGCGATGACGAGCGCGCGGGTCACGCCTGCGAGGCATCCGGCGGCCAGGCTCGGGGTGCGGAGCTCCCCGTCCAGGACGTAGAAGACATTGGTCCCGGTGCCCTCGCACAGGTGACCGGCCGTGTTGGCGAACACCGCCTCGCTGCCGCCGTGCTCGACGGCGTGCGCGAGCGCGATCACGTTCTCTGCGTACGACGTGGTCTTGAGGCCGGCGGTGGCACCGTGCTCGTTGCGGGTCCACGGCACCGTGACCACCGACGTGGACGTCGGGGCGACCTCGATGGCGCTGTAGGCGACGACCAGGGTCGGCGGCCCGCCGCCGCGGCCCGACCCCATGGGGTGCGGGCCTGCGGAGTAGGTGATCCGCAGGCGTCCGAGGGCGTCGTCCTCGAGGACCGCCTCCACCCCGCGCCGTACGGCGTCCAGGTCAGGAGCGGGCAGCCCGAGACCCGACGCCGAGCGCTCCAGCCGGGCCAGGTGGCGGGTCAGCGCGAAGGGCCGTCCACCCACGGTCTTCACGGCCTCGAAGACCCCGTCGCCCACGGTGAACCCGTGGTCGGTGACCGCCACGGCCCCTCGGGTCGGATCCGCCATCAGGTCACCGTTGAGCCATGCGCGCATGTGGTCACTCTAGGGGCCGCTCCCCCGCGTGCCGACCGGGTCGGAACACGCGGCGCAGGGGGCGATTTTGGTGCCCCGGAGGGCATCGGCTAGTGTTCTGCTCGCACTTGAAGCCGGTTCGCCGGTGGAGAAATGCAGGCGGACATAGCTCAGTTGGTAGAGCGCAACCTTGCCAAGGTTGAGGTCGCGAGTTCGAGTCTCGTTGTCCGCTCGGAAGGTCTCCCCCGTAGTGTTCGGGCCTCCACGGTGGGTTGGCCGAGAGGCGAGGCAACGGACTGCAAATCCGTCTACACGGGTTCAAATCCCGTACCCACCTCGCACGAGTTCAACAATTCAACACGGGCGATTGG
>CAVSCW010000004.1:0-25702 GCA_963726515.1 uncultured Actinomycetota bacterium
CAGCGGGTTCGGGGTTCAAGTCCCTGATGGCGTACAGAAGAAGACGAAGGGCCGGTCCTCACGGACCGGCCCTTCGTCTTCGTTGCGTACTACGTCGAGCGGCTACTTGAAGATGCTGTAGCCACCCGGGCCGACCGCGAGGCCGACGATGATGAGGACGATGCCCCACAGCATCTGGCCCCGGATGAGCGAGACGATGCCCGACACCACGAGGATGACGGCGAGGATCCACAGCAAGAACATCATGGACGTGCTCCCTTCGGTTGGCTGCCCAACGTAGCCATCCCGGCGACCCGCGGCGAGTCGGCCCCACCCCTTCGGAGGGCTGGTCTCAACCCTCCTCGCGCAGCCGGGGCGGGGTGAAGTTCTCCGGCTTGAAGCCGGTCTTGTCGGCGTAGAAGCCGCGCAGCACGTCCATGTCGGCGGTGACGTCGCCTGTCGGGTGGAACGTGGGGCCCCAGCCGACGGTGCGCGAGGGCGCGTCCAGGAAGGCCAGCGTGATCGGCAGGCCGGTCTGCTGGGCGATCCGGTAGAAGCCGGACTTCCAGTACTCCCCGCGCGAGCGGGTGCCCTCGGCAGCGATGCCGATCAGCCACGGGTCGTCACCCTCGGACTCGGCGAGCAGCTGCTTGATCGTGGCCGCCGGGTTCTTGCGGTCCAGCTTCACCGCACCGGTCCTGCGCAGCAGCCAGCCCAGCGGACCGACGAAGAGCTCCTGCTTGACCAGGAGCTTGATGGTGATGCCGTAGCGCCACGCCAGCAGCATGGTCAGCACCCAGTCCCAGTTGGACGTGTGCGGGGCACCGACGAGCACCCCGCGCTCGGGCACCTCCCCCTCGGTCTTCCACCGGACGGCGCGCAGGGCGAGACCTGCGAATCTACGACGAAGCACGGGCTCGGCCTGCCTTTCGCTCGCGCCCGAGGTCCCACAGGTAGTGGTCGAAGTCGACCTCCATCGTGTGGCGGGGCGAGGCATAGAACTGCTGGGTGTCGCGCTCGTGGTCGGCGGCCATCTGGCGTCGGACCACGGAGGCGGACGGGGGGACGTAGTCGCCGGCGAGGGTCTCGGCGATCCAGGCGGACTGCGCCTCGGCGAGCGGCATGGTCGCACCGATCGGCTGCAGCAGGCCGAGGACGTAGAGCCCCGGCAGGTCGGGGTGCACGACGCGCTTCCACAGCGGGAGGTCGTTGTCCTGCACCGACACCAGGTCGGGACTGAAGAAGGGGAAGCTGACGCGGTAGCCGGTGGCCCACACGATGAGGTCCGCCGGCGCACTGGTCCCGTCGACGAACACGACCCGATCGCCGTCGAGCCGCTCGATGCCCGGCCGTGCCGTGATCGCCCCGGCCGCGAGCCGCTCGCGGATCCGCTCCGACTGCACCGGGTGCGACTGCCCGGGCCTGTGGGAGGGCGCGGGCAGGCCGTACTTCGTCATGCTGCCGGCGGCGGTCGCGCCGATCCACAGCCGTGCGGCCGTGACCCACCACGGCAGCCAGCCCGGCAGCGCCACCTGGTCGGAGGGCTTGCCGAGGAAGAACTTGCGCAGCACCCACTCGGTCCGCCGCACCGACCACGTCGTCGTACGCGCGTGGACGGAGGCCTCGACCGCGATGTCCATGGCGGAGTTGCCCGCGCCCACGATGACCACGTCACGGCCCTCGAGCTGCTCGCGGGAGCGGTAGTCGTGGGCGTGGATCTGCTCGCCGGAGAACTCGCCTGGATAGGGCGGGTCGGGCCAGCGCGCGTCCCAGTGGTGGCCGTTGGCGACCAGCACGGCGTCGTAGGTCCGGGTCTCGATGCCGCCCGGCCCACTGACCCGCACGTCCCACCGGCCGTCGTCGGCTCGCGAGACCTCCTCGACGGTCGTGTCGAAGGTGATGGTGTGGCGGAACCCGAAGTGGTCGACGTAGTGCTCGAAGTAGGCGTGGACCTGGTCGTGGCGGGCATAGGCCGGGTAGTCGGGCGGCATCGGGAAGTCGGAGAACGCCATCCGCGGGCAGGACGTGTTGATCTCGAGGGTGTCGTAGCAGGCCGACCGGCCGTTGGAGTTGCCGAAGACCCAGTTGCCGCCGACGTCGTGCCCCTGCTCGAAGCAGTCGAAGCCGATGCCGGCGAGGTAGAGCTGCTTGGCTGCTGCGATGCCCGAGGAGCCGGCGCCGATCACGCACGCGCGGGGCAGCGAGTCGTCGACCGGGACCGGCGCGGTCACGGCAGGCGCGCGGTGCGACTGCTTCACGAGGTAGGCCATCAGCCGGCCCGCCCGGGCGTGGTCACAGGTAGAGCCCGGTCGAGCCGGCTTCGAGGCGCTCGGCGGCGACGGCGTGGACGTCGCGCTCGCGCATGACGACGTAGACCTCGCCCTGCACCTCGACCTCGGCCTTGTCCTCGGGGTCGAACAGCACCCGGTCGCCCACCTCGACCGCCCGCGCATGCGGCCCGACGGCGATCACCCGTGACCAGGCGAGCCGACGCGCACCCATCGCCGCGGTCGCGGGGATGACGATGCCGCCGCTCGAGCGACGTTCGCCCGCCTCCTGGTCGACCTCGACGAGGAGACGGTCGTGCAGCATCTTGATCGGGGCAGTCCTGGTGGGGTCACTGCCCCCGGCCGCAGCCATGCCGCTCGAGGGGGTGCTCAGCGGGCGACCCGGCGGACGATGACGAAGAAGGCGACGACCCCGACGACGGCTCCGGCCGCCTTGAGGATGTTGTCGGTGCGCGGGGCACCGGACTCGAGGTCGACGAAGTGCGACTTCACGGTCGTCACCTGGCGCCCGACGATGGTCTTGGGGTGGGCGCGGTGGGCGAGCTGGTCGATGGTCGAGGCGAGGCGCTGGCGCGTCTCCTCGATGTCGCGCTCGAGCGCGCTCATGTCCTGGGTCACCCGGGCAGGCTATCAATGCGTCGCGGGTCGAAGCCCCACGGCAGCTCCAGCCGGTGCGCGGCCATCAGGGCGTCGTCGGTGAGCACGTCGAGGGTCGGCCGGTCCGCCACCACGACTCCCTCGCTGAGCACGATGCTGCGCGGGCACAGCTCGAGTGCGTAGGGGAGGTCGTGGGTCACCATCAGCACCGTGACGTCCAGGCCGCGCAGGATGTCGGCGAGCTCGCGTCGCGAGGCGGGATCGAGGTTGGACGAGGGCTCGTCGAGCACCAGGATCTGCGGTTCCATCGCCAGCACGGTGGCGACCGCGACGCGACGGCGCTGACCGTACGACAGGTGGTGCGGCGGCCGGTCCGCGAAGTCGGCCATGCCGACCTGGTCCAGTGCGAGCATCACCCGTCGGTCGAGCTCGGCGCCCTTGAGGCCGAGGTTGGCCGGTCCGAACGCGACGTCCTGGCGCACGGTCCCGAGGAACAGCTGGTCGTCGGGGTCCTGGAAGACGATGCCGACCCGGCGGCGGATCTCCTTGAAGTGCTCCTTGGCGACGGGCAGGCCGCTCACGGAGACGCTCCCGCGCCCGTGCCCGCCGGACGCGGCGCTGAGGATGCCGTTGAGGTGCAGGACGAGGGTGGTCTTGCCGGCACCGTTGGGCCCCAGCAGGGCGACGCGTTCGCCCTCGTGGACGTGGAGATCGACGCCGAAGAGCGCCTGGTGGCCGTCGGGGTAGGCGAAGGCGAGCCCGCGGACGTCGAGCACCGGCGTGGTCATCGTGTCTCCTCGGTCCGGGGCAGCCTGCCGTCGTAGCCGCGCGACAGCATGGCCAGGTGCACCCGCTCGCCGCGCTCGTAGGACCGGATGAACAGTGCCCCCAGCGAGCGCGCCAGCACCGGCCAGTGGCGCGGCGATCGCGGGTCGCACCCGCGCGAGCGCAGGGCGGTCATCATCCGGGTCAGCTCGGCGGTGACGACGTCGAGGTAGCGGATCATGAAACCCATGATCTGCACGATCAGGTCCGGCATCCGCAGCCGTTGGAGGCCGCGCAGCATGTCCTGCGGCTCGGTCGTCGCGGCCAGGGTCAGCGACGCCAGCACTCCCATCGTCCCCTTGACCAGCAAGGCGATGCCCGCCTGCAGCCCGGGCTCGGAGACGGTGACACCGAGCACCTCGGTGCGCGGACCGTGGGAGATGAAGGGCACCAGCACGGCGAAGAGCGCGAACGGGAGCTCGATCACCATCCGCGGCGCCAGGTAGGTCGGCGGGACCCCCGACAGTGCGACCACCGCGAGCAGGACGACCGCCTCCACGACGTACGCCGCGTGCCAGGACCGCGGGGTGGCGACCACGACCAGCATGAAGCCGACCAGCGCCAGCAGCTTGAGGTGGGCCGGCGCGCGGTGGACCGCGCTGTGGCCGTGGAAGAACAGCCGGTGACCGTGCCCGGCGCCCATCAGCTCCTGCTGTCCGCGTCGCCGCGTCGGCGGCGGATCCCCCAGAACAGCGCACTCGACAGCAGCGCCATGATCGCCACACCGAGCAGCCCGGCGAGGCCGCCGCTGAGCCGGTCCTGCTCGACTCCCCTGACCTGGTAGTCGGCGAGCGGGCTGTCGGCGACCGCGGAGTCCTCGGCCGTGTCACCGAACCCGGTGCTGGCGGCGACGTGCTCGAGCCCGTCGGGGTGGCTGCTGGCGTAATAGCTGCCGACCCCGGCGACCAGCAGGCACAGCAGGAGGCCCACGGCGAGGAAGGTGCGCTGCCTCATCGCGCGACCACCTCCCGGATCTCGAGCTCCCGACCGACGATCATCGCTCGCGCACCGTGGACCAGGTCGGGCCGGGTCGCCATCACGCTGGCCACCACCAGCCCGGTGACGACCGCCTCGCCGATGCCGATGACCAGGTGCCAGCCGACCATGGCCACGAGGACCTTGCCGGGGTCGACCGGGGCGACGCCGCCGGCAGCGAAGAGCCCGGCGAACACCGCGGCAGCGGCCGGAACGCTGACGAAGGCGGCGACCGCCGCGGCCGGCGCGACCCAGCCCGTGCGCCGCGGCAGCACCCGGCGTGCGGCCACGAAGACCAGCCAGCCGACGCCGACGCCGACCAGTGCCATGAGGGTGATGTTGGTGCCGAGGGCGGTGATGCCCCCGTCCGCGATGAGCAGCCCCTGCACGAGCAGCACCACGCTGAGGCAGAGGACCGCCGACCAGGGCCCGACCAGGACCGCGGCGAGCGCACCGCCGAGCAGGTGCCCGCTGGTGCCGGCGCCGACCGGGAAGTTGATCATCTGGCCGGCGAAGACGAAGGTCGCGACCAGGCCCGCCATCGGCGCGGTGCGGTCGTCGAGCTCGCGGCGCGCACCGCGCAGGGCGATCGCGATCCCGGCTGCCGCCACGGCGCCCGTCGCCACCGAGGTGGGTACGTCGAGGAAGCCGTCTGGGACGTGCACGTCTGCTCCGGATCTGGGTGCGACTGGTTGGATGTCTGGTGGCCGACGCGGATCCCCCGATACCGCGTCGGCACCTGGTCCACCTTATTGCAAACTGCTTGCAACAACCACCCTCACCCATCAAGCACGCGCGCAGGAGCTCCGATGTCCGTCCACCTCGCCCCCGGCGATGCCGCCCCCGCCTTCACCCTCGCCAGCGACACCGGGGAGCAGGTCACGCTCGCGGACCTGCGCGGGAAGAAGGTGATCCTCTACTTCTACCCGGCCGCGATGACGTCGGGCTGCACGAAGCAGGCGTGCGACTTCTCCGAGTCGCTGGACTCGCTGCGCGGCGCGGGCTACGAGGTGCTCGGCGTGTCGAAGGACAAGCCGGCCAAGCTGGCGGCCTTCCGCGAGCGCGACTCCCTGACCCTCACCCTGCTCTCCGACGAGGACCTGGCCGTGCACCACGCGTACGGCGCCTTCGGCACGAAGAAGCTGTACGGCAAGGAGGTCGAGGGAGTCATCCGCTCCACCTTCGTGATCGACGAGGCCGGCAACCTCGAGCTCGCCCAGTACAACGTCAAGGCCACCGGGCACGTGGCGAAGCTGCGACGGGACCTAGGGTTGGACTGAGCATCTCCGGCCGGAGTGGTGGAACAGGCAGACACGCACGGTTTAGGTCCGTGTGCCCCAGGGCGTGCGGGTTCGACTCCCGCCTTCGGCACGCAGCTCGCGCGAGTTCGTCGCGCATGAGCCGTCTCACCCCTAGAGTCCGCGCATGGACTCCGCGCTGACCACCGTCGGGCTGCCCCTCGCGCTCGCGATCATCATGTTCGGGCTGGGACTCGATCTCACGATCGCGGACTTCAGGCGCGTCGGCCGCACCCCGCGGGCCGTCGCGGTGGCGCTCGCCTGCCAGGTCGTCCTGCTGCCCGCGGTCTGCTTCGGCCTGGTCGTGCTGTTCGACCTGCCCGCGCTCCTGGGCATCGGGATGCTGCTGCTGGCCGCATCTCCGGGCGGCACGACGGCCAACCTCTTCAGCCACCTCTTCCACGGCGACGTCGCGCTCAACATCACCCTGACCGCCATCAACACCGTCATCGCGGTCGTCACGCTGCCGCTGATCACCGGTCTCGCCATCGCCTACTACGACCGCCAGGACGACGTGACGATGCCGCTGGTCGAGATCGTCAAGGTGTTCGCGCTGATCCTGGTGCCCGTCGGGATCGGGATGCTGGTCAACTCCCGGGCCACCGACTTCGCGCGACGCATGGACAAGCCCGTGCGGATCGGGTCGGCGGTGATCCTCGCGACCCTGGTCGTCGCGATCCTGCTCGACCAGATCGAGAACGTCGGCGACTACCTCGCCGACGTCGGGCTGATCGCCGCGCTCTTCTGCGCGATCAGCCTCGTCGTGGGCTACGTCGTGCCGAAGGCCTTCGGCGTCAGCGGCCCGCAGGCCATCGCCTCCTCCATGGAGGTCGGCGTGCACAACGCGACGCTGGCGATCTTCGTGGCGGTCGAGGTGCTCGACGAGGTCGAGATCTCCGTGCCGGCGGCCGTCTACTCGCTGATCATGTTCGTCTTCGCGGCCCTCTGGGGCATGTGGGTCTCGCGCCGGGTCAGGCAGCGCGAGGCTGCCTCAACGTGAGGCCAGGTCGGCGGCGACGTACGGCGCGAGCTGGCGCAGCGCGCGGCCGCGGTGGGAGATGCGGTCCTTCTCGCCCGGCCCCAGCTCGGCGGAGGTGAGCCCCTCCGCGTCGTGCTCCACGGGCACGAACACCACGTCGTAGCCGAAGCCGCCGCTCCCCCGCGCCTCGCGGATGATCCGGCCGTCCATGCGGCCCTCGACGACCCGCTCGCGTCCGTCGGGCAGCACCCAGGCCACGGCGCAGGCGAAGTGCGCGCCACGGCGCTCGTCGGGCACGTCGTGGAGCTGGTCGAGCAGCAGCTCGTTGTTGCGGGCGTCCCGTCCTCCTTCGACAGCCACCGAGGTGCCCGACCACCTCGCCGACAGCACCCCCGGCATGCCGTTCAGGGCGTCGACGCACAGGCCGCTGTCGTCGGCGACCGACGGCAGTCCCGTGGCCGCGACGCCGGCCCGTGCCTTCAGCAGCGCGTTGCCCGCGAAGGTCGGCTCGTCCTCGACCGGCTCGGCGTATCCCTCGATGTCGCCGATCCCGAGGACGTCGACGTCCCCCGCGTGCTCGGCCAGGATCCGTTGCATCTCGAGGATCTTCTTGGCGTTGGCCGAGGCCAGGAAGATCCGGGTCACCTCGCCAGCGCCTCGTGCTGGAGACGGGTCAGGTCGGCGCAGCCCTTCCCGGCCAGGTCGAGCAGGGCGTCGAGCTCGGCGCGGTCGAAGGCCGCGCCCTCGGCGGTGCCCTGCACCTCGACGAAGGTGCCGTCGCCGGTCATCACGACGTTCATGTCGGTCTCGGCGCGCACGTCCTCGACGTAGGGCAGGTCGAGGCGCGGCGCGCCGTCGATGATCCCGACGCTGATCGCGGCCACCGAGCCCGTCAGCGGTTCGCCGGTGAGGGCGCCGCTGGCCCGCAGGTGCGCCACGGCGTCGGCGAGGGCGACGTAGGCCCCGGTGATCGCCGCGGTGCGGGTGCCGCCGTCGGCCTGGAGCACGTCACAGTCCAGCACGATCGTGTTCTCGCCGAGCGCCTCGTAGTCGATGACCGCACGCAGCGAGCGTCCGATCAGCCGGGAGATCTCGTGGGTGCGGCCGCCGATGCGGCCCTTGACGGACTCGCGGTCGGAGCGGGTGTTGGTGGCGGCTGGGAGCATCGCGTACTCGGCCGTCACCCAGCCCAGTCCCGAGCCCTTGCGCCAGCGCGGCACGCCCTCCGAGGCCGAGGCGGCGCACAGCACCTTGGTCCCGCCGAACTCGATCAGCACGGACCCGGCCGCGTGGTCGAGCCAGTTGCGGGTGATCGTGATCGGGCGGAGCTCGTCGTCGGCGCGGCCGTCTTCTCGAGTCGTGGCGCGGGGTGCGGAAGTCATGGCACGACCCTAGTTGCCGCTCGATCCCTCAGACCTCGTAGGTCGCTCCTGCGCGGGCCAGCGCGACCCGCCCCGACCACTCGGCGCGGGCCTCGGCCTCGGCGTCGGCCGCGTCGTGCCACGGCGGGACGTGGGTCAGCACCAGCCGCTCCACGCCGGCCTGCGACGCCGTACGTCCGCAGTCGGCGCCGGTCAGGTGCAGGTCGGGCGGATTGTCGTCCCCGGTCCGGAAGGACGCCTCGGCGAGGAGCAGGTGGGCACCGGCCGCGATCTCGTCGAGGGCCGGGCACGGTCCGGTGTCACCGGAGTAGACGAGGCTGCGACCGTCGGCGGTGACCTTGAGGGCGAAGGCCGTCACCGGGTGCACGACCTCGCGCGCCTCCACCCGGAAGGGCCCGAGCTCGACGGGTGCACCGTGCTCGAGGAAGTCGAACTCCTCGGTCATCCCGGGGTCGGCGGGCAGGTCGTAGGCGCGGGCCATCCGCTCGGCGGTGCCCCGCGGACCCCACACCGGGATCCGCGGCTGCGGGCCGGTGGGGTGGTACTTGCGCATGACGTAGTAGCCGCAGAGGTCGAGGCAGTGGTCGGCGTGCAGGTGGCTGACGAACACTGCATCGATGCCCAGCGGGTCGGCGTAGCGGTGGAGCTGGCCGAGCGCGCCGTTGCCGAGGTCGAGCAGGATCCGCCAGGTGCGCCCGTCATGGTCTGCCTCGAGGAGGTAGCAGCTCGCGGCGGACTCGGGGCCGGGGTAGGAGCCGGAGCAGCCGACGATGGTGAGCCTCACGCGCGCCCCCCGGCGAACTGGGTGGCGCTGAGCAGCTCGGTGCCGAGGAAGCGGCGCCCGATGGTCGCGAAGTCCTCCGGGCTGCCCGTGGTCGAGAACGAGTAGTCCGGCTCACCGCCCTCGCGCATCAGCCCGGTGCTGGCGAGCATCTTGTAGACGTCCTTGGCGCACTCCTCCGCGGAGCTGACGAGGGTGACCCCGTCGCCCATGACGTAGGAGATCACGCCGGTCAGCAGCGGGTAGTGGGTGCAGCCCAGGATGAGGGTGTCGACGCCGGCCGCGGCCAGCGGGTCGAGGTAGGCGTGGGCGGCGGCGAGCAGCTCGTCACCGCCGGTGACTCCCTGCTCCACGAAGTCGACGAAGTCCGGGCAGGCCCGGATGTGCAGGTCGAGGTGGGGTGCGGCGGCGAACGCGTCGTCGTACGCCATGGAGCTGGCCGTCGCGCGGGTGCAGATGACGCCGACGCGCTGGTTGCGGGTGGCGGCGGCAGCACGGCGGGCGGCCGGCAGGATCACCTCGACGACGGGCACGTCGTAGCGCTCACGCGCATCGCGCAGCATGGCCGCGCTGGCGGAGTTGCACGCGATCACGAGCGCCTTGACGCCCTGGTCGTAGAGGTGGTCGAGACACTCGAGCGCATACTCCCTGACCTCGCCGATCGGCTTCTGCCCGTAGGGCTGGCGGGCCGTGTCGCCGAGGTAGACCACCGACTCGTGCGGAAGCTGGTCGATGACCGAGCGCGCCACAGTGAGGCCGCCGAACCCGGAGTCGAAGATGCCGATCGGGGCGTCGGGGGTCATCCGCGGCAGGGGGGTCGGCACAGAGAGCAGGCTAGGCGGTCGGACGGTCGCGGGTCACGCCTGCGGGGGCGTCGGCCCGGTCACATCCCGTCCCCCGGGTTATCGTCGTCCGGTGTTCCGTCGATCTCCCCTGACCGCGTCCGTCGCCACCCTGCTCGCGTGCCTGATCGCCTCCGCGAGCGTGGTCCTGGCTCCGGCCCCGGCTCCCGCGCAGCTGCCGTCCCCGTGTGCCGAGCGTCGGGTGGCGCAGGCGGCCGAGGCCGACTCCGTGCTCGCCATCTCCGTCGACGGGCTGAGCGTCGCCGCGGTGCGCCGGCTGGGCAGGAAGGGGCTGCCCCACCTCCACCGCTTCATGCGTGCCGGCGCCTCGACCACGAACGCCCGCACCGAGCGCGAGATGACCGTCACCCTGCCCAACCACACCGGCATGGTCACCGGACGCAGGGTCAACGCCTCCAAGGGCGGGCACGGCGTCACCTGGAACGACGACCGCCCCACGCCGAGCACGGTGCAGGAGGCTGCGGGCCACGACGTCGCCTCGGTCTTCTCCGTGGTGGCCGAGGCCGGTGGCTCCACCGCGCTCTTCGCCGCGAAGACGAAGTTCAGCCTCTGGCCGAGGTCGTGGCCCGACGCGATCGACCGCGCCACGATCGACCTCGACAACTCCGCGCTCGTCGACCAGCTCGTCGCCGACCTCGCCGAGGACCGTGACTTCCGCTTCCTGCACCTGTCGCTGCCCGACAACGCCGGCCATGCTCACGGCTGGATGTCGAAGCCCTACCTGCGCGCGGTGCGACGGACCGACGCGCTCGTCGGCCGCGTCGTCAAGGCCGTCAACGCCGACCCCCAGCGTCGGGCCGGCACGACGATCCTCCTCACCAGCGACCACGGCGGGCACGGCCCGACCCACACCGCCCCCCGCCTGCTCGACAACTACCGGATCGTCTTCATGGCCCGTGGCGCCGGGGTGGACCGCGGCGTCGACCTCTACGCCATCAACGCGACCTACAAGAACCCCCGCGCCCGTCGCACCGGCTACGCCACGCGTCGCCCGCCGGTCCGCAACGGCATGGTCGCCAACCTGGCGCTCGACCTGCTCGACCTGCCGGCCGTCCCGGGAAGCGAGTTCGACATTCGGATGGACCTCCGGCTCACGGCCGAACCCTCGGTCGGCTGAGGCCGACGTCGAGCCCGATGATGGCTAGGATCGCGGGCGTGATCCGCTTCCTCACCGGACTCGTCACGGCGCTGGCCCTGCTCGTGGCGCCCGGACATCCCGCCGTCGCTGCCCCGACTGCGGCCCAGGCGCTGCCCGGGCTGGTCGCCACCCAGCGGCCCGCGGTCGAGGGCACCGCGCGCCAGGGACGGGCGCTCCGGGCCTTCCCCGGTCGCTGGACGCCGCAGCGGGAGGAGACCCGCTACCGGTGGCTGCGCGACGGAGAGCCCATCCGCGGGGCGAAGGAGCGGCGCTACCGCCTCACCGCGGCCGACGTCGGCGCACGGATCAGCGTCCGGGTGCGGGTCCGGGCCGCTGGACACGCGTGGACCACCGCCGACTCCGCTCGCACCCGCCGCGTCGACTACGCCACTCCCGTGCGCCGCCGCGTGACCTACTCGGTGACGACCCGGGGTCGGATCACCACCAGCGTGCGGGAGTTCGCCCGGCTGGCGCAGGAGACCTACGACGACCCGCGCGGCTGGCGGGCCGGAGGTGTCCAGTTCCGGCGGGTGCCGCGCGGTGGCCACTTCACGCTGGTGCTCTCCGAGGCGCGGCTCGTGCCGTCGTTCTCCTCGACCTGCTCGTCGACGTGGTCGTGCCGCGTCGGTCGCTACGTGATCATCAACCAGGAGCGCTGGAAGCACGCGTCCCCTGCCTGGAACGCCGCACGCCGGAGCCTGCGCGACTACCGCCACCTCGTGGTCAACCACGAGACGGGTCACTGGCTCGGTCGCGGGCACGTCGGGTGTCCGGGGTCGGGACCGGCCCCGGTCATGATGCAGCAGTCCAAGGGGACCGGCGGATGCTCGTTCAACCCGTGGCCGCTGCCGTGGGAGCGCTGAGCGCTCAGGCCCAGAGCTGCCCGTCGAGCCGGTCCTCGGCCTCGTCGACGGTGCCCTCGTAGGCGCCGGTGGACAGGTACTTCCAGCCGCCGTCGCACACCACGAACACGATGTCGGCCGACTCACCGGCCTTGACCGCCTTGGCCGCCTGCCCCAGCGCGGCGTGCAGGATCGCGCCGGTGGAGATCCCGGCGAAGATCCCCTCGAGCTCGAGCAGCTCGCGCACCCGGCGGACGGCGTCGCGCGGGCCGACGGAGAAGCGGGAGTCGATCAGCGAGGCGTCGTAGAGCTCGGGCACGAAGCCCTCGTCGAGGTTGCGCAGGCCATAGACGAGCTCGCCGTAGCGGGGCTCGGCGGCCACGATGCGCACGTCGGGCTTGGCGGTGCGGAAGAACCGGGAGACGCCCATGAGCGTGCCGGTGGTGCCGAGACCGGCCACGAAGTGCGTGATGTCCGGGAGGTCGGCCAGCAGCTCGGGACCGGTGGTCTCCTCGTGCGCCAGGGCGTTCGCCTCGTTGCCGTACTGATAGAGCATCACCCAGTCGGGATGCTCCCCCGCGACCTTCTTCGCGACCCGCACCGCCTCGTTGGAGCCACCGGCAGCGGGCGAGGACACGATCTCCGCGCCCCACATCCGCAGCAGCTGGCGGCGCTCCTCGGAGGTGTTCTCGGGCATCACGCACACGATGCGGTAGCCCTTGAGCTTGGCCGCCATCGCCAGCGAGATGCCCGTGTTGCCGCTGGTCGGCTCGAGGATCGTGCAGCCGGGACGCAGCGTCCCGTCGGCCTCCGCCTGCTCGATCATCCTCAGCGCCGGCCGGTCCTTGATCGAGCCCGTCGGGTTGCGGTCCTCGAGCTTGGCCCAGAGTCGTACGTCGGCCCCGTTCGGCTGGATGCCCGGTGACAGCCGGGGCAGCCCCACCAGCGGCGTGCCGCCGACCGAGGCGAGCAGGCTGTCGAAGCGGGTCATCTGGGAGGTCAGCCGCCGGCGACGGCGGGAAGCACGACGACCTGGTCGCCGTCGCTCAGCGTGGCCTCGAGGCCTCCGATGAACCGGACGTCCTCGTCGTTGACGTAGACGTTGACGAAGCGGCGCAGGTCGCTCGACCCGGACTTGTCCTCGACGAGGCGCTCCTTGATGCCGGGGTGGTTGCCCTCGAGGTCGTCGATGAGCTCCGACAGCGTGCCGCCCGTGGCGTCGACCGCCTTCGCTCCGTCGGTGTAGGTGCGCAGGATGGTGGGGATCCGGACCTCGATGGCCATCAGGGGGTGCTCCTCATGAGTGGGGGCTCTCTTCGGTGGGCGTGATCGTGACGTCCTCTTCGGTCACGACCCCGTCGATGATTCTGTAGGACCTGAACTCCACAGCGCCGCTGGTATTCCCTCCGGCCTCGTCGAAGCAGTCCCGGGTGCTCACGAGCACGTAGTGCGCGCCGGGCTCGCTGGCCAGCCCGATGTCGGTGCGGCTGGGGTAGGCCTCGGTCGCGGTGTGGGAGTGGTAGACCACGACCGGCTCCTCGTCACGGGCGTCCATGTCCTTGTAGAGGGCGAGCAGCTCGAGCGAGTCGAACTCGTAGAACGTCGGGCTGCTGGCGGCGTTGACCATCGGGATGAACCGCTCGGCGCGGTCGCTGCCCTCGGGTCCGGCCACGACGCCGCACGCCTCGTCGGGGTGGTCGCGCTTGGCGTGCGCGACGATGGCGTCGTACGTCTCCTGGGCGATGGTGAGCACCCGGCAAGCGTAGGCAGGTCACCGGTGTGACCCCACCCCGTCTCACCACATAGTCTTGACGTCGAGACAGTTGCCCGGGGGGGAAGAACCAGATGTCGTTGCGTGAGGTCCCGCCGCCGTTGACCCGGCGCGGCATCCCCCTCGAGCGTGACCTGCAGGTGCTGGCCCTGGGGTCGTTCGCCAACCGCTTCGGCGCAGGCGCGGTCATCACGACCAGTGCGCTCTACTTCACCCGCCAGGTCGGCTTCTCCGCCGCCGAGGTCGCGCTCGCGCTCTCGGTCGCCGCCATCGTGGGGATCATCGTCCAGGTCCCGGCCGGGCACCTCGGCGACAGCCGCGGACCCCGCCGGGTGCTGACCTTCTGCATGGTGGGGGCCGCGCTGACGAGCGCGTTGCCCGTCCTGGCGCGTACGCCGTGGCAGCTGGCGCTGCTGCTCGCCCTCCTGGCCTTCTTCGAGCGCTCGGCCGGGTCGGTGCAGCAGGGCGTCATCGCCCAGCTCGCGACGGGTGGGCGCGGGGTGCTCTTCAAGGCCTACCTGCGCGCGGTCACCAACACCGCCATCGGCCTGGGCTCGGTGTTCGGCGGCGCGGCCCTGGTGATCGACGAGTCGTGGGCCTACGTCTCGGTCTTCGTGCTCAACGCCCTGTTCACCGGCTTCGCGGCCTGGAACTCCACCCGGCTGCCGGACCTGCCCGCCTATCTCCGGGCCGCGGGAGAGCCTCGCCTGGCCGTGCTGCGCGACTGGCCCTACGTCGTCGTGGTGGCCATCACCGGTCTGTTCTCGCTGCACTTCTTCGTGATGGAGCTGGGCCTGGCCCTCTACATCTCCGAGCGCACGTCGGCGCCACCCGTGATGGTCGCGATCCTCCTCGTCCTCAACACCGCGTGCGTCGCGCTCTTCCAGGTGCGGCTCTCACGGCGCGCCGACTCCGTCGAGGCCGGGGCGAGGGCGCTGGTGCGGGGCTCGGTCTGGATCGCCGTGGGCTTCGCGATCGTGGCCCTCGCCGACCGCGGCGACGCGACCTTCGCCATCGTGGCGCTCGTGGCCGGGTCGCTGGTCCACGTCGTGGGCGAGATGATCGGCTCCGGCGGCCAGTGGGGCCTGCAGATGGGGCTCGCGCCCCACGAACGGCAGGGGCAGTACCAGGGCTTCGCCGGTCTCGGCTTCAGCGTCATCGCAGTCATCGGTCCGCCGATCGTGACCCTGCTGTGCGTGGACATGGGCGAGACGGGTTGGCTGGTGCTGGCCGCCCTGATGCTGGCGGTCGCACTGGTGTCGGTGCCGGTGTCCCGATGGGCACTGGCCTCGCGCGAGCGCTACGGCGTCCTCACCCACTCCGGCTGAGGAGACCGCTCACGCCCAGATCGCGGCGGGGATGCCGTCGGAGAACACCTCGGGAGCGGCCGGGAACGACTCCGCGACGCCGCACGAGTGGCGTACGGCGGACCACGCCGCCGCACAGGCATCGAGCAGGTCGTCCTCGCCGAACGGCGCGCCGCGGAACCACGGGGGCGCCGCGATGCCATGGTCGGCGAGCACCTCACGACGCGCCCGGACGCCGTCCACGTCCTTCTTGCGGGCCTGCACCGGGGCGCCGGCCATCCGCGCGAAGCTGACCTCGGGGTGCACCTCGATGACCCGCACGCGGGGGCCCGATCGCACCCACGCGTCCACCTGCAGGACCTTCTCGCGCAGGGCGTACGCCTGGGCGCTGACGCTCGTGGTGCCACCCGTGGCCGCGAGGTTGGCCGCACGGCCCTCGGCGTAGGTGTCTGCCTCGAGCGCGGCGCGGGTGGGCGTGGAGAAGACCGAGGAGGACCTGCCGACCAGCACCCGCCTGGCCTCTGCGTCGGCCGCGCGCCCGCTGGTGTCCGGCAGGCCGATGGGGATGTCGATCGCCACGACCGCCACGGAGGCGGTCTCCGCGACCAGCTCCAGCAGGTCCGTGATCGTGAGCGCGGTGAAGACGCCCGCCCTCAGGGCGGGGTCGAGCACCACGCCGACCCAGCCGCCGGGACAGGCGTCGACGCCGAGCACCGGCGCGCCGGGGGCGAGCGGCACGTGGCTAGGCGTCACGGGCGCCGCCGGGGCGTCCCCGCCCGGGGCGACGAAGCGGGCCTCCCGCTCGTCGCTGAGCGCCGCGTCGATGCGCGCCAGCATCACCTCGCCCATCGGTGGGAGGGCGTGCATCGGCCACCAGCGGACCTCGGTCGACTCGTCGTCGGCGACGTGGGCCTCGCCCTCGAGCCACGTGCAGGCGAACGTGAGGTCGAGGTAGGAGGCGCGGTCTCCGTTGGCGTGGACGAGGGGGCCGTGCGCCGAGGTGCCGGCCAGCCGGTCCACGCGGACCCGGACGCCGGTCTCCTCCATCGCCTCGCGCGCGGCCGCCACGGCCGGCTCCTCCTCGGGATCCACGATGCCGGTCACCGGCGCCCACTGGCCGTTGTCCGAGCGCTTCACCAGCAGGAGGTCGTCGCCGCGGCGGACGACGGCGGTGACGCCCGGCAGCCAGAGCGGGTCACGGCCGATCTTGCGGCGGAGGTGGACGACGAAGTCGGGGATCGGGCTCATCGGTGGATCATCCGGTGAGCGCCTCGATGACGGTCTCCTGGAGGAAGCCCACCCACTCATAGATGTCGTGCGCCTGGGCACGCGGGTCGTCCTCGGGCAGGGAGTGCCAGTAGTCCTCGTCGTCGGCCTCGACCTCGAGCCGGGTCGCGAGGGCCAACCGGATGTCGGTGAAGGCGCGCATCCAGGTCTCGGCCTCGGCGCGGGTCAGCTCGACGTCGATGACCAGCCCCTCCTCGGTGAGCTCGGGCGGCAGGCCCGCCTCCTCGAGGGTGTCGATGATCAGGCCGGACGCCGCTGCCTTGCCGTCGCGCAGCCCACCCTCGGTGAAGCGGCGGAAGTCGGCGGCCGACTCCTCGTCGTCGGGGTAGGCCGTGGGGAAGAGCCGCGCCAGCACCGGGTCCTCGGGGATGGTGGTGGCACCGGAGAACTCGGTCATCAGCGCCTCGAAGGGGTCCGCCGTGGGCGACGCCGGCTCGGCCCGCTCGTTGCGCAGCAGCTCGACGATCTGCGAGGCGAGGGACCGCAGCAGGTCGGCCTCGAAGCCGGAGAAGGTGGCGATGACCCGGTCGGACTTGCGGTGGTGCTCGAAACCGCTCACGTCGTCGCCCAGGTCGTGGCGTGCCGGTCGAAGTCGTCCTGGTCGGTCCACACGGGTATGACGCAGAAGACCAGGCCCCCCGGGTCCGTCATCACCACCCAGCTGTCGGCACGGGTCTCGACACTGGCGCCGAGCGCCTCGAGGCGGACCACCTCGGTCGCCACGTCGTCGGTCTCGAAGTCGAGGTGGATGCGCGGCGGCGTGCCGCTCCCCGTGCGTTGCAGCTCGAGTGCGACGTTGCCCGGCAGCCGGTCGAGGGACTCGAAGGCCGGATCGGCGTTGACCGAGCGCTGTGCGCCCTGCGCACCCGCCCAGAAGGCGGCGGCGGGCTCGTAGGACTCCTCGGGATGGTCGATCAGGACCACGGCGATGCGGGAACGGTGCATGCTCCGCACACTACGAGGCCTTCTCCATGGTCGCCCAGAGGCCGTACTCGTGCATCGCCTGCACGTCGCGCTCCATCTCCTCGCGGGTGCCGGTGGAGACCACGGACCGGCCCTCCTGGTGCACCTCGAGCATCAGCTTCTCCGCCTTGGCCTTGTCATAGCCGAAGTACTTCTGGAAGACGTAGGAGACGTAGGACATGAGGTTCACCGGGTCGTCCCAGACCAGCGTCACCCACGGCTTGGCCAGGAAGGTGATCTCGTCGGGGGTGAGGGTCGGCTCGACCTCTACGGGACTGGCGGCTGACACGGCCCCATCGTGGCACAGTGTCGGTCGTGACGAGCTCAGCGGCGCTCCTGACCGACCACTACGAACTCACCATGGTCCAGGCCGCGCGGCAGGCCGGCACGGCCGAGCGGAGGGCGGTCTTCGAGCTGTTCCCACGGAGGCTGCCGGAGGGTCGTCGCTACGGCGTGGTCGCGGGCGTCGGACGGGCGCTGGATGCGATCGAGTCGTTCCGCTTCGACGCCGCGGCGCTGGCGTCGCTGGCGGACCTCGTCGACGCGGACCTGCTCGAGTGGCTGGCGTCCTACCGCTTCACCGGGGACATCTGGGGCTATGCCGAGGGCGAGGCCTACTTCCCCCACTCGCCGCTCCTCGTCGTGGAGGCGACCTTCGCCGAGGCCGTCCTGCTCGAGACGGTCCTGCTCTCCATCTACAACCACGACTCGGCGATCGCGTCGGCCGCCTCACGCATGACGCTCGCCGCGGGCGCGCGGCCCTGCATCGAGATGGGCTCGCGCCGCACCCACGAGCAGGCGGCCGTGGCGGCCGCACGCGCGGCGTACGTCGCCGGCTTCGACGCCACGAGCAACCTGGCGGCGCGGGCGACGTACGGCGTGCCGTCGGCGGGCACCGCGGCGCACTCCTTCACCCTGCTGCACGACGACGAGGCCGATGCCTTCCGCGCCCAGGTGGAGACCCTGGGCGTGGGCACGACCCTGCTCGTCGACACCTACGACGTCACCGAGGCGGTGCGGCTCGCGGTGGAGGTGGCCGGCACCCGCCTGGGCGCCGTGCGCCTCGACTCCGGCGACCTCGGCGAGATCGCCCGTGAGGTGCGTGAGCAGCTCGACGGCCTCGGCGCGACCGGGACCCGGATCGTGGTCACCAGCGACCTCGACGAGCACGCCATCGCCGCGCTCGCCGCCGCACCGGTCGACGCCTACGGCGTCGGCACCCAGCTGGTGACCGGCTCCGGGCACCCGACGTGCGGCTTCGTCTACAAGCTGGTCGCGCGTGAGGGGGCCGACGGGGAGCTGGTGTCGGTGGCCAAGAGGTCCCAGGACAAGGTGTCGGTCGGAGGTCGCAAGTACGCCCTGCGCCGCCGCTCGCCCGCCGGCACGGCCCAGGCCGAGGTGATCGGCATCGGCGAGGCGCCGGGGGACGACGGCGACGACCGCGCTCTCCTGGTGCCGCTGGTCCGCAACGGTGAGGTCGTGGGCCGGACCACGCTGGAGGAGGCCCGCACCCGGCACCGGAGCTCGATCGCCGAGCTGCCGCGCGCGGTGACGATGATGTCCGCCGGGGAGCCGGTGATCCCGACGGTCTTCGAGCGCTAGGTTCGGAGGATGACCCGAGCGCTGATCGTGGTGGACGTCCAGAACGACTTCTGCGAGGGCGGATCCCTGGCGGTGCCCGGCGGCGCGCGGGTGGCTGCCGACATCGGCGAGCTGCTGCACCGCTGGGCCGCGCACGAGGAAGGCAGGCCGGCCTACGACGTCGTCGTCGCCACCAAGGACCACCACATCGACCCGGGCGCCCACTGGTCGCTGAAGCCGGACTACGTCGAGTCCTGGCCGGCGCACTGCAAGGTCGGCACCGAGGGGGCCGGCTTCCACCCCAACCTCGACCCGCAACCCTTCGACGAGGTGTTCTACAAGGGCGAGCACGCAGCGGCGTACTCCGGCTTCGAGGGGCGTACGTCGTCGGGCGAGCCGCTCGCGGACTGGCTGCGGGCGCGCACGGTGTCGGAGGTCGACGTGTGCGGGATCGCCACCGACCACTGTGTGCGGGCGACGGCGCTCGACAGCGTCCGCGAGGGCTTCGACACCCGGGTGCTCACCGCGCTCTGCACCGGCGTCGCGGAGGACACCACCGCAGCGGCGATCACCGAGCTGACCGCGGCCGGTGTCGAGATCGCCTGAGCCGTGCGCTCAGCACCACTTCCCGGTGACGGTGCGCAGCACCTTGACCGTGCGGGCCGTGCCCTGTCCCAACGCCTTGAACTCCTTCGACGCGAGGATCCGGGAGGTGTGGATGTCGCCGTCGAGGAGGACGTAGGCCGCTCGCCCCTCGACCACGACCCTCTCGCCCGGGTGCTCGAGCGCGTGCGCCGCCTCCACCGTCGCCGGTGTCGGCGCGGTGGCGAACAGCGTGACGTAGTGCTGACCACTGGGCTCGTGCTCGGTGTGCAGCTCCTCGGCCCGCGCGGCGAGTGCGGCCAGGTCGGCAGTGGTGAAGACGACGGTCGGCACGTCGAAGCCGGCCTCGGCGGCGTAGGCCTCCTCCAACGCGGTCTGCACCCGGGCGACCGAGCGGGCCGCGTGCGTCAGTCGCACGTTGCCGGTGTTGAGGTAGGTCTCGACTTCGGTGCCACCGGCGCTCTCCGTGGCGGCCTGGATGGCGTCCCGGGGGAGCTTGCGGGTGGCACCCAGGTTGATGGCGCGGAGGAAGGCGACGTAGGTCGGCATGGTCACGATTGTGACAAGACTTCGGCGTGGGCGCGCCTGAAAGCTCGCCACCTCGCGGCGGGTTGCGGTTACGGTGCACTCATGAACACACGATCACTCGCCTCCGCAATCAGCGTCCTCGCCCTCGCCCTCACGGCCGCGGGGTGCGCCAAGGAGGACACCTCCACGACCACGGAGTCCGGCGCCACGCTCATCAACGACGGCACCCTGACCATCTGCACGCACCTGCCCTACGAGCCGTTCGAGTTCACCGACGGCGGCGAGGTCGTGGGCTTCGACCCCGACGTCCTCAGGGTCGCGGCCGACGCCGAGGGCTGGGACACCGAGGTCGTCGACATCGGCTGGGAGACCATCGTGTCGGGCGAGGCCCTCAACACCGGCCAGTGCGACGTCGCGGCAGGCGCCATGACCATCACCGACGAGCGTGAGGCCGTCATGGACTTCACCGACCCCTACTTCGAGGCCACCCAGGCCCTGATGACCAAGGCCGGCTCCGGGATCACCTCGCTGGACGACCTGGCCGGCAAGTCCATCGCCGTCCAGGACGGCACGACGGGCGCCGACTACGTCCGCGAGAACGCTCCCGAGGACACCAAGATCGTCTCCTTCGAGGACTCCGCGCTGATGCAGCAGGCCGTCAAGACCGGCAAGGTCGAGGCAGGCGTCAACGACAACGGCCTGCTCAACTACTTCGTCAGCCAGAACCCGGACGTCGAGGTGGTCACCGAGTTCAAGACCGGCGAGAGCTATGGCTTCTCGGTCAAGAAGGACGCCAACGACGACCTGCTCACGATCGTCAACGACGCGATCGGCAGCCCGGAGTACGACACGGTCTACGAGGAGTGGTTCGGCACCGCGCCTGCCAGCTGATCTGACCCCTCCCCCGAACCAGAAGCAGGAGACCGGAGCCCATGGCGAGTCCACGCCAGCGTGCCGCGAGGTGGCGCTACGTCCAGTACGCCGTCCTCGTGGTCGTGCTGCTCGCGATCACGTTCATCGCCGACTGGGGTCAGATCCAGCGCGCCTTCTGGAACTGGGAGGTCGTCCAGGAGCAGTTCCCCCGTGTCCTGACGATCGCACTGAAGAACACGCTGATCTACACCGCGTGCGGCTTCGCGTTCGGCCTGGCCCTCGGCCTGGTCCTGGCGCTGATGCGCCTCTCGAGCGTGGGGCCGTACCGGTGGATCGCGACCGGCATCATCGAGCTCTTCCGGGGCCTCCCCGCGCTGGTCGTCTTCATCGCGCTCAGCGTGGGGTTCAGCCTCGCCTTCCCCGCCTACGAGATCCCGTTCGGCAACCTGGGGATCGTCACCCTGGCGCTCGGCCTGGTCGGCGGGGCCTACATGGCCGAGACGATCCGGGCCGGCATCCAGGCCGTGCCGAAGGGCCAGATGGAGGCCGCGCGATCGCTCGGCATGTCCCACGGGCGCGCGATGATCAGCATCGTGGTGCCGCAGGCGTTCCGGATCATCCTGCCGCCGCTGACCAACGAGCTGATCCTGCTCACCAAGGACTCCTCGCTGGTCTACATCCTGGGCCTGTCCCTCTCGGGCTACGAGCTCACCAAGTTCGGCCGGGAGGGCATGAACTCGGCGGCCAACCTCACCCCGATCATCGTGATCGGGCTGTGCTACCTGCTGATCACCGTTCCGCTGTCGATCGTCGTACGCCGTATGGAGAGCCGCTCGGAGAGGGCACGCTGACATGACCACCACCCCCCAGGCGGCCGACACGCTGCGCAGCGATGCCGCGATCGACGTCCAGAAGCTGCACAAGTACTTCGGCGACAACGAGGTGCTCAAGGGCATCGACTTCCACGTCGGCAACGGCCAGGTCGTCTGCGTCATCGGCCCGTCGGGGTCGGGCAAGTCGACCCTGCTGCGCTGCGTCAACCTGCTGGAGACGCCCACCAAGGGCAAGATCTTCGTCGAGGGTGTCGAGATCACCGACCCCGATGCCGACGTCGACAAGCTGCGCGCCCGGATCGGCATCGTCTTCCAGCAGTTCAACCTGTTCCCCCACATGAACGTCCTGCGCAACCTCACCATCGCCCAGCAGAAGGTCGCCGGCCGCGGCAAGGACGAGGCAGTGACCATCGCCCGCGCCAACCTGGAGAAGGTCGGTCTCGACGACAAGGAAGGCGCCTATCCGGCGCACCTCTCCGGCGGCCAGATGCAGCGGGTCGCGATCGCCCGGGCCCTGTCCATGCAGCCCGACATGATGCTCTTCGACGAGCCCACCTCCGCGCTCGACCCCGAGCTGGTCGGCGACGTGCTGGCCGTCATGAAGGACCTCGCGACCGAGGGCATGACCATGATGGTGGTGACCCACGAGATGGGCTTCGCCCGTGAGGTCGGCGACAAGCTCGTCTTCATGGACGAGGGCGTCATCCTCGAGGAGGGCGACCCGCGCGAGGTCCTGGGCAATCCCCAGCACGAGCGGACGCAGGCGTTCCTCTCGAAGGTGCTCTAGCCGCTCAGGCCCGCTTGCACTGGCTCGGTGGCGTGACCGCGGGGTCGAACACGTGCTTCGGCCGCTCGATGTCGGCGTCGTTCTCCGACTCCTGCATCGTCATGGCCCACCAACCGGCACCGCGCGTCTCGACGCCGGCCAGTTCCCCCCGGGAACGGCGCTCCACATGTTGAGGACGTCGACGCCGACCTCGATGAGGTGGCCGTGCGGAGTGACGACGGCCTGGGCCTCGACGTCCTTCAGGACTGCGGGCACGGCGGGGAACAACCCACGCGGCATCCCGGTGATGACCTTGGGCGCGGGGATGCCCACCGCGACCCCGTCACCGGCGAGACGGACTGCGCGCGCCGCGGCCACCGGCCAGGTCGGGTCGAGGTCGGTCGGGAGCGCCCAGCTGCGTGCCGCGTCGCCCGTGATGTCGGCCCAGCAGGTGGCGGCGGTGGCGCCCCACATGTCGCTGTTGAAGTAGGTGCGCCCGCCGACGACGAGGTAGTCGACCTGCTGGACGTCGCCGCCGATCGCAGAGTCCATCGAGAGCTCACTGTCGCCCGTGGCGGGGATGAACCGGCCGTCGAGGTCGAAGATGCGCCGGCCACCGTTGTCGGGGTTCTTGGTCAGCAGCTGGCCGTGCCACTCGACGACGCCCATCGTGTCGACCTGGGCGACCATGCTCTCGAGCTGCTCCCCCTCCATCACGACGTCCTGCGTCTTGCTGGGGGCGGCGGAGCCGGACCCACCGCAACCGCTGAGCGTGAGGAGCAGACCGGCGGCGACAGCCACGGCCCACGAGGCATCGAGGCGACGGGGCACGGGGGTATCACGGTGCTCGATCACGTCGGGCAGCCTAGGTCTGGCGCAGGAGCCTGTCAGGAGAACCGATGATCTCGTCAGGTCGCCATCCAGCGCCGGGCGGCGTACACCACGGCGTCGGTGAGCTCCGCGACGAGCGAGGATCCCAGGCGCCAGTGCTGCCAGTAGAGCGCGACCTCGGGGCGGCGTCCCGGGACCAGCTCGACCAGCTCGCCGCGCTCCAGCTCACGCGTGACGTCGGACTCGGGCAGCAGCCCCCACCCCATCCCCACCCGGATGGCGCGGTCGAACTCGCGGACCGACGGCAGGTAGGTCACCGGGGGTGCCAGGTGGCGGCGGGTGACCCTGCGCACGAAGTCGTGCTGGAGCGAGTCGCTGCGGTCGAAGGCGACGATCGGCGCCTCCGCCAGGGTCGCCGACCCGACGCCGTGGGCGAAGTGGGTGGCGTGGAAGTCCCGCGTCGCGACGGCGACGTAGCGCAGCCGCCCCAGCCGCACGACCCGGCACCCGGGCACCGGCCTGGGCTCGCCGGTGATGGCGGCCATGACCTCACCTCGGCGCAGGCGCTCCGCCGTGCGGGTGTGGTCCTCACGGACCACCTCGAACACGACCCGGTGCCGGGTCTGCACGTCAGCGAGGGCGTCGACGAACCAGCCGTAGAGGGCATCGGCGTTCACCGCGATCGGCACGGAGGCGTACGACGTCGCGTCGGTGTCGGACTCCTCCACCAGCTCGGCGACCGCTTCGCGCTCCAGCAGCTCGGTCTGCGTCGCCAGGCGCACCAGGACGAGGCCCGCCTCGGTGGGCTCCAGCGGCTTGACCCGATGGAGCAGCACCCGGCCGATCCGGGTCTCGAGAGCCTTGATCCGCTGGCTCACCGCGGAGGGGGTGACGTGCAGCTCGCGAGCGGCCGCCTCGAAGGTCCCGAGCCGCACCGCGACGGCCAGTGTGCGCAGGGACACAGGGTCGAGCTGGGTGATGTCTTTCATACTTAGACATCCTAATGATTCCTCAGAATACTTCGCTGGATTGACGGCATCTTCGGTCCTACCGTTGGTCACATGTTCCAGGTTGCTCTCACCGGTCTCCTCACCGGGCTCGCTCTCATCATCGCCGTCGGCGCCCAGAACGCCTTCCTGCTCCGCCAGGGGATCCGCGGCCAGCAGGTCCTGCCCATCGTGCTGACCTGTCTCGTCTCCGACGTGGTCGCGATCACGGCCGGCGTGGCCGGCCTCGGCGCCGTGCTCGAGCGCTGGCCCTCGGTCCTCCCGGTCGCGCAGCTGCTCGGTGGTCTCTACCTGATCGCCTTCGGCGTGCACGCGGCCATGCGGGCCTGGCGGCCGAGCACGCTCGAGGCCGGCGAGGGCACCGCCCTGACCCCGGGCAAGGCGATCCTGCTGACCCTGGCCCTGACCTGGCTCAACCCGCACTTCTACCTCGACGCAGTGCTCATGCTCGGCACCGTGGCCAACAGCTTCGGCGGCGACCGCTGGTGGTTCGTGTCCGGCACCCTGGTCGCGAGCGTGCTGTGGTTCTTCGGCCTCGGCTACGGAGCCCGTCTGCTCCGCGGGCTGTTCGCCCGCCCGACCGCCTGGCGGGTGCTCGACTCCGGGATCGCGGTCGTCATGGGCGTCCTCGGCGTGGGCCTGCTCGCCCACTGAGATCTCCCCGGAGGGGACGGGCTACTCCCCTGCGAAGCCCGAGCCCTGCTCCGTCATCGCCTCGCGCAGCCGGGTGATCGCGATCGGGCCGACCCCGTGCATCGCGGCAAGGTCCGCAGCGGTGTGGGAGGCGACCTGCTCGAGGGTCGTGATCCCGGCCCCACGCAGGGCACGCGTGGCCGGCGCGCCGATGGAGCGTGGGAGCGGCGTGCCCTGCTCCCGCGGCGCCCGTTGTCGCGGGACCGGCAAGCCCGCGTCGACGACCGCCTCGCCGCGCGGGGAGAGCAGGTAGCCGATCGCCAGCGACTCGGTGAGCCCGAGCTCCTTGAGCTTGCGGACGTCCTTCTTGAAGTCGGCCGTCTCGCGCCCCACCTGCGCGGCCAGGTCCGGGGCGCGCACGGTGGGATTGAGGTCGATCAGGTCGAGCGTCGGCCTCGTCCACGCGCCGCACGCCGACGAGGCGTCGAGGCGGTCCAGACGAGCGGTGATCGCGGCGAGCTCTTCTTCATCGGGCACGGCTTCACGCAGGGCTTCGCGCGGGTCGGGACCGGCGTAGCGCAGCCCGATCCGCCACGCGGGCTCGGAGGACCGCGCCGCCAGTGCCCCCTTGAGCGCCGTCAGCGAGGGAGCCCCTGCCCTGCGGGCGTCCTCGGCCCGCAGGCTCGAGACACTCACCTCGTCCACCGAGGTCACCTCGAGGAGCCCCACCGACGTACGCATCCGCGTGCCGACCACGACCCGCGGCCGCGCC
>CAVSCW010000005.1:0-205418 GCA_963726515.1 uncultured Actinomycetota bacterium
CTGCTGTTCCTTGCTTGTGCGGACGGTGCTGGCCAGCACTCTTCGCCGTACGCCTGGAATCGCGATCCGACCCTGCTTCACCCATCGCGTCCAGGATCCGGGAGCATGCCGGAGCGCCTCCTCCGATGTGAGGCCCGGGTCACGGCGATCATCGATCCACCTGAGATCGACCCCGTCGACCTCGCCGCCAGACACGACAGCTATGTCGATGGACAGGTTCGGAAAGCTGCGGCCCGACTCGGGATCACGTTGCACAACGTGCTCGAGGCGCTCGATGATCCCTGCTCCGCAGAACTCGACGTGGCCCTTCACGATGGCTCGACCGTCGCGGTGGACGGTTAGGCTTCGGAACAGGAGCAGAGGCGGGGCGAGCAGCCGCTCCTCGCGCGTCGTCCCTGCGTGCAGCCGAGCTGTCTCGAGGAGTAGCCGGTTGCCCTTCGTGGCGCCGGGCAGCCCGACGGTTCCTGGCTTGTGGTCGCCGAAGTAACGAACATGGCCGTGATCAAGATCGAATTCGTCGTGCCACGGGTTGCTCTCGTGGCCGGCCTTCCATGGGCTTGATCGGATGGCGATAAGCGCACGCCTGCGGCCATCGGGGCCGGCGACCTCGGCTGGCGCGTTGATGCCTGCCTCGAGCATGACCATGGGGCGTCCGAGATCCACAGGGCTGAGGAGCCAGTGATAGTTGAGGAAGCCATCGTGGACCACGTCGATCTGATTCGACCGCTTGGCATAGCGCAGTTCGTCGTGGATGAAGAGATGTCGCGGACTGGGCTTGCCGGTGGCCGCGGGCCACACGACGTCAATCCTCGGCTTGTCCACGTTCGCTCCAATGTCGTTCCGTCGAAGAACCCAAGCTAGCGATCCTGCAGCCCCTGCGGCGGCGAACCACCCTTAGCCCGAGTCAGATTCCGCGATCCGTGCCCGGACCGTCTCGATGATCGCCGCAGCGACGTCGGTGGGCGGCTCGTGCTCCCAGAACCTGAGGACTTGCCACCCGGCCGTGGCAATAAGGTGGTTCGTCTCGGCGTCCCGCGCACGGTTCCGCTGGACCTTCTCCGACCAGTACGCAGCATTCGTCCTGGCCACCGTGTGGTGCTCGGGACATCCGTGCCAAAAGCAGCCATCGATGAACACCGCCACCCGCGCTCGCGTGAAAACCAGATCGGCGCGCCTATTCAACGACGCGATGGGCCGGTGGTCGACCCTGTAGCGGAGCCCGACGTTATGGACGATCTTTCGCACAGCGATCTCCGGCGCGGTGTCGCGGCTTCGGTTCGAGCGCATTGAACGCCGCACCGCTTCGGACGACGCCCAAGACTGCTGGTCCACCGTTCAATACTCCGCCATCCGATCCCAAATGACCCAACAGGGTCGAGGACGTCCAGCGACCCACAGTCCCCGCAAAGACGTCGCAGAGATCGTCGTGGGCTCGCAGGCTGCATCCAACAAGAAGTCGGAGAAGGTAGAAGAGCGTCCCGAGCCAGATCCTCCGCAAGGCCGGACCTCGGCGGGACCGCAGACCCCTGCGAGCCGGCTGGGTCTGGCGCGCGCATCACCAGTCACAACAGTCACGACACGGCGAGGCTTCGGAGACTGTCGGTGCCGGACCGTACTCTTTTCACCATGAGCAAGCCGACCGTGATCGACCTCTTCGCTGGATGTGGAGGCATGACGGTCGGGTTCGCCGCCGAGGGCTTCGAGCCGGCTGCTCGCCGTCGAGTGGGATCGCTTCGCGGCCGCGACGTACGCCGCCAACTGGGGCGAGGACCACGTCATCCCCGGTGACATCGCGGCGGTGACGAAGCGACAGATCCCGAGCGCGGACCTCATGATCGGCGGTCCGCCGTGCCAAGGCTTCTCGAACCTCGGCCTCAAGAAGCTGGACGACCCCCGCAACCAGCTGTGGCGCGAGTACATGCGGTTCATCCGAACCGCCAAGCCCCAGGTCTTCGTGATCGAGAACGTCGACCGCTTCGCCAAGTCTCCCGAGTTCGAGATGCTTCTGGCCGAGGTCGACCACGGCCTCCTGAAGAACTACGAGCTCGCGATGGGGCGTCCTCAACGCGGCCGACTACGGCGTGAGCCAGCGACGACGCCGCACGATCGTCATCGGATCTCGTGTCGGCGCGATCGACCTTCCGGCACCTACCCACGCGCGCGCCCCAGAGCCGGGCTCCGGGCTGCAAGCCGTGGGCGACGGTTCGCGACGTGATCGAAGGGCTTCCGACCCGACCGGACTCCACCGAGCTTGCCCGAGTCGGTCACCGAGTTCTTCGGCGAGCCGATGCCCGGCGTCTTCAAGGGCCTGGACATCCACTTCCGGCGGGATCCACGCCCGCTGTCGCTCGAGCGCTACTCCTACGTCCCGCCGGGCGGCGGCCGGTTCGACGTACCCACGGAACTGCTCCCGCGCTGCTGGCGTGAGAAGCCGACGGGCACGACCGACGTGATGGGTCGGATGCGCTGGGACTTCCCCTCGCTCACGATCCGCACCGAGTTCTTCAAGCCCGAGAAGGGCGCCTACCTCCACCCCCAGTGGGTTCCCGGCCGCCAGCGACGCGGAGACGATCCGCGGTTCATCAAGGGGGACCCGAAGCAGTCAGTCGACCGGGTCATCACGCACTACGAGGCGTCCCTGATTCAGGACTTCCCCGAGGACTACCTCTGGGTCGGCACGAAGATCGCGATCGCGAAGCAGATCGGCAACGCCGTCCCGTCGGGCCTCGCGCGCGCGATCGCGCGTCAGGTCCGGCCGTTCATCAGCTGAACTGCCGGTCACCGTCCGTCGCACGATGTCAGACTTGCGGGGTGACGACAGAGAGCCCGAGTGCCGCGGTTCCGCCCGCGCCGCCCGCCCAGGATTCCAGGGCGCGGGCGATGCGGCGGAAACGGAACACGTTCCGAACGCACCCAGTTCCGCGCGACCGCATGGGGCGGATCCCCGTCGCATGGGCGATCGACGACGTCCACGAGCAGGTGGTCCCAGCCGAGCTCGCCCCGATCGTCAGAGTGGTTCGAACGCGAGCCGGATGCGCGCGAGCGATTCCGCTGGGCACTGAGAGACTCGCTCGACGAGCTGCTCGACGGCCAGCGAACGGGCCGCTGGGCCTACCAGCACCTGTCGAAGACAGAGAAGACCTACTTGGGCACCGCCGTCGAGGTGAACCTGACGAAGGAGTTCGAGTTCGCCAACGGCGACGATCTCGACTGGAAGGTCGCGGGGCTGGACGTCGACTGCAAGTTCTCCAAGGATCTCGGCGGCTGGGAGATCCCCATGGAGATGTACCTGTGCGAGGACCATGGCGCGCGCCAGGGCAAGGCGAACCACCCCGCACTGCTGACCTGGCTGAACGACGACACCAACCAGTGGGCCGCGGGGCTGATCACGATCACCGACGAGCGCCTTCGCTGGCGTGTCGACAAGGAGTCCGGCGAACGATCGCGGGGGTACAACCGCGACAACAAGCGCCGACTCGCCGACAGCGCGAAGTCAGACATCTACTGGCTGTGGGGCGGGATGCAGCGGGACCTGCCGCGCAACCTCCTGCTGCACCTCGATGCCGCGGCGCGAGAGCGCGTGTTCTCGCACCCCCGCTCCGGGCAGGCCCGAGTCGACCAGCTCTTCCGGGAGGTCCAGGACACAATCGTCAGCCGCCAGATGGTCGTGACCGTTGCCCAACAGGACGACGCGCCGAAACGCGCCCGCGACGCACGGCTGCATCTCCGGAAGGAGGGCGTGCTGATCCTGGGCCATCAGGAATCCCATCCGAGCGTCGCCCGACGCCCTCGGGCTTCCCGTTCCGGTGAAGGGCGAGTGGATCGCGGTCCGGGTCGCGCCTGTCGAGGCAACCGATTCACGGCCATACTTCAGCATCGGGGAGCAGCGATGGGCGCGAGCTCTGCCGGACGAGCCCGTGACATCGGCGCCGGATCTTCCAAAGCGCCTCGACATCTTCTGGCCCTGATCTGCTTCGCGGCCTTCGAGATGGCAACTATACGGGCCGAACTACATCCGGTGGCGCGGCGATCCAGAGGCCGGGCGATGCCAGAGGCCCGATGCAGCATCGACGCCGGCAGAAATCACAGTGGTAGACAACGTAGCAAGTAACAAGATAGGGCGGCGGTTCGACGCACTCGAGGCGACACCGCATTAGTGTTCGCGCACGTGGGCAAGCTGAGAGTCATCGACCTGTTTGCAGGCTGCGGAGGACTCAGTGCGGGATTCGAAGCCACTGGCCAGTTTACCCCGGTCGCCGCTGTCGAGTCCGATGTTCAGGCGGCCGCCACCTACGCCCAGAACCTCGGAGACCACGTGTTCGTCGGCGACGTCGCTGACTGGGCAGAGGGATCGATGCCGCGTGCCGATGTGGTTGTCGGAGGCCCGCCATGCCAGGGATTCTCGGCCCTCGGCCGTCGGGATCCGAACGACTCACGCAACAAGCTGTGGTGGCACTACGTCGACGTGTTGGCTCGGGTTCGGCCGGCCTTCTTCGTGATCGAGAACGTCCCGCAGTTCCTTCGCTCGAAGGAGTTCGCGAGTCTCGAACGGGAGACCTCGACCTATGGGCGACTGGCGTCGTACGCGCTGGAACCGTTCGTACTGAACGCCGCCGACTACGGGGCACCGCAGGCACGTAAGCGAGCGGTCGTCGTCGGCCGTCGTCGAGAGTTGTCTCCGGTCGGCACTCCACCACAGTCGACTCGGCGCGTTCTGAGAGATGCATTCCCCGCTTGGCTTGACGCCCACGTCGACGTCCACGACATCCCAGGCAGCACGATCGAGTTCCGCGGACGAACTATGCCCGGGGTCTTCAAGCTGCCCGATCTTCACTTCACATGTATGTTTTTTGTTTTGTTGCTTGCTTGTTACTAAGTGGTTCACACAGGAGGAAGAGTATTTAAAGGTAGTGGTGGATGAAGGGCAGCAGTGGGAGCACGATCCTGGAAAAGGTCTTGGTGGTCGATACGCCTGCAGGTCCAGGGAAGCGCTGCTTGCACACTGATGAGGCTCTTGCGGAAAAGAGCGCAGCAGCGGTCTATGACAATGGTCCGGCGGTAGTAGCAACGCTCTGTGGGTCTGCATCGCTCCCGTCGGCGGTTCGGACGCCTCGGGGCGCACCCACCCACTAGCGTTCGCGTACGTGGGGAAGCTAAGCGTCATCGACCTGTTCGCGGGCTGCGGAGGGCTCAGCGCGGGGTTCGAAGCCACCGGACTGTTCACCCCGGTTGCCGCTGTCGAGTCCGACGTTCAGGCCGCCGCCACCTACGCACAGAACCTCGGAGACCACGTCTTCGTCGGCGACGTCGCCGACTGGGCCGAGGGATCGATGCCGCGTGCTGACGTGGTTGTCGGCGGACCGCCATGCCAGGGGTTCTCGGCCCTCGGTCGGCGGGATCCGAACGACCCACGCAACAAGCTCTGGTCGCACTACGTCGACGTACTGGCTCGAGTTCGGCCAGCCTTCTTCGTGATCGAGAACGTTCCGCAGTTCCTTGGCTCAATCGAGTTCGCGAGGCTCGAGCGCGAGACCTCGATCTCGGGCCGACTGTCGCCGTACGCGCTGGAACCGTTCGTACTGAACGCCGCCGACTACGGGGCACCGCAGGCCCGCAAGCGAGCGGTCGTCATCGGGCGGCGTCGAGAGTTATTCCCGATCGGCGCGCCCCCACAGTCGACTCGGCGCGCCCTCAGAGATGCATTCCCCGCTTGGCTGGACTCCCGCGTCGACGTCCACGACATCCCAGACGGCACGATCGAGTTCCGCGGGCAGACCATGCCCGGGGTCTTCAAGCTGCCCGACCTCCACTTCACGCGCGCCGCGCCTGCCGTCTGTCGCTCGCCCGATACCGAGCAGTTCCCCCGGGGGGAAGCCGCTTCGATCTGCCGGACGAGCTCCAGACCCCGGGCTGGCGCAAGCACACTCGCGGCGCCGGCGATGTGATGGGGCGCCTGTCTTGGGACAAGCCCGCGGTGACGATGCGCACGGAGTTCTTCAAGCCCGAGAAGGGACGCTTCCTTCATCCGTCCGAAGACCGACCGATCACACACGCGGAAGCAGCCCTGATCCAGGGGTTTCCCGAGACGTTCACGTGGTGCGGGACGAAGGCCTCCATCGCACGCCAGATCGGCAACGCCGTTCCGGTCCCGCTCGCTCAAGCGATCGCGCTCCACCTCGCGCGATTCATCTCACCCTGACGGGGGCGGTAACGGCGGGCAACTCACACGCCTACCGGTCTCCAAAAGTCTGAATCCTTTACCAATCGGCTGTATGTGTCGGTGGGTTCACCTACATTTCACAGGCGTGGCCGACGGGGGTTGGACCGCATCCGATGAGATCTCAGGCGGGGGTTTGAGTGCAGGGTTGGGACCGCGGGGCTGACGGCCTCGCCAAGGTCGTCTGGGAGCAGACCGACGTCTGTCTCAAGGTCTACGCAGAAGATCCGAGCCGTGTGCTCCAAGACGCGAACAATGAGCGACGTATTTCCGAGGGCGGATACGCAACGAGGCAGCTGGAGGAGCTTCTCCAGAACGCCGTAGACGCCGCCCGCAAGGGCGGTGACAGGGTCGAGGTCGTCCTGACGACAGACACCCTTTACGTCGCAAATAACGGGGAACCGTTCGACGAGCGCGGCCTCCGGTCGGTGATGGCGTCCGACATCTCGTCCAAGGACGACGACAAGATCGGCAAGTTCGGCATCGGCTTCAAGTCGGTGCTGGCTGTCTCGACCAGCCCGCGAGTGTTCAGTCGCACCGTGTCGTTCGGCTTCGACAAGGCGTGGGCGACCGAGACACTCAAGGACCAGGGATACGAGTTCGAGCAGTATCCGACGATGCGTCTGGCGAGATCGCTGGACCCGATCGCAGAGGGTTCGGCTCGCGACAGCCATCTTCGGGAGCTCATGGAGTGGGCCAGCACGGTCGTAGTCGTGCCACTTGCCGTCCCGTTCGCCGTGCTGTCCCAGCGCCTGTACGCCTTCCCAGCCGAGTTCGTCCTCTTCTCCCCGCACATCAAGAACGCACGGCTCCGCAACCTCGCCGAGACGGATCCTGCAGCCAAGCCCGGAACGACGGGGCGTCCTTCCGACCGATCCATCAGCCAGGAATCGGTAAGCGACGGTTCTGTGATCCTGAAGTCGGGCGGAGCATCGGCGCGCTGGATCGTGACGCGCGCGGTGCACTCGCCAAGCGGCTCGGCACAACGCGAAGGAGGTCACGTCGCCTCGCGTCAGCAGGTGGAGCTGCAGTACGCCTTGCCGGTTCCACCGGGGACCAACCGTCTCGGCCGCTTCTGGGCCTACTTCCCGACCAACTTCGAGACGACTCTGACCGGTCTCGTCAACGCGCCCTGGAAGCTCAGCGACGATCGAACCGGCCTCCTCGAGGGCAGCTTCAACATCGAACTGCTGGACAAGCTGCCCCGCCTCGTCGGCCAAGCCATCCAGATCCTCAGCGGCACGAACGATGCCGTGTCCGCGCTCGACGCAATGCCTGCGCGTGGACTCGAGTCTCGCAACTGGGTCGATCGCGAGATCAACGACCCGATCTTCAGAGAACTGCGCCGCGTACCGTCCCTTCCCGACGGAACCCACACACTTCGACTGCCCTTGCAGGTGAAGTGGCTCGGAGATGTTCCTGGAGAGTGGCTCGACCATTGGGGGCGGACCAAGGGGGCACCCTTGGACCAATGGCTACACCCAACCGCCTACTCGAGCCCCGAACGACGCAACAAGATCGCCCGCCTGATGCAGCACGAGCGTGGCTCTCTGGACGCCCCGACACAGGCTGGAGTCGACGAATGGTTGGAGGCCCTGGTCGGCTCCGGAACCGTCGAAGCATCAGCTGAGGCAGTGTTGCTGGCGGCACGTGTGATGAAGGACGCCGTTGCGATGCCCGGCAAGGGCGGTGAGGCCGCTGCGGGGGTGCGGAAGGCGAAGATCATCCGACTGGAGAGTGGCGAGTTCCGCGCTCCGGCGAAGGGCCGGGTGTTCGTCCGCGTGCCCGGAGACACAACAAGCGAGGTCGACTTCGTCGACCCCGCCCTGGCGGCACTGCCAGCAGTCCGCGAAGCTCTGAGCCAGCTCGGAATCGTCGTAATGGACCGAAGCGGCGAACTGCGTCGACTGCTCGCAGAGGCTAAGACGCCGACTGCCCTGAGGAACCCCGCGAGTGTCTGGCCCAACATCTGGAGCGTCCTGCGTGACATCCCCCTCGAGACGGCGCTTCAGATCCTGCGCGAAGACCTCGGCCAAGATCTCGACGTCCACCTGAGGGTTCGTTCCGCGGCCGGTACCTGGTTGCCGATCCCGCAGATGTTCCTTGCAGGAAGGATCATCCCCGCCGACGGCAGCAGGGACCGGGATCGCTTGATCGATCCCCGCTTCCACGCACCTGACGAGGACATGCTTCACGAGTTGGACGCGGTGGATGCGCCTGTGTGGCGAATGAACGCGCCGAGAGAAGCGTGGTTGGACGTCTACGAAGACGCCATGCGCGAGGCCTTCGTCGCACGACAGCCACGAGGTGGCAGTCGGCCGGATCCCGACAAGGTTCAAGTCACGGCAGGGACCAAGGGGTCCCCGCCGCCGTGGCCATTGGCACCACTCCGGACACTGAGCCCCGAGGGCATCGCAGCCGCGACACAGCATCTGATGTCTCGCCCCGTAGCCGCCCCGTGGCGCGTTCAACACACATCGAACGCGAGCTACGGAACGTACCCCGTGGTGGCTCCCGAAGTGTGGTTCCTCCGCAAGCACGGCTTGCTCAAGACCACCTTCGGCAATAGGCGTCCGAACGCGATCCTTCTCGCGGACGATGCGATCGACCCTTCGATCCTGCCTGCTGTCGAGGTGTCTGAAGCGTGGGCTACGGCGCTGGGCATCGAAAGCGACCCAGAGACGCTGACTGCGGCCGAATGGAGCGAGCTGAAGGCCATCGCCGACACCTGGCGCGGACCGGGAGACGACGAACGACGGACAGCGTTTTACGCCTGGCTTCCCGGGCGAATCCCGACCGACAGCCTCGTAGTTCGCGTGGGCCGGCAGCTTCAGTCCGTCGAGACGAAGAACATCGGCGTCACGGATGAGCCCGCCGTTTACGAGTCGATGATCGAGGCCCAGATTCCGGGGCTCTTCGTGTCTGACGCCGACGACGCCGAACGCCTCATCCAGGCCTGGGAGATGCCGCGAGGCAAGGATCTGCTGCAAGAAGAGATCCTCGTCGAGACCTCCGGCGAATCGATCTTCCTCACGGACATGTTTCCGCCTCTCAAGCTCCGCCTCGATCCCGCCGATCAAGAGCTCAGGCTCCAGCCAGCGAGCCGGCTGGTGAAGATGATCGCCACCCCCCGCGGCCAGATCGCTTCCCCGATCAGGGCACGTCGCGACGGGGAGATCATCCTGGTGACCGCGACCGCGCCCACGGAGCAGCTTGCGCAGATCTCAGGCGTCCTCGGACTCGACATGGATGCCGTCGTCCATCGCGAAGGTCCTCCAGCAGATGGAACGGACCGCCACCAACAAGCTCCGCACTGAGGTCAAGCACGCAAAGACCCACGACGAACGCCTGGTCGCCGCCGTCGGTATCGACGCCCTGCGCCGATGCGTACCGGCTCAGGCTCTCGAAGTACTCGACGGGGAGAAGGGTGGCGCGAGCCCGACGGACGTCGCCTCCCTGGCGCGCTCCGTCCACGGAGTCGCGATCCTCAAGCAACTACGCCCCGCGCTCGAAGACCGGGGACTCGAGCCCCCACGCGAATGGTCAGGGCGCCGCGTGACTCGGCAGTGGGTGGATGCTCATGGCTTTCCCCCCGATTGGGCCGGTTTCCCAGGTAGTAGCCGCGCAGCGGTCGAGATGATCGACGGCCCCGCAGTGCTGAAGCCTCTGCACGGCTACCAGGAGTTCGTCACCGACCGCATCAAGGGGCTGCTCCGCGGCGTGGGTGCTGAGCGCGGGATGGTGTCGCTGCCGACTGGAGCCGGCAAGACCCGCGTCACCGTCGAGGCGCTGGTGAACGCCGTCCGAGACGGCGACGTCCAAACGGACGTCCCGCTGGTATGGATCGCACAGACAGACGAGCTCTGCGAGCAGGCGGCCGAGACCTGGACGTACGTGTGGCGAGCGATCGGCCCACAGGTGCCGATGCGGCTGGGACGGCTCTGGGCAACCAACGAAGTCCCGGAGGAGCCCGGGACCTTCCAGCTCGTTATCGCGACTGTCGACAAGCTGAGTTCGCTCGTCGGACGGTCGAACGCCGAGTATGACTGGCTCCGCGAAGCATCGGTGGTCGTCATCGATGAAGCCCACGCATCCATCTCACCCTCGTACACCCGCGTTCTGGAATGGATGGGTCGCAGCGCCCGTCCGCGCAAGGGGGAAGCCCGTAAGCCGCTCCTCGGACTCACCGCCACGCCGTTCCGAGGAACCTCCGCCGATGAGACCGAGCGCCTCGTCGGGCGTTACGGCCAAAACAGGTTGGACCGCGGAGCCTTCCTCAAGGAGGACCCCTACGAAGAGCTGCAAGACATGGGGGTTCTGGCTCAGGTCAGACACCGCATCCTCGACGGCAGCGATGTGGAACTCACCGCTTCGGACATCGCAGAGATCGAGAAGATGCGACGACTGCCACCTGCCGTCGCCGAGCGTCTGGGCGCCAACCTGACACGCACGTTGAAGGTGGTCGACTCAATCGCAGCGCTGCCCGACGACTGGACCGTCCTGGCGTTCGCGCCATCGGTGGAGAACGCGCGCGTGCTCGCAGCACTTCTGTCGCACCGCGGGATCACCGCGGTCTCCGTATCCGCCGACACTGAGCCAGCGGCGCGAAGGCACTACGTCGAAGAGTTCAAGGCCGGACGCATCCGGGTTCTGACCAACTACAACGTGCTGACCCAGGGATTCGACGCACCGAAGGTTCAGGCCGTCTACGTCGCACGGCCGACGTTCAGCCCCAACGTCTACCAGCAGATGATCGGACGAGGACTTCGCGGACCGAGGAACGGGGGCTCCGAGGAGGTCCTGATCGTCAACGTGCAAGACAACTTCCAGAAGTACGGCGACCTGCTCGCGTTCAACGAGTTCGAATACCTGTGGACGAAACGATGACCGCTCGCGAGCTCGACGAAAGCCAATCCGCAGCCGTCGAGATCGATCCAGACAGCCGTCAGATCGTGATCGCGGGACCTGGCTCCGGAAAGACCGAGGTCCTGTCCGCCTTGATCGAGCGAATGACCGACGAGATGGGCGTCGAACCGATCCACGGCATGCTCGTCATCAGCTTCTCCAACGCAGCCGTGCACGCCGCCGAGAAGCGACTCCGCGCCCACGGCGCCAGCCCTGTTGCAGCGCAGACCATGGACTCTTTGGCGGCCGAGCTGCTGCGTGATCTTGCGACCGAGGACTATGAGGAACTCGACTTCGATGGCCGAATCGCAGCCGCCACCCGCCTCCTGGGATCCGACGGCTGGGAACGCATCGCCGACCTGGAACACCTCCTGGTTGACGAGGTCCAAGACGTGGTCGGCGTCCGAGCCGACTTCCTGATCGCGATCATCGACGCACTGCCTCCGGAGGCAGGGTTCACCCTGCTCGGCGATCCAGCGCAAGGCATCTACGACTTCCAGTTGGAACCAGGTCGAGGACGTTCGAAACCCCAGTCCACGACCACCTCCTCGGATCTGTTGAAGGTGCTGACCGAGGCTCACGCCCCAGAAGTCAAGAACCTGACAGGTCAATATCGCGCCACCAGCCGCGATGCCCAGGCCGCCATGCGGCTGCGCGACTCGACTCTTCGGGAGGGCGACACTGAACCAGACCGCTTCTTCGCCGATCTCGTCCACCTCGGGCCGATCGAAGATGCCACAGACATACTCGCGGGCTGGCGCGGATCAACAGCGCTGCTCACGGCCACCAACGGCCAGGCCCTCCTCACGGCCGACGCATTGCGGCGGCACGGCGCCCGTGTCGAGATCCGTAGGAGCGCCCAACAGCAAGTGCCTGCCAACTGGCTGGCCGCGGTCCTCGGCGACTCCCCGAAAGACAGACTGAGCAAGACCGACTTCGAGAAACTCGTCGCCGAGAGACGCCCGGACGTGGACGCAACAACGGCGTGGCAGGCACTCCGAGGCCTCGTCGGGGCACGGGGAACAGAGGTAGGCATCACGGGCATCGCAGCACGCCTAAGCACCGGACGTCCGCTACCTCCAGCTCTCTCCCAGCCCCCGAGCGCAGGCATCGTCGTGTCCACCGTCCACCGTGCCAAAGGCCTGGAGTTCGACAACGTCGCCGTACTCGACTTCCCACTGCGCCACGCGCCCGAACGACCCGTCGAAGACGCGCGCCGCACCCAGTTCGTCGCGCTGACCAGGGCACGCAATCATCTCGTTCGGGCCGATGGCCCCGACGATCGGGCACTTCGCACCATCGCGATCCGCGGATCGCAACGAGCTCGCTGGTATGTCGGGGCCCACAAGCCATGGATGACGCTCGGAATCGAGATCCAGGTCGGCGACATAGAACCGATCCGCGAGGACCCGAACACGAGTCAGGCCACGCTCTTGTCTGCAGTCGCGCCGGGGGACTTCTTGACCCTCGACCTCGACGTCGACGCCTCCACGCTGACGCTGCCGGTGTACTCGGTCGCCCACGACGGGAACCCGGTGGGACGCACGTCGCACTCGTTCGGAGATGCCCTGGCCTCGCGCATCGGCAACCTCGAGAGCCGGCGCAACACCTGGCCGACTCTCACCGGCGCGCAGGTGGAGTCGATCGGCACGACCGCATCCGATCCACGCCCCGAGACCTCGTGGCGGCACGGCCTACACCTCGCGCCCATAGCGACAGGATTCTTGATGCTCGATTGGAACGGAGCAACACAGTGAGCAAACTCGACCCGTGGTACGAGGCGCGCGCCAGGATGGTCGACGCCGTCGTCGCCGATCTCTACGGCAGCGACGCCGACGATTACCTCGACGAAGAACCGCTGGAGCGATACATCGTCGGCATCCTCCACCCGCGCACAGCCACGGGAGGGTCCGCTCCGGTCGAGGTCGCCGATGAAGACCCGGAAAGCGAGGGTGGCGCCGCACCCGACGCCGACTTCGATCCGGGCGTCTCCTTCGCTCACCTGCGGTACCCGTCGACCATCGGCATGACGTTCGCGCTGACGGAGGGCACCTCCTCCTTCGAGGTCGAGGTACGGGCCGATCGCTACGAACCGGTTGGCGAGCCGACCAGGGAATCCGAGAAGGTCGACGTCGTGTCCCGCGCCTACAGCAAGCGGGTCACCGACTGGAGGCGTGTTCAAGTCGGGCCAGTCATCGAAACGTTCGAGCTCACGCCAGGAGCTGCTCAGAAGAAGGAGATCGCCGAAGGTCTCACGCTCCGATTGGTCCAACGGCCGCCGGTCGGCGGGGTCGTAAACGTCACAGTGGTGCTGGTCAACACATTCACGAAGCCCGAGAAGGGACGGTCGGACGCGGTCTGTTGGTTCCGGCCATCACTCCGGATACGAGTCGCCGGTGGTGAGCTGGCCGATCGTCGACCGGATCGCCAGCTCACGCACATGGACGCTGACGAACGCAGCGGCGAGCTGCTCTATCGGGCTCAGCGCCACCTTGCCGTGGGACACGGAGTCGCCGTCACATGGGAGGAGAGCGAGCAGGTCAGAGAAGTTCGCACGACGTTCTTCCCCAGCCACGAGCTGCAACTGGCGCAGGCTGATCGAAGCGATGTCACGGGACTGGAGATGCCTGCCCTCGCGTCGGCGGGTGGCGAGGACGCACTCGAGCGGTTGATCGAGCAGTACGAATCGTGGATCGAGCGCGAGGCGACGAAGTTGCCCTCGCTCAACGCCGACCAGGCCGAGACTGCCCGCACCCACTTGTCAGACGCTAGAGCGGCCGCGAGCAGAATGCGGCGCGGGTTGCAGCTCCTCCTCGCCGACAAGAACGCGGCCGAGGCCTTCCGGGTCATGAATCTCGTCATGCAGCAACAGCGCGTTCGACAAGAGATGATCCGTCGAGGCCAGGCCACGCCACCCGACAACGTCATCGGCGTCTGGCGTCCGTTCCAGATCGCCTTCATCCTCCTGAACCTGGAGGGCCTCGCCGACCCAGAGTGCGACGGACCGCGATCTCGCCGACCTGCTGTGGTTCCCCACGGGCGGCGGCAAGACCGAGGCCTATCTCGGCCTGATCGCCTTCACGCTCGTCCACCGTCGCCTGCGGCGCGCTGGAGCGGACCGCGACGGCGCAGGAGTGGCGCGTGCTGATGCGGTACACGCTGCGACTCCTGACACTCCAGCAGTTCGAGCGGGCGGCAGGACTCATCTGCGCCCTGGAGGACTGGCGCACGAGTGTGCCGGAGACGCCGGCTGGGAACCGTTCTCCATCGGCCTCTGGGTCGGGCAGGGCGCAACGCCCAACAACGACCGAGGACGCTGCAAAGGCCCTCAGAAAGCGTCAAAGTGGCGAAGACCCCGGAGACTTGGGAGACCCCGTCCAACTCCTGCGATGTCCATGGTGCGGTTCGACGACTCGGGCCCGAGCACTACTACGCCGACGGACGCCGTGACCGGATGCATCGTGCACTGCCCGAACGCGACGTGTCGGTTCGCATCCGGCGACGGCCTCCCGGTGCACCTGGTCGACCGCAGACGTATACGACGTTCGACCGTCGCTGGTCATCGGCACCGTCGACAAGTTCGCGATGCTCGCATGGCGCGAGCGCAGCGCGGGCACCTCTTCGGCTCGACGGCATGACGCCCCGCCCGACCTCATCGTCCAGGACGAGCTGCATCTGATCAGCGGCCCGCTTGGGACGCTGGTCGGCCTCTACGAGACCGCCATCGACGCGCTTGCCACCGACGTCGATCGCGCAAGCGACCGAAGGTCGTCGCCTCGACAGCGACGATCCGGCGCGCGGCAGACCAGGTGAAAGCGGTCTTCGATCGTGAGGCGCGCCAGTTCCCGCCGCCGGGAATCGACGCCGCCGACTCCTTCTTCGCAGTCGAGCGCCGACCGCGACGTCAAGGGGACGCGGCAGTACGTCGGACTGATGGCACCGGGCGCGAGTCACGCGACGCTGCTCATCCGCACCTACGCCGCGCTGCTCCAGGCCGCGAAGGATCTCGACGCGTCCGACGAGGTCCGCGACGCCTACTGGACGCTCCTCGGCTACTTCAACAGCCTGCGCGTGCTCGGGGCCGCGTACATCCAGGTCCATCGACGATGTTCGGGATCGCGTCAAGGTCGTGGCGCGCCGCAATGGCACAGAAGTCCGAGAGACGGGCGACCCTCGAGAGCTGACCTCTCGCAAGAAGTCCAGCGAGATACCCCAGGAACTCGAGGCCCTCCAGACCGCCTACCCGAACCCGAACGCGCCGGACATCGTCCTGGCCACCAACATGATCTCCGTCGGCGTCGACGTGGACCGGCTCGGTCTCATGGCCGTGATGGGACAGCCACAGACCACGTCGGAATACATCCAGTCGACGAGTCGCGTGGGTCGTAGCCGGCCAGGACTGGTCTTCACGCTCTACAACGCCTCACGGTCCCGTGACCTGTCGCACTACGAGATCATTCACTTCGTACCACCGTGCGCTGTACCGCCAGGTCGAAGCGACCGGCGCGACACCGTTCGCTCCCCGAGCGCTCGATCGCGGGCTGCACGGCCTCCTCGTGATCCTTGCGCGGCATTTGGTTTCAGGCGCTTCCGGCGACAAGGCAGTGAGCGTTCCCGTCGATAGCGGCGCCCTCGAGCAGCTCTCGGAGGTCGTGGTCTCCCGAGCCCAACGGGTCGCGCCGCAATCTGCCGACGACGTCCGAGATGCGCTCGCGCACCTCATCGCGACCTGGCAGGGGGCCGTCGAAGATTCAACCGTGCTGCAGTACCCCCGGTGGGCGCAGCAGGGCGCAGACGTCAAGGGCCTCATCATTCCGGCCGGCAGTACCGGAATGGACTCCTCCACCGGCGAACCACTCGCGGAGATCTTTCCACCGTCCGAGCCCCCGTGGCCGACCTTGATGTCTCTTCGAAACGTCGACCGCGAGAGCACGCTGAAGATCATTGCCAATCGACCCACCAAGGCGGCAACAAATGGCGACCACTGAACGCCCCAAGGCTCGCCAGAGCCAACTCGTCACAACGTACGGCGTCGGATCCCTCTACCCCGCGGGTGATCAGAGCTTCATGATCTGCGGCATCGACGAGTGGGACGACAAATGGTCTCCGCCTGTCGAAGAGCCACGCCTCGCCCGCTCCCTCGGAGTCCATGCCTTCAAGGCTCCGTCGAGTGGCAAGCGGACCGGAGATGTTCCAGTCGTTCGATTCCCGCTCTTTCACTACTGTCCCGACTGTCGACGCCTGGACCGATTCTGGGCGTTCGACGCCAAGAAGATGGAGTGCCCCGACTGCAGCCGCGATCTGACGCCCTCGCGCTTCGTCGCCTGCTGCGAGAACGGCCACATCGAGGACTTCCCCTACTTCCAGTGGGTTCATCGCGGCGCCGAGATTGTCGGCAACGACCACTCCATGCGGCTGGAATCTCGCGGCGCATCCTCCTCACTGGCCGACATCGTGGTGCGGTGTTCGTGCGGAGTGCCAGCGCACGACCTCGATGGATCGTTCAACCGAAATGCCCTCACCGACATCAAACGCTGCGGCGGCAAACGACCGTGGCTCCCCAGCGCGCAGGACGAGATCTGCGACAAGCCACTCCGTGCGCTGCAGCGCGGATCCTCGAATGTTTGGTTCGGCGCCGTCCGATCTAGCATCTCGATTCCTCCCTGGTCGAGCCCCAACGCCCAGTTCGTCACCAAGCACTGGACCGTTCTCGAGCACTTGCCAGAGGATGCGCTGCGGGTCGCTCTGCCAGGAATGACCACAGGCAAGACGGGCCTGTCTGTCGAGGGGATCATCGATGTCGTGCGGGGGCGCAAGGGCCTTGACGCCGGCACACAACCGACCGACAAAGACCTTCGGAACGAGGAATACCGCGCGCTGATCGATGGGAACGACAGCGGGCCAATGGACACGTTCCAGTGCGTACCAGTGGATGTCGACGCCCGGCTCCGAACGCTCGTCCGACAGGTTTCCAAGGCGTCTAGATTGCGTGAGGTACGGGCCCTGCAGGGCTTCTCCCGCGTGACGCCGATGCCGACTGACACCACCAATCCGCGCCTCGCATCTCTGAGTGCCGCACCTCTCTACTGGTTGCCCGCCACCGAGGTTCTGGGAGAAGGCATCTTCGTCCGACTGAACGAGGATGCGGTGGCGAGCTGGGAGCGCGGCAGCTTGGCCGAGAACGGCACGCAATGCTCAACCAATCCTTGGTGACGCGCGCCGCCGAGTCCGGTGCCCCCGCGATTGAGGCGCCATCCGCGCGATTCGTCGCCATCCACTCATTCGCTCACGCACTCCTGCAGGAGCTCAGCCTGGACGCCGGATACCCGATCGGGTCGCTTCGCGAGCGAATCTACGCAGAGCCGGATCAGGCGGGGCTGCTCATCTACACGGCGTCGTCCGATGCCGCTGGCAGTCTCGGAGGGCTTGCCGCGTTGGCAGACGAGACAAGGTTCGCTGACTCGCTGATCGCAGCGATGAGCCGCGCAGGCTGGTGCTCGAACGACCCGGTCTGTTGTGAGTCGGGGCCCTCAGGCAGCGACGGGCTCAATCTGGCTGCGTGTCATGCGTGTCTGCTGTTGCCCGAGACCAGCTGCGAACACCGGAACATCTATCTCGACAGGGTGTCGATCGTCGGAGACAGCGTTAGATCAGACGACGGGCTCTTCAGCGTCCTGAGCGTCTGACGACTTATCCACCGATTCTGGCGCATTGCGGGTTCAACCGGTGGATTAGCTCGGCTCCAGCGCGGCGACGCGGCCAGATCGTCCTCCATTCCGACGAAGTGGAGCGCACCGCAGCGCTCGCCGACATCGGCGCCGACGCGGCCGGTGGCGGTTTCAGGGATGGTGAGCAGCTAATCATCGCCGACACCCGCGAACAAGGTCGCTGCGCTCAACGCAGCCATCCGTGACCACCGCCACGATGCTGGCGAACCGCGGGGGTGCAGGCTAGTGAGCCCGTCACGCGCTGTGGTGAGCGGATCGGGCTCCGCGATCCGCGACTGGCGCCGACGCGACGTCGGCCCCAGATGGACCCGCTTCCAAGGAGTCGGACGGCTCTACATCACTGTCGCCGAAGGCCCGACGCTACCTCGCCGCAGCCACCACCGCACGGGTGGACGTGGGTTCCGATGGCTGAGCGACGCGCGATCCCGGTCCACCTCAGTCTTGAGGAGGCTGCCGAGGCCATGTCGGTGTCGATTGAGACCATTCGCCGCTGGATCGCAGCCGGCACCCTCCCGGCGTACCGCTGCGGCAAGCGGGCCATCCGGATCAAGCTCGAGGACCCAGAGACCAGGCCGCGGCAGGTCCCCTCAGCGCGGTGGAAACAGCACAGTCGCGGAGAATTGCGGCGGATCCTGGGACCCGTTGCCGGGCTGGCCCTGCTGAGCAACAGAGTCATGCAGGTCCGCGAGACGTGCCACAAACAAGAGCCAAGCAGGAGTGAATGTGTGGTCCAAGGAGTCAACCGCGATTCCTTCTGGTTCGGCAGACTCCGCGATTGCTGCAAAAACTGTTTGAGATTCAGGGTCTTGAGCGGCGTACCACGCAAACTTTCGAGCCTTGAATGTGGACGTATCGTCGGTGATGGCTCCCTTACCAAAGATGCCATCGCGCCAATCGTCCCAAGAATCGGAGTGCACGTCCTCGGGCGAATGGCCAGACTCCGCGGGCTGTCGAAAAGTCGGATCTGCCAAGTTAGACCGAAAGTAGAACTCGAACATTGTCGACGGCTGGATTCCAATTTGCGAGGCGCCGAGGTCGCCCTGATCTCCATCGCTCGCAACTGATGCGAGCTTGATGAGCTGGTCACCAGGACGAGCGCTCGAAGAGTGAACCTTGCGATATACCGTCAGTCGCCACGCGCCTTGCCGAAAGAGGGTGGCGGAAATCTGTTTTAGCAAATACTCAGGCTCGGCCTTTGTGATACCGGTCTTCATCCGCTCGTTCTCGCTCAGGACCTCTGCTAAGTCGCGCTCGTTCCTTTGGAGGAGAATGAAGCCAACTCCCGCAATCGCGAGGCTCGGAAGAATCAACCATGGCCTCGATCTCTCTGGAATCCAGGGCAACCACTCAAGCGCAGGGATCATGAGCACGGGAATGAGGGTCAGTAGGGTCAGAGTTGCTCGTTTGACCCGCGCCGTCGCCCTGTCGGACGACATATCCGACATCACTCCACGTCAGATTCGTCGATTGTGTCTGCCTCGTCTGCCTCGTCGGCCCCTGAAAGCAGGTCACTCAGCTCTGCAGAAAGCATCCGCTTGCCAAGGTCAAACTGAGCCTGGTCTTGCGCTGCCACCTTGACTCGCAGCCCATCTTGGAACCAATCCGGGATCGCTTTATCTGCGCTTCGAACGAGTCGAGCAAGCGTTGCGTCAAGCCCATTGACGTACGCCCGTGCCTCGTCAGTTGCGACGCCAAGGACGGCGATCAAGTCGTCCTCCGTTACCCAACGCGTGATTGGCAGATTCTGCAGGAGAGCTTCCAATCGATCACGCACGGAAGCTCCAGACTCCGAATTCTCGGACTCTGAACTGCCTGCTAGCGGGGCGTAAGGGAACTCGGCGAGAATGAGATCCGTCAGCAATAGGCTCCGGTCATGGATGTCTCTCGGATGAAAAGTCCCCATGTCGGAGAGGGCTCGGTTGAGACGTAGGGCCGAGTCTTCGAAAAACTCAGTCGTCTTTTCGGCGAATGTTGAATTGCCCATCTTCTGATTATTGTCGGTAAGAGTGAGGTTGCCTAAGGTGTGAGTAAGTGCCTCAGCGTCGGTTAGCTCGATGCCCGAGTCGACAAGGTAGGAACGCCATCCAGCGGACAAGCTCTGCGGCATAACATGCTCGATTTGACTCCGAGACAAGTCGGCCAGTTCCTTTCCTGGCAGCCGCCGTTCTGCGACGGATAGCAAGAACTTGACGTACCGGCGAGCCGAGGCGTAAATCGGATTTCCAGCCACTGAACCGCGGACTTGATCGTCGGTGGGCCAGTAATAGCCCTGCTTGCTTAGCAGAAGTCGCATCCAGTCCGCGACGCCTTCGTTCGAAGGTCGATTGGCGAGTTCGTTTGCTATAGGAGTAAGGAGCCTGTTCAGCTGGTTCGTCGGCACGCCATTCAGGGTTCGTTTGACCAAGTAGCTCAGAAGTACGTCCAAAGCGGCGGCCGCGTCCGCCTGCTCGACGCGGCCAGCGACGGCCTCGCTGAGCAGCCACAGCGCGATAGGAGTGGCTGGCTCGGAACGCCAATCCTTGAGCCTTTGCAGCGAGTCAATCAGTTCCTGCGAAACGCGCGCGTCCCTCGATCCCGTTTCCGGTTCCCGAACAATGAGGAAGAGCAGGTGGTCGTGGTACATATCCTTGAGGATGCCCAGCGCGTAGCCGTTTCGCTTGTTTAGGGCTAGGGCGTTCAAGGAGGTCCTAAGGCGCTTCTCAAACACAGCAAACAGATCATCCCTAGACGTTTTCGGGTTTAGGGCTACTTCGCGAGACCAGAGAAACGTCACGAACTCGCGGTCGGGCGTCTTGGAGCGTGGGAGGACGAGGCTCAGCTCCATTGGAATCCAGTACTTGTCGTGCGCTTCGTCACCGGCAGCGTCGCCAATATGGTGCAGTAGTTCGTTTCGTACGAGGTCCGCCGGCGAAAGATCCATGCCCTTAGAGTTGAGCGTATTGAAAATGCTGTTGACGGAGTCGCCCGCCTTCGTAGTGATCTCCACTAAGAGCATGTTCAGAAGCAAGGTGTTCTCTAGCTTCTCGAGAACTATCTCCTTCGTTGAGAGTGCCTGCTCAATCGTGTTTTTGAAGAAGTTGTAAGCAATCCCGATGTCGCCCGTTGGGTCCTGAAGGCGAACGGTCCGTTCGTACGCTTCTCGATCAAGCTTCGTCGGCACTAGGCGATCGGGGTACTCGTCGCTGAAGGGGTTGCGGAGGTACTGGTCGTCGATCGCGCTCGGATTCCACTTCGGGTCCGCTTCCTTGCGCACGTCCCGGAGGGCTGCCAGCAAAATGAGAATCGTCGTAAGCCGCTGTTGACCATCAATGACTTGGTGACGCATGAGTGTTGACGCCGGTCCGAGTGCTGGGTGAAGCACCACGCTTCCGAGAAAGTGCCCGTGCAACGTATCCGGGTCATCGGGATGCTCGAGTCCATACTCGGTCAGTAGGTCTCCCCAGAGCTGTTCCCACTGGTCCTTGCGCCACGTGTATCGCCGCTGAAACGTCGGAATCAGGAACACCTTCGAGCCTTGGATCAGCTTGTGAACGGTGATGGCAGTGGCTTTCATGGGTTCCTTCGTTAGGGCTCGGCCGCTGATGCGTATGGATCAAACCGTAGACCACCCAGCGCTCACCTAAGGCGTCAACTGGCAAGACCAGCCCGTGGCGTATGTGTACGAACTATCGGTGAATCGCCTGGAGCGTCATGTCGCCGCACTGGCCTGCCAGAAGGAGCAGAGAATCCTTTTCAGTCTGGTTGACCGTGAGGTCCCAGCGGGTCTTCACAGCCGCCCACTCGCCGATGTAGCGACACCACTCCCGCAGTGGCATCCATTTTCCTGGGTCTTGGTCGCCCTTTCCACGGTTGGAAGCAATGACGGCGACGAGCGAGGGTCGCCTTGGCCGTTGGCGAGTGCCTCCTTGGTGGCCCCGGTCCAGGCGTAGCCGCTGGAGTGGTGAGCGTCGGCGAGGCCGACCTATGGTCGACGTCGAAGGACCACGGGCGGTCGTGGTCACCCCGTCGTAGTACGAGTACCAATGGCCGCCGCCGGACCGAGCGCTCGTGTACGGGCACGCCGTGTTGGTTGCCACAGACACGGTGGCCCCGACGCGCAACACCTCGGCGCGGGGTGGCGGGTGACGACGTGGCTCGGAGGTTGGGCCTCAGCTGAGGCGGTCTTCCGGGGCCACGACCTCGACCATGTACGCGTCGTGGTCGGAAAGCCGCCGGCCGTCGAGCGCAGCACTGACGCGAAGTACCGACGAGGACCAGGCGCGGGGGACAGCGATGTGGTCGATGCTGAGCAGGCCCTTGATCGCGTGCGGGAGCTCGGCGGTCGGGACCGCGAGACCGAGGTGGTCAACTGCGCCGAGGACGGCACTTCGCCCGCCGAGCGATCCGGCGTACTCGCGGCCGGTCAGGGCGTGGTTCCAGTCGCCACCCCAGACGAGCAACGGAAGGCCGCTCAGCTTCTCGACCAGCTCGTCGACGGCGTTCTCGGTCTTGTCGGCGTGGCGATCACCGACCCAGGGGAGATCCGGGCCGCATCCCTTCCACGGAAGCACCGAGCTGACGTATGTCATCGCGCCGATGCGCACACGGGCACTTGCTGGATGAGGGTCGGGTTCCGGTGTCATCGGGAGCTTGCTTGCGATGGCCGCCCACCGAGGTCAAGTCCACCGACGCTTTGGTGCCATCAAGCTCGGGGATGAATGGATCTCGAACCCGGGGATAGCCGTGCGTACGTTCACCTCGGTCAGCCGCCACACGTCACATTGCGCCTTGATGAGGCGGGCTTGGTGTTGATCGGACCAGCGGCCGGCGATGTTCCAGGTCCCGATGCGCATGCGCGCATCTTCACAGGTGGTCGGCGCGGTCTGGAGACGCCACTCGTTCCTTCGCGGCTACTCGACCACCGAGGAGAGTTCGGCGACGAGGTCGGCCGAGTCACGGGTGGCGGCGCCCAGTCGGGCGTTGGGCTCGTCGATGTGATCCACCCACTCGCTGGCGGCGAAGGGCGACTTGCCGAACTTGCCATGCCGACGAACCTGTCGCTCGCGGCGTACGTCGTCGTCGACCTCGACGAACCACGCCTCGGTGAGCAGCGGGCGTACGAGCTCCCAGCCACCGTCGGGCAGCAGGAGGTAGTTGCCCTCGGTGATCACCAGCCGGGCGGACGGCGGAATGGCGATGGCGGCGGCGATGGGTTGCTCGACATCTCGCTCGAAGCCCGGGACGTAGAGGGTCCGGTCGGGCTTGTCGTGCAGTCGCTGGACGGCGGCGACGTACCCGTCCACGTCCAAGGTCTCCGGTGCGCCCTTGCGGTCGCGGAGGTCGAGGCGCTCGAGCTGGACATCGGCGAGGTGAAAGCTGTCCATCGTGAGGTGGCCTACGTCGGGACCGAGCTCGGCCAGCAGGACAGAGGTCAGCGTCGACTTGCCGGCGCCTGGTGCACCGGTGATGCCGAGGACCACCCGCTCCGGCTGGTCGAGCAAGGCCTGAGCCCGGGCGACCAGATCGTTGATCGGAGGTTTCGAGGCTCGCTGCGCTCGCACCTCAACCACCGACTGGTTTCGCTCGCATCTTCAACCACCGAAGGGGAGCATCAACGCGTCCCGAAGGTCCGGCTCACGACCTCGTCGAACACCCGGTCCGGGAGCAGGTCGCGAGAAGTCGTGATCATCCGCGCACCCTTGCCGACCGGGTAGCGAGCAGCCGGTCGCTTGGCCAGCGCAGCCTTGACGATCTTGTCCGCCACCTCCTCCGGCGTCGAGGCCCGGCCCGGCTCGTCGAAGCGGGTGAGCACGGCGTGGGCCTTGCGGGCGTGGGCGGCATACGCGCCGTCGCCCGAGCGCTCGAGGAGGAGTCGCGGGCGATCTCGTTCCACTCGGTGAGGATCGGGCCGGGCTCGATGAGGACGACCTTGATGCCGAAGGGCCGCAGCTCCATGCGGAGACTGTCGCTGAAGCCCTCCACGGCGAACTTGGTCGCGTGGTACCACGCACCGAACGGCTCATAGAACTTCCCGCCGATCGAGGAGATGTTGATGATCCGGCCGGACTTCTGCGCGCGCATGTGGGGCGTGACGAGCTGGACGAGGCGAGCCAGCCCGAAGACGTTGACCTCGAACTGGCCCCGGGCCTCCTCGATCGGGACGTCCTCGACGGCGCCGTACGAGTCGTAGCTCCAATGCATCGGCCCATCAACCCGATCTAGGTGGGATTTGCCAACGTCGGCTGGATCGTCGAGTTCCCGATCGTGCGCAGTCGTTCGCGAACGCACTGGACGAGCTTCACGGCGAAGCCGAGGTCATGAACGTGGGCGGCGACGAACGATAGGCGGATCGAACCTCCGCATCAACCCACCTCGACAACGTACGCATCATGGTCGGAGAGCCGCTTGTCCTCGTGCTCGGCGGCGACGATCCGCGATGCGGACGCCGCGTGTTCGCGGGCACGGCGATGTGGTCGATGGTCAGCAGCCCGTCGATTGCATGCGGCAAGCCAGCCGTCGGCACCTCGAGCCCGAGCTGCTCCACCGCACCGAGGATCGCACGACGTCCGCCGATCGAGCCGGCGTACTCGCGGCCCGTCATGGCGTGGTTCCAGTCGCCTCCCCAGACGAGCGATTCGACCCCGCGCAGGTTCTCCACGAGCTCGGCCATGGCGTTCTCGGTCTTGTCGACGTGTCGCGTCGCCTACCCAAGGCTCCGCCGAGCCGCACGAGCGCCAGGGCAGGATCGAGCTGACGTACGTCGTCCCGCCCATGCGGGCGAGTGCGCTCGCACCGTGCGGGTCGGCCGCGGGGGTCATCGATAGGCGACTCGCAATTCCGGCCCAGCGCCGCTTCGGCGCCATCTCCTTCGCGCCGAGGTGAAGGTCGTAGCCAGGGAACTCGGTGCGCAGGTTGACCTCGGTCAGCAGCCAGACGTCGCAGTCGGCCCGGACCATCAGATCGAGGTGGGCATCGGACCAGCGGCCAGCGAGGTTCCACGTCCCGATGCGCACGACGCTCATCCTTGTCGGACGAATCTCCAGAATTGCCTGTGAGCGTGGCCGATCTTGCCTAGCGTGCCCTCAGTGGGTGATTGACATGGCGGCAGGAGAGTCCGCGTACAACGTGGCCAGGCGTCAGCGCCAGGAGGCGGAGCGGCTTCAACGGTCCGCAGACCTCGTGGGAGAAGGGTGCCGACGGCGAAGCAGCCGTGGCTCGCGCACTGGAGGAGTTGCCCGAGGGCTGGGTCGCGCTGCACGACCTCGCGTGGCCGGGTCGGCAGAGGGCGAACCTCGATCATGTGGTGATCGGGCCCGGCGGCGTGTTCGTGGTCGACGCGAAGAACTGGTCGGGGTGCGTCGAGGTCCGTGATCAGGTGATCACGCAGAACGGCAGGCGGCCGAGAGGATGCGGTCTCGTCCGTTACGGCGGCAGCGATCGCCGTGCAGGACATCGTTCAGCCCATCCCGTGCACAGGAGTCCTCTGCTTCGTGCGCGACGAGCCGATGACTGCCGCCTCGTGGCACGTGACGGTGTGCTCGACTGCGAACCTCGTGGGGGTGCTTTCCTCCCGGCCGGCCGTGCTCAGCGCCGACGACGTGCGGCGATGCGTCGATGCCGTTGTCCGCGGGCGACGTCGACCTGTTGCGGCGCCATCCTCAGGTCGACGATCCAGCTCCCGTCCAGTCGCAGCGGCGTCGGGGTCGGCCGGTCATGGCGTTCGTCGGCCTGCTCGCGCTCCTGGCGGCGATCGCGAGTGGTGGCTTGCAGCGCGCCGCGGACTGGGCAGGGCAGCAGCTCGTGACAGTGGTCGCAATCCGGAACCTCCCGCTCGAGCCGGAAGGAAGCCGGCAGATCGACAGAGCCCTCGGAAGAAGGAAGCGCCAGCAGCGTCAGGGGCAGGGGTGAGGCTTCGACTCGACGGTTGTCGGTGGGTCGGCCTACATTGCCCACGTCGACGAGGCCGTCAGACGAGACGGGGTGAGCCGATGCACGAGTCCGAGGGCGGTGACGTGAGTCATGCTCCCGTGCGTCGCGCCGAAGAGTCCTGCACTCTGCGTACGCGGTCGGACCTCTCGGACATCGACTTCTCGCAGTGGACGCTTGAGGACTTCGGGCCGACCAGGACCGTCGAGGAGCTGGAGGCGGAGGCTCGTCGTCCAGCCGCTCGTCTGCGTCGTCTGGTGCGAGCGCCGAAGTGGGCGATCGAGGAGCGCCTCGCGAAGCGCCGCTCACGTCGCCAGAGGCGTGATCGCGGCTGGACCGACGCCGAGCTCTGGAACCTCGACGCCTACCTCTGCCAGCGGCTGGGCGCGATGCTGGCGGCTCAGGTCGAGGAGATCAGGAACTACCCGCCTGAGCTGGAGTACGACGCGTGGCGCGCGCAGGTCGCCGGCGCCGGCGAGGCGCTCCTCGCGTACGACCCGGACGACGCCGATCGGGTCGCCGACGCGCGCGCGGCGCTGCACTGGGTGGCCGACAACCTCGTCGATCTCTGGGACTGATCGGCATCGGCGGGCACCGATCGCTGGCCGGATCCACTGTCGGTGGGCTTCTCTAGAGTCAGTTCTGTGGGGATCGCGGGGGCGATCCGGAAGTGGGGTCGAAGCGATGAACGATGAGCTGGAGCGTCGGTGGGACGACGCGGTGGAGACGGCCTGGCGAGAGTTCCGCCAGCGGCTGGCCGACCGGCTGGCCGGGCTGGAGATCGACGACAGCGTCGTGATCGACACCGACCCGGACGAGATGGCCGCGCCGTGGTGCGAGGTGACGCTGACCGGTGGGGTTCTGTGGGTGCAGGTGCTCGCCAACGGTGAGTACGACCTCACCGTCGAGCTCGAGCCGCGCGAGGTGGACCGTGCCGCGGTGATGGTGGTCGAGGCGCTCCGCGAGACGTACGGCGTCATCCACCCGATCTACCTGCACGCCGACGGCCTCGAGCCGCAGCCGGCGTTGCACGTCCCGGCGGTGGTCGAGCCCGACCTCAATGCGGCGGTCCAGCCGTCCTCGGTCGACGACGTGCGCGCCGTCATCGACCTGGCCGTCGCCGACGTCTACGACGAGGCGCCGCAGTGGGACGACGACGGCGACCTCGGCCTGCCCACCGAGGCGCACGTGGTCTGGGTGTCGGTCAACGGCCACGCGCCGCGCGTGCTGCTGTCCTGCATGCTGCTCGACGACGTCGACGACACGACGTCCGCGCTGGTCGAGATCAACCGGCTCAACCGCGCGGAGTGGGGGCTGACGTTCACCCTCTACGAGCGCCGGATCAGCGTCACCCGGGAGCTGGGTCTCGCGGTCGCGGTGCCCCTCGCAGTCCAGGGGGAGGTCCAGCGGCTGCTGTCGCAGGTCGACGGATGGGGACGAGACCTGGCCGAGCGCGTCCGCACCGGTGCCGAGTCTCCGGCCAAGGGCCGGGCGAGCGGGCGGTTCGCGACGGCGTACGCCGTGATGGCCGAGCTGGAGCGCGAGCAGCGGGGCTCGGTCGGCCCGGCCGCGATGGCCCGCATCTTCGGCAACGACACGGGGCTGCTGCTCAAGGCGATCCGGATCACCGAGCGGCGTCGGCGGGACATGCGGACCAAGGCGCGCAGCGCGCGCGACGAGGGTCGCCGCACGCAGGAGAAGCTGGCGAGGGCGCGTCACGACTACCTGCGCGACCTGGCTGCACGGATGCGGGCCGGACTCCGGTTGGTGGTGGATGCGCCGGTGCGGAAGGTGCAGCCCGACCAGCTGGCGCTCTTCGACGAGGACGAGGCAGGGACGTCGCGGTGACCGCGTTCGGCAGACGGGGCACCGCGGCCGGTGATGGAGTGGCCGCATGCCGCGCCTGATCCCGGAGAGCCCGACCTTCACCACGGACTCCGAGCGGACGGTGTGGGAGCGGCTGCGGGACAGCCTCGGCGACGACGACGTGCTCATCGCCAACCTCCGGCTCACCGACGAGAAGAAGGACCACGAGGCGGACCTGGTCGTCCTCATGCCCGACATCGGCATCGTCGTGGTGGAGGTGAAGGGCGGCAGCGTCTGGTGGGACGGCGGCTGGCGGATCATGCGCCGCGGCCGGGAGGCGACGATCCACCCGGTCGACCAGGCGCGCGACGGGAAGTACGCCCTCCGTGCCTACGTGGAGGGCGACCAGCGATGGGGGAGTCGCACGCGCGTCGCGTGGTCGCACGCCGTGGTGACGCCCTACTCAGAGTTCGACCAGGACTTCGCGTTGCCCGACCTGCCCCGCTGGGCGCTCCACGACAAGGGCGACCAGGGCCACCTGGTCGGACGGATCCGCCAGAACGCGCAGCGGATGACGCACGGCCAGCGGGTGGCGACACTCGACGACGTCGACGAGATCGCCGAGATCCTGACCGGCCGGCTGCCCACGACGTACGACATCCGGGCCGAGGCCGACGAGCGCGCCGACGTCGCCGACCGGCTGACCCTCGAGCAGGCCACGATCCTCAAGGTCACGCGCCTGCTCCACCGGGTCGAGGTCCGGGGCGGTGCCGGGAGCGGCAAGACCGTCCTGGCGCTGCAGCAGGCGAAGGAGCTGACCCGCGGCGGCCAGGACCGCAAGCCCCAGCGGGTGGCGCTGCTCTGCTACTCCATCGGGCTCGCGGAGCACCTCCGGCGTGAGGTCGCGACCTGGGACCGCAGGCACCGGCCGGCGTTCGTCGGCACCTTCCACGCGTTCGGCCAGCAGTGGGGCGCGGCCGAGGGCGATCGCACCGACAGCGAGTTCTGGGAGGAGCGACTCCCTGCCGAGATGGCCGAGCTCGCCGCCGACCTCCCCGACGGCAGCAAGTACGACGCGGTGGTCGTCGACGAGGCGCAGGACTTCGCTGACTCGTGGTGGACGCCGGTGCTGCGAGCGCTGCGCGACGAGGAGGAGGGCGGGCTGTTCGTCTACTCCGACGAGAACCAGCGGATCTTCGCCCGGTTCGGCCGGCCTCCTGTCGCGCTGGTCCCGCTCGTGCTCGACCACAACCTGCGCAACACCAAGCAGATCCACGAGTCCTTCGGTCCGCTCGCGCCGAGCCGGATGTACTCGCGCGGCGGGGACGGGCCGTCCGTCCGGTTCGTCGACGTCGGGCGAGAACGATCCCCTCGACGTGGCCGACGACGAGGTCGACCGCCTGCTCGACGCCGGCTGGGACCCGTGCCACGTCGCGCTGCTCACCACCGGCCACCGCCACCCGATCCAGGTCGAGCGCACCGACTTCCACGACCAGGACGGCTACTGGCGCACCTACTGGGACGACGACGTCTTCTACGGCCACGTCCTCGGGTGCAAGGGGCTCGAGCGCCGCGCCGTCGTGCTCTGCCTCAACGAGGACGGCGCCCGCGACCGGGCGCGCGAGCGGCTCTACGTCGGGATGTCGCGTGCCACCGACGAGCTGGTGGTCGTCGGTGATCCGGAGACCGTACGCCGGGTGGCGGGCGACGACGTGGCGCGCCGGCTCGGGATCTGAGACCCGACCGGCTCAGGACCAGTGGCGCCGCATCACCGTGGTCGCGGCGAACGGGTCATCGCCCGACACCGCGGCGATGACCCCGGCACCCTCGGGCTTCGCGGCGGCCAGCAGCCGCCCCTCGCCGACCCAGGTGGTCCAGGCGCGGAGGTAGTGGCCGGCGCTGGTGGCGTTGCGGCCCAGCACCGTCGGGACCGGGTGCCACATCTCCCCGGTCGAACGCGCGGCTCGCAGCGCCGAGCGAGCACCGCGACGGGTGCGGACCGGGGTGTCCGGCAGCCGTGCGTCGGTGTAGCGGGACACGATGTAGCGCGGCGCGCCGACCGGTCCGATCGCGTCGTCGAACGCGGCCGCGAACACCGCGGCGTCGTCCTCCGTGCCGACGAGGCGGAAGCGGTACTCGCCGCCGGGGTGGACGTCGACGGCGAGACCGGGGGCGCCCACGCTGCACAGCCCGGCCGCCGCGAGGGCGTCCGCGACGGCGGCGGCCACCGCCTCCAGAGGCGGGACCCCCGAGGTGAGGGTGAGCTGCGAGCGCACCCACTGCGTGAGCAGCGCGGAGTTCCTGCCTCCCGTCACGGCGGCCTGACCGAGTGCGGCCAGCGCGCCGACGGCACCGACGGACAGGGCCGCCCACGGGCTCGCGACGGCAGCCGCGCCGCCCGCGCCGGCCGTCCCCGCCACCAGCGCCAGCGGCGTACGCCAGCTCGTGGCCGGCACCGGGGCGTCGGTCGTCAGGCCGTCTGCGGTCAGCCGCCACGTCGGCGGGACCGGCGTCAGCGCGACGACCTCGTCCACCGCGGCGACGGGGGACGTGGGGGGCCGGACCCGGAGCGATGTCAGGGTGACGTCCTGGTAGGGCTCACCGACCGCCCACGCGTCGCGGATGGCGTCGCGGTCGGCGGCAGCGATGAGCATGCGGGCGTTCACGGCATCGAAGGACGACACGGTCGGGGGAGCGAAGGGGGAGAAGGACGCGTCGATGTGGGCCACCCCGTCGACGATGTCGCCGTCGGCGTCCACGCCGTGGAACCCCTGGTGCTTGCGCACCAGCCGGAACCAGTCGTTGTCGCCCTTGAGGTGCGTCTCCGACACGCACACGACGGTCCAGTTGGTGGCGACCTTGTCCGGCCAGGTCGGGTCGGTGCGCAGCGCCCGGCCCCGCGTCTGGACGACGGCCGTCAAGGTGGTGGCGGTGGTCAGGTCGATCAGCGTCGAGACGCCGCGGGCGTTCCAGCCCTCGCCGAGAAGTCCCCGGGTGCCGACGAGGACCTGGGTCCGGCCGGACTCGAAGAACGCGGTGACGTGGACGACCCAGGTGCGCGAGGTCCAACCGGACGTGCACGTCGAGATGGGACCGGTGCCTGTCTCGACGGTGAGGCGCGATGCCAGGTCGGGGTCGCGGCCGGCGACGAAGGCGACGAGGTCGCGCAGCGTCGACTCGGACGCGGCGACCACCGACCCGGTGACCAGCATCGGGTGGAGGATGGCGGTGTCCGGGTCCGTCAGCAGCGCCTCGAGGGCAGCTGTGGCCGAACCGGCCTCGGCGTCGAGGACCCCGGCGAGGGATACCGGCACGGTCGCGGACGCTCGCTCGTGGTCGCACAGCACCAGCACCCGCGCTCGTACGCCGATCGCGGCGTGCTCGGCGGCGATGATCTGGGCGGCCGCGCCGGGTTTGGCGTACGACCGCGCGAGGACGCGGTCGACCGTGGAGCGCCCACGACGTACGCCGCGCCGCGTCCACTGGTATCCCACGGACGGCAGCGCGGCCTTGACGACCGCGAGCACCTCGACGTCGGCCGGGTCCTGGGACTCGGCCACGTGATGGATGAGCCAGTCGCCGAGGAGCCGGACCCAGTCCTCGGCGGCGGGGTCGTGCCGGTGCTCCTCGCGCAGCCGGGCGCCGACGGGCAGGTCGAGCAGGCCCGCGTGGTGCATGCGCAGGGCTGCACCGCACAGGTCGGGCTCCCGCTCGGCGAGCGCCGCCCAGGTGGTCGTGGCAGGGACGGGTTCGACGAACCGGGCAGTGAGCCACTCGTAGAACCCGACCGATCCGAAGCCCGGGGTGGTGAGCAGGGTGGTGAGCTCGGTGAAGCGCAGCGCCTCGCTGGTGAGCCAGTCCTCCTCGGTCGGGGTGGGGGTGGTGAGCCAGACGAGCTCGTCGAACGGCGCCAGGTGACCCTCCTTCACCACCGCCGGCACCGACACGCGGTAGAGGATGTTCCCGAAGAGCTGGTCGACGAGGGCGCGCTGCTCGCCGGCGAGGCTCTCGGGTGGTGTGGCGGTGAGCGCCAGGACGTGGGCGCGGTCGACGGCGTCGAGCAGCTCGGCGAGCAGCCGCCCCCACACCTCGAGCAGGTGGTGACACTCGTCGAGGACGAGCACCAGGCGAGGCTGGGTGCGGATCCGGTCGAAGAGGGCGACGCCGTTGGGGTGCAGCCGGTCGACGACCGGCGTGGTGGAGTCCGCGTCGTCCGCGGCCTCGGAGTCGAAGACGGCCAGCGACTGGTAGGTCAGGCAGGTCAGCGGGCTGTCGAGGGACTTGTCGTCGCTCGCGTCGAGCCCCATCGCGCGTGCCTCGGCGAGCCACTGCGACTGGATGGCGATGTTGGGGGCGAGCACGACGGCCCGGGTGTCGGGCTGAGCCCGGAGCTCTCCGGCGACGGCCTCGAGGCCGACGCGGGTCTTGCCCGCCCCGGGCGGCAGGACCACCCACGCCCGCGGGTGGTCCGCGTCGTCCCACGCGCCCGCGAGTGCCTCGAGCGCCTCACGCTGGTGGATGCGCAGCGGCGGTGGGGTATCCGCGTCGGGCACCTTCACGACCCGCCCGCATGCCCCTCGAGATACGCCGCCACCAGCCCGCCCATCGTCTCCAGGTGATAGCCGCCCTCCTGGACCAGCACGCTCGGCAGACCGAGGCCACCCAGCAGCTGACCTGCCGCGCGGAATCCGTGAGACGTCACCTGCAGCGGGCTCTCCGGATCGTCACCACTCGCATCGACCCCCAGCGAGACGACCAGGGCCGTGCAGCCGGCGGACGTGACCCAGTCCGCAAGGTCCGCGACCGCCGCGAGCCAGGGGCCGTCCCCGGTGCCCTCGGGCAGCGGGAGGTTGCGGGTCGTGCCCGCCCCTGCCCCGGCGCCGACCTCCGAGGCATGGCCGAACACGTGCGGGAACCAGCCCGCTCCGGGGTCGACGTGCAACGAGCCGTAGAGCACGTCGGGCCGCTCCCAGAAGATCGCCTGGGTCCCGTTGCCGTGGTGGGCGTCGATGTCGATGACCGCGACCCGGTCGTGACCCGCACGGCGCAGCGCCTCCGCCGCCACCGCGGCGTTGTTGAGGTAGCAGGAGCCGCCGTAGCCGCCGGGCGTCGCGTGGTGACCGGGTGGGCGACACAGGGCGTACGCCGCGGGAGCACCCGCCGCCACGAGGTCGACGGCACTCAGCGCGACGTCGACGGCGGCGCGCGCTGCGGGCCAGGTGCCGGGCCCGACCAGCGTCATCGTGTCGTAGCAGAACCACCCCGCCCGCCCGTGCAGCGCGGCCGCGGCAGTGGGCGGCATGCCCGCGAGCATCGCTGGCGTCGGGAAGACGTAGGGCACGACGCGGTCCTGGCCGACCAGCTCGGCGTACGGCCCGCGGTCCCACTCCTGCGACGCGCCCTCGAGGAAGGTGAGCAGGTCCTGGTCGTGCACGACACCGAGCAGGTCGTCGCCGTGCGCGCTCGCCTCGTGCAGCGGATGGTCGTCGAGAGCCGCCAGGATCGCGTCGACCCGTTGCGGCACCTCGGTGCCGGGAGTCGGCACCCCCACCCACACCTCGTGCTTGGCCACGTGCAGGCGGGTGTCGGGTGACCAGACGACGGGGATCCTCACCCGCTCAGCATCCCAGTCCGACGGTCCCGGATCCGTCATGATGCGGTCATGGTTCGCGCGCGCGAGGTCGGAATCCGGATCGGGACCTTGCCCACCGGCCCGACCAACTCCGTCCTCGACGTGGCGGGCGTCGGCCTCGGCCACGCCACCGTCCACCGCGACGAGCCGGCCCCACCGGACGGGCGCGGAGTCGCGCGCACCGGCGTGACCTGCCTGCTCCTCGCCGACGACGCCTACGAGCGACCCGTCCCGGCGGGCGGCGCCGTGCTCAACGGTGCCGGCGAGTGCACCGGCTTCCTCACTGCCCAGGAGTGGGGGGCTGCCGAGACCCCGGTCTACCTGACCTCGACCATGCAGCTGGGCCGGGTCTACGACGCCGCCTGCGAGATCGAGCTCGAGCGCGACGGCCGCGTCGCCCACGACGTGGTGATCCCGGTCGTGGGGGAGTGCGACGACTCCCACCTCAACGACTGTCGGCGGATGCAGGTCAGCGGTGACGACGTACGCGCCGCCCACGCCGCCGCGCTGGCGTCCCGAGGCGCGGGGGAGCCGCCCGCCGAGGGCGCTGTCGGCGCCGGCACCGGGATGTCCTGCCTCGGCTTCAAGGGCGGCATCGGCACCTCGTCGCGGGTGACGGCCGCGGGCCACACCGTCGGGGTCCTGCTGCTCACCAACTTCGGCTCACGCGAGGCGCTGGTCGTCGCCGGTCTGCCGCTCGGTCGGCTGCTCCCGCCGATCGCGTCGGGTCCCGACACGCCTGCCGGCTCCTGCCTGGGCATCGTCGTGACGGACGCGCCCGTCGACGGCGCCTCGTGCGCGCGGCTCGCGCGCCGGATCGGCCTCGGCCTGGCGCGTACGGGCTCGGTGGCCCATCACGGCAGCGGGGAGATCTTCCTCGGCTTCGGCACCGGGATGCGGCTGGACCGCGACCAGCGGCCCGACGGGGTCGCCCTCGGCGGACGCGACCTGGACCCGCTCTTCGCCGCCGTCGTGGAGGCCACCGAGGAGGCGGTGCTGAACTCGATGTTCACCGCCCCGACCACGGTCGGTCGCGACGGCAACACCAGCGTCGGCCTCGACTCCGACGACGTACGCGCGCTGCTGGCGCCGATCCTCAGCAGTAGTTCAGGCGTCGGTGCGCGTACGCGCCGCGACGAGGTGGCACGCGCACGCGTGCGTCTCCGCGGCCGACAGCACCTCGAGCGGGATCGTCCGGCAGGCGTCGGCCACCGCGGCCGCCGACCCGTCGGCCAGCGCCGGGCACCGGGGGTGGAACCGGCAGCCGTGCGGGATCCGGGTCGGGTCCGGCACCTCGCCGGTGAGCACGACGGGTGCGATGCGCTCGATCTCGGGCACCACCGACAGCAGCGCCTTCGTGTAGGGGTGCTGCGGGTTCGCGAGGACCTCCTCGGTGGGCCCGGCCTCGACGATCCCGCCCGAGATACATCACCGCGGTGCGGTCCGCGATGTTCCAGGCCAGGCCGAGGTCGTGCGTCACCACCAGGACGCCGAGGCCGAGCTCGGCGCGCAGCTTGAGCAGCAGCGCCAGGATCTCCCCGCGGATCGAGGCGTCCAGGCTGGAGACGGGCTCGTCGGCGATCAGCATGCCCGGTCGCAGCGCCAGGGCCCCGGCGATCAGCACGCGCTGCCGCTGCCCGCCCGAGAGCTCGTGGGGATAGCGCAGGAACAACCGCTCGGGCGGGCGCAGTCCGGCCGAGGCGAGCGCGTCCGCGACCTGCCTCTCCTCGGTGCGCCCGTCCGGGTCGTGGCGCGACAACCCGTGCAGGCGCAGCCCCTCCGCGACCGAGTCGTAGACGGTGTGGCGCGGGTTCAGCGCACCGGCCGGGTCCTGCAGGATCATCTGGACGCGACGCCGGAAGGCCCGCAGGTCGCGAGCCCGGTAGCGCAGCGGGGTGCCGTCGAGCAGCACCTCGCCGCGGGTCGGCTTCTCCAGCCCGGTCAACGCCCGGGCCAGCGTCGTCTTGCCCGAGCCGGACTCCCCGACCAGGGCGAGGATCTCACCGGAGCGGACCCGCAGGTCGACCCCGTCGAGCGCGGTCGCCACGTCGCCGCTGCGCGAGCTGAACTCCACCGCGAGGTCGCGCGCCTCGAGGGTGATCTCTGGCAGGGCCGGGGTCGTGGCGGGGGTCCCGGCGCTCATGCCGGCACCCGGATGCAGGCGGCCTGACGACCGGGACGCTTGGTCTCCAGCGGCGGCTCCGCGGTCGTGCACTCCTCGACCGCACGGGGGCACCGCGGCTCGAAGGAGCAGCCCGACAGCAGGTGGCGCGGATCCGGCGGGTCGCCGGCCAGTCCCGCCGGGGCGTAGCGGGCGCTGGGATCTCCCACCCGGGGGAAGGAGGCCGACAGGGCGGCGGCGTAGGGGTGCAGCGGGTCGGTGAACACCTGGTCGGCCGGTCCCTGCTCGATCACCCGGCCGGCGTACATCACGGCGATCCGGTCGCTCATGGCGGCGAGGACCGACAGGTCGTGGCTGATCAGCAGCATGCCGACCTCCAGCTCCTTGACGAGGGTGCTGAGCACGTCGAGGACCTGCGCCTGCACCATCACGTCGAGGGCCGTGGTCGGCTCGTCGGCGACGACGAGAGCCGGCCGGCAGGCCAGTGCCATCGCGATCATCACCCGCTGGCGCTGCCCGCCGGAGAGCTGGTGCGGATAGGCCTCGGCGCGCGCGGCCGGCAGCCCGACCTGCTCGAGCAGCTCGCCGACGCGTCGCTTCACCTCGGCCCGGCCCACCCCCGGCTCGTGGAGCTCGATGGGTTCGGCGATCTGCTGGCCGACGCGGCGTACGGCGTTGAGCGAGTGCAGTGCGCCCTGGAAGATGATCGAGGCACCTGCCCACCGCAGCGCGCGGAGGTCGCCCCATCGCATCGTCAGCACATCGGCGTCGTCGACGAGGACCCGTCCGGTGACCGTCGCCGAGGCCGGCTGGAGCCGGAGCACGGTGCTGGCCAGCGTGGACTTCCCGCAGCCGGACTCCCCGGCCACGCCGACCACCTCGCCCCGCGCCACCGTGAGGTCGACGTCGCGCACCGCCGGCAGCGGGCCCTGGTCGGTGCGGTAGGTGACCGACAGCCCCTCGATCCGCAGCAGCTCACTCATCGTGCTCACCGGTCCTGGAGTCGGGGGTTGAGGACGTCCTCGAGTGCCTGGCCGACCAGCGTGAAGCAGAGCACGACCAGCACGACGCACACGCCCGGCGGGACGAAGAACCACCACGAGCCCGTGGTGATGGCGCCGACCCGGTAGGCGTTCTCCAGCATCGATCCCCACGAGATCCGGGTCGGGTCCCCGAGGCCCAGGAAGCTCAGCGTGGTCTCGGAGAGGATCGCCACCGCCACCGCGAGGGTGGTGTTGGCGAAGACGAGCGGGATGACGTTGGGCAGCACGTGCTTGCGCAGCAGGTGGGCGTTGCCGGCGCCGAGGGCCCGCGACCGCTCGAGGTAGGCCCGCTCCTTGATCGACAGCGTCTGGCTGCGGATCAGCAAGGCGGTGCCCGCCCAGGAGGTCACCCCGATGACGATGACGATGTTGAGCAGGGAGCGGCCGAGCACGCTGGCCAGCACGATCGCCAACGGCAGGAACGGGATCACCAGGAACCACTCGGTGAAGCGGAACAGCACCGCACCGGTCACCCCGCCGAAGTAGCCGGAGGTCAACCCCACGATCGTCCCGATCAGCATCGAGAGCAGGGTCGCCATCAGGCCCACGAACAGCGAGATCCGGGCGCCCCAGATCAGCAGGGTCAGCACCGACCTGCCGCTGTCGTCGGTGCCGAGGGGGTACTGCCAGGACGGGGACTCGAGCACTCCGCCGGTGGCCCGGGTGACGGAGAGGCCCGACTCGTCGGCCAGCAGCGGAGCGAAGAGGGCCGTCAACACGAAGAGCGCGAGCACGACCAGTCCGACCAGCCCGGCGCGGTTGGTGCGGAAGCGTGCCCAGCCGCGGGACCAGCCCGCCCGGCGTCGGCGCGCGGCCAGCTGCCGCGCGGACAGCGAGGCGGCCTGTTCGGTGGATGCGTCGGTGCTCATCAGGTCCGGACCCTCGGGTCGAGCCAGCCATAGGCGAGGTTGGCGAGCAGGTTGGCCACGATCACCGCGGCCGACGAGAGCAGGAAGACACCCTGGAGGAGCCAGTAGTCGGGCACCTTGAGCGCCTCCGTGGTCAGCAGGCCGAGCCCGGGGATGGAGAAGATCGTCTCGACCGTGATGGCGCCCGCGATCACGAAGCCGAAGTTCAGCGCGATCACGGTCGTGGTCGGCAGCAGGGCGTTGGGCACCGCGTGCCGGCCGCGGACCGCGGCGTCGCGCAGCCCCTTGGCCTTGGCGGTGGTCAGGTAGTCCGAGCCGAGCTCGTCGATGAGCGAGCCCCGCATGATCAGGGCGTAGTCGGCGAGATAGGCCAGGGTCAGGGTGATCACCGGGAGGGCCAGGTGCCAGGCCGTGTCCACCACGCCCGACAGTGAGCCCGGATCGGAGCCGACCGAGTGCAGCCCGCCCGTCGGGAACAGGCCGGGCATCGGCCCGATGCCCACCGACAGGCTGGCGATCAGCAACAGGCCCAGCCACCACTCGGGCATCGAGTAGAGGGTCAGCGAGGTGCCGGTGGAGAACCGGTCGAACCCCCCGCCCCGGTCCCAGCCGGCCCGGATGCCGATCCAGACACCGATCAGGGCGGCGAGGACCGTCGCGGTGCCCACCAGCAGCAGCGTCGGCCAGAGCCGGTCGAGGAGGATGCCCGACACGTCGCGGCGATAGAGGATCGAGTAGCCGAGGTCACCGTGTGCCAGGTTCGTCAGGTAGGTGACGAACTGCTGGCCCGTGGGCTCGTCGAGGCCGTACGTCTTGTTGAACTCGTCCAGCTGCTCCGCGCTGGTGAGCCGGCCCCGACCCAGGGTGCGGGCCGGATCGCCGGGCAGGATCCGGAACAGGAAGAAGTTCACGACCAGCATGAACATCAGGCTGCCGAGGGCGCCGAGCACCTTGCCCCCGGCGTACGTCGTGTAGCCGTGCCGGGTGCCTCGTCGGGACCGTGCGGGGCGCTCGCCCTCCGGCGGGACTCCGGTCGGGTGCGTCGTGACGACGCTCATCGGGTCGGCTCCACGCTCACTCGCGGTCCGCTGCTGTTCGGCGGCGGCGCATCATCAGCACTCCCGCGAGCAGCACGACCGGCACCGCGGCGGCGCCGATGCCGACGAGCACGCCGGTGCCCACGGCGCCGTCCTCGCCTGCACTGGTCGCCTGGGTGGCCGACTCGTCGCCCCCACAGTCGCCGGCCTCGTCCGCGGCCTGCATGTGGATGTAGTTGTAGACGCCGTACTGGAACAGCCAGACCCCGGTGGGTGCGGGCTGGCGCACCAGGCACGCGAAGCGGTCGCTGCGCAGCGCCTGTCCGACGGTGTTGTAGGCGGTGACGAGGTAGGGCGACTCCTCGAAGAGGATCTGCTGCATCTGCTGGACCTGCTCGGCGCGGGCCTCCGGGTCGGCCTCACCGAGCTGCTGCTCGTAGAGCGCGTCGTAGTCCTCGTTGCAGTACCAGGTGTCCGACCAGTTGCCGCGCTGGTCGCACGTCATGTAGCTGAGCATCGAGGTCGGGTTGGGGTCGACGAACCACCCCCACTGGAAGGCATCGAAGTCGCCCTCGAGGATCACGTCGGTGAGCTTGCTGGACTCGATCGCGCTCACCTTGGCGTCGATCCCGATGTCGGAGAGCCATTCCTGGAAGAACGTCATCGTGTCGATCGAGGTCTGCGAGTCGGAGCGGGCAGCCAGGCGCAGCGTGCCGATGGGGCTGCCGTCCGGCATCGTGCGCGACCCGTTGTCGCCCATCTCGTAGCCGGCCTCGTCGAGCGCGTCGCCGGCCCGCTCGGGGTCGTAGGTGAACGCGTCGTCGTCAGGTGCCTCCCAGTGGAACGTCGCAGTAGAACGGCGGGACGATCGTGCTGCCGGTCTCGCCTGCTCCCTGGTAGACCTTCTCGACGAGCTGGTCGAGGTCCATGCTCCAGCCCAGTGCGTGGCGGAAGGCGGGGTCCTGGACGGCCGGGTGGCCGTCGCCGATCGGCGTGCCGGTGTCGAGGTCGACCGCGCCGGCGTTGAACGCGATCTCGTCGAAGCCGGGGGAGTCCCCGTTGATCGCGGTGATGCCCGGCACTCCGTCGAGCGCATCCACCTGGATGGCGCTGATGTTGTGGACGAAGTCGACCTCGCCCTTCTTCAGCGCGGCGATGGCCGGGTCCTCGGACTTGAAGACGCGGTAGACGATCTGGTCGAGGTGGGGGACGCCGCCCCAGTAGTCGGGGTTCTTCTCGAACCGGTACGTCGAGCCGCCGGCGCTGCCCTCGACGAACCGGAAGGGTCCCGACCCCACGACCGGCTGGGCGTCGGTCGGCTCGTTCTTGTAGGTCTTGACGTCGTCCTCCGCGACGTCGGACCAGATGTGCTCAGGAATGACCGGGATGGGCAGCCCGGGCAGGCCGGAGTTCACCCGCTTCAGCTCCAGCACGACGGTGGTGTCGTCCGGTGCGGTGATCGAGGTGACGCCGGCGAGGTAGGGCCTCCAGGTCGCTGCCTCGGGACCACCGTCGAGGACGCGGTTGTAGGTGTAGGCGATGTCCGCCGCCGTCAGCGGCACGTCGTCGGACCAGGTCACGCCCTCGCGGATGTCGAAGGTCCAGGTGAGCCCGTCGTCGGAGCTCTCCCACGACGTGGCCAACCCGGGCTCGTACGCCAGGTCCTTCACACCGGTGACGGTCATGAAGTCGTAGGCAAGGGCCCACATCTCGAAGGACTCCGCCTCGATGCCGAGGAACGGGTTGAACGAGTCGACCTCGTTGGTCATCGCGACGGTCAGGGTCAACGGATCGTCCGCCGACGCGGCGGCCGTCGGAGACGCCAGGAGGGTCGGGGTGAGGCAGGTGGCGACCAGCGCGCCCGCTGCGAGGCCCCGGATGGCGCTACGTTGACGCCCGTGGACACCCCCTCGCCGTCGGCTCCCGCGGCTCCGCGTGAGCCGTTCGAGCACACCGAGCACGGCGTCGTACGCCCCGATCCCTATCACTGGATGGGTGCGACGACTCCCGGGCTTCTCGACCACCTCGCGCTGGAGCGGTCCTTCTATGACTCGGCCTGCGCCCATCTCGGCTCCCTGGTGTCTGATCTGACGGACGAGATGACTGCGCGGGTCCCCGACGCGGATCTCTCAGCGCCGTGGCATCGCGCGGGCTTCAGGTACTACTCCCTGACCCGTCGTGGGAATGAGTATGCCGACATTGTCAGAGAAATCCATGGGGTTCATCGTGTTGTAACACGGAATTCGTCGGCACCCCCTGATCTCGACGACCGGTTCCGTGGTCCGGGCGAGCTGGTGCTCGACGTCGGGTCACTGGCCGGCGACAGCAGCTATCTCGAGCTCGGGGTCACCCTGGTCAGCCCCGACGAGCACCTCCTGGCGTTCTCCGTGGACCGCACAGGGGACGAGGTCTACGAGCTGCGCTTCCGCGACCTCCGCACCGGGACCGAGCTCGACGAGGTCATCCCGCGCACCTACTACGGCGGCGCGTGGAGCGCGGACTCGCGCTGGTTCTTCTACACCGTCCACGACCACGCCTACCGGCCCCACCAGGTCTGGCGGCACCGGATCGGGACGGCGGCCGCCGAGGACGTGCTGGTGCTCGAGGAGCCTGACGAGCGCTTCGACCTCCACCTGCGCGCGTCGCGCAGCGGGGCGGTTGTCCTGGTGCTCAGCGAGAGCCGTGACACCGGCGAGGTCTGGGCCGTCGACGCCCACGACCCCGAGTCGCCGGCGTACTCCGTGGGTGGGCGCCGTCCGGGGGTCGTCTACCGGGCCGAGCACGTGCGCGAGAGCGACGTGCTGCTGCTGGTGACCAACGACGAGGCGGTCGAGTTCCGGCTGGTCTCCGCGCCCGTGCCCCGCCGGGGCGACCAGGACCACTCCGTGTGGACCGAGGTGCGGGGTGAGGATCCCGCCGAGCGTCTCGAGCGGGTCGATGCCTTCGCCGGGCACGTGGTGCTGAGCCTGCGCACCGGTGCCGCCCACGTGTTGCGGGTGCTGCCGCTCGACCGGCTCGGGGAGGCCGGGACCACCCTCTCCAGCCGCTTCGCCGGGGGTGGGCTGCGGCTCGCCCGCAACACGGCGTACGACGCGAGCGCCGCCACCGTCGTCGACCAGGCGCACGTCGAGCCGCCGGTGTGGTCCGACGTGGACCTCGCGTCGGGCGCGGTCACCGACCTCGCGCGCCAGCAGGCACCCGGGCACGACGGTGGGCGCTATGTCACCACCCGGCTCGACCTGCCGTCGGTCGACGGCACCCTGGTGCCGGTGACGGTCGTGCGGCACCGCGACACCCCCCTCGACGGCACCGCGCCGGCGCTGCTCTATGGCTACGGCGCCTACGAGTACACGTTCGAGCCGGACTGGGACGCCGCGCTGCCCAGCCTCCTCGACCGGGGCGTGGTCTATGCCCACGCCCACGTCCGCGGTGGTGGCGAGGGCGGCCGGCGCTGGTGGCTCGACGGGCGGCTTGAGCACAAGCAGCACACGTTCGACGACTTCATCGCGGTCGCCGACGGGCTCGCCACGACGTACGTCGACGGCGACCGGATCGCCAGCCGCGGGCTGTCCGCGGGAGGGCTCCTCCAGGGTGCGGTGTTCAGCCAGCGCCCGGACCGGTGGCGTGCCGTGGTCGCCGAGGTCCCGTTCGTCGACGTCGTCACCACGATGTTCGACGCGTCCATCCCGTTGACCGTCAACGAGTGGGACGAGTGGGGCGATCCGCGACGCCGGGCCGACTTCGACTGGATGCTGGCCTACTCGCCGTACGAGAACGTGCCCGCCGCCGGCTCCCGCCCCGACCTGCTGGTGACCGGCGCCGTCCACGACCCGCGGGTGATGGTCCACGAGCCGGCGAAGTGGGTCGCCCGACTGCGCGAGACCGATCCGGACTGGTCGCCGCGCTGCGTCTTCCGGTGCGAGACGGGGGCGGGCGCGCACGCCGGACCCTCGGGTCGCTTCGGGCACCTGGCCTACGAGGCGGAGGTGTTCGCGTGGGTGCTGGACCGGTTGGGAGTGGGCGAGTGACGCCGCTGCACGCCGAGGTGCTCGAGGTCGCCCGGGCGCTGATCCGCTTCGACTCGAGCAACGCCCCGGAGGCCGCGCTGGGGCGCCCGCCCGGTGACGAGACCGGCCCGGCGACGTACCTGCGCGACTACCTGGTCGGGGCCGGCGTGGACTGCGAGCTGATCGCCCGCGACCCGCGCCGGGCCAACCTGGTCGCGCGGATCCCGGGCACCGGGGATGCGCCGTCGCTGGCCTTCGTGGGGCACACGGACGTCGTGCCGGCCGACCCCCGGGACTGGACGCACCCGCCGTTCGCGGCCGTCGTGGACGAGGGCGGCTGGTTGTGGGGCCGCGGTGCGATCGACATGAAGAACGAGGTGGCCGCGCGGGCCGTCGCGATGGCCGAGCTGGCGCGCTCCGGGTTCCGGCCGCGCGGCGACCTGTGGTTCATCGCGGTCGCGGACGAGGAGGACGGCATGGCCGACGTGGGGATGCGCTGGCTCCTCGAGTCACGGCCCGACATCCGTCCCGACCTGGCCCTCAACGAAGGCGGCGGATCACGGCTCCGGCTCCCCGACGGCCGGGTCGTGCAGACGGTCAGCGTCGGCGAGAAGGGCACCTATCCCGCCCGGGTGGTGGCCCTCGGCGAGGCCGGCCACGCCTCGACCCCGAGCGTCGGCGACAACGCGGTGCCGCTCCTGGGGGAGCTGCTGCGTCGGATCGGCACGGGCATGCCCACCTGGACGCCGTCGGCCCTCGTGGACCGGACCCTGGAGGTGCTGCTCGGGGAGCCGGTCACCGATCCCGTGGCCGCCCTGTCCCGGGCTGCGGCCCTGCACCCGGTCCTCGCCCACACCCTCCCGGCGCTGGCCGGCACGACCATGGCGCCGACGCTGCTGAGCGCGTCGACCAAGCGCAACGTGATGCCGGCGCGAGCGTCCATGGAGCTCGACTGCCGGATCCTGCCGGGCACCACCGCGGCCGATGTCGAGCGAGACGTCCGGGCCCGGCTGGGGTCTGACCTGGCCTTCGCGCTGGAGTGGCCCGAGCACCTGGTCGCCGGCAGTGCCTCGTCCCCGGCGTCGCCGCTCATGGAGGCGATGGCCGCCGTCCTGGGCAGATCCGGTGACGATGCCGCGTTGTTGCCGATCCTCTCCACCGGTTTCACCGACTCGGTCTACCTGCGCGCTGCCGGCACCCCCATTGCCTACGGCTTCGCTCCGTTCGTGGCCACGTCCGCGGAGGTGATCGCGGCTGGATTCCACAACGCCGACGAGCGGGTGCACATCGACGACCTGTTGACCTCGGTGGAGTTCCACCTCGCGCTGGCACGGGAGCTGCTCGGCTGAGGGCTCACGAGCCCGCGGCACTGTCGGTGGTCCTCCCTAGAGTCGTCCTCGTCGGGATCGCGGGGGCGATCCAGTGAGGGGTCGAAGCATGAGCGCAGAGCTGGAGCGTCGGTGGGACGACGCGATCGAGACGGCCTGGCGGGAGTTCCGGCAGCGGCTGGCCGACCGACTCGCAGAGCTGGAGCCCGACACGTGGTTCTCAGTGGCTTGCGGTCCAGAAGATGAGGCAGCACCGTGGTGCCGGGTCGGACTCCGAGGCGGACTCCTGCGGATCGAGGCGATGCGTGACGGCGACACCGACTTCTCGGGCTGGCTGGCGGCTGGTCACGCCGATCAGGCCGCCGTGGCGGTCGTCGACGCCCTCCGCAACCGCTACGGCGTGCTCCACCCGGTCTACCTCGACGCCGGTGGCCTCGAGCCCGAGGGTGCCCTACGCCCGCTGCCGCCGAAGCCACGCAAGGTCGAGACCGACCTCAACGAGGTCGTCCAGCCGACGTCGGTCGAGGACGTGCGCGCGATCGTGGACCTGGCCGTGGCGGACCTCTACGACGAGACGCCCGAGTGGGACGAGGACGGCGACCTCGCTCTGCCGACGGAGACCCGCCTGGTCTGGGTGGCGGTCAACACGTCGGCTCCTCGCGTGCTGCTGTCGTGCCTGCTCCTCGACGAGGTCGATGACCGTGACTCCGCGCTGGTCGAGGTCAACCGGCTCAACCGCACCGAGTTCGGCCTGACCTTCTCGCTCGCCGAGCGACGGATCGCGGTCACCCGCGAGCTCAGCCTCGCGGTGGCCATCCCGGTCATCGTGCAGGGCGAGATCCAGCGCCTGCTCTCGCAGGTCGACGGCTGGGCGCGCGACCTCGACGAGCGCGTGAGCACCGGCCAGGAGGCACCCACGAGGCGCCGGCCCAACAGCCGCTTCGCGACGGCGTACGCCGTGATGGCCGAGCTGGAGCGCGACCAGCGCGGGTCAGTGAGCCCCGTCGCCATGGCGCGGATCTATGGCAACGACACCGGTCTGTTGCTGAAGGCGATCCGGATCACCGAGCAGCGGCGCCGCGAGATGCGGACCAAGGCGCGCGAGGCTCGAGTCCAAGGGCAGCGGGCCAAGGAGAAGACGATCAGGGCGCGACACGACTACCTCCGCGAGCTGGCCGCGCGGATGCGCGCGGGCCTGCGGCTGATGGTGGATGCGCCCGTGCGCAAGGTCCAGCTCGACCAGCTAGCTCTCTTCGACGAGGACGAGGCCGGGACCGGCCGGTGACCGCGTTCGGAGGACGGGACGACGCATGCAGTGATGGGGTGAGCGCATGCCACGCCTGATCCCGGAGAGCCCGACCTTCACGACCGGGTCGGAGAAACAGGTGTGGGAGCGGCTGCGCGACAGCCTCGGCGATGACGACGTGCTCATCGCCAACCTCCGGCTCACCGACGGCGACAAGGACCACGAGGCCGACCTCGTCGTGCTCATGCCCGACGTCGGGGTCCTCGTCCTGGAGGTCAAGGGCGGCAGCGTCTTCGTCGAGTCCGACGACTCCGAGGGCCACACGTGGTGGACCCAGAGCAGTGGGTCGCGACGGCAGATCCGGCCCGTCGACCAGGCGCGCGGCACCAAGCACGCCCTCCGGCGCTACGTCGACCAGCACCCGCGCGGTGGGCCCACCCGGCGCGTGGCGTGGGGGCACGGAGTGGTCGTGCCCTACTCCACCTTCGGCCAGGACTTCAGCGTCCCCGAGCTGCCACGGTGGTCGCTGCACGACAGGGGCGACCAGTCGGCGCTCGCCGAGCGGGTCCGTGACGCGGCCTGGCGGATGCAGCACGGCGGCCGGGCTCCGTCGTACGACGACGTCGAGGTGCTCACCGACATCCTCTCCGGGCGCTTCGCCACTCCCTACGACGTCAATGCCGAGTCCGACGACCGGGCCGCCGAGTTCGACCGGCTCACCATGGAGCAGGCCACGATCCTGCGGGTGACCCGGCTGCTGCCGCGGGTCGAGGTGCGCGGCGGTGCCGGCAGCGGCAAGACGGTGCTCGCTCTCCAGCAGGCCAAGGAGCTGACGCGGGGCGGGCAGGGTCGCAAGCCACAAAGAGTGGCGCTGCTCTGCTACTCGATCGGGCTGGCCGAGCACCTGCGTCGCCAGGTCGCGACGTGGGACCGGCGCCACCGCCCGGCCTTCGTCGGCACCTTCCACGCCTTCGGCCAGCAGTGGGGCGCAGCCGAGGGGGATCGCACCGACAGCGAGTTCTGGGAGGAGCGGCTGCCTGCGGAGATGGCCGAGCTCGCCGGCGCGCTGCCCGACAAGCAGAAGTACGACGCCGTCATCGTCGACGAGGCGCAGGACTTCGCCGACTCGTGGTGGACGGCGGTGCTGCGCTCGCTGCGGGACGAGGAGGAGGGCGGGCTGTTCGTCTACTCCGACGAGAACCAGCGCATCTTCGCGCGCTTCGGTCGCCCGCCGGTGACCTTGGTGCCGCTCGTGCTCGACCACAACCTGCGCAACACCAGGCAGATCCACGAGTCGTTCGGCCCGCTGGCGCCGAGCCGGATGTACTCCCGAGGAGGCGACGGACCTGCCGTGCGGTTCGTCGCCTCCTCGCAGGAGGACGCGATCGAGGCGGCCGACGACGTCGTCGACACGCTCCTCGAGGCCGGCTGGGAGCCGCGCAACGTCGCGCTGCTCACCACTGGGCACCGCCATCCCGTGCAGGTCGAGCGCACCGACTTCCACGACCAGGAGGGCTACTGGCGCACCTACTGGGACGACGACGTCTTCTACGGCCACGTGCTCGGGTGCAAGGGGCTCGAGCGCCGGGCCGTGGTGCTCTGCCTCAACGAGGACGGGTCGCGCGATCGGGCGCGGGAGCGGCTCTACGTCGGGATGTCGCGCGCCACCGACGAGCTCGTGGTGGTGGGCGATCCCGAGACCGTACGACTGGTCGCCGGCGGGGACGTGGCGCGCCGGCTCGGCATCGGCTGACGGGGGCGGCTAGGGCATCAGCTCGACGATGCACGCGCGCGACCGCCCGGGGCTCCCGAGCGCCCCGGGACAACGACAGGCTCCTCAGTGCGACGCGAACCAGGGGTGGCGCAGGTCGTAGAACTGGGCGTTCGCCATGGCGTACTCGAGGTCGGACCGCATCTCCGGCGGAGGCTCGGCCTGCTCGCCCTGACGTGCTGCGGCCTCGCCGGTGAACGCGACGGTCTCGGTGAAGGTGCCGTCCGGCTCGATCGCGAGGGTGCCGCCGACGATGTCGGGGCGCATCCGGTGCAGCGAGTCGGTGTCGGCGGTCATCATCGACCTGAGCCGTTCGATGTCGTCGACCCTGCCCCGGATGACCTGGACGAAGCCCGCGCTGTCGGACCCGCCGTCCATCATGAGCGTGACGTCGTCGCAGTCGTGGAACTCGATGGGCCCGTCGAAGAGCTCCATCAGCCGGGCAGCCCAGGCATCCTGCTCGGGCCTGCCGGAGTTGGCCATCGCAGAGTCCCTGGAGTCGAATCGGACGACGCCCACGAACATGTCGTCGTCGGTGAACCCGTAGGTCCCTCCGAGCCAGCCCGGTGCTCCGGAGCTGAGCTCGTGGTGCCACGTGTCCAGGTGCTCGCGGAGCTCCTGCTGGCGCGTGCACATGCCTTGGATGATCTGGATGAACATGCTGCCCCTCCTCGGTGTGGTCACCCACTCCTCGGGGTTGGGGGGTGGGAGGGCAACCAACGAATCTACGCCCGTGAGTGGGTCGGTGCCACAGCCCTTGCGAGCGTCGCTGTGCGGGAGCATGGTGGAGGGACCGGCGAAAGGCCGAGTGAGAGGTGAGGACGATGCACGCGCAGGTGGGCGACAACCTGGTCGCCGAGAGCAACAAGGTGGACGCGCCCCCGCGTCAGGGCGAGATCATCGAGGTGCGTGGCGAGGACGGCGGACCGCCGTACCTCGTCCGCTGGAGCAACGGTCACGAGGGGCTGGTGTTCCCGGGCGGCGACGCGCACGTGGTCCCGGCACCGCGCTGACCGGCACCGACCGGGATCGGGTCCCCGAGCCGCGCAGGTACCAGTAGAGCATCAGCGCCGAGGTGATGACGTAGAACGTGTGCAGCACCCAGATCGGCCCTGCCGGCAGGTGGAAGACGTAGACGCAGTGCACCGCGTTGCCGACGTTGGCCAGCGCGATGTTGCCGAGGCTGTACGACGACAGCTCCCGCGTGCGGAGCGCCTTGTGGAGCATCGGCAGCATGCTGCCGGCGAAGACGGCCGTGGAGACCATCCCAGCGAGCACCGGCAGCGTCGTGTCCATGCCTCGACGCTAGGAGTCGGACAGGTCCCCGGCATCGGCTGAAGTCCGCATCTCGTCCCCGTCCGGGTGGGGCGGACCACCCATGCGGGTCTCACTGGGTGTGTCCCTATTGCCGGCTCAGCTCTACAGGAACTGCCGAGATGCGCGCATCCGAAGTACGGCATAGGCCGGTCTTCGGATTCCGTTATCGCAGTTCCCGGGGGCCGCTGGTGTCTAGGATTCGCCGCATGTTGCTCCGCCACAGCCTCCGGCTCGCCATCGTCGTCCTTCCTCTCGTCGCCCTCCTGCCGTCGACGGCGTACGCCGAGCGTGTCGTGACCCGCGACCCCGCGGGCGACGTGCTTGTCACGTCCGAGGTGGAGGGGGTCGAGCAGACGACCACCGCGCCGGACCAGCGCACGCTCGACATCGTCCGGACGGTGGTCGACCACCGCTCGAAGGTCGTGTTGGTGCGCGTGCAGTTCCGGAGGCTAGCCACGGATCCCTTCATGTTCGTAGGTACCCGAATCAAGCTGCCCCGGGGCAAGGTCGACGTGTTCGTCGAGCATCTCGGCGGCAAGCCGATCGTGAGTGGTGCGGCCAATGGAGGCAGGGAGATCGACTGCCCGGGCTTGAAGGCCGACGTCTATCGCTCCACCCGGTCTACCACCCTCTCGGTGCCGACATCCTGCCTGGGTGACGCGCGCTGGGTCCGCGTCGGCGTGGTCGCGTACGGCCTTGACCTCGACCAGGAGAACGACGCGGAGGTGGGCGGGGTCTATTCCGACGACGCGCACCGCGACGGCACCTTCGACGTGGAGAAACCGGCCCTCGGCCCAAGGGTCCGCCGCGGCTGAGCCGCGCGCGGCCTGAGCCTAGGGTCGGAGGTGCAAACGTCCTCATCCAATGGCTTCTATCAAGCCTCTTCGGCAGGCTTGGTTCCGGGCGCGCACGGCAGCGATGAGCGGGTCACCCAAGTCGAGCGTCGACCTCGTTCTCCGGCTGCTTGAACCACCAGCGCAGCCCCTTCCCGGCATGCAGCTCGTCTCGATATCGGGGCACGAGATGGCAGTGTGCGTGCCCTACCGTCTGACCACCCACAAGACCAACGTTCCAACCCACGTTCCAACCATCAGGCTGGTGGATCTCACCTATTCGCTCCGTCATCGTTCGGAGCAGAACCTGCGTTGCTGACCACTCCTGCGCGGAGAGGTCCCACGGTTCCCTGCGATGCGCTCGCGGAATCACCATGAGAGATCCGCGCGGCAACTGGTTGGTCCAGATCGCCACGCAGGGACCGTCTGCCGCGACGATCTCGGACTCCAGAACATCGCAGAAGGGGCACCCGTCCTCGACCATGAGCCGGATCCTGCCAGACGCTCGATCGTCCGGATCGGCAGCTGACGGTGCTCGGAAATGCCCGCCCGCGGCCGTTCAAGCAGTTGCGCGGACGGCTCCAGCGATCGCGGGTAGGGCCACCTTGTAGGCACGTCCGCTCAGGTGCATGCCGTCGTTGACGAAGGCCGCGGCTGCACGCACGCTCCACCAGGGAACACACCCAGTCACATCAGGCCGTGCTCGTAGGCGTACGCCGCGGCGGCGGTCCGCGAGCCCACGTCGAGCTTGGTGAAGATGTTGGAGAGGTGGCGGGCGACGGTCTTCTCGGAGAGCACCAGAGCTGCGGCGATCTGCGGGTTGGTGCGGCCGGTGGCGACGAGGCGCAGCACCTCGACCTCGCGGGGGGTGAGTCCGGCCGGGGAGGATGCGGGCGCCAGCAGCCCCGACACCTCGTCCGCCGCAGGGCGCGCGCCCAGCCGGCGGAAGCAGTCACGGGCGGCCTCGAGCTCGCGGCGCGAGGCATCCGCATCGCCGAGCCGAGCGAGGGCCCGGCCACGGAGGACGCCGACGCGGGCGGCGTCGTAGGGCGCCGATGCGCGTGCCCAGAGCTGGCCGGCCTTGCGGAGGAAGGGCAGGGCTCCCGCCGGGTCGTCGGCGGCGAGCTCGACCGCGCCGGCGCACTCGGCAGCCATCGCCGTGAGCCCTTCCGAGCAGGCCAGCGACGTCAGCTCGGCGGCGGCCACCCGCGCCCGGTCCACCTGCCCGGCGGCAAGCAGCACCTCGACAGCGGCGGGCAGCACACGACACCGCGCCACGGCACCGGCCGCCTCGGCCAGCAGGCGCTCGACGGCGGCCAGCGCCGCCGTGTCCTGACCGCGCGCAAGCCACAGCAGGGCCTGTCCGGGCTGGGGCTCACAGCCGTGGTCGGCGGCTCGCTGGTAAGCCGCGTCGGCCTCGTCGAGCTCGCCGCGCAGGCGCAGGACGTCGCCCGACTCGCGGGCAGTGAGCCCGATGGCATCCGGCGACCCGGCCTCGACATAACGCTGCGCGGCGAGCCCCAGCTCGTCGAGCGCGGCGGACCAGTCCCCGTGCACCCGGAGCAGCTGGCCGCGGTGCAGTGCGCACTGGCCGGTGAAGAGGAGCAGCCCGGGCTGCGCGGAGCACCACCGGTCGAGGGCGGAGGTCCACTCGGCGACGCGGCCGAAGTCACTGATCTCCTGGCAGCCCTCGATCGCGGTGCAGTAGACGTGCCCGGCGACGACCGGCGTGCACTCGCCCGCGACCACCCGCACCATCGCCTCGTCGAGGCAGGAGAGGCCGTCGGGGATCCGGTCGGTGTAGAGCCGCAGCCGCCCCTGACCGGTCAGGCCCATCGCCACGAGGTCGGCGTCGCGGTGCCGGCGCCCCGCGTCGGTGGCGTGGTCGGCCTGTTGCGACGCCTGGGGGATCTCGCCCCGGTGGAGGTGGCCGAACATCCGCACGAAGGCCACCCAGCCCGCCTCGGACGAGTCAGCGCCGACATCGTCGAGCAGCGCCTCGGCGCGGGCCGACCATCCGGAGAAGAGCGCCGGCTCCCCGTGGGTGGCGCAGCTCATCGCCAGCCGGACGGCCGTCCCCACGGCCGCCCGCGGATCGTCCGCCTCCTCGTGCAGCCGGAACTCCTGCTGCATCACGCGCACCGCCTCGTCGTGGTGACCGAGAAGCTCGGCCGCGGTCGCGAAGTCGGCGAGGTCGGAGCCGGCGAGGTGGGCGAGGTCGGCCCCGGACCAGACGTCGTACGCCTCCGGCCAGTCACCGCGGGCATAGGCCTGGCGCGCTCGGTCGACGTCGCCGACCACGTCCATCGCGCTCACCTCCGGCTCCGAGCGTACGACGCCTCAGGCCGCCGCCGCGCGGCTCGCGCCGGCCTTCTCCAGCCTGCGCGAGCGGGCGGCGACCCGGTCGGCGACGAAGGCGGCGTCGCGGCCGGTGCCGGCCATCAGCATCGAGCTGAACGAGTACTGGAAGCACAGTCCGCAGAAGAACAGACCAGGAGCGTCGGCGACCACGCCGCGATCCTCCTTCGGCCAGCCGTTCTCGGCGAGGATCGGCAGGTGGATCCAGTCGAAGACCTGGCGGAAGCCGGTCGCCCACACGATGGAGGACACGTCGCGCGGCGCGCCCTCGACGACGGGCTTGCCGTCCCGCGACTCCTCGATCCGGCTGCTGACGCGCTCGACCCCGCGCTCGAGCAGGTCGCGCCGCTTGACCCGGAGCATCGGGCCGCCGTGGCCCCGAAGCTCGGCCTCGAGCTTGTGGCGCATCGGGCTCCGTCGGGTGAGGACGTGGTTCCAGGCGAAGAGCATGACCGGGAAGACCAGCCGGAACGCCGGTGACCCGAGCCGCGGCGGGATCTCGCCGCAGTCGCGACCGGCCAGGATCACCGGGTGCGACTCGGCCAGCTCGTAGGCGATGTCGGTGCCGGAGTGGCTCGCGCCGACGACCAGAACGGCCCCCTCGTTGACCTGGCTGGGCCGGCGGTACTCGCTGGAGTGCAGCTGGAGGATGCCCGGGTCGAGTGCCGCGGCCATCTCGGGGATGCGCGGATGCCGGCCGAACGTCCCCGTCCCGACGACGACGTTGCGGCAGGTGTAGCGGCCACGGTCCGTCGTCACGACGTAGCCGTCCCCGTGGCGGTCCAGGGCCTGCACCCGCGTCCCGAGGCGCACCGGGAGGTCGAAGGTGCGTGCGTAGGTCTCGAGGTAGTCGCCCACGGCGTCCTTGCCCGGGAAGGTCCACCGACGGGCGGGGAACGGCAGTCCGGGGAGGCCGTCGAACTGGGCGGGTGAATAGAGGCGCAGGCTGTCCCACTGACGGCGCCATTGGTCGCCGACGCGGCCGGCGGCATCGAGGATGACGAACGGGACGTCGCGTCGCTGCAGGTGGTAGCCGGTCGACAGTCCGGCCTGGCCGGCGCCGATGATCACGGTGTCGATGTCTGTGGTGTCGATGTCTGTGGTGTCCATGCAGCGACGCTATTTCCGCGACGCCCCTCCTCGCGTCGGGCGGGACACCCATCTCCCACGGCCGAGGAGCTGGGTGGATCGACCCATGCCCAAAATCAGGGCAGCCACCTGCCCTGCGCCGGCCGTATCCTCGATGAACCCGAGGCGAGGAAGTGGGGTGGACGGGCAGCCGCAGCTTCACCTGCACGTGCTCGGCGAGCTCACGGCCACGCGGGACGGCGCGGCCGTGGATCTCGGCGGGCGGCGTCAGCGTGCCGTGCTGGCCGGGCTGACCGTCCTGCGTGACCAGGTGGTCCCCGCCGATCGGCTGGTCGACTGCGTGTGGGGTGACCACCCCCCTGCCAACGCGTCCGGTGCGCTGCAGGCCTACGTGAGCCACCTGCGCCGACGGCTCGAGCCCGACGCGACGGCTCGGCGGCGCGACGCGGTCATCGCCAGCGCCGGTCCGGGCTACGTGCTGCGGCTCCCGCCCGAGGCCGTGGATGCGTGGGCCTTCGAGTCGGCGGTCGCGGCGGCGGCGGGCCAGGCGCCGGGCGAGGCGGTGTGCACCCTGGACACCGCGCTCAGGATGTGGCGAGGGCCCGCCTACGCCGACTATGCAGGGGAGGGCTGGGCGGAGGCGGAGATCGCCCGACTCACGGAGCTGCGCGAGGTGGCCCGCGAGAGTCTGCTCCGGACCCGTCTCGAGCTCGGGGAGGCCCCGCTGGTCATCGGCGACCTCGAGGCCCTCGTGAAGGACGACCCGCTCCGCGAGGAGCGCTGGCGTCTCCTGACTCTCGCGCTCTACCGCGCCCACCGTCAGGCCGCGGCGCTCGCGGCCCTGCGCCGGGCACGTGAGGTGCTCTCCGACGAGCTGGGCGTCGACCCGGGTCCCGCGCTCCGCTCGCTCGAGGCGGAGGTCCTCGCCCAGTCGCCCGACCTGGACGGGCCGACACCCCGAGAAGGCGCCGAGACGGTCCGACTCGTCCCGCGGCCACGGACCCCCGACGGTCTCGTGGACCGGGAACGCGAGATGGCCGTCCTGCGCACCATGCTCGACGAGCTCGCAGCGGGGAGCTCCGGCTGCCTGCTGATCGAGGGCCCGGCGGGAATCGGCAAGACCCGCCTGCTCGAGGAGGTACGCCGACTCGCCGCCGGGGTCGTCGTACCGGTGAGGTCGGCGCGGAGCAGCGCACTGGAGCAGGGATTCGACTTCGGCGTGGTCCGGCAGCTCTTCGACACGGCAGTCGACGACGTCGTACGCCCGGACGAGCGCTTCACCGTGCTCCGCGGGCTCTGCGAGCTCACGACGAACCTGGCCGAAAGTGCTCCCTTCGCGATGTGCGTCGACGACATCCAGTGGAGCGACGAGCCCTCGCTCGAGTTCCTCGCCTACCTGGTGAGGCGCCTCGAGGGGCTCCCCGTGCTGGTGGTGCTGGCCATGCGCACCGGTGAGCCGCACCGGGCCGATCACCTGATGGCCGAGCTCGCCGGCAACGAGGCGGTCTCGGTGCTGCGCCTCGCGCCGCTCTCCGAGCACGCCACCGCTGCCCTGGTGGCCGATCGCCTGGGTCGGGGGGCTGAGGCGTTCGTCGCCACCTGCCACCGGATGACCTCGGGCAACCCGCTGCTCCTGCGCCAGCTGCTGCGTGCCCTGGCAGACGAAGGAGTCCCGCCGGACACGGCACACGTCGACACGGTCAGGGCGGTCGGCTCGCGTGCGATCACCTCTCTGGTGACGCTCCGCCTGCGTCGGATGCCTGCGGCGGTGACGACGGTCGCGCGCGCGGTGGCGGTGCTCGGTCCGGCGGCCGACCTGAGGACCGTCGCCGACGTGGCGCAGCGTCCGGAGGAGGAGGTCGCGTCGGCCCTCGACGTGCTGGCGCGCGGCGAGATCCTCCTCGACGGTCAGCCGCTCGACTTCGTCAACCCGCTGGTGCGCGATGCGATCCACGCCGACATCCCCGCAGGCGAGCGCGCCCTGCTCCACGCACGCGCGAGCCGGCGGCTCAAGTCGTCCTCAAGTCTCCCCGACCATGCTGGGGTGCCCAGATCATGAGGTGGTGACCGTGCCCGAGTCCACGCCCCTCCCCACCGCCGACGCCGAGGCGTTGCGCGGGCTGGCCGGCGGCGCCGTGCACCTGCCGGGGGACCCCCTCTACGACGAGGCGAGGATGCCCTGGAACCTCCAGGTGGACGAGCGTCCGGCGGCGGTCGCCTATCCCGCCGATCCGCAGGAGGTCAGCCGGATCGTGATGGCCGCCGCGGCGGCGGGTCTCCGGGTCGCCCCGCTGGGGACCGGACACGGCGCCCCGCCGCTCGCGGGCCGGCTCGGCGATGCCGTGCTGCTGCGCACCTCGGCGATGACCGGGCTGCGCGTCGACGCGGGCACCCGGACGGCGCGCGCTGACGCCGGCGTGCTCTGGGGCGACGTCGTCGCCCGGGCCGGCCGGGTCGGGCTGGCCGCGCGGCACACGTCCAGCCCGGGGGTGGGTGTGGTCGGCTCGTCGCTGGGCGGATGCGTGAGCTGGTACGCCCGCCAGCACGGCCTGCAGTGCAGCGCGATCACGGCCGCCGAGATGGTGCTCGGGGACGGGACGTTCGTGCGCGCCACCGAGACCCAGGACCCGGACCTGTTGTGGGCGGCCCGCGGCGGCAGCGGCGGCTTCGGGGTCGTCACGTCGCTGGAGTTCGACCTGCTGCCGATCCGCACGGCGTACGCCGGGATGATGGCCTGGGACTGGCGGCACGCCCGACGGGTCCTCACCGCGTGGGGTGAGTGGGCCGCCGACGCACCCGAGTCGGTGACCAGCGTCGCCCGCATCTTCCAGGTGCCCGACGAGGACTCGCTGCCCGGGGAGGTCCGCGGTCGGCAGCTCGTCATGCTCGACGCAGTGGTGCAGGGCGATGCGGAGGCGGGTGCTCGCACCCTCGGCCCGCTGCGCGCGCTGCGACCCGAGATCGACACGTTCGCGCAGGTGCCCGCGGCCGAGATCGCCCACCTCCAGCTCGACCCCCAGGAGCCGACCGCGGTCCACGCCAACAGCGTCCTCGTCCACGGTCTCCCCGCGGACGCGGTGGACGCCCTCGTCGCGTCGGCCGGTCCGGGCTCCGGCAGCAACCTGCTCTTCGTCGAGCTGCGGCACCTCGGTGGCGCGCTGGCTCGGCCGGCCCCTCGTGGTGGTGCGCTCGACCGACTGCCGGGCGCCTTCCTCGTGCTCGGAGTCGGGCTCGACGTGGGCACTGGCTGGAGCGCAGTGCGCGAGGACGCGACACGCATCCTGGACTCGCTGACGCCCTGGGCCTCGAGCGCGGCCTACCTGTCGATGGCCTACGAGGCCGCCGCCCGTCGTGGCTGGTCGGCGCCGGCGTACGAGCGGCTCGTCCGGGTCCGGCAGGCAGCGGACCCCACCGGCCTGTTCGTGCCGCCGCGCCGCCCCACCGAGGACGACTGAGCGGGCTCAAGTCGCGCTCAAGTGCTCCGCAACCACCCGGGTCCACCGTGGTCGGGTCAACGACGACACGGACACACGGAGGAAGCATGACCATCGCACAGACCAGCACCGAGCACGGCGCACCGTTCGCGGAGCTGGACGCACTCACGACCGGCATCGTCGCGGTGCCAGGCGACGAGGCGTACGACGCCCTCACCTCGCCGTGGAACCTCGCCGTCCCGGTCCGACCCGCGGCGGTCCTCGCCGCACAGACCGCCGACGACGTCGTCGAGGCCGTGCAGTTCGCGGCCCGGCACGGCATCCGCGTGACTCCGCAGGCCACGGGTCACGGCCCGATGGCGGACCTGACCACGGAGCTGCTGGTCACCACCAAGGGCCTCGACGAGGTGGTCGTCCACCCGGAGGGCTGGGCCCGCGCCGGAGCCGGCGTGAAGTGGCTCCGGGTCGTCGAGGCTGCCGCGCCGTACGGCCTGGCGCCGCTGTCGGGCTCGATCACCGACGTCGGCATCGTCGGCTACACCACCGGCGGTGGGCTGGGGCCGATGGCCCGCACCTACGGGCTCGCCATCGACAAGGTGCGCGCCATCGAGGTCGTCACCGGCGACGGCGTGCTCCGGCGGGTGACGCCGACCGAGCACCCGGAGCTGTTCTTCGGCCTGCGCGGCGCGAAGGGGATGTTGGGCATCGTCACCGCGATCGAGTTCGACCTCGTCCACCAGCCCACGTTCTACGGCGGCTCGCTGTGGTTCGACGGGGACGACGCGGCGACCGTCATCGAGCAGTGGCTGCACTGGTCCGAGGACCTGCCCGAGCTGGCCACCACCTCGATCGCGCTGTTCCAGCTCCCCGACATGGAGGGGGTGCCGCCGATGCTCGCCGGTCGGATGACGCTCTCGGTGCGCTACGTGTGGACCGGTCCCGCCGACGAGGGGGAGCGCTGGTTCGCGACGATGCGTGCGGCAGCTCCCGTGATCCTGGACGACGTGGCCGACAAGCCCTACACCGCGATCGACTCGGTCCACACGGACCCGCTCGACCCGACCCCGTGCTACGAGGCGGGCAACGTGCTCACCGACTTCCCCCGGGAGGCGGCCGACGCCCTGCTCGCGCTCACCGGGCCGGAAGCGGCGTCGCCGCAGATCCTGGTCGAGCTGCGCCAGCTGGGAGGTGCCTTCGCGCGGCCGGGGGAGCACCCGAGCGCCTTCGCCTCGCGCAACGCGGCCTACTCGCTGCTCATCGTCGGCATCTCGGAGGTTCCGGGTGTGGAGGACCACGCCTCCGCCATCCTCGACGCGATGGAGCCGTGGGTGGGCGACCACCGACTGCCGAACTTCACGTTCACGCCGGAGGAGTACGTCGACGCCTACGACGAGGTCACGCTGGCCCGGCTTCGCCGGGCTCTCCGGACCTATGACCCGGAGGGCGTGATGGCGATCGGGGGCGTGCTCGGGTGAGCTTGCGCCACGTGCGGTGAGGGTGGGCCCGGCCATCCTCTCCGCACGTGGTTGCTCTGACACCGACGGTGTTTGCGACCTGCCACGGTGGGAACGGTGTCGTGCATGGAGCCACCCACCCTCCCTCCGGTCGTCTACGCACCGACCTTCGATCTCGATGCAGCGACCAGGATCCGGATGCACCAGATGCGCGACGGGCGCACCGCGTTGTTCGTCTACTCGGCCATCGACCGGCTGCAGGAGCAGTACGGCGACGACGCAGGCTGGGTGTTGCTGGGCGTCGACGACCTGCAGCGGGCGTTCGACCAGGTGCCGTACGACCTGCTCCTCCTCGACCGCGAGCTGCACCCGCAGGAGGCGGGACAGTGACCGAGGTGAGGGTTCCCCCCGGCACCCTGACCACGATCCGTGGGTACCTCGACACCGCTGCGGCCCGGATCGAGGAGACAGCTGCCTCTGCACCGAGGGCGATCGACGCAGGCGACATGACGCCGCTGCTGACAGCGATGCTGTCCACGCTTGTGGGGAGCGCGGCCACCATGTCGGAGGGGCTGAGCGTGACCAGCAGCCAGGTCGGCGAGACCGAGGCTGACTTCTGGACGAGCGACTCAGCCGTCGAGGCCACCTTCGTCGGAGGGGCGCGACGTGTCGATTGACACCGAGATCACCGGCTCGCCCGCGTCGATCCGTTCCGGCGCGGACTGGATCGCTGAGACCTTGCGACCCGCTGTCAGCGCGGGCGTGGATGCGTTCGCCGACGCACGCACCGAGGCCGGGGGCGACTGGCGCGGCGACGCAGGCGTGGCGTTCGAGGGGGCGATGGGGCGAGCGGTGCGGACCTCGGAGGATCTCCGTGCGGGTGCTCTCAGCGTGCGCACGACCTTCCGCGACTACGCCGGCTCGCTCGAGAGCTGCCAGCAGCGGATGGAAGGCATTCGCGCCGACGCGCGGGGCGCCGGGCTCGCCGTCGCCGAGTTCCTGATCCTGTCCCCGGGCGCGGGTCCGGCCCGCCCGGGTGACCCGCCCGGCGACGCGTCCCAGGGACAGGTCGCCGCCTACGACGCCGACGTGGCGGCGTACAACGCCCACCAGACCAGGATCCGGGCCTACAACGACCTGGTGACCCGCGCCGACGAGGTGTGGGCCGACATCGAACGCGCCTGGGAGCGCGTGTCGGCGGCCAACCGGTCGATGGACGGGCCGACCTGGGGGTTCAACCTCACCTCGGTCGCAGGCGGGCTGGGCGGAGCGCTGGTCGATGTCCAGGCAAGCGCCCTGCGCGGCAACGCCCGCTACTTCGCCGAGCTCTCCGCCGAGCACCTCGACCGACTCCGCGCCTCGACCCGCGTGCCCAACGCGGCCCAGTTCTACGACGACCTCGACCACTGGCGCGGCACGGCGGCGGGCTCCGCCGACGACCTGGCCCGAGCCTCGCGCCTGGCCAACGTGGGCCGCTTCGCACCGGTGGCCCTGGGCGGCGCGCTCGCCGTCGGCGGCATCTTCTACGACATGCACGGGCCCAACCAGGAGAGTGCCGGGCAGGCGGTCACGTCCAACCTCGGCGGCTTCGCCGCATCGGTGGCCACCGGAGCCGTCATCGGCACGGCCATCGGGGGACCGGTCGGCACCGTCGCCGGGGTCGTCGTCGGAGCCGGCGTGGGCATCTTCACCTCGGGGATGATCGACGAGCTCTGGGAGAACGGCGGCGATGTCGGAGACGCCTTCCTGGCAGGGGCCGACGCGGTCGTGGACACCGGCGAGGCGATCGCCGACGTCGGCGGCGCGATCGTCGACGGCATCGGCGGTCTCTTCGACTGAGTGAGACGCGTCGATGCTCGTGGACGCCCGATGATGACGCCCCCGGATGAGAGGCTGCTGCCGTGACGACGACCGACACCCGCCCTGCCGGCCTGCGGATCCTCAGCTGGTCGGGCGTCGTCGTCCTGCTCGGGATCGGGCTGCCGCTGACCGGCATCGGGCTGCTCGGCCTGCACACCGGAACGGGACGCGGGCTCTTCTGCTTCGGCCTCCTGCTGCTCGTCGGCGCCGGCGGCGGAGCGGGCCGTGAGGTGGTCGAGGCACGCGTACGGCGTGATCCCCCCGTCGCGGGACTGACCACCTTCGCGGGGGAGCCCGCCCTCCACCTGCCGCGTGCGACCGGGCCGACCCTGGTCTCGTCCTGGATGCTCGCCGGACTGAGCGCCGTGTCCGCCCTCGGTGCCGTCTTCTGCGCGCTCGATCAGCGCTGGGGGTGGGTGCTCGTGCTGGGCGCCGGCTCCGCATGGCTCGGCTGGACCAGCGCGGTCCACCTCGGCAGCCGCTTCGCTGGTGGCCTGTGGCTGACGCCCTCCGGGTTGCACCACGAGGACCGGGGCGTCGCCGTCGACGTGCCGTGGGACAGCGTCACCGGCGTGGTCCCGCAGCAGCCGATGCCGGTCCTGGTGCGTCCGGACCGTGTCCCCACCGTGACCCGCGTCGGGCCCCGCGGCCGCGCCTGGCGGCCGGTGACCGGCGACGGCACGCTCCGCGTCGACACGCGGCACCTGGCCGGTGGCAGCACCCTGGCGTCGTACGTCATCGCGAGGGCGGTCACCGAGCCGGCCACGCGCCAGGTCCTCGGCACCCCGGAGAGCCTGCCGCCCGCCTGACCCGACACGACGCGAGGTCCCCTCGGGTTCGGCGCAACTTCTCAGATGCGGGTGTGGGCGTCGGCTCCGACCGGTACGTTTCGCGAGCCACTCGGCAGCATCCACCACGGGGGAACGAACATGACCGACAACAACGACGTCCGCACCGACTCGACCCAGCCGCAGAGCTGGCCGGCCCCGCCGCCGCAGGGCTACGGCGGGCTGACCGCGCCGACGGGCGCTCCGGTGCCGGCCGCCTACGGCGGCATGCCGACCGGCCCGGTCGGCCAGGTCCGCAGCACGGGAGTGTGCATCGTGCTCTGCATCGTGACCCTGGGCATCTACTCGCTCTACTACTTCTACAAGACGCACGACGAGATGAAGCGCCACACCGGCACCGGCCTCGGCGGCGGTGTCGCGCTCCTGATCGGCTTCTTCTTCAGCATCGTCATGTACTTCCTCACCCCGAGCGAGGTCAATGCCATGTACGAGCGCCGCGGCATGCGTTCGCAGGTGAGCGGGGCGACGGGGTTGTGGGCCTTGTTGCTGGGCTGGGTCTTCGGGCTCGGCCTGATCATCTGGTTCGTCAAGGTCAACGGCGCGCTCAACGAGTACTGGCGCTCGCAGGGCGCCGTCTGAGCGTCGCGACAAGCGACATCGTGGAGCTCTGGAGTCGTGTCGTGACTCCCGGGCTCCACGATCTGGTCAGATCCGGTCGACGTCCACGACGACATCGGCGGCATCGCGGGTGGCGCCCACCAGGTCGGCGTTGACCTCGTCGCTGCTCTCCACCCAGGCGCGGGCGGCTGCGGGCGACTTGCCGAACTGCTCGTGCCGACGGACCAGCCGGGCGCGCCGCACCTGCGGATCGACGTCGACGAACCAGGTCTCGGCCAGCAGCGGGCGTACGCGCTCCCACCCGCCGCCGGGCAGGAGCAGGTAGTTGCCCTCGGTGAGCACCAGCCGCACCGACGGCTCCACGGCGATCGCGGCGGCGATGGGTTGCTCGAGGTCGCGCTCGAATCCGGGGACGAACAGGGTGCGGTCCGGTCTGTCGTGCAGGCGCTGCAGTGCCGCGACGTAGCCGTCGACGTCGAAGGTGTCCGGCGCGCCCTTGCGGTGGCGGCGCCCGAGCCGGTCGAGCTGTGCGTCGGCGAGGTGGAAGCCGTCCATCGGCAGGTGGCCCACGGACTCCGGCCCGAGGTCGGCGCCCAGCCGCGCGAGCAGCAGGTCGGTGAGGGTGGACTTGCCGGCGCCCGGCGAGCCGGTGATCCCGAGCACCACCCGTCCGGGGCGGGCCAGGAGCGCCTGCACCCTCCCCAGCAGCTCAGGAAGCGACCCGATCTCGAGCGGTGCGGACACGTCGGGCTACCGGGTCCCGAAGGTCCGGCTGACCATCTCGTCGAACACCCGGTCGGGCAGCAGGTCGCGCGAGGTCGTGATGATCCGCGCACCCTTGCCCACCGGGTATCGGGCGGCGGGCCGCTTGGCGAGAGCCGCCTTCACGATCTTGTCCGCGACCTCCTCGGGCGTCGAGGCGCGGCCCGGCTTGTCGAACTCGGTCAGCACGGCGTGCGCCTTGCGTGCGTGCTCGGCGTAGGCACCGGAGCCGGAGCGCTCGAGCAGGGAGTCGCGGGCGATCTCGTTCCACTCGGTCAGGATCGGGCCGGGCTCGATGAGCACGACCTTGATGCCGAAGGGCCGCAGCTCCATCCGCAGGCTGTCGCTGAAGCCCTCCACGGCGAACTTGGTCGCGTGGTACCACGCACCGAACGGCTCGTAGAACTTCCCGCCGATCGAGGAGATGTTGATGATCCGGCCGGACTTCCGCCCGCGCATGTGCGGCGTCACGAGCTGCACCAGGCGGGCCAGGCCGAACACGTTGACCTCGAACTGCCGCCTGGCCTCCTCGATCGGCACGTCCTCGACGGCGCCGTACGACCCATAGCCGGCGTTGTTGACCAGGACGTCGATGCGGCCCTGCTCGGCGATGATCCGGTCGATGCCGGCGACCATCGAGGCGTCGTCGGTGACGTCCATCGCAAAGGTGTGCACGCCTGCCTCGGCGAGCGCGGCCATCCGGTCGACGCGGCGGGCGACGGCGTACACCGTGAAGTCCTGGGCGAGCAGCGCGTGGGCGGTGCGCTCGCCGATGCCGGAGGAACCACCAGTGACGAGTGCGACAGGTCTGCTCATGGCCCGAGCGTAGGGCGGTGGGCCCCACGCGGAGAGGCGAGGCGTCTCAGCGCGACCCCGGCAGGGGTTGTCATCCCCTGCGGCCTGGGTTCAGATGGAAGGCCCACCCCACGGCTCGGTCCCGGGAGGACCTGATGACGCTCGACCGCACGCGCGCCCGCCACACCTCACTTCTCTCGCTCGGGCTGGTGCTCGGGTTGCTGCTGGCGCTGGGGGTGGGAGCGCCGGCCGAGGCCGGGCGCGGTCCCGGCCACGGACATGGGCATGGGCATGGTCACGGGCACGGGCACGGAGGTGGTCACGGGCATGGCGGTTCCGTCCCCGACCGCATCGAGCTCCCCGACGGCTGGCAGCCGGAGGGGATCACCACCGACGGCAAGCGGCTCTACGCCGGCTCGCTGGCCGACGGTCGGATCCTGCGGGCCGACCCGCGCACCGGAAAGGTGCACGTGCTGCCCCGCAGCGGCACCGGGACCCCCGCCGTCGGGATCGACTACGACGCCAAGCGACGGGTGCTGTGGGTGGCCGGCGGCCCCAGCGGGGAGATCCGGGCGCACAGCGCCAGATCCGGCCGGCTGCTCGGCACCTATGCGTTGCCGACCGACCCCGAAGGACGCTTCGTCAACGACCTGGTCGTGACCAAGGACGCCGTCTATGCCACCGACTCGCAGAACGCCGAGCTCGGTGTCGTGCGCCTGCGCGGACGCAAGGTGCCGCGGTCGGCTCCGGCCGAGGTCCTGGCCGTGTCGGGCGACTTCACGCTCGCTCCCGGCTTCAACCTCAACGGGATCGTGGAGTCCGACGGGTGGTTGCTGGCCGTGCAGACGGCCACCGCCACGCTCTTCCGCATCGACCCGGCCACCGGCGAGGCGACGGCGGTGGACCTCGGCGCCTACGAGCTGACCTTCGGTGACGGGCTCGAGGTCGACGGCGACCTGCTCTACGTCGTGCGCAACCGGGCCAACCTCATCGCCGCGATCGATCTCGACGACGACCGCACCTCGGGCACGCTGGTCGAGGAGATCGGCAGCGACGACTTCGACGTGCCGACCACGGTGGCCCTGCTCCGCGGCAGCCTGTACGCCGTCAACGCCCGCTTCGGCAACCCGACGCCCGCCGAGGCGGCGTACTGGATCACCCGGGTGCCGGCGGTCGACTGAGTCCCCCTGCGCCCCACCCCGATGGGCCTTGTGTCCCTCCCGGGCCTGGCTAGCGTGGATCGCATGACTGACGAGGCACAGCAGGCAGCGACCGAGGCAGCCCAGCGAGTGGTCGACGAGGTGAGCTCCTATCACTACAGCGCCGAGGACAGCACCATCGCGCAGCAGCTCGACGAGGGCCTTCGCAAGGCCCGCGTGCGGATCGACGACGACGAGCGCACGCGCGTCCTCGCCGAGATCGACGACATGAAGGACGAGCAGTCGAGCGCGCCGCAGGTCCGCTCCGCGACGCCGGCGGAGTGAGGCAGCCGTGGACGTCCGCGGACTGCTGACCGAGGGCTTCGGCCGCATCACCGAGCTCTACGACGACGTGGCCGAGGGCCTCGACGCCGACCAGCTGACGCACCGGCCGGGTGGCTCCGGCAACTCGATCGGCTGGCTGCTGTGGCACCTGGCGCGGGTGCAGGACCACCACGTCGCCGGCCTCGCGGACCAGCCGCAGGTCTGGGAGGAGTGGCAGTCAAGGCTCGGCCTGCCGAACGGCACTGACGACATCGGCTACGGCCACACCAGCGAGCAGGTCGACGCGGTGCGGATCGAGGATCCGCAGCTCCTGGTCGACTATCACCACGAGGTCAGCCTTGCGACCGCGCGCTACCTGCAGACCGTCGACGAGGCCGAGCTCGAGCGGGAGGTCGACCAGCGCTGGGACCCGCCGGTCACTGCAGGCGTACGGCTCATCAGCATCCAGGGCGACTGCCTGCAGCACCTCGGGCAGGCGGCGTACGTCAAGGGGCTCCCGTAGCGCGCTCGGCGTACGGTCTCCCCATGGCTGATCTCGCGGCAGCACTGCGACCCCACGTCGCCTCGGGGGAGATCCCCGGGGTGGTGGCACTCGTGGCGAAGGACGACGACGTGGCAGCGGTCGCCCTTGGCACCCAGGGTACGAGCGGCACACCGATGCGGCGCGACTCGATCTTCCGCGCCGCCTCGATCAGCAAGCCGCTGACGGCAGCGTTGACGGTGCTGCTCGTCGAGGACGGACAGCTCGACCTCGACGGCCCGGTCGACGACCTGCTGCCGGAGCTCGCGGAGCCGCGCGTGCTCAGGACGCCGGCCAGCGAGCTCGACGACACGGTGCCGTGCAAGCGCCCGATCACCGCCCGCCACCTGCTCACGCACACCGCCGGCCACGGCTTCGCCACCGGTGACTCAGTGGTGGTCTCGCAGCTCGTCGAGCAGCTCCATCAGGCGTCGATGCAGATGGGCGAGGTGCCGGCGCCCGAGGAGTGGATGCGACGGCTCTCGGGCATCCCGCTGGTGCACCAGCCGGGGGAGGGGTGGACCTACAACGCCGCCTACGACGTGCTCGGCGTCCTGCTCGCGCGCGCTGCCGGCCAGCCGCTCGCCGACCTGATGGCCGAGCGCCTCCTCGACCCGCTCGCCATGGTCGACACCGGCTTCCACGTCCCCGGGGCCAAGCGAGACCGTTTCACCACTCTCTACGGGCACGACCAGACGGGCAGGCTCGAGGTCAGCGACGAGCCGGACGGCGAGTTCGCCACCACGCCCCCCTTCGCCTCCGGCGCGGGGGGCCTGGTGACCACGGCTGATGACTGGCTGGCCTTCGGCCGGATGCTGCTCGCGGAGGGCGGGGGGCTGCTGCGGCCGGAGTCGGTGCGGCAGATGATGACCGACCACACGACCCTCGAGCACCGGGAGATGGCCGGCTTCTTCCTCGACGGCCAGGGCTGGGGCTTCGGCGGGGGCGTCGACACCCAGGTCCTCCACCCGTGGAACACGATCGGCCGCTACGGCTGGGTCGGCGGCACCGGCACCGCGGCGTACGTCGACCCCCAACGCGGCACGGTGAGCATCATCCTGACCCAGGTCGAGCTCGGCGGACCCGAGCCGGCGGACGTCTTCGAGACTTTCTGGACGGCCGCGGGCTGAGGCTCTGTCCACAGATCCGTCGGAGGGGCTGGCGACGCGTCGGCGTACGTCGTTGAGTGGACGGCATGCCACGATCACGCCACCGCCGCAAGGGCCGCACTCGCCGGACGACTCCTTCTGCCGGAGGGGACAGGACCGCCATGCAGCACCCGGAGCTGCGGGCGAACCTGCCGTGGATCCGGCGCATGCTCGAGGTCGATGCCGCCGAGGCCCGGGGAGATGCCGTCGGGGCGCTGGCGCTCATGGAGGACATGCCCGTCGGTCCCGACGGCCGCGCGTGGTGGCGACCGGAGCGATGGCGCAGGCTCCGGCAGCTCGTCGCACTCGGCGACGCGGCGCCGGCCTGGGTGTGGGGACGATGGGTCGTGGCCCAGGCCGCCCAGGCCGCCCAGGCCACGCCGGGCCGGATCCGGCTCGCGATGGAGGTCGCCGTCGAGACGCGTGGTGGTCCCAGCACGCTGTGGGGCGTCGACGATGTCGATGCCGGGGCCAAGGTCATCGATCACGACTGGGTCTACCGCCAGCTGGTCCTCCACGAGCACGGTGGGCTGAAGGCGTTCCTGCGGGGAGCACCCGGCCGTGCGCTCCTCGATCGGGCCGGCGGGATGGAGTCGTGGGTCGGCCTGCCGATGGGCGCCTACCAGCTGCTGGCCGAGCACCCCGACCGCATCACGTGGCGCGACCTCCGCACCGAGGAGATCGTGGACACCCTCAACCTGGGCTCCGCGGCGATGATGGCCCTGGGAGAGACCGCGATCGGTCGCCTGGTGCGTGCAGACGGCGCGGTGCTGTTCGAGAGCGCACCGCTGTGCGTGCCTCCGGACGTCGCGAGCCGTGTCGCGTCCTCGCCGGCGAGCTGGACCGACGTGCTCGGGGAGGCGTGTCGAGGGGAGTGGGGCGACGTCCTGGGCGAGCTCGTCGCCAAGCTGCACCACTTCGACCTGCTCTGCGACCTGCCCGCGGGTGTCCGGCGCCAGCTGATCCAGCCCGAGGATCCCGGCCTTCGCTCGGATCGAGTGGGGACCGGCGGCAACGGCAGTGAGTACGACGCCGCGCTCGTGCTCGCCGCCCTGGCCGGTGAGCTGCCCGTCGCACTCGAGGGGAGCAGCGGCTCAGCGGAGGGCGCCGAGGAGCTCCGCCCGCTCACCGCGCTCGTTGCGGCCGCCCTGCTCGAACCGGGCACAGTGGAAGCGATGTCGCCCCTGTTGGTCGCCTCCGACGCGGCTGGCCTGCGTGACCTGGCCCACCTCCTGCCCTCACCGGCCGACGTGGTGTGCGGGAGGCTCGCCGATGGCCTGGCCGCCGCCGCGTGAGTGGGTATGACTGCGGTATGACCGCCAGGATCGCCGTCAGCCTGCCCGATCACCCGGTGGCTGAGGCGCGGGCAGCCGTGGCCGAGGGCAGGGCCGCGTCGGTCTCCGCCTACGTCGCAGGGACTCCGAAAAGCTGACCCACAGCCGCCGGGCCGACACCCAGCGGGCCCCGGCAGCGTATGTCGGGGCCCGCCTGGCTCGGTGGGTCTCACTCCAGCAGGTGCTCCAGCGCCCTCCCCATCACCTCGTCGCGCTCCGCAGGTGTCGCGATCCCCTCGAACCCGAAGCCGAGGAGCAGCGAGTCGGGGGTGGAGATCGCCGCGCCGACCGGGAAGCCGCTGGCGTCGGTGAGCAACCAGTCGTTGCCGTTGGCGGCGCTGCCGGTGGGAGCGCCCGACACCGCCCAGCCCTCGAGACCGGACTCGAACGAGGTGCTCGTGCCATCGGGCAGCGTGACGTCGTCGACGAAGGCGCCGAGGTTCTGGGTGGCCCAGTCGCTGACGTAGCTGATCGACACCTCGACCGAGCCGCCCTGCCAGGCGCCGAGGTCGACGCTCCACTCCTGACAGCCAGTCGGTGCATGACAAACCTCCGAGAAAGGTGTGATGCCCGTCACAGTGCCACGTTTCGCGAGGCAGGGAAATACCGAGTCGGGGGTAGTCGGCGCCACGCCCGGTGGAGTGCGAGCATGGCTCGCATGCCCGCTGAGCTGCTCGTGCGCACGGCCGGCTTCACGCCGGTCAAGGGGACTCGGCACCTCACTCACCAGCGTCTCGAGCTCGACGACCACGGCCCGGTGGGCGACCGCGAGTGGTGCCTCGTCGACGTCGGGGCGCGTCGGGTGCTGCGCACGGTCCAGCACCCCGCACTGATCGCAGTCGTGGCCCGCACCGACGCTCGCTCCCTCGAGATGACCCTCCCCTCCGGCGAGTCGGTCGCGGCCGAGCCCACGCTGTCGGGGCGGACCGTCACCTGCGACTACTGGGGCCGCCAGGTCGAGCTCGCCCTGGCGGAGGGCCCGCACGCCGGGCTGGTGGCCGACCACCTCGGCCAGGACGTACGCCTGGCCAGGGCGCCGCGCGGCGGGGTCGTCTTCGCGGACCCGGTCACGATCGTCGGCACTGCCTCGGTGGGCGAGCTCGGCGAGAACGTCGAAGCGGCGCGGTTCCGCGCGACACTCGTCGTCGAGACCGACGAGCCCTGGATCGAGGACTCCTGGCTGGGCACGGAGGTCCAGGTCGGCGGAGCCCGCCTCAGGGTCGGCGGCCCGATCCCGCGCTGCGCGGTCATCGACCACCACCCCGAGACGGGAGTGAAGGACACCCGTCTCCTCAAGGCGCTCGTCCGGCGCCGCCCGGTCAACCGGGCGGGGGAGCCGATGTTCGGCGTCTACGCCGAGGTCGTGCGCGCCGGGTGCGTGGAGGTCTAGCCTCGTCACCGAGGGGCGATGCGTCTCGGTCCCTTTCGCCGTTCTCAGCCGGCCCTGATGGTCATGGACGCGAGTTGTGAGGAGGCGGCGGCCGTGGCTCATCCGAGTGCGATGACCGCCCGGGCGCCTGGCCGGGAGGCGGAGTTCGAGGACTGCGTGGTCACGCCGGACGCCGTCCTGACGGTCGTGCGCCGGACGCCGGCACCGTGATGCGCGCCCTCCCTCGCGTGGTGATCGCCCTGGGCGGGCTGGCGATGATCGCGCTGTGGATCCCGTTCACGCTCGCGCACGGCCCGACGTCGTACAACGAGGAGCGCGTGGTCGGCGGGATGACCATGATCGGTTGGGGGCTGCTCCTCGGCGTCGTGCCGAACGTCCTGGTCGTCGCTGGACTCGTCCTGACACGCGCCCGACTGGGGCACGGGCGGCGGGCTCAGGCGTGGGCCCTCCGGGTGGTGGTCCTGGCCCTCGCCGGCTCGGCCCTGGCCGATCTCGCCTTCCGGGGCCTCGGGCCCCCCTTCTCGATCCTCCTGCTGGCCCCGGCCACGCTCGTTCTCGCGGTGCTCACCGACGAGCGCGGCCTGCGCGCGGCATGGGCACTGCTGGCAGCGGCGTACGTCGTCGCAGTGGGGCTGGCGTTGGTGCCGCTGGAGACCTCCGACGGCTTCGGCGGCTTCAGGATCTACGGTCTGGCCGCGCACGTCGCGGTCGGCCTGGGCTGGCTCGCGCTGGCCTCCACGATCAGAACTTCACGCATGGATGGGCTCATCTCACCTGTTTGGGCGCATACTTGGATCAAATGACTTCCTCATACGGCTCACGGCCCAAGCACCTCTCCAGCAGCCCGTTCGCTCCGAAGACTGAGCCGACGGTGGAGGTGTTCGAGGTCGATGACCGCATCACCCACGACCTCTACGGTCTGGGCCGGGTCACCAAGACCGACAGCCACGGCGTGACCGTCGACTTCGGGTCACAGACCCTGCGGATCGTGCATCCGTACTCCAAGCTGCACCACCTGTGAGGCTTGCGGTCGTATTCGAACAGGTGTACGATGGTGCGTAGCACGCTGTTCCACCCGGATCACCAGTAGCCGGCGGAGCCCGACTCCTCGAGGAGACGGTCGGGTCCGAGGATCAGGAGAGTCACCCATAGAACTCCGGTCGGTGCTCCGGAGACGCCCTCAGGAAATTGCTCGGGGCTCACGGGTGACGAGCTGGCAGCCGAGCCGACATGCCTCACACCACGCCCGACCCAGGGTGATGGTCTGACGAGCTGTCGAGGAGGTGTGGCGATGCATCCGATCATCGAGTGTGCTGCCGATCTCTCCGATGCGTTGAAGGGTGTGGCCTCCGTCGAGGCGACGTTCATGTCGACTCCGGAGAAGGAAGCGGCGCTGGTGGGGCTGACCGAGGCGCGCTCACGACTGGACGCCCTGACGTTGCGGGTGCTTGCGGAGTCGGGCGACATCGCCGAGGCCCACGGGATGCGCGATGCGGCGGCGTGGCTGGCGGTCGAGACGCGTACGACGACGCGGGCCGCGCGTGCCGACCTCGCGCTGGCACGTGGGTTGGCCGGGCACCCCTACGTCGCTGACGGGCTCGCGTCCGGTGCCTTGCGCGCCGAGCAGGCCAAGGTCATCGTCGAGGCCGTCGACGCGCTTCCGGCCGTGGTCGATGCCGAGACCCGCGACCGGGCGCGGCTGACGCTGCTCACGATGGCGCGCGAGCACGACGCGAAGGACCTCCGGCAGATCGGCAAGCGGATCCTCGACATCGTCGCGCCGGAGGTGGGTGAGTCCCACGAGGCGAAGGAGCTGGCTGCCGAAGAGGCCCGCGCCGCCGCGAGCGTCGACCTGACGCTGGTCGAGGACGACGGCACGGGCAGGTGCCGCCTGCGGTTCACCGGCCCGAGCAGCGTCGCGAAGATGCTCAAGCGCCACCTGCTCGCGCTCGCCAACCCGGCCCGCCACGACCAGGCTGACCTCACCGATGACACCGGCAAGCTCAAGCCGTTGCGGCGCCGGCTGGGGGAGGCGTTCGTCGAGTACGTCGAGCGATACCCCGCCGACCGCACCCCACAGACCGCCGGGGTGAACGCGACCGTCGTGGTCACGATGACGCTCGAGCAGCTGCTCGCCGCGAACGGGACCGCGTTGCTCGACGACGGCAGCCGGATGAGCGCGGGCCAGGCGCGACGGCTGGCGTGCGGGGCGGGGATCATCCCTGCCGTGCTGGGCTCGAAGTCCCAGCCACTCGACCTCGGTCGTGCCATGCGGCTGTTCACCAAGGCCCAGCGCATCGCGCTGGCCCTGCGCGACGGCGGCTGCACCGCCCAGGGGTGTGAGACCTCCGCCTCCGGATGCCACGCCCACCACGACGACCCCTGGTCGCGACACGGGCTCACCGACCTGGCCAACGGGCGGCTGTTGTGCCCACGACATCACCGGCTGGCACACCACCCGCGCTACGAGAGGGTCATCCACGCCGACAACTCCGTCACCTTCTCCCTCCGTAGATAGGCCGAACGCCTGCGTTTTCCACAGTCCGCAGAGAGGGAGTTTCTGGGCCCCTGATGCGGGCACGTGCTCCTCATGACCTCACGGCAAGGATCCCCAGGGCGCCACGACTCAGGCTTCACCGGCCACATCCGGGTCCAGCCTGCGCTCAACGAGGCGGAGCAGCTCCACCTCCACCTGCTCGCCGACTCCGAGGGGACCCTGCGCGGTACGTCAACCGGGCGTGGGGATCGCGAGGTGCCGTTCGCGCGGATGGGCTGGGAGCCTTGTGCGAGTGGGTGCTGCCTGACCTGGAACGCGAACCTCGAGATGTCGGAGATGGTGCTGCCGACGTTGCGGTTCCTGATCGATCACCTGCTCCGCCGTGGGGCCAAGGGGGAGGGGCGCCCGGACTTCGGGGGATTCACCTTCGACCACGTGCTCGACGGTGCGGTGATGGGCGGCAACGCCTGGGCCGATCGGCGGCTGGTCGAGGCCGTGGGCAATGAGGTGTCGGAGCGGATGCTTCCGGCGACGTGCGGCCATGCGTGGGCTGAGCCTGCGACCCGATCGACCGGCCGCACGCGACGCGGTCGGCTGCCGGCCAACGTGATCGCGTTCCGGCCGAGGCAGGCGTGAGCGGACGGGTGGCGGCGGCTACGGCTCGGGCCGCGGTGCGAGCATCCCCAGCTCGTCGGCCACTCGCGTCAGGTGCGGTCCGAGTCGAAGCAGCAGTGGTGAGCCCTCTGGTGGGGACGGGATCGCCTCCACGAACCCGAGACCGATGAGGTCCTTCTCGACAGGGTCCGCCGCAGCGAACTCGGCATCCAGCCAGTCCACCAGCCGACCCACCGAGGAGCTGTCCGATCGGTACGAGGCGTAGGCCCAGCGAGCGACGTCCGCCATGAACAGGTAGGGAAGAAGCTCCCCCTCCTGATCCTCGAGGTGCTCCTCCATGACGGGGCTGAGTGCAGGGAACTCAACCACGAGCTGCCGGGCGAGGCTCTCCGACGTGGTCATGGGTTCAATGCCTACCCAGTGGACTGGGGCAGCCGCTCACTGATCTGGCGCAACCATGTCCTGTGTGCCTCAGGCTCACTGCCGGGATCGCGGAAGTTGCCTAGGTCGTCGAGCGTCCGGCCTACAACCTGGTCCGACTCGGCGCAAGCAAGCAAGGCTGCGATCTCCTCGATCGCACCGCTCACCCGATGGGGTTCGCGTCGTGCGAAGTCGTCCACTGCTGACTCCCAGATTCCGCCGTACTCGTGCCACCAATCCTGATGGAAGTACGCGGCCATCAACTGGTGTAGATCCATGAGCAGACTCGCCGGGGATGCGGTCCGCCCAGGTGGCCCCCTGGCGTTCGCAAGTGGGCGCGCAGTTCGGCCGTCACTGATCTGGCCGGTTCGGGCACAGGCTGCGCAAACTGGTGAGCCACGTCGAGGTCGCAATCGCGTCGTCGCGGGGGCGATAGAACGATCCGCCCTCGAGCACAAGGTTGTCGAGGGCATCCTCGTCACGGCCTGAATCCAGCACGGTCGTCAGCTCGGTTCTGTGCCAACTGTTTGGCGAGGCGGTCGGATGGTGCTGCCTCGAGGGTTGAGCAAGCCACTCCCAGATGCCGCAGCGTTTCCTGACCCGATGATGTGTCGACGTTGTGCACGATGTCGCTGGTAACGCAGAGCTCGTACTTGATCGCGTCCAGGCGGCGTTTCTCGTCGAGTTCGTCTGCACTCCCTTGAACAGGTCGCTTGACGAGTTCTGCACTCCGCCGTCATCCAGGTGTGCCTCGCGCCAGGCCGCGACCCCCACGTGTCCGCCACCCGCCCGGCAGCCGCATCTCCCCCCGCTCGTCCCTGACCACCACCTTGGCGTAGCGGTCGAGTCGCGCGCGCAACCCGCGGAGCGACTCGCGAGCCGTGCGCATGCGGCCGGCGCCGACCGCGGCGGTGGTGCGGAGGCCGACGAGCAGCGCGTGGAAGCGCGGCGCCTGGGCCCGGATCCGGGCTGCAGCTGCCGCAACCGTGGCGGAGGCGCCGAGACCACCGGTCAGGCCACCGACGATCGCCGAGAGGGCGGCGCCCTCGATGACCATCTGGCCGATCTCGGCCAGCAGCGCGCGGGTGCGGTCATGCACGTCCTCGACCGCGGCGGCGTACTCCTCGCACGCCACCGCCAACGCGTCGAGCTCGGTGGCGACCTCCGAGACGAGTCGGCGTACGTCCGCCAGACCCGCGAGCACGGCCGGGATCTCGGGCGAGCGCTGCTGTTCGACGAACCCGGTGGCGATCTCCAGCTGGTCGACGAGCAAGGGCACGCCCGAGGCCGCCCGTCGCCAGGCCCGGGCGGCCTCGCCCAGCAGGGCGACGTCCGCGCCGGGCCACACATAGCCCTCGATCTGGTCGAGGATCCATCGGTCCACGACCCCGAAGGAGGGTTCGTCGGCGCCGAGGCTCGACGGGGGACGGGCGAGGGAGACGCGGACGAAGGCGTCGTCGGTGAGCCCGCGGCCGGTGTCGGCGACGACCTTCGCTGCGGCGGCCGCCTCGGCCCGGACGTGGTTGCCGCCCGTGGTCGAGAGCAGCCGCCCCACCCCGATCAGGGCGTGCGTCAGGTCCTCGAGCGCCCCGACCGCGTCCGCGGCAGCGGCGTCGTACGAGGCCGCGAAGTCCGCGCTGCTCGCGTCGTCGCCGGCCATCGCGCCGCACCCCGCGAGCTTGCCGCCGAGCGACTCGGCGAGCAGGGCGACCGTCTGGTTGGCCGTGCGGCACGCGTCGGCCGCGTCGTCGAAGCCTCCGCACTCGACACTGATCCTCATGGCCCCACCTGCCGCCAGAGCTCGAGGTTGGCCGCCACCGCCCCCGAGTAGTGGGAGTCCGCGGCCGATGCCAGGCCGCGCAGGGCAGCGAGTGCGGAGACCATGTCGGCGCAGTGGGTCCGCCACGACTCGTACGACGTCGTCTGCGCGGTGCTCGCGACGCCTGACCACCCGGCCTGCAGCCGCTCCTGCAGCGCGTCGATGTCGGATGCCAGCCCGATCAGGTCGCGCTGGCACGATGCCAGCTCGCCGAGGGTCTCGCGGAGCTCGTCGACGTCCACGTCGTAGGCGGTCATCCCAGGCGGCCCTCGAGGCGGCCGGCGCCCTGCGCGCTCTGCTCGTCGGTCCACGTCAGGTCGCGGCGCACAAGTTCGAGCGCGTCGACCGCGGCCGTGAGCTGGTCGATCACGCCGAGGGCTCCGACGTTCCATGCCTCCCATCGCCCCCGGAACAGGTCAGCCGCGTCGCCGCGCCAGGTCGCGAGCACGCGCTCGACGGCCTGCTCGGCGTCTCGTCGTCGCTCGTCGAGGTGCTCCAGCCGCTGCCGGACGGCGGCGGTGGTCGCAGCGTGCGCGGCAGGGTCGAGGGCGATCGTTCCCGAGAAGGTCATGCATCGATGCTGGCCGGACCAGGGGCCCGTCCGACACCCGTCCGACGCAATCTGTGGACAGTGAGGTGTTCGAAGGCCTTTGTCCACACCTGCCCTCGGGGGCCTGTCGATGCGCTGCACCTCGCTGCGGCCATCCGCCTGGACGTGGATGCGATCTTGACCTACGACCGGAGGATCAGCGAGGCCGCGGAGTCACTGGGCATGAAGGTGGTTGCGCCGGCCTGAGAGACGGACGGTCACCAAAGGGACGCCGTCGTCGCTGTGCCCCGGCCAGCCGTGCCTAGAATGCGGCAACTCGTCTCGGAGGTGTCTCGTGGACCCCATGGCCCCAGTGCACGGCTCGGCCACCCTGCTGCTCATCGCCGCACTCGCCGTCGCCGTGCTGCTCGTCCTCATCATCGTGCTGCGGATGCACGCGTTCGTCGCGCTCGTCCTGGTCAGCCTCGGCACCGCCGTGGCGGCGGGCGTGCCGCTGGCCGACGTGCCACCGGTCGCGATCGCGGCCTTCGGCAGCACGCTGGGCGCCGTCGCACTGCTGGTGGGGCTCGGCGTGATGATCGGCCGGCTGCTGGAGGTGACGGGCGGCGCCCAGGTGCTCGCCGACACACTGGTGAGTCGCTTCGGCGAGAAGCGCGCGCCGCTCGCCCTCGGTGTGGCGGCTCTCCTCTTCGGGCTGCCGATCTTCTTCGACGCCGGCCTCGTGGTCTTCTTGCCGATCATCTTCTCCGTCGCCCGCCGCTTCGGCGGCTCGGTGCTGATGTACGCGCTGCCCGCGGCCGGTGCCTTCGCCGCGATGCACGCGATCGTGCCGCCGCACCCCGGCCCCGTCACCGCCGCCACCGAGATCGGCGCCAGCATCGGCCTCACCCTGCTCGTCGGGGTCGTGGTCGCCGTGGTCGCGTGGTTCGCCGGCGTGTACGTCGTGACGACCGCGTGGCTCGGCAAGGTGCACGTCCCGATCGACGACTCGGTGCTCACCGGGGGCCGCGAGGCGGACAGCGACGCGCCGCCCGCCTTCGCCCACGTCCTCGGGATCCTGCTCCTGCCGCTGGTGCTGATCGGCGCCAACACCGTCCTGACCACGCTCCGCGCGAACGGGACGGTCGCGGCGGAGGGAGGTGTCGTCGACGTCTTCGTCTTCATCGGCCAGACCCCGGTCGCGCTGCTCATCGCACTGCTGGTGGCGACCTACACCCTGGCCGTGCGCCGGCACTCACGCGAGGAGGTCGAGACCCTGCTCAACGACGCCCTCGGCCCGATCTGCGCGATCATCCTGATCACCGGAGCGGGCGGGATGTTCGGCGGGGTGCTGCGCTACAGCGGCATCGGCGCCGCGCTCTCCGACTCGCTGGCCGACCTCGGACTCCCGCTGATCGTCTCCGCCTTCGTCATCGCCACGATCCTGCGCGTCGCCCAGGGATCGGCGACCGTCGCGCTCACCACGACCGCAGGACTGCTGTCCGCCGCGGTCGTCGAGGCCGACCCGTCGTCTCTGCAGCTCGTGGCCCTGGTCCTCGCCATCGCGGCCGGCGCGACCGTGCTCTCGCACGTCAACGACTCCGGCTTCTGGCTGGTCAGCCGATTCTTCGGGATGGACGTCAAGACCACGCTCCGCACCTGGACGGTGATGGAGACCACGCTCGGCGTCACGATCTTCGTGCTGGCGCTGGGAGTCTGGGCCGTGGGATGACCAGCCCGGCGCCCCTCCACCTCGTCTTCATGGGCGTCTCCGGCTCGGGGAAGTCCACGGTCGCCCAGGCCGTCCGTGACCGCCTCGGCTGGGAGCTCGCCGAGGGCGACGACTTCCACCCCCCGGCCAACGTCGCCAAGATGCGTGAGGGCACCCCGCTCACCGACGCCGACCGGTGGGGGTGGCTGGAGTCGCTGGCCGCCTGGACCGCGGAGCGCGATGCTCGCGACGAGCCGACGATCATCACCTGCAGCGCCCTGCGCCGGGCGTACCGCGACGTGCTGCGACGCGGCGGCGAGGGCACCTTCTTCGTGCACGCCACCGGCGACAAGCACCTGATCCTCGAGCGGATGAACGCCCGCGAGCACTTCATGCCGCCGAGCCTGCTGGAGTCGCAGCTCGACACCCTCGAGCCGCTGCAGCCCGACGAGCAGGGGATGGACGTCGACCCGGCGCTGCCGGTCGACGGGCTCGCGGACCTGGTGCTCGCGCGCCTCGACCTGGCCGGCTGAGGGCTGGTTGAGCACGACGATGCCGGCGTTCAGCGCGGTCGCGAAGCACACCCACGCGAGGTAGGGCGCCAGCAGCCAGGCCGCGGCGCGGGACCGGTGCCACGACCAGGCGATGAGGAGGACGATCGAGGCCGCCAGGGCCACGATCTCGACGAGCGCCACGACATAGCGGTCGGCGGCGAAGAAGAGCGGCGTCCACGCGAGGTTGAGCACGAGCTGGGCCGACCACAGCCACATCACCCGGTCCCAGCCGCCGGCGCGCCACAGCAGCCACCCGGCGACACCGATCATCACGTAGAGCACCGACCACACCGGGCCGAAGAGCCACGACGGCGGGGCGAACGGCGGCAGCTCCAGGGCGCGGTAGGTCGCCTGTGACCCGGCTGCGGCCATTCCCCCGACTCCCGCGACGGCGGCGACGGCCACGAGGAAGGGGAGCAGGGTCCACCAGGGGCGGGTCGAGGTGAGTGACGGGTCCCGAGTCGTCATGGCTCCATCATGCCGACCGCCCCGCTCCTAGGGTGGTCGGCATGACCACACGCTGGCTCTTCGGCGACCAGCTCGGACCGCACTTCGTCGACGACCACCGCGGGCCCCTGCTGATGGTCGAGTCGCTCGCCGTGCTCAGACGTCGACGGTTCCACCGGGCCAAGGCGCACCTGGTGCTGAGCGCGATGCGGCACCGCGCGGCGCAGCTCGGCGACCGGCTGACCTACGTCCGGGCCGAGACGTACGCCGAGGCGGTGCGCGACCTCGGGCAGGACGCCGACCTGGAGGTCGTGCACCCGACGTCGTACGCCGCCCTCGGGCTGGTCGAGCGGCTCGGCGCCACGGTCCTGCCGCCGCGGGGGTTCGCGACAGGGCGCGAGGACTTCGAGCGCTGGGCCGAGGGGCGCGGTGGCAAGCGCCTGCTGATGGAGGACTTCTATCGTCGGGCCCGCCTGGCCCACGGTGTCCTGCTGGACGGCGACGAGCCGGCGGGCGGGTCGTGGAACTTCGACCACGACAACCGCGAGCCCCCACCGAAGGGGGCCGCGACGCTGGGGGTCGCCGAGCCGTGGTGGCCGACCGAGGACGAGATCGACGCGGAGGTGCGCGAGGACCTCGACCGGTGGGAGCGCGACGGCGTGGTCGAGACGATCGGTCGAGACGGTCCCCGCCGCTTCCCTGCGACCCGGCGCGAGGCGCTGGCCGCGCTCGAGCACTTCGTCGATCACCGGCTGCCCGCGTTCGGCGCGCACGAGGACGCGATCCTCGAGGGCGACCCGTGGATGGCGCACAGCCTGATCAGTGCCCCGATGAACCTCGGGCTGCTCGACCCGCTCGAGGTGGTCGACCGGGCCGAGACGGCATATCGCAGTGGCGCCGCCCCGATCGCGGGCACCGAGGGCTTCGTGCGGCAGGTGATCGGCTGGCGCGACTACGTCTGGCACCTCTACTGGCACCAGGGGGAGGGCTACCGCCGGCAGAACGCGCTTCGTGCGACCGAGCGGATGCCGCAGTGGTTCGCCGAGCTCGACGGCGCCGCGACCGACGCCCGCTGCCTCTCCCACACCCTCGACCAGGTCGCCGAGCACGGCTGGGTCCACCACATCCCGCGACTCATGGTGCTCGGGTCGTACGCCCTCCAGCGCGGCTGGGCGCCGACCCAGGTGACCGACTGGTTCCACCGGGCCTTCGTGGACGGCTACGACTGGGTGATGGTGCCCAACGTGGTCGGGATGTCGCAGCACGCGGACGGCGGGGTGATGGCCACCAAGCCCTACACGTCCGGCGGCGCCTACCTCAACACGATGTCCGACCACTGCGGCTCGTGCCGCTTCGATCCGAGGGTGCGGGTCGGTGACGACGCGTGCCCGTTCACGGCCGGCTACTGGTGGTTCCTCGACCGGCACCGTGAGACGTTCGCCGGCAACCACCGGATGACGCGCGCGGTGCGGGGGCTGGACCGGCTCAAGGACCTCGGGGGCCTGATCGCGCAGGAGGACGCGCGGGGCAACCGCGCCCCGTGAGGCGTCACAGGGGCGGGGGAGCCGCCTCGGCGTCGAGGACCGACGGGGGCGAGGCGGGCGGGTCGACCACGCGTACGCCGTGGGTCTCCAGGACCGCACGCAGCGCCCGGGTGCGGACCGTCGGCACCGCACGGGGCCGACCGGCTCTCCCGAAGACCGCCAGGCTGCGCACGCGCGTGCCGCCGGTGAAACGCGGCTCATGCAGGATGCCGCCGAGACCCGCCGCGCGGAACGCCGCGGCCCAGGCCTGGGTCACGGAGTAGATCCCGGTCCCGACGGACAGCGACCGGTTGACCCATCGCTGGGCCGGCTTCACCGGCAGGTTGGCGACGTGCGGGATCGAGACCTCGGTCGCGGAGACCACGACCGGTCCCCGGGGGGTGGTCAGGATCGTGGCGGTGATGCTCTCGCGACCGGACGTGGTGCGCAGCTGCGTGCCGACGCGCTCGCGCGCTGCAGCCTCCTCGGTGGACGCCAGGTAGCAGGTCCCGTCGGGCGGCGGGAGGTCGAAGCGCCCGCACGCGTCCGGGTCGTCACCGGGGCCGACCGAGGCGAACCACCAGCAGCCGTGGTCGCGTCCGCCACGGTCGACGTGGCTGCGGAACCACGTGCCGTCGACGGCACGCCGCGGGAACCGGGCGAGCTCGGCGGGGTCCGCGGGTGGGAGCGGGTGCAACGACTGCCCGCGCGGCGGTGAGGACACGCGCGGCTCAGGCGACGAGCGTGGACGCGTCGTGCCGCGCCAGGCGCGCGACCGTGGCGGGGGCCGTCCCGTCGCGGAGCGCCTCGCGGGGCGAGGCCCCGGACAGGTCCGGGTGGGCGGCGACCAGCCAGACTCCGGCGGCCCAGCGGTCGAGTCCGCGCAGGGCCTTGAGCACGGGTGCCAGGACCGGATGGATCCCGCCGTCGCCGGTGAACTGCCAGGCGGGGTAGAGCCAGTGGCCGTCTCCCGTGCGCATCGCCAGGACCGACTCGTTGGCCCGGCGGCTGCCCAGCGCCTGCTTGGTGACACCGCCGAGCTGGTGGCGAGCCCCGGCCGAGTCGTAGAACGGCCCCACGTCGGCGTAGTGCGGGTCGAGGTCGCTGGGGCCGGCGTCGGGCAGGCCGGCACCGAGCAGGAGCGCGAGGTCGCGGGGCTCGGGCAGGACCGAGCCCCGGTGCGAGAGCTCGCGCACCCGGTCCAGGAGCTGGGGCCGGACCTCGTCCAGCACGCTGTCGACGTAGTCCTGGGGTGACAGTCCGCTCATCGCCCCTCCTTCGTCGGTCAACCCGGTCAACTCCAGTCTACGACGGGGGTCAAGCCGGTCAAGTCTGGTGAGGAGGCGAGCTCACAGGCTGCTGAGGTCGGGCGGCACGTCGATCGAGAGCGCGCGCAGCACGTCCAGCGGTACGACGTCGAGGGCCCGCTCCGAGGTCGCGGCGAGGACGACCGGGGCAGCGACCCCGACGTCGTACGCCTGGCGCCAACGGGCCGCGACGACGCACCAGCGCTCGCCCGGCACCAGGCCGGGGAAGCTCCACTCGGGGCGGGGTGTCGAGAGGTCGTTGCCGACCGAACGCTGGTGGGCGAGGAACTCCTCGGTCATCACTGCGCAGATCGCGTGCAGCCCGACGTCGTGCGGGCCCACGGTGCACGTGCCGTCGCGGTGGAATCCGGTCATCGGGTCGGTGCCGCACGGCTCCAGCTCCCCGCCGAGGACGTTGCGTTCGGTCACGACGACTGGCGCGCGGCCCTCTTGGCCTCGGCCTCGGCCCGGCGCTCGACGAAGCGGGTGGCCTCACCGTCGAGGGCGGCGACCGCTGTGGCCAGCTCCTCGCGCGCCTTCTCGCCGTCCTCGTCGAGGCCCTCGAGGTCCCAGACGCCCCACTGGCGCAGCAGGGGGGAGACGATGTCGTCGTGGTGGATGCGCAGGTCGTAGATCCCGGCCTTGGCCATCTGCACGGCCTTGCGGGAGAACCCCGGGATGACGCTGCCCGGCATCTGGAAGTCGACGACCTCCTCGGTGATCGCCCGCATCGTCTGGCTCGGGGAGAGCTGGAGGGCCGCGGAGACGATGTTGCGGTAGAAGATCATGTGCAGGTTCTCGTCCTTGGCGACCCGGCTGAGCAGCTTCTCAGCGATCGGCTCCGCGGTGTAGCGCCCGGTGTTGCGGTGCGAGATGCGGGTGGCGAGCTCCTGGAAGGAGACGTAGGCGCAGACGTTGAGCACGGACTTCTCGAGCGCCTCGTAGCCCGTCTCCATCGTCTCCATCCGGGCGCGCTCGAGCTCGACCGGATCGACTCCGCGGGTCACGAGGAGGTAGTCGCGGATGCAGAAGGCGTGCCGTCCCTCCTCGGCGGTCCAGCGGTTGACCCAGGCGCCCCAGGCGCTCTCCCTGCCGAAGGCGCGGTCGATCTCGCGGTGATAGCTCGGCAGGTTGTCCTCGGTCAGCAGGTTGACCTCGAGCGCAGTCCTCGCGATCGGTGAGAGCTGCGACTGCGCCACCTCCCACGGGTCGCCGCCCAGGTCGGCGAAGTCCCGCCCGAGGCTCCACGGCACGTATTCGTGCGGCATCCACTCGTCGGCGGTCGCCATGTGCCGGTTGAGGTTCTCCTCAACCGTCGGCTCCAGCTCGGCCAGAAGTTGGGCGGTGTCGAGAGCGGCCATGGATCCATCTCCTCGAGTGGGGTCGGGAGGACGCCGTGCCCTCCCGACCCCTGCCTACACCCAGCCGCTCCCCATGAGAAGGGCCCACGGGTGCGGGCCTGGTGTCAGTTCCAGATCGAGGCCGCCCACTCGGGGTGGTCGACGAACGGGTTGCGGTTGCCCTGCCACTGGGAGTGGATCCGGTCGTTGCGGCGCATCTCGAAGCTGTCGACCGGGTCGGAGCTGTTCCACTGCAGCAGGATGTCGAGGTCGCCGATGCGCGGGACGGAGCTGCCGGAGACGGTGCTGAGCTCCAGGTCGTTGAAGCCGTCGCCGCCCTCGTAGCGGACCGCCATGTAGAAGAGCATCCGGGCCACGTCGCCCTTGACCGCGTCGCGTGGCTCGAAGGAGTCGCCGTCGGTCCAGCAGTCGGTGCAGCCGGAGACGGCCGAGCCACCGTTGTCGAAGTCCTTGTTGCCGCGGGTGCCGTTGACGCTCACGTCCTCGGCGCGCAGGTGGTGCAGGTCGGTGCCGGGGCCGGCGCTGGTGGTGAAGGCGCCGCGGGACTGCGCGAAGACGTGCTCACGGTTCCACTGGCCGGCGCCACCGCCGTTGTTGGTCTTCGAGATGGAGCGACCGGTGTAGAGCTCGATGACGTTGGCGGAGTTGCCGGGGTCCTGGTCGGTGTCCTTCAGTGCGGTCCACACGGCGTCGTACGACAGCTTCGTCTGGTCGTCGATGATGTCGTGCAGCGACGTGCGCAGGGCGGTGCCCGTCTTGCCCATCGCGGGCGCGTAGTAGGTCGAGTCCCACGGACTCGTGCCGCCGGGCGGTGGCGTGGGCCCGCCGCTCGACAGCGCGAAGGCCGAGGTGCTCGTCATTCCCGGGTGGGAGAAGTACGCCGACAGGGCACCGGTGACGTCGATCTGCTTGCCCATCAGCGACGGATTGGTCTTCAGGCCCCACTGCGAGCGGAACGCCGTGGGGATCTGGACGTAGAGCATCGACGAGGTGGCGGTCTGGGACGCGGAGTCGGCGATCGCGAGGGCGTAGTCGTTGGGGAAGCCGGAGCGCACGACGGTGTTGGTGGCCGTCGGTTGCCCGACGACGTAGCCCCGCACGGTCTGGGAGGTCCCGGTCTGCTGGCCGATGGCCTGGCTGACGGTGAGCGGGGTGGCGGCCTCGGCCGGGGCCGCGACGGCCGGCAGGACGAGGAGGACGAGGGAGGTGACAAGGGCGGACGCGAGCGACCGGCCCTTCCCGAGATAGTGGGTCATGAGGGGGGAGCCTGCCGCAAACTCGCTGCTTCCGGAAGGGTCGCCGTGCGTGCGGGCGCCGGCACTCCGGGACCGGTCCGGGGCGTGTGGCCCGTGGTGCCGGTGGGGCGGTGCGCACGCTCAGGGCAGGGGCCCGCACCTCCCTCTACACCCCTCGGTGTCGAGTTCTACGAAAACGCCACGGAAAGTCGCCGAACTCTTTAAGTTGAGTCTGCTTCCCCACCCGGGGCGGCGAGAACTTGTCGTTCGTCGTTCACTCTCACGCGAGGCACACATGACTCAGGATGCAGCCCGGCCCGGGAAGGGCTCGGGTCTCTCGGTCGCCGGATGGCCGCTGGGCCGCAAGATGGCGCTGGCCCTGGCGATTCCGCTGCTGCTCGCGGCCACCCTGGGTGGTCTCCGGGTGCAGGGTGACCTCGCCGACTCCCGACAGGCCGCCAGCAGCGCCACGCAGGTGACGATCATCCAGCCCGCCGTCGACTACCTCACCGCGTCCGAGGCCGCGATGGTCGCGGCCCAGTCCGACAGCGCCGCCAGCCAGGGTGACCTGATCGACGCCATCGCCGACATCAACAGCTTCGCCGAGACCCTCGTGCAGGCGCGTGGGAGCGCCGGCCTCAACGACCTCCAGGCTGCCCACGTCGACGCGCTCCTCGACCTGAGCCAGGCGGTGCGCGCCCAGGGAGCCGAGGACCTCGGTCCCGCCACCTGGATCGCCCTGGTCCGCCAGCTCGAGTCGAGCGTCTCCCAGCTCATCACCAGCGTGAACTCGGCCCAGAAGACGCCGGAGCCGCGCCTGGAGCAGCTGTCGCAGGCCATGAGCGGTCGTCTCTCGCTCGCACTGCAGCAGGGCTTCGTGGCCACCTCGCTCGCGCAGTCCGGCTCGCAGGATCTCTTCTCCGAGATCGGGGTGGAGGCGGCGGCCATCGACCGTCTCGCCGGCTCGGTCGAGGGCGGCGACGCGCAGACGGCCCAGCTGCGTACGCAGAACACCCGGCACGCGGGCCAGATCCGCGACAACTCGGCCACCGACCTCGAGGGTCGCGACGCCTACGCGCCCTACGACGAGATCACGGCGATGCTGATCGGTGGTGTGACGGACTCCCTGGACCAGGCCGCGTCCGACGCCCAGCGCAACGCCCTCATCGGCGCGGGCGTGACGCTCGCCGCCCTCGCTGCCGCGATCGCCATGGCCTTCGCCATCGCCCGCAGCCTGCTCGAACCCATGGGTCGTGTCCGTGAGGGCGCGCTCGCGGTGGCGCGCCACCGCCTGCCCGACGCGGTCGCCCGGATCCGCGCGGGTCAGGAGCCCGAGCCGATCAAGACGATCGACGTCACCACCAACGAGGAGATCGGCCAGGTCGCGCGTGCGGTCGACGACCTCCACCGCCAGGCCATCCACCTCGCCTCCGGCGAGGCCCAGCTGCGCCAGACGGTCAACGCCATGTTCGTGACCCTCTCGCGGCGTTCCACCTCCCTGGTCAACCAGCAGCTGGCGCAGATCGAGCGCCTCGAGCACGACGAGGAAGACCCCAAGCGCCTCGAGTCGCTGTTCCGTCTGGACCACCTCGCCTCGCGGATGCGTCGTACGGCCGACTCCCTGCTGATCCTGGCCGACGCTCCCAACCGTGCCGCCGGCCAGTACAGCCTCACCGCCGGCGAGGCCCTCCAGGCCGCGACCTCGGCCGTGCAGGAGTATCAGCGGGTCCAGGTCATGTCCCACCTCGCGACGCGGATCGGGGACGAGGCGGCGGCCGACGTCGTGCACCTGCTCACCGAGCTGGTCGACAACGCCCTGACCTACTCGCCTCCGGCCCAGCACGTCCGCCTCGCGGCCACGCTCGGGCCCGACGGCGTGACCATCACGATCACCGACTCCGGCCTCGGGGTGCCGCCGGCCGAGCTCGAGCAGCTCAACGCCGACCTGGCGCACGGCGCCGAGGCGACTCCCGACACCGCTCGCCGCATGGGCCTGTTCGTGGTCTCCCGCCTCGCCGAGCGCCACGGCATCGCGGTCCATCTCTCGCGCAACCTCGGTAGCGGCACGACCGCCACCGTGCTGCTGCCGGCGGAGATCCTGCCCGACCTGCCGCAGAGCGCCGCGCCCTCGACCGCTGCCGCAGCGGCGTCGGAGGAGACGCTGGAGTCCCCCCGCATCACCCCTGCCGTCGCCGCGACCGTGGAGTCCAAGCGCGAGGCGCGCAACCGCGCGCGTGCCGAGAAGGCCCAGGCGAAGGCCGCGGAGAAGGCGGCCGGAAAGCTGGCTGCCAACCAGGCCAAGGTGGCCGAGCGTGCCCGGTCCGCCGCGGCGAAGGCCGCGGCGGCCGTGTCCAAGGACAGGGACAAGGCCAAGAACAAGCTCAAGGGCGGGGCCCACGACAAGGCCCACGACAAGGCCCACGACAAGGCCCACGACGAGGTCTTGACCACGGACGAGGCCCTCGATGTGGCCACGGAGCACTCGCCTGCCCTCCAGGCCTTGGCCGAGCAGGAGCCTCAGCCCGCTGACGAGACGAGCGTCGCCCCGCTCGACCTTCCCGGGCTCGACGGCCTGCTGCCGCGCCGCGAGCCGGGCGCCAACATGCCCCGCACGGGAGCCGACGCCTTCGTGTCGCCGGAGACCTCCGGCGAGACCGGACCGCTGTTCGGCAAGCGCACCCCGCAGCCGGACGAGGCCGCGTCGGGCACGGACCGCGACCCGGTGACTGCTGCCGGGACGGACGCCGATCCGGACGCGCGGCAGGTCGCCTCCGTGGTGCCGATCACCGCGCTGGCCTCCCGCCAGCGCGCCCAGGCCGAGCAGGCCCGGGTCGCCAGCAAGGCCGACGAGGTCGACGAGGCCGACGAGGTCGACGAGGTCGACGAGGTCGACGAGGCTCACGGAGCCGTGCGCGTCCACGACCCGCTGTCCGACCCGCTGTCCGACGACGAGTACGACGACGCGTACGACGAGCCGGCCACCCAGCCGGCCGCCGAGCCGAACGATGAGCCAGCCGCTGAGTCCGCGGATGAGTCCGCCACCGAACCCGCCAGCGAACGCCGAGCCGGACGCCGAGCCGGACGCCGAGCCGGACGCCGAGCCGGCCGCCGAGTCCGAGCCGGTCGCGGCGTCCCTGGCGGACCCCCACGACCAGCACGACCTCGAGGTCGACGCCGACGATCCGCTGGGCCTGGGTTCCATCGCTCGCCAGCCGGACGTCGCGGTCGTCGAGGAAGCCGAGCCTGCCGCAGAGGCGGCTGAGCCGCTCGAGCAGCTGGCTGAGGAGCCGGTCGCGGACGAGCCCGCCGAGCCTGCAGAGCCTGCAACCGAGCCTGCCGCCGAGGCTCCGGCAGCGTTCGTCGACGCCGACCCCACCATGAACGGTGTGTCGCACAACGGGGTGTCTCACAACGGGGTGTCGCACAACGGTGCCACTGAGGCGTCCCCCGTCGAGTCGCCGATCTTCAAGTCCATGCGGTCGGGCTGGCTCGCCGACGAGGGTGAAGGCGAGTGGCAGCAGAACGAGATCGACCGTGGCTGGGAGATCGCCGAGCAGGCGGAAGGGGTGCCGATCGCCGAATCCACGGTCACCGGACTCCCGCGCCGAGCCCCCGGCGAGCGCCTCGTCCCGGGTAGCGTGACTCCGCCCACAGCAGCCAAGACGCGTGACCCCGAGGCCATTCGTCGCCGGCTCCAGGCACATACCGCGGGAGTCTCCCGCGGACGACGAGTAGCCCAAAGTTCCTCACAGCACACGGAAGCAGGCCCCGCATGACGTACGAATCTGCCGCCCCCGCCGCCAGCTCCGCTGGCGACGACCGCGACCTCGACTGGGTGATGTCGCGCTTCGTCGAAGAGGTTTCCGACGCCGCGCACGCCATCCTGGTCTCCGCCGATGGCCTCCTGATGGCGTCGAGCACGAGCATCCCCGGTGAGCGTGCCGAGCAGGTCGCGGCCGTCTCCTCCGGTCTCGCCAGCCTCGCGGTCGGCGCTGCCCGCCTCTTCGAGGGCGGCGCGGTGATGCAGACCATCGTGGAGATGGAGATGGGCTTCTTGATGTTGATGAGCGTCGGTGACGGCTCCAACCTCACCGTCCTCACGACCGAAGAGGCCGACATCGGCCAGGTGGGCTATGAGATGGCCCTGCTGGTGGACCGTGTCGGACGTACCGTCGAGGCCCAGGCCCGTGTCGGTACGGGCGGCTGAACCGGTCCTCTGCCATGACGCCGCCACATCCACCGGACGAAGAGGTCTACCAGCCTCGCCTCATCCGGTCCTACACGCTCACCGCGGGCCGGACAGCCGCCTCGGTGGACCTGGCCATGGAGGCCACGCTGCGGCTCCAGGCGGGTGCCGAGGCGCCGGTCATGAGCCCGTCCGCCGCGCAGGTGCTCGAGGTCTGCGACCGGCGTTCCGTGGCCGAGGTGTCGGCACTGACCAAGATGCCGATCGGCGTCACCCGGGTGCTGCTGGGTGACCTGATCCAGCAGGGCCTGGTGCGAATCCAGGCCACCATCAACGACAAGTCGTCGACAGATGAGCGTCTCGAGCTCATCGAAAGGACCCTCCGTGGACTTCGAAACTACTAAGGCACAACGCGCGGCTGCGTCGACGAAGATCGTCATCGCAGGCGGCTTCGGCGTCGGCAAGTCGACGCTCGTCGGTGCCGTCTCGGAGATCGATCCACTGCGCACCGAGGCGCTCGTCACCAACGAGTCCGAGGGCGTGGACGACCTCGCCTCAGTGCCCACCAAGTCCACCACCACGGTGGCCATGGACTTCGGCCGTCTGACGCTGGCCGAGGACCTGGTCCTCTACCTCTTCGGCACGCCGGGCCAGCGCCGTTTCTGGTTCATGTGGGACGACCTGTGCCGCGGGGCCATCGGCGCCATCGTGCTCGTCGACGTCGCCCGCCTCGACGAGTCGTTCTCGCCGTTGGACTACTTCGAGTCCAAGGGCATCCCGTTCATCGTCGCCGTCAACGAGTTCGACGGCGTGGCGCGCTATCCCACCGAGGAGATCGCCGCCGCGCTGGCCCTGCCGCCCGAGGTGCCGATCATCAGCCTCGACGCCCGCGACCGCGAGCAGGCCAAGGGTGCGCTCGTGAAGATCACCGAATACGCCCTCATGCGACTGCGCGAGTCGCTCACCGTGAATGCGAACTGACACCATGGACCGCACCTCTCGACGCCTCAGCCCTGCCCGCACCGCGGCGGCCGCCCTCACCTCGGTGGCCTTGCTGGCCACGCTCAGTGGCTGTGGTGGCGCTGCCAGCGGGGAGTCCGCCGACGCCCTCACGGAGGTCTCGCTGGTCTCCGACGGCGTCCTCACCGTCTGCACCGACATCCCCTACGCGCCGTTCGAGTTCGAGGAGAACGGCAAGCCCACCGGCTTCGACATCGACCTCGTCCAGGAGGTCGCCGATGCGCTCGAGGTCGGCCTCGACGTGAAGGACGTGTCCTTCGACGACATCACCTCCGGCGACTCGCTCAACAACGACGTGTGCGACGTGGCGATCTCGGCCATGACGATCACCGGCGAGCGAGCCCGCGTCCTCGACTTCTCCAGCCCCTACTTCGACGCCAAGCAGGCGCTGATCACGCCGCGCGGCTCGGGCCTGGACCTCATCGAGGAGCTCGCCGGCCAGCGGGTCGGCGTACAGAAGGACACGACCGGCGAGACCTACCTCAGCGACTTCGCGCCCGCGACCACCCAGGTGATCCCGTTCGCCGACGCCGCCGGTCTGCAGGCCGCCCTCACGGCGGGCGAGATCGACGCGGCCATGCTCGACAACACCGTGTCGGGGCCGTTCGTCAGCGCCAATCCCCAGCTCAAGCTGGCCCGGGAGTTCGACACCGGCGAGCAGTACGGGATGGCGGTCAAGAAGGACGGCAACATCCCGCTGCTCCGCACGATCAACGGCACCCTCACCGATCTCCGCGAGGACGGCAGCTACGAGAGGATCTTCACCAAGTACTTCGGCTGACCCGCTGGGGGAGGGCCCCTAGGGCGCGATCGTGAGGAACAGGAACGCCGCGAGCAGCACGAGGTGCACGCCGCCCTGGAGCGTCTTGGCCCGGCCCGGCACGACGGTGAGGATCGCCACCGCGGCCGTGAGGAGCAACAGCACCGTCTGGAGCTGGTTGAGGCCGAGCTCCAGCGGCCCCTCGAGCCACAGCGAGGCGACCGCGATCACGGGGATGGTGAGGCCGATCGAGGCCATCGCCGAGCCGAACGCCAGGTTGAGGCTCACCTGCACGCGGTTGAGGGCGGCGGCCCGGACGGCGGCGATCGACTCGGGCGCGAGCACCAGCAGCGCGATCACGACGCCGACCACGGCGTTGGGGAATCCGAGCGCGGCGACGCCCGACTCGATCGCCGGCGACTCGATCTTGGCCAGCCCGACGACGGCGACGAGGGAGACCACGAGCAGGCCGAGGCTGGTGTAGGCAGCCCGGTCGGTCGGCGGGTCCGCGTGACCGTCGTCGTCGAGGTCCACCTGCTGGGGGTTGCCGTAGGTGCCGTCAGGGCCGGCCGCGGCGACCATCGGCGTGTGCTGGCCCTGCGTCACCGGGAGGAAGAAGTCGCGGTGCCGGAAGGTCTGGGTGAACACGAACATCCCGTAGAGCACCAGCGACGCGATCGCCGCGAACGTCAGCTGGGCACCGGTGAACTCCGGTCCCGGCTCCGAGGTCGTCACCGAGGGCACGACCAGGCAGAGCACGGCCAGCGCGATGACGGTGGCGAGCGCCGCCCCGGTGCCCTCGGGATTGAAGACGGCCAGGTGGTGCTTGAGCGCGCCCACCAGCAGCGAGATGCCGACGATGCCGTTGACGGTGATCATCACCGCCGCGAAGACGGTGTCACGGGCCAGGCCCGCGGTGTCCTTCTCGGTGGTCACCATCAAGGTGACGATCAGGCCGACCTCGATGATCGTGACCGCCACGGCCAGGACCAGCGAGCCGTACGGCTCACCGACCCGGTGCGCCACCACCTCGGCGTGGTGCACGGCTGCGAGCACGGCCCCGACCAGCAGGAGTGCGAGCAGGCTCAGCACCACCGCTCCGGGCTCGCGCCCCCAGGACGCAGCCAGCGCCGCTGCTGACACCAGGGGGACTGTGGTGGTCCAGGTGAGCCGGGGCATGGGGCCAACCCTAGGGAACCCGCCCCAAGGGGCTCGCTCAGCTCTCGGGCGTCGAGAGCTTCTCCAGCCGCGTGCGCAGCAGTGATATCCGGTGGCTGTTGCCGTCGAGGGTGACGTACTGCTCCCCGAAGATCGCGAGGAGGGCGTCGTCGAGGCGGCGCACGGCACCTGCCGGGTACTTGTAGCCCATCCGCCGGATCACCGCGTCGGCGTCCACCGACGTCAGCAGGTCGGCGAGGTCGTCGATGGTGTCGATGCCGAGCTGGGCCAGGAGGCCGGCGATCCAGTCGTAGTGGTCGGTGTGCGACCAGCCGGCGTCGCTGTAGTGGCCGGCGAGGAAGGTGGCGAGGTCCTGGCCGGCGATGTGGTCGGCCTCGAGCTCGGTCGGGCTGCCGGGTGCGGCGGCCTGGATCCGCTCGCGGATCGTGGCGAACTCGCGGTCGGCGAGCTCGATCAGGCCGGCCGCGAGGGTGAACCGGCGGTCGAGGTCGGCGGCCGCGTCCTCGGGGACGTTGCCCTTGTAGCGGATGTCGTGCTCGAACTCCGCCCATGCGTGCTGCAGCACCGTGCGCACCTGCACGCTGGCCCGGTGCCCCTCGAGCACGGGGAGCTCGGCGCCCGGGCGGGTCTCGACCAGGAGGTGCCGGCTGGCGTAGCCGAAGCGCCCCGACCGCGCGGTCTCCTCGCCGAGGTCACGGTCGTCGAGCATCGCGAGCTCGTCGTCGAGCACCTCCGCGACCGCCGCGACGTCACTGTGGACGTAGGTGATGACGCGGACGCCGATCTGGTCGGTGATCTGCACCAGCGGGTCGGGGTAGAGCGCGACGCCGGCCTCGTGGCGGTTGGCCTTCGCGGCGAAGGACGCGACGCTCTTGGTGCGGCCCGTGACGCTGAGGTAGTCGATGCCGGCATCGTCGAGGAGCACCTGGATGAGTGCCACGTAGGCCTGGGTGGCGGAGGCGAGCTGCGGCTGGCGCGCCGCATATGCGCGTACGGCTTCGCGCACCGGCTCCTGGTCACTCATGGCGCCCAGCCTGCCAGACGCCACCGACCGCCGTACGCCGCGCGCGGGCCAGGCCGGGTTGACGATGGAGCGGGCGCGGGTTGGCTATCGTCGAACCACCATGACCTCCTCATTGCGCCTCTCGGGCAGCCGCTGCGCTGCCGCGCTCGTCGCCGGCCTCACGCTGGCGGTCGGCCTCGCGGCCTGCGGCTCCGACGACACCGCCTCCGATCCGTCCTCCTCCACCAGCGAGTCGGAGACCACCCCGGAGACCACACCGGACTCGCCCACGGAGTCACCGGAGGTGCCGGAGTCCGGTTCGGGCGGCCAGGAGACGATCCCGGCGACCGGGTCGGCGGGAGTCACCGAGGCCACGCTGCTCAGCGCCACCGAGGGCGGTGGCGCGGCGTCGAGCTTCGCGTTCGCGCTCGACACCGACCTGGCCCGCGCGGACTTCGTGGCGCAGTTCGACGGCGGGTTCGCCGACACGGTGGGCGTCGCGGCCGCGGAGATGGCGCAGCAGGCACCGGACTCCACGCCCTACGGCGCGACCGTCGCGATCGGCTGTGACGCGCCGCTCGACGTCGCGATCGACGCCGGCGAGGCGGGCTTCGAGGTCACCGCGACCATGCCGAAGAGCACTGTGCAGTGCCTGGCGCCGGTGACGTTCGTCGTCCTCTTCGCGGTGCCCGACGCCTGAGCCCGGGTCAGGGGGTCGGCGTCACCGTGGGAGTGGGCGTCGGCAGGATCGGCACCACCGGCGGCAGCTCGCCGCCGAACACCACACCGAAGGCGTTGGCGACGGTGCGCTCCGCGCCGTCGGAGGGCTCGTTGACGATGCCCATCGCGCCGGTCCCGGTGCGGGAGTACATCGCCGACGAACCGCCGCCGTCGAGGTTGATCGCGTTCTCGGCGCCGAGGGCGACCATGATGTCGGCGAGCTCGACCATCGTGTAGCCGCGGCTGACCTGCGAGCGGCCGTCGACGACGAGGATGAGCAGCTTGCGGCCGTCGGCATCGATGCCGACCGCCGTACGCGGGTGGGCGATCGTGTTGTTGATGACCGTGCGGACCCCGTTGACGAGCAGCGCCCGGTCCCCGCTGATCGCGACGGTCGGCTTGCCACCCTCGATGCGCTTGGACAGGGTGATCTTCTTGCCCTTCTTCAGCGTCTTGAGCATGCCGGCCGCCTTGCCGGTGCCGATCAGCACCCGGTCACGCTTGCCGATCTTCTTGCCGCTCGAGAGCTTGGGGCGGTTGGAGACGACCCGGTTGCGGTGCAGGACGACCTCGCGGGCCCGCTTCTTGCCGGAGGTGACCGTGTAGCCCTCGGTGCGGTGCCAGTCGTGGGTGTAGACGCCGATCTGGCCGGCCGGGATCCGGGGATGGTTGATCCCGCTCACGGTCCAGGCCTTGCGCTGGCGGATCGTGTACTGCAGGCCGAGCGGGCTGACGTGGGGGCCCGAGCCGTCGAACCACAGGGTGGAGTTGACGCCCGGGATCCATCCCTCGCGCGAGCCGCCCAGGATCCCGCGGCTGCGGTTGACCGTGACGCCGAGGGGCGAGTCGGTCGCGCCGATGTCGAAGAAGTCGCCGTTGACCGCGGCGAGCGCGCCGTTCCAGGCACCGAACTGACTGACCTTCTTGCGGCTGGTGACGTAGGTGGGTGAGAGCTCCTCGAAGCTGATGTCGGCGGCGTCGAGGCTCACGCTGATGAGGTTCATCCGCACCTGGCCGATCGGCTGACGGCCGTCGACCTGGTCCCACTCGCGCAGCGTGACGCCGGGCGCGATCTCATAGCTGACGTCGTTCTTGATCTGCGCCGCACGCCCGCGCGCCAGCGTCGGCGGGCCGACGACGGTGCCGGGCAGGCCGTCGGAGGTCTGGTTGCGTCCGCGGTAGCCGCCCTGGCTGCCAGTGACGTACGCCGATCGTGACGAGGAGTCGGCGGTGCGCCCGGCATCGTCCGCGACCGACGCTCCGACACCCGCCCCGGCGACCAGCCCGGCGACCAGGCCGGTGACCAGCACGCCCGCGGTGGCGCTCGTGCGCGCGCGAGATCGCGTCAGGTGGGTGAGGGAACGACGTGTGGAGACAGGCACGCGGTCCAGAGTAAAGGACGAGGTGGGACTGGTGGGAATATTGGGATCAGCGAGCGTGGCCGCGCGGTGCCCGCTCACTCGGCGGCCCCTCACTAGGCTGCCCAGCGTGTCCGCCGAGCTGAGTGCCCCGCCCCCGGGCCCGGCGTGGAACACCTTCCACGCCGGGGACAACCTCGACGTGCTGCCCCGCCTCGCGCCGGGCTCGGTGGACGTGGTCTACACCGATCCGCCCTACAACACCGGCAACGACTTCGCCTATGCCGACCGCTTCCGCGACGGCTCGCACGCCGATCCCTACGCCGGCCGGCACGCGGCCTGGACGGCCATGATGCGTCCGCGGCTGGAGGCCGTGCGCGAGGTGTTGGCCCCGCACGGCGCCGTCTTCGTCAGCATCGACGACAACGAGGCCGCGCACCTGCGCCTGCTGATGGACGAGGTGTTCGGCGAGGCCAACTTCCTCGCCCAGATCGTGGTCAACCTCAACCCCAAGGGCCGCCAGCTCGGACGGGGGTTCGCCACCAGCCACGAGTACGTCCTGGCCTACGCGCGCCACCTGCCGTCCTGCGCGGTCGACGGCAGCACGACGGAGTCCGTGGACGAGGCCGACTTCCCGCTCAGCACCGAGGACGGACGCCGGTTCCGCTACCTGCCGCTGCGCAACACCAACAAGAAGTTCAACCCGCTCACTGCGCCGACCCTGCACTTCGCGCTCCACGGCGACCCGGTGACGGGGCGCGTCGCCACCACCGAGTTCAGCGGCAGCCGGCCGATCACGCCGGTGTTCGGCGATGCCCGCCCCGCGGTGTGGCGGTGGTCGCGCCCGCGCGTCGACGAGCGGCCCGACGACCTGGAGTGCCGGGTGATCCGCGGACGCACGGGCGAGCGTGCCGACATCTTCCAGCGCGACTGGCTGCTGCGCGAGGGCGGTCGCCGCAAGAAGCTGCGCACCATCTGGCTGGCCGAGGAGATCGGCTCGACCGACACCGCCGTCGCCGAGCTCAAGGCGCTCGTGGGGCACGTCTTCGAGTCACCGAAGCCGACCGGCCTGGTGCGCCGGATCCTCGAGACCCTGCCCAGCGACGTCGTCGTGCTCGATCCGTTCGCGGGGAGCGGCACCACCGGGCACGCCGTCGCGCTGGCCAACGTCGCCGACGGCGGCACCCGGCGCTGCCTCAGCATCAACTCCACCGAGCCCACCCGCGAGGGGTCCAACGCGCAGCTGGCCGGGCTCGCCACCGTCGCCGACATCACCCGCGCCCGGCTCGGCGCCGTCGCCGAGCGGGTGGGTGGTGGGCTCGAGCTCAGCTGACCCCGGCCGCCCGCTCGAGCGCCTTCAGCTCGTCGTCGAGGTACTGGAGCAGGATCTGCAGGCGAGGAACCGTCCGGCGGCAGCCGGTCAGCCCGAAGCACATCTTGCCGTCGTAGGACGTGCAGGTGATGTTGAGCGCCATCCCGTTGATCGGGATCGACAGGGGATAGGTGCCGGTCAGCTTGGCGCCGTTCCAGTAGTGAGTGGTGCGCGGGCCCGGCACGTTGCTCACGATCAGGTTGTACGGCGGGCGCACGATGCCCTGCATCCGGAAGATCGGTCCGAGGATCGCCGGCGCCTGGCCCAGCGCGCTCATCGCGAGGATCTGCGGAGGGGTCATCGCGGAGAGGCCCTCCTTGCCGTTCTTCATGGAGCCGTGGATCGCCGCGAGTCGCTGGCCCGGGTCGGTGAGGTGCGTGCCGAGCTGCACCATGACGGAGCCGACCGCGTTGCCGCCGTCGGAGGTGGCGAGCTGCGACTGCTTGGCGTTGAGGCCGACCGGGACCATGGAGACGAGGGTGGTGTCGGGCAGCGCGTCGAGCTCGAGGAGGTAGGTGCGCATCGCACCGCTCACCATCGCCAGCACCACGTCGTTGATCGTGGTGCCGGTCGCCTTGCCCACGCTGCGCAGGCGCTCGACCGGCCAGTCCTGCGCGGCGAAGCGGCGCGAGCCGGTGATGCTCTGGTTGAGGATGGTGCGGGGGGCGTAGAGCGAGAGTGCCGAGGTCTCGTTGCGCACGCTCTTGTTGAGGGTGCGGATCAGCGCACCGGGCATCCCGGCGGCCTCGGACGCGAGCGCGAGCGCCGTACGCACGGTCGCCGCGGAGACGTCGGCGAGCGAGGCTCCCTGGTCCTCGCGCACCTGCTCGCGCGGCGGACGGGGCCGCATCGCCCACGGGGCAGGCATGTTGCGCTCGTCGGGGTCGGTGGAGAGCACGCTGGCGAGCAGACGCATCGCCGAGACGCCGTCGACGAGGGCGTGGTGGGTCTTGGTGTACATCGCGACCCGGCCGTCGCGCAGGCCCTCGATGACGTGGGCCTCCCACAGGGGGCGTTCCCAGGCCAGGCGGGTGCTGTGCAGCCGGGAGCACAGCTCGAGGAGCTCGCGGACGCGCCCCGGCTTGGGCAGGGCGCTGTGCCGCACGTGGTGCTCGATGTCGAACTGCTCGTCGGGCTGCCACACCAGCTGGCCCGCCGTACGCGCGGAACGGTGCGGGTGCTTGAGGAAGAGCGGGGCGATCTCCTCGACGTCGCGCATCTGCTGATACATCTCGCGGACGTAGTTGCGCCCGGCGCCTTCAGGCTTCTCGAAGAGCTGCAGACCGCCGACGTGCATCGGCATGTTGCGGTTCTCCGCCAGCAAGAAGCCGGTCGCGGTCGGGTCGATCGGATCCACCACTGGTCCTCCTCTGCCCCCGGGAGGAGGGCGTCCGGGCATCCTCCCTCCCGCTGGCGAGTGCCACAAGGGACGCGGCCGGCGTCTCAGGTCTGCGACGACCCGATGGCCAGGGAGTGGTCGAGCTCGGCCACCAGGGCGTCGACCACGGCGACCAGGTCGCCGCCCGACTCGCGCGCGACCGCTCGCTGGCGCTGGTAGGACGCCCCGCGACGTGGGATGTCGGCGACGGTGCGCAGCTCGGCCTCGCAGTCGAGCCTCCTGGCGACCGGGGTCAGGCGCTCCAGCAGGTCGTCGAGGTCCTCGGTGACCAGCCGCTCACGGTTGCGGTCGTCGAGGATGATGATCGCGTCCAGGCCGTAGCGCGCGGCGCGCCACTTGTTCTCCTGGACCTGCCACGGCGGCAGCGTCGGCAGCGTCTCGCCCGCGGCGAGCCGGGTGTCGAGGTCCACCACGAGGCAGTGGACGAGCGCGGTGACGGCGGCGACCTCACCGATGTCCGACATGCCGTCGCAGACGCGGTTCTCGAGGGTGCCGAGGTGCGGCGCCGGCCGGATGTCCCAGCGCACGTCCGACATCGACTCGATGATCCCGGTCGTCGTCTGGTCGCCGATGCACTTCTCGAACTCGGCCCACGTGTCGAAGGTGAACGGCAGTCCCGCGGTCGGCAGCTGCTGGAACATCAGCGACCTGTTGGAGGCGTAGCCGGTGTCCTGGCCGGCCCAGATGGGTGAGCTGGCCGACAGGGCGAGGAGATGGGGGTACGTCGTCAGCATCGACCCCAGCACCGGCATCACCCGGTCCCGCTCGGGCATCCCGACGTGCACGTGCACGCCCCAGATCAGCATCTGCCGGCCCCACCACTGGGTGCGGTTGATGAGCTCGGCGTAGCGGTGGCCCTCGGTGAGCTGCTGGTGGGACCAGTCGGCGAACGGGTGCGAGCCGGCACCCAGCAGGTCCACGCCGAGCTCCCGTGCGGCCGGCGCGACGACCGCGAGGGTCTCGCGCAGGTCGTGCACGGCCTCGCCCACGGTCGGGCAGATGCCGGTGACCACCTCGACGGTGTTGCGCAGCAGCTCCTTGTGCAGCCGGGCGGGCTCGTCGAGCCGCCCGCCGGCCAGCTCGTGGACCTCGGAAGCGACGCTGACGAGGTCGCGGCTGACCCGGTCCACGAGGGCGAACTCCCATTCCACGCCGAGCGTCGGCTCGGCTGATGCGTGGAAGTCGATGCGCATGCGCTCACTCTAGGGAGCGCGGTCCCCGCGGGGTTCACCCCTGCGACAGGTGGACGGGCCGACGGGTGCGAGCATGGCCGCGTGGACCAGCGTGACGGGCTCTCACCTGAGGAGAGCGAGGAGAAGGAGGCCGCAGCCGAGCGGGCCCGCGAGATCCATCTGACCATGGACCTGTGCCTGCGGATCGGCGAGATGCTGCTGTCGTCCGGCGCCGGCGCGGCCGACGTGACGGCGACGATGCGCTCCGTGGCCGACCACCTCGGGCTGCGCCAGGCCGAGATCGACGTGACCTTCACGGCCCTGTCGATGAGCTTCCAGCGCTCCGCGGACGACGTACCGATGCTGATGATGCGCCACGTCCAGCAGCGCGACATCGACTATGAGGACCTGACCGCGGTCGACCACCTCGTGAAGGACGTCCTCACCGACCAGGCCGACCTCTTCCTCGCCCGCTCGCGGATGGCCACCATCGTCTCCCTGGGTCATGCCTTCCCCCGGTGGGCGGTGACCTTCGCCTGGGCCGTGATGGCCGCGGCGGTCGGCGTGTTCCTCGGCGGTGGTCCGGTCGTGTCGGCGGTGGCAGCGCTCGCCGCCGCGCTGATCGACCGGGTGCAGATCCTGATGGCCCGGCGGCGGCTGCCGTTCTTCTACCTCCAGGTGGCCGGCGGTGCCATCGCGACGATCCTCGCGGCGGGCGTCGCCGCGTCGCCCATCGATGTCGATCCGTCCCTGGTCGTGACCGCCAACATCATCATGCTGCTGGCCGGGATCGGGCTGATGGGAGCCGTGCAGGACGCGCTCACGGGCTTCTACCTCACCTCCAGTGCGCGCCTGATCGAGGCGATGATGGCCACCGCCGGCATCATCGCCGGGGTCGCGCTCGGGATCTCGGTCGCGGACGGCGTCGGGATCCCGCTGGGCACGCTGGTGCCGGGGCGGCTCGGCAACTCCGACCTCCCGACGCTGCTCGCGGGTGCGGCCATCTCCTCGGCCGCCTTCAGCGTGGCCTGCTACGCGCCGCGCCGGGCCGTGGTCCCGGTGGGGCTGATCACCGGCGTCGCCGCGCTGATCTCGCAGGTCGTCGAGGTGAACGGCTTCGGCCGCGTGGGGGCGGCCGGTTCCGCGGCGTTCTTCGTCGGTCTGGTCGCCTATGCCGTGGCGGGCCGGGTGCGGGTGCCGCCGCTGGTCGTCGCGGTCCCCGCGATCGTGCCGTTCCTGCCCGGCCTGTCGATCTATCGGGGACTCACCTGGCTCGCCGACGGCGGCTACCTCGTCTCGCAGGGGATCCTCGCGCTGATGACCGCGATCTCGGTCGCGATCGCGCTGGCCTCCGGGGTGATCCTCGGGGAGTACGTCGCCCAGCCGGTCAAGCGCGAGGCCCGCAGGCTGGAGAACCGGCTGTCCGGTCCGCGCCTCGTCGGCCCCTACCGCGCCCTGTCGCGTGCCGAGCGGCGCGCGCTCAGGAAGCTGAAAGGCGACTGAGCTCCGCGAGCCAGCGCCGGTGCGTGCCGTCGTACGGCGCCGGTGCCGGCGCGCACGGCCGCGAGCACCTGGTCGCAGCTGGCCTGCGCCGCCGCGATGACCTCGGCGGGATAGCCGTAGGCCACCTGGTGCTCGGCGAACTCGTCCTCGTCGTCGACGAAGACCTCGCCGGGTCCGGCCGGTGCTGTCTCCCAGGGCAGCGTCTCGGCCGGCGGGAGCTGCTCCGGCAGCCGGATCACGTCGAGGTCGAGGTCGACCGCGCGCAGCACGGTGCCGTCCCACTCCCCGGGTGTGGCGATGTCGACGTAGAGGTCGCACCAGATGCCGGGCGCCTGGAACGTGGCGGCGAACCAGCCGACCGCAGGCACGAGCGTGACCGAGTCGACGGCCGGAGCGGAACTCGTGGCCGGGACGGTGGTGGTGCGTCCCCCGCGGGAAGCCGAGCCACTCGCCGTGCTCGTCGGAGCCGAGGTGGAGGCCCGCGAACTGCCAGTGCGGCCGGTCGCCCCACTTCGTCATCTCGCAGCGGATCGCTGGTGCCCGGGGCGTGCGTGCTCACCCGCCCAACCTAGGTGACCGGGCACTTCGTTCCCGTCAGGGACGTCGACCGGGCACTTCGTTCCCGTCAGGGACGTCGACCGGGCACTTCGTTCCCGTCAGGGACGTCGATGCCCGGTCACCGGACGGGGAGCAAGTGCCCGCTCGGCGTGTGGGACGGGGAGGAAGTGCCCGCTCGGCGTGTGGGACGGGGAGGAAGTGCCCGCTCAGCGTGGGGACGGGGAGGAAGTGCCCGCTCGGCGTGTGGGACGGGGAGGAAGTGCCCGCTCAGCGCGTGGGGAGGGTGACCGTGATCGTCGTGTCGCCGGGGGCACTGCTCAGGGCGACCGCGCCACCGTGGGCCGCGACGATGGCCTCGACGAGCGACAGGCCGAGGCCGGCGCCCCCGGCGCGGGTGCGCGCGGCGTCGCCGCGGGTGAAGCGCTCGAAGGCGCGCGGGGCGAGCTCGGCGGGGAAGCCCGGGCCGTCGTCGTGCACGGTGAAGCCGCTGGCGGTGCCGGTGACGGTGACGGTGCTGCCGGCGGGGGTGTACTTCCGGGCGTTGGTCAGCAGGTTGCTGACCACCTGGTGCAGCCGGGTCCCGTCACCTTCCACCGTGATCGGCGCGTCGGGCAGCACCAGCCGCCACGAGTGCTCCGCGTCGACGACCCGCGCGTCGTCGACCGCCTCGAGCAGCAGGCGGGACAGGTCGACCGGCTCGCGGTCGAGCGGCCGGCCGGAGTCGAGCCGGGCGAGCAGGAGCAGGTCCTCGACCAGCCCCGTCATCCGCCCGGACTCGGTCTCGACCTTGTCCAGGGCGGTGCCGGTCGTCTCGGGCCGACGGCGGGCCAGCTCGGTGTAGCCGGCGATGGTCGCCAGCGGCGTACGCAGCTCGTGGGAGGCGTCGGCGACGAACTGGCGCACCTGCTGCTCGCTGCGGTGGCGCTGGTCGAGGGAGGCCTCGACGTGGTCGAGCATCGCGTTGAGGGCCGAGCCGACCTGCCCGATCTCGGTGCGCTCGTCGGTGAGCCGGGTCGGCACGCGCTCGGTCATCTCGATCTCGCCCGAGGCCAGCGGGCAGCTCGGCGACGCGGTGCGCGGTGTCGGCGACCTCGCGCAGCGGCGCCAGCTGACGGCGTACGACGACGGTGCCGGCGCCGCCGGCGACGGCGACCGCCGAGCCGCGCTGACGACCAGCGACGATGGTCAGCAGCCAGGTGAGCGCGTCGTCCACCTCCGCGGTCGGCAGCCCGGCCACCGCGGTCACACCGTCGAGTCCCGGACGCGACGACGCGGTAGGTGCCGAGGCCGGGCAGCGCCACCTCGCGCACGACGCCGTCGGTCGGCAGCTCCTCGAGCCGCGCGAGCACGGCTGCGGACAGGTCCTCGGCGGTGGTCCCGCCCTGGCCGGCGTCCTCGAGGACCGAACCGGCGGCTTGCGCGGTGCCCGAGGTCGGGTCCAGCACGGCCGTCAGCGTGCCGATCGACTGGCCGCCCGCTCCCCGGGCGTCGTCACGCGTGCCCCGGCCGCGGAGTCGCGACCGGGGGCCGTAGGCGCGCGCGAGCGAGCCGCGCACGTCGGCGTCGAGGCGGTCGGTGAGGTAGTCGCGCATCACCAGGGTCGTCGCCGTGCCGATCACCGCGGCCGTGACCGCGACGAGCAGCACCACCACGGCGACCAGGCGGGTGGTGAGGGTGAGGCGGCGCGGCGCGTCATGGGGCCGGCTTGAGCACGTAGCCCGCACCGCGCATGGTGTGGATCATCGGCTCGTTGCCGGCGTCGACCTTCTTGCGGAGGTAGGAGATGTAGAGCTCGACGACGTTGGCCTGGCCGCCGAAGTCGTACTGCCAGACCCGGTCGAGGATCTGCGCCTTGCTCAGCACGCGGCGGGGGTTGCGCATCAGGAAGCGCAGCAGCTCGAACTCGGTCGCGGTCAGGCTGATCTCCGTCGCCGCCGCGGTGCACCTCGTGGCTGTCCTCGTCGAGCGTCAGGTCGCCCACCACGAGCACGTTGCCGGCGTCGGCCTGGGCGGCGGTGCCGCCACGGCGGATCAGCCCGCGCAGCCGCGCCACGACCTCCTCCAGCGAGAAGGGCTTGGTGACGTAGTCGTCGCCACCGGCGGTCAGGCCGGCGACCCGGTCCTCGACCGCGTCCTTGGCGGTGAGGAACAGCACGGGTACGTCGTTGCCGTCGGCGCGCATCCGGCGCAGCACCTCGAGGCCGTCGAAGTCGGGCAGCATGATGTCGAGCACGACCGCGTCGGGCCGGAAGTCGCGGGCGGTGGCGACGGCGTCCGTGGCCGCTGTGGGCCATCTGGAGGTCCCACCCCTCGTAGCGCAGCGCCATGGCGAGGAGCTCGGCGATGTTGACCTCGTCGTCCACGACGAGCACGCGGACCGGAGAGCCGTCAGGGCGGGTGAGCTGCTGCATGGGCAGCATCCTGCCGCCGATTCCTGTGTGGTTGCTGTGAGGCGCCTGTCACTCGGCTCGGCGCTGTTGAGCCTGGCGGCCTGCTTGGTCAGGTGGGTGCGTTCGGCGAGGTCGGTGGCGAGGGCGGCGGCCTCGGCGTAGAGGCGGGCGGCCTCGGCGCGGTCGCCGGCCTGTCGTGGAGGTACGCCGCTGCCGCCCGGTAGCGGGGCAGGCCGGGGTCCACCTCGGCGAGTGCGGCGAGCCCGGCCTGCGGCCCGTCGGCCTCGCCCACGGCGACGGCGCGGTTGAGCCGCACGACCGGGCTGCCGGTCAGCGCCAGCAGCTCGTCGTACCACTGGACGACCTGGACCCAGTCGGTCTCCTCGGCGGTGGCGGCGTCCGCGTGGAGCGCTGCGATCGCCGCCTGCAGCTGGAACTCGCCGCGGCGCTCCTGCGCCAGGGCGGCCTGCAGGATCGCGACGCCCTCCGCGACCAGGCTGGTGTCCCAGCGGCAGCGGTCCTGCTCGGCCAGCGGCACCAGGGTGCCGTCGGCGCGGGTGCGTGCGGGGCGGCGGGCGTGGTGCAGCAGCATCAGCGCGAGCAGCCCGTCGGTCTCGGGGTCGGCGCTGAGCGAGGCGAGCTGGCGGGTGAGCCGGATCGCCTCCGCAGCAAGGTCGACGTCGCCGGTGTAGCCCTCGTTGAAGACGAGGTAGAGCACCCGGCGCACCGTGTCGAGGTCGCCCGGCCGGTCGAAGGACTCACCCGAGACGGTGCGCTTGGCCCGGCTGATCCGCTGGGCCATCGTCGCCTCCGGCACGAGGTAGGCCTCGGCGATCTGGCGCGTCGTCAGGCCGGCGACGGCTCGCAGCGTGAGCGCGACGGCGGAGGCGGGCGTCAGCGCCGGGTGGGCGCAGAGGAAGAAGATGCGCAGCGTGTCGTCGGCGTCCTCGGTCGGGCCCGGCGTCCGGCTCGGCGTCGACGGCGCGCTCGCGCCGCTGCCGGGCGGTGTCGGAGCGTACGACGTCGAGGAAGCGCCGCCACGCGACGGTGATCAGCCAGCCCTTCGGGTCGCGCGGCGCGCCGGTCTCACCGAACGTGCGCACGGCCTGGACCAGCGCCTCCTGGACGGCGTCCTCGGCCGTCGCGAAGTCGGCTCCGCGACGGACGAGGACGCCGATGACGGCAGGCACCAGCTCGCGCAGCGGCAGCTCGTCGAAGGGATCCATGCAGAGGTGGAGGCTCAGTCCTGCGTGGCCGACGGTGCGCCGTAGAACGGGCGCACCTCGAGCCACTCGTGGATCGGCCTGCCGCCTGCGCCGGGGGCCAGGGACAGCTCGCCGGCGAGCTCGACGGCCCGGTCCCAGCCCTCGACGTCCACGACGTACCAGCCGGCGATGAGGTCCTTGGTCTCGGCGAAGGGGCCGTCGGTGATCGGCTTCTTGCCCTCGTCGTCGGCGCGGACGAAGGCACCCTCGACGGACAGCGCCTGCCCGTCGACGTACTCACCGTCCTCCTTCAGGCGATGGCCGAAGTCGGCCATGAACTGCATGTGCGCGTCCACCTCCTCCGGGGTCCACTGGTCCATCGGGACGTCGTTCACCGTGGCGGGGGTGCCGCGGTAGTGCTTGAGGATCAGGTACTTCGGCATCTCGGTCTCCTCTGTCAGGTGCAGCCCATTGTGGCCGCGTCCAACCCGGGGACGGAGCCGCCTGCGGGTTCTCGACATCGCGTCGACGGGATCTGGGCGATCTCAGAGGCGCGCTCACAGGTCACGCACAGGCTGCGGGCGCACGCTCGCGACATGAGCGACGACAAGCCCGGCGCCAGCCGGCCCGACGACGAGACCCAGCCCGTACGCCACGAGGGCGACGGCACGCTGCCGCCCCCTCCGGCGGCGGCGGCGACCGACGGCACGCCCACGTCTGACGCAGGGGCGGCCCCCGGTCGCCGCGGCTTTCGCGAGCGGCTGCGCACGTGGCGCCGCTCGGAGGGCGACCGGACGTTCGGCCTCGCTGCCCTGATCGCCTCCGCGCTGGCCGGCATCATCGTCGGCGGCCTCGGTCTCGCGACCTTCCAGCGCCGTGAGCCGACGACGGCGACCGTGACCGTGACCGGGGCGGCATGATCGAGCGCCGGCACACCGAGCGGCGACGGTTTCGGCGGCCGGGGCGGCAGGCGGTAGCACAGCCCCTGGCCCGCAGGATGAACTTCCACTCGCACGAGTGGAAGTCCATCCACGGCCGAGCGTGAAGGCCGTCGGTCCAGCCTGAACCTCGACTCGTACGAGTGGAAGTCCAGGTCTCGGATGATCCCGCGGGGGCGTCGGGGTGAAATCGAGTTGCCGCGGTGGGCGAGAATGTCGCCCGTTGTGAAGATCACCTACCCGCCCGAGCTCCCGGTCTCCGCGCGCCGCGACGACATCGCGGCCGCCATCCGCGACCACCAGGTCGTGATCGTCGCCGGCGAGACCGGCTCAGGGAAGACCACGCAGCTGCCGAAGATCTGCCTCGAGCTCGGCCGCGGGGTGGGCCCCGCCGGCGGGGGCAAGCTGATCGGCCACACCCAGCCGCGGCGGATCGCCGCGCGGTCGGTGGCCGAGCGGATCGCCGAGGAGCTCGGCACCGAGCTCGGCGACGTCGTCGGCTACCAGGTCCGCTTCACCGACCGCACCAGCAAGGCGAGCCGGGTCAAGCTGATGACCGACGGCATCCTGCTGGCGGAGCTGCAGCGCGACCGCGACCTGCGCAAGTACGACACGATCATCATCGACGAGGCGCACGAGCGCAGCCTCAACATCGACTTCCTGCTCGGCTACCTCAAGCGGCTGCTGCCGCGCCGGCCCGACCTCAAGGTGATCATCACCAGCGCCACGATCGACGTCGACCGCTTCGCCGAGCACTTCCGCGCGCCGGTCGTCGAGGTGTCGGGGCGGACCTATCCGGTCGACGTCCGCTACCGCCCCCTGCTCGAGCTGTCGGAGGACGACGAGGAGGGCGAGCCGGTCCAGCGCGACCAGACCGAGGCGATCCTCGACGCGGTCCGCGAGCTGTCGCAGGACGGACCCGGCGACGTGCTGGTCTTCCTGCCCGGCGAGCGCGAGATCCGCGACACCGCCGACGCCTTCGACGCACTCGGGAGCGACCGGCTCGAGATCGTCCCGCTCTACTCCCGCCTCAGCGCGGCCGACCAGCACAAGGTCTTCTCCAGCCACTCCTCGCTGGTGCGGCGGGTGGTGCTCGCGACCAACGTCGCCGAGACGTCGCTGACCGTCCCGGGGATCCGGTACGTCGTCGACACCGGCGTGGCGCGGATCAGCCGCTACTCGGTGCGGACCAAGGTCCAGCGCCTGCCCATCGAGCCGATCAGCCAGGCCTCGGCCAACCAGCGCTCCGGCCGCTGCGGTCGGGTGGCCGAGGGCATCGCGATCCGGCTCTACTCCGAGGAGGACTTCGAGGGACGTCCGGAGTTCACCGACCCCGAGATCCTGCGGACCAACCTCGCCAGCGTCATCCTCCAGATGGCCTCGCTGCGCCTCGGCGACATCGCCCGGTTCCCCTTCGTCGAGCCGCCCGATCGCCGCAACATCAAGGCGGGCACCGACCTGCTGGAGGAGCTCGGCGCGGTGTCCACGGAGGGGTCTCGTGACGGGCGTCAGGGCGCCCTCCTCGACCAACGGAAGGGCGTACGCCTCACCAAGGTCGGCCAGCGCCTGGCCCGGCTCCCGATCGACCCGCGCCTGGGCCGGATGATCCTCGAGGCGGAGCGCCTCGGCTGCCTGCGCGACGTGCTGACGATCGCTGCAGCGCTGTCGATCCAGGACCCCCGGGAGCGGCCCGAGGAGCAGCGACCGCAGGCCGACCAGCTGCATGCCCGCTTCAAGCACGAGTCGAGCGACTTCCTCACCTGGCTGAACCTGTGGCGCCACCTCAAGGAGCAGCAGCGCGAGCTCTCCTCCAGCGCCTTCCGCCGGATGTGCAAGCGGGAGTTCCTCAACTACCTGCGCATCCGCGAGTGGCAGGACTACGAGTCCCAGCTCCGCCAGGTCGCCAAGGAGATGAAGCTCGACGTCGGCCACCCCTCCGACACCCCCGACGAGGACGGCATCCACCAGGCCCTGCTGTCCGGCCTGCTCAGCCACATCGGGGCGCTCGAGGAGCGCGACAAGGCCAGGCCGGGGGAGCGACGCCCGATGCGGGAGTACGTCGGCGCCCGCAACGCACGCTTCGCCGTCTTCCCCGGCAGCGTCCTCAAGGGTCGCAACCCCGCCTTCTTGATGAGCGCCGAGCTCGTCGAGACCTCCCGCCTGTGGGCGCGGCAGAACGCCGCGATCAAGCCCGAGTGGGCCGAGCAGCTCGGCGCGCACCTGGTCAAGCGGACCTACTCCGAGCCGCACTGGTCGCGCAAGCGGGCCGCCGTGATGGCCCGCGAGCGGGTCACCCTGTACGGCGTACCGCTGGTGGCCGACCGGCTCGTGTCCTACGGCAGGATCGACGCGCCACTGGCCCGCGAGCTCTTCATCCGCCACGCGCTCGTGCAGGGCGAGTGGGACTCCCGCCACCGCTTCCTCGCCGATAACGCCCGCCTCCTCGAGGAGGCCGAGGAGCTCGAGCACCGGGCACGCCGGCGCGACATCGTGGTGGACGAGCAGACGCTCTTCGACTTCTACGACGCCCGGGTGGGCGACGACGTGGTCAGCGGCCAGCACTTCGACCAGTGGTGGAAGCGCGCCCGGCAGAAGCGGGCCGACCTGCTGACCTTCGACCCGGCGATGCTCACCCACGACACCGCCGACCAGGTGCGCCAGCTCGACTTCCCCACCCAGTGGCACGACAGCGACGAGGCCGGGCTGACGTTCCCGATCAGCTATCACTTCGAGCCCGGGGCCGCCGACGACGGCCTCACCATCGACGTGCCGGTCGCCACCCTCAACCGGATCGACGCCGACGACTTCTCCTGGCTGGTCCCCGGCCTGCGCGAGGAGCTGGTGACCGAGCTGATCCGCTCGCTGCCCAAGAACCTGCGGGTCGCGATGGTGCCCGCGCCCAACACCGCGCGCGAGTTCCTCGCCGCGACGCCGCCCGGCGCGGAGCCGCTGCTCGACGCGCTCGAGCGCTTCGCCCGCAGCACCCGCAGCCTGATGATCGATCGCGACGCCTGGGACTGGGCCAAGGTGCCGGCGCACCTGCGCCCGACCTACCGCGTGCTGACCGAGCAGGGCGCGGAGGCGGGCCGTGGCAAGGACCTCGACGCGCTCAAGGAGCCGCTGCGACCCACCTTCGAGCGGGCGATGGCCGACGTCGCCGCCGACTCCGGCGCGACCGCGACCGGACAGATCGCATGGACCTTCGGCACCGTCGAGGAGTCCTTCGTCCAGCGCCGCGCCGGCCACGAGGTGCGTGGTTTCCCCTCGCTCGTCGACGAGGGGGCCACGGTCGGCCTGCGGGTCCACGCGAGCGCCACGCAGGCCGCCGCCCACCACCGTCTCGGCGTACGCCGACTCGTGCTGCTCGCGCTCGGCCCGCCGTCACCCGTGGACGACGTGCTCGCCGCCGCGGGGCTCGACCAGCGCGCCAAGCTCGCCCTCGTCGGGTCGCCCTACCCCTCCGTCGGCGACCTGCTCGCCGACCTGCGCGCCGGCCTCGTGGGCGAGGTCGTGGATGCGCGGGCGACCGTGCGCGACGAGGCGACGTACGACGCCGTGGTGGCGGCCGCGCGCGAGGCCGTCGCCGGTGGGCTCAGCGCCGCCGTGCACGACGTCATGCGGGTGCTGGAGGCCTGGCGCACGACCGACAAGGCGATCTCGGGCCGTGCCGACCTGATGACCCTGCCGGCGCTGTCGGACATGCGCGCCCAGGTCGCGCGCCTGATGGCGCCCGGCTTCATCGGCGAGGCGGGGACCACCCGGTTGCGCGACTACCCGCGCTACCTCACTGCCGTCACCCACCGGCGCGAACGCCTCGACGCGCGGGTCGCCAAGGACCGCGAGCTGATGGACCAGCTCGCCGGGCTGCAGGACTCCTGGCTGCACGCCGTCGCCGCCCTCCCCGACGGCCAGCCGCTGCCGCAGCACCTGCGCGAGGCGCGCTGGCTGATCGAGGAGTACCGCGTCTCGCTGTTCGCCCAGCAGCTCGGCACGCGCGACAAGGTCAGCGACCAGCGCATCCGCAAGGTGATGGGCGCTGCCCCCTAATCTGGGCTGGTGACCGGCCGCATCCACCACCGCCCGATGACTCCCGGCGACGGCTTCTTCGCCGAGATCGCCGGAGGCACCGACCCTGCCCTGCTGCGCGAGGCGGGCGACCTCGCCGCGACCGTGCTGGTGCGTGGCGCCCGCGCGTCCGACGACCCGGCCCTGGCCGAGCGGATCGTGCACCTCGCCGAGAGCGAGGGCCTGGAGACGCTGGCCGAGGTCTGGTCGGGCGCACCCGCCGACACGCTGTCAGGCAGCCTGTGGCGGCTGTTCCTGCTGCGCTCGTGGGTGTACGCCGACCCCGAGCAGGTGGCCGCCGAGTTCGAGGCCGGTCAGCGGCGTGCGGACGTCGCCCGGGTGGTCGCCGGGGTCGCGGACCCACCCGGTCCCGACGAGCTGCGAGCCATGGTCGACGACGTCCTGCGTGGCATCGCCCGCGGCGACTTCGCGGTCACCCTCTTCCGCGCGGCCGCCTTCGCGCGGATCGTCGCAGCCGGCCGCGCCGGGCTCGGGGTGTCCTCCCACGAGGAGATCACCCGGATGCTGGCCCTGTCCGAGCAGCTCGAGGCCGCGGGACATGGCGAAATCAAGGACACCCTCGCCTGAGCAACTACACTCACTCCTGAGTGCGTCGGGCTGTGGCAGCCCCGGGTCCCACAATAAGCCGCTACGAGCGGCCTCGCGCCGTGAGGCGCTCCCGGTCCGGCGCACTCGCTCGGAGCCCGTCGCAGGCTCCTGACTAGGCTCGACACATGACCCTGCGCCGCCGGATCGCCGGACTGCTCGCGCGCTCCCACCGCCCTGCGCCCGCGGCGACCGGTGAGGTCTCGGCGCGCTACGCCCCCGAGATCGACGGCGAGCCCGACCCGGGCGAGGTCGTGTGGGCGTGGGTGCCCTATGAGGACGACCCCCAGCGCGGCAAGGACCGCCCGGTCCTGCTGCTCGACACCGAGGCCGGAGGGGCCGGGTGGACCGGGCTGATGCTGAGCAGCCAGGACCACGATCGCGACGCCGAGGACGAGGCCCGTCACGGCCGGCACTGGATGGACGTCGGGTCCGGGGGCTGGGACCGGGAGGGCCGCCCGAGCGAGGTGCGGCTGGACCGGGTCCTCCACCTCCGTCGGGACGACGTACGACGCGAGGGCGCCGCGCTCGACGAGACGATCTTCGCCGCCGTCGTCGCGGCCGTTCGTGGACTCGAACGCTAGGGTTTCGCAGTGATTCCGCCAGCTCCCGCCCTCCGACGTGCCGCCCTGGCCTCGTGCGCCCTGATCGTCGCACTGTCCACCGCCGCGTGCACCGGGGACGCCGAGCCGGCGCCCGGCCCGACCCCGAGCAAGGATCCCTCCGCCAGCGCGAGCGAGGAGCCACGCCAGATCACCTTCGGTGCCTACGGCAGCGACGAGGAGGTCGCGGCCTTCCAGGACGTCGTCGACTCCTTCAACGCCGCCTCGCAGACGCGCGAGGTCACCCTGAAGTCCTGGCCCGACCACGAGTCGGCGCTCGAGGACGTGCTCGCCGGCAACGCCCCGGACGCCTTCCTCACCTCGCGCATCGACCTCGGCCAGCTGGCGGACGCCAACGCGCTCCAGCCCGTCAGCCTGCTGCTCGACGAGCGCGGCGTGGACTTCGGAGACCGCTTCTCGCGCGACGCCGTCGACGCCTTCGCGATGGACGACGAGCTGCAGTGCATGGCGTACTCGGTCTCCCCGATGGTCATCTACTACAACACCGACGTCGTGGACTTCGCGAAGATGGAGCGCCGTGGGCTCGACGTGCCGGCGGTGGACGACAACGGCGTGCGCGAGCGTTGGACGCTGGCCGAGTTCTCCGCCGCCGCCCAGTTCGCCTCGCGACGCGGTGACCCGCGAGGTGTCTGGATCGACCCGACCCTGCAGGGCCTGGCGTCCTTCATCTTCTCCGGCGGCGGCTCGGTCTTCGACGACGACCGCGATCCCACGTCGCTGGCGTTCGCCGACGACTCGACGCGCGAGGCGCTGAGCCAGACGCTCGCCATCCTGCGTGACCCCACGGTCACCCCCACCAACGCCCAGCTCGCCCGGGCCACCCCGGTCCAGCTGTTCAAGCGCGGCGAGCTGGCGATGATCGCCGGCTTCCGCACCCTCGTGCCCCAGCTGCGCGATGCCGAGGGCCTCGAGTTCGACGTCCTCCCGATGCCCGCCATCGACACCCGTGCGACGGTCGGTGACATCAGTGGGCTCTGCATCTCCGAGGCGTCCAGGCTGCAGGGCGACGCGGCCGACTTCATCGCCTACGCGGTCTCCGACGAGGCCATCGCGACGGTCGCCTCGACCGGCTACATCGTGCCGGCCAACACCGAGGTCGCGTCCTCGCCCGCCTTCTTGGCCCCCGGGCTGGAGCCGGCGAACGCCGAGGTCTTCAACTCGAGCATCCGCTACATGGAGGTGCCGCCGTTCGTCGACCGGCGCCTCGAGCTGATCGAGGCGATCACCCCGCTCCTCGAGCGGCTGGTCACCTCGCCGGGCGTGCTGGACCTGGAGCTGATCACCGAGCAGATCGACCAGGCGTCCCAGGTGGTCCTGTCCCCCGAGGAGACCGAGTCGCCGACGGAGTCCCCGTCGCAGTCACCCTCCGAGTCGCCGTCCGAGTCGCCCTCGCAGTAGCACGGCGCACGCCCGCGGGCTACTCCTGCTCGGCGCGGTCCCCGGACTCGCCCTCGGAGGGCTCCTCGGCCTCGTCCCCGGGGGGACCTCGGCACCCAGGATCGCGCCCACCAGCGCGCCGGTGATGAGCTCGCCCTGCCACGGCCGGGCACCGTACGACGCCAGCTGGGCGCGTACGGCGTCGGCGAGGTCGGCCGGTTCCCGGGTCTCCGGCGGCGCCCACATCAGCCGGCGGAGGTAGTCGGGGGTCAGCAGGTTCTCGACCGGCAGGTGGTGGAGCTCGGCCAGGTTGAGCATCGCCTCGCGAGCCGCCTTGAAGCGGCGGTCGGCGACCGGCTCGCGCTCGGCCCAGGTGCGCGGGTGCGGGGGACCGTCGCCGCGCGGGGCGCGGGAGGGCAGCTCGTCCTCGGTCATCGCCCGGACCCGCTCCAGGGCGTCGACCCAGGCACTGGCATAGCGGCTCGCGCCGCGACCGTGGAAGCCCTGCGTCGACAGGAGCGCACGACGCTCGCTCGGCATGGCGGTGGCGGCCGCGACGATGGCGGAGTCGGGCAGGATCCGGCCGGGGGTGACGTCGCGCTCGGCGGCGATCGCGTCACGGGCCTCCCACATCGCGCGGGCGGCACCGAGGGAGCGTCGACCGCGCAGGCGGTGCACCCCGGACGTACGGCGCCACGCCTCCTGGCGGACGGCGGGCTCGAACCCCAGCAGGTTCTCGAACTCCTGGCGGGCCCACTCCGTCTTGCCGGCCGCCTCGAGCTCACCGATCATGTGCTCGCGCAGCTCGAGGAGCACCTCGACGTCGAGGGCGGCGTAGTCCAGCCAGGCCGTGGGGAGGGGCCGGGTGGACCAGTCGGCCGCGGAGTGCTCCTTGCGCATCCGCTGACCGAGCACGGTCTCGACGAGGGTCGCCAGCCCCACCCGGGGGTAGCCGAGCAGTCGGCCGGCCAGCTCGGTGTCGAAGAGGCTGGTCGGGACCAGGCCCACCTCGCGCAGGCAGGGGAGGTCCTGCGTCGCGGCGTGCAGGATCCACTCCACGCCCTCGAGCGCCTCCTGCAACGGGGCCAGGGTGGTCATCGGGATGGGGTCGATCAGCCAGGTGCCCGCGCCCTCGCGGCGCAGCTGGATCAGGTAGGCCCGGTTGGAGTAGCGGTAGCCGGAGGCGCGCTCGGCGTCGATGGCGACCGGTCCGGTCGCGGCGGCGAGGGCCGCGCACGCCTCGGCCAGGCCGGCATCGGTCTCGACGATCTCGGGGAGGCCGTCGCGCAGCTCGAGGAGCGGTGCCGGGGGAGCCTCGGGCTCGGCGGGCGGCGCGGTCTCGGCAGGGGTGGGCTCGAGGTCGGTGTCGGGAGAGTCGGGCATCAGCTCAGGTGCCGCGCTGTCCGCGCCGGCTCGGGATGGCGGTCACGCCCTCCGGGACCGGCGGCAGGCCGACGGCGGTGCACAGCAGCTCGCCCCAGGCCTCGACGTGCGGGGTCATGTCGAGGGCGCCGTCCTCGTCGACGTCCGGGGTCCACGACGCCCGGATCTCGACCTGCGCGGTGCCGGTCTCGTCGGCCATCCCGCCGAAGCTCTCGGTGCTGACACAGGTGACCGTGCCGGAGATCGCGTGGAAGCTGGCGCCGTGCGCCTCCAGTGCCTCGGTCAGCCACGACCAGCCGACCGCGGCGAGCATCGGGTCGGCACCGAGCTCGGGGTCGATGTCGGCGCGGGAGTAGGCCACGCACCGGAAGGTGCCGTCCCACGCGTCGTTGCCGGCCGGGTCGTGCAGCAGGATCAGGCGCCCGGTGCCGAGGTCCTCGTCGTCGACGGTGACGTCACCGCTGAGGGCCGACGACCACGGCGCGATGCGCTGCGGCGCGGGCATCTCCTCGCAGAAGACCTCAGGGCGCAGAGCCGCCTGACGCATCGACTCCACCGCCGCGCGGAACTCCGCGGGTCCAGCCGCGGCAGCACTGCCCGGGTGGGTCTCGTGACGGGCCACCATTTCTCCAGACTAGGCCAGCGGGCCACGCTGCCGATGTGCCGCCACGCCGCCTGACCTGCGAAGATTCGGCGGTGACCGATGCCGAGACGACCCCACGCTCGCAGCCCCACCCGGGGCTCGCCACCAGCGCGTTCCTCACGGCCGCACGGGGCGAGCAGCCCTCGCACACGCCGGTCTGGTTCATGCGGCAGGCGGGGCGTTCGCTTCCGGAGTACCTCGCGGTGCGCACGGGCATCGGGATGCTCGAGTCCTGCATGGACGCCGACCTCGTCACCGAGATCACCCTGCAGCCGGTGCGGCGCTACGGCGTGGACGCCGCCATCTTCTTCTCCGACATCGTGCTGCCGCTCAAGGCGGTGGGCGTCGACCTGGACATCAAGCCCGGAGTCGGCCCCGTCGTCGCCTCACCCGTGCGCACGCTCGCCGACGTCGAGGCGATCCCCGACCTCGCGCCCGAGCACGTGCCGTACATCTCGCAGGCGGTGCGCCAGCTCGTCGCCGAGCTGGGCGCCACGCCCCTCATCGGCTTCGCCGGCGCACCGTTCACGGTCGCGTCCTACCTCGTCGAGGGCGGACCCTCCAAGGAGCACGCGCTGACCAAGGCGATGATGTTCGGCGCTCCCGAGGTGTGGGAGGCGCTGATGCGCAAGATCGCCGGCATCGCGTCGGCCTACCTGCGCATCCAGGTCGAGGCCGGCGCCTCCGCCGTGCAGCTCTTCGACTCCTGGGCCGGCGCCCTCACCCCGGACGACTACCGGGCCTCGGTCATGCCCCACTCCGAGCGGGTGCTGGCCGCCGCCGGTGAGCTCGGCGTGCCGCGCATCCACTTCGGCGTCGGCACCAGCAACCTCCTCGACCTGATGGGCGAGGCCGGTGCCGACGTGGTCGGAGTGGACTGGCGTACGCCGCTGGAGCGGGCCATCCCGCTCGTCGGCGACCGCGTGGTGCAGGGCAACCTCGACCCCACCCTCGTCTTCGCGCCGACCGAGGTGATGACCGCGCGGGCGGGCGAGATCATCGAGGCCGGGCGCACGGCCAAGGGGCACATCTTCAACCTCGGGCACGGCGTCATCCCCTCGACGGACCCCGACCAGCTCAAGGCGCTCACCGAGTTCGTGCAGGCCTACTGACCGTAGGGGACGGCCCTCGCGCCGGTCGGATGGATTTCCACTCGCTGGAGTGGAAGTTCATCGGCGCCTGAGCGTGGCCGACCCGGTTGGAGCCTGAAGTTCCACTCAACGGAGTGGAAGTCCATCATCGGGGCGTTCTCCGTACGCCCCGTTCCCTCACGCGTCAGCGGGCCCGGCGGGCACCGGCTGCGTGCTGCGGCGACGGCGTACGACGAGCCACACGGGGAGGCCGAGCACGAGGGCCAGCACCGCGAAGGGGAGCAGCGCCCCGAGGACGGTGGCGATGGCCGCGACGGTGGCGCCCATCGCCTGCATCCCGCTCTCGAGCCCGGCCAGGAAGCCGGCCTCGTCGTCGGGCTCCTGCGTCCCGTCCTGCCGGGTGGAGATGTCGACGGTGATGGTCGACAGGGAGGTCTGGTCCTCGAGCCACGCCTGCTGCGACTTCAGCGAGTCGAGTTCCGCCTGCCGGCTGGTGAGCTGGGACTCGATCCAGATGACGTCCTTGAGCGTCTTCGCCTCCGCCAGCAACAGCTCGACCCGCTTGAGGCTCGCCTCCTGCGCCCGCACCCGCACCCCTGTGTCGATGACCTGGGTGGTGACGTCCTCGGAGCCCCGGGTGGACGAGCGCAGCTCGCCCGCCGCCTCCAGTGCCTCCATCGAGGCGTTGAACGTCGAGCTCGGCACCCGGATCACCAGCCGCGCGTACGACATGTCGCCGTCGTCGTCGGCCTCGGTGTTCTCCTCGGTGACGTCGCCGCCCTGCGCGTCCACCACGCGCTGGACCTCCTGCCGGGTCTTGCCGACGTCGGTGCTGGACAGCGAGATCGAGCCGGTCGCGATGATCGAGCGCTCCCGCGCTGGCGAGGCCACGGGAGTTGATCCGGAGTCGGAGTCGGACGCGGAGCCGGAGCTGGAGGAGACGGCGCGGTCGCCCGACTCCGACCCGCCGCCCTCCGACTGCCCGGACGACGAGACCTCGGCGGTCCCGGCGTCGCTCGCGCCGAGGTCGGCGGAGCAGGCGGCCAGGGCCGTCATGGTGATCGCGGTGAGGATGCCGGCGGCGCGGGTGCGAGTGCTCATGACGCTCCGACGCGGACCGGGACGACCCCGGTTCCGTGCCGGTGCCCGCCGTGACGCAACCGTGACCGGCAGGCCTGCCCGTCGAGGGCCTACGTCACTTCGTGGTCGAGGCCTGCCTCGCGGCCTTCTTCGCGGCGCGCGTCGTGGTCGTGACCTTCGGGGTCGTGTCCTTCGGGGTGCTGTCCTTCGGGTCAACGTCCTTCGGGGCAGCCGCCTTGGTCGCGGTGCCCTTGGTCGCGGAGTCCTTGGTCGCGGAGTCCTTGGTCGCGGTGGCCTTGGTCGCGGTGGCCTTCGGGGCCGACGCCTGCTTCTTGGCGGTGGTCCTCGCGGGTGCCTTCGCCGGTGCCTTCGTCTTGCCCTTGACCCGCACGCGCATCGAGCCACCGTCGGTGGTCGTCTCGAGGTAGGGCTGGGCGGCCAGCAGGCCCTGGAGCCCGCGGTGCTCGTAGTTGCGGGGGTCGAGCGAGGGATGGGTGCGCGACAGGTGCTGGCCGATCGGACCGGGCGCCGCCCAGCCGTCGTCCCCGGCCACCGCGTTGACCGCCTTGGTCAGGACGCTCGGCAGGTTGATCTCCGGCACCTCGTCCGGGGCCCCGTCGCGCACAGTGGCGATCGGGTCGTCGTCGTCGGCGGCCTCGGTCGCCGGGTCCGGGTCGCCCAGGGACTCGAGCCGGATGAACCTGTCGCAGGCGTTCTGCAGTGACGCCGGCGTCTTCGCGCCGCCGAGTCCATAGACGACCTTGCCGGACTCGCGCAGGCGCAGGGCCAGGCTGGTGAAGTCGCTGTCACTGGTCACCAGCGCGAACGCCTCGACGTTGCCGGCGTAGAGCAGGTCCATGGCGTCGATGATGAGGGCGGAGTCGGTCGAGTTCTTGCCACGGGTGAAGGCCCCCTGGTGCATGCCCCGGATGGCGCGTGCGTTGAGCTCGTTGCCCCATCCGCTGAGGTGCGGGGACGACCAGTCGCCGTACGCCCGCTTGATCGTCGGGTTGCCGAACTTGGCGACCTCGTCGAGGAGGGCCTCGGCATATCGGTGCGATGTGTTGTCGGCGTCGATCAGCACGGCGATCCGGTCAGAGCTCACGTTGGGGTCCACACGGTGCAGCCTAGGCTGGCCGGGTGAAACGGGAGGTGGTCGTCGTCGGCGGCGGTGTCGCCGGCCTGGTCGCCGCCCGCGAGCTCGCCGCCACGGGGCGCGACGTCCTGCTCCTCGAGGGGTCCGCGCAGGTCGGCGGCAAGCTGCGCACCGCGCAGGTCGCCGGGCTCGCCGTCGACGTCGGTGCGGAGGCGATGCTCGCGCGCCGCCCCGAGGGGGTCGAGCTGGCCCGCGAGCTCGGCGCCGACGTCGTCCACCCCACGGCCGCCACGTCGGCCGTGTGGTCCCGCGGGCTGCTGCGCGACCTGCCGCGGTCGCTGATGGGCGTGCCCTTCGACCTCGACCAGCTGGCGGCGAGCGGCGTGCTCAGCCCCGAGGGCCTGGCTCGCGCCGCGGCCGAGACCGACGCCGGCACGGACCGCGAGGCCGACCTCGGCGATGTCTCCGTCGGCGACCTGGTGGCCGCCCGGCTCGGCGACGAGATCGTCGATCGTCTCGTCGAGCCCCTGCTCGGTGGGGTGTACGCCGGTCGCGCCCGCCACATCTCCGCCGCCGCCGCGGTGCCCCAGCTCCTCGCCATGGCCCGGCGCGGGAGCCTGCTGGCGCAGGCCGCGGCCGTCCCCACGTCCACCACGCCGGTGTTCGCCACGCTCCCCGGCGGCATGGGCCGGTTGCCCGCCCTGGTGCGCGACGGCGGCGGCTTCGAGGTCAGGACCTCGGCGACGGTCCGCGTGCTGCGTCGTACGACGACCGGGTGGGCGCTGACGGTCGGGCCCACGACGCACCCGGAGACGATCGAGGCGGACGCGGTCGTGCTCGCCACGCCCGCCGCGCCGACCGCGCGGCTGCTGGCCGACGTCGTGCCCGACGCCACCGCCGAGCTGGCGACGATCGACGCCGCGAGCGTCGCGGTCGTGTCCCTCGCCTTCCGTGCCGAGGACCTGCCGGACGCACTGTTCGAGCGATCCGGCTTCCTCGTCCCGCCCGTGGAGCAGCGCACCATCAAGGCCTCGACGTTCTCCTTCGCCAAGTGGGGCTGGGTGCGCGACCTCGACCCGGACGTGGTGGTGCTGCGCACGTCGCTGGGACGCCACGGCGAGGAGGTCACGTTGCAGGCCGACGACGACGGGCTGGTGCGCGTCTCGCTCGCCGACCTCGCGCTGATGGCCGGCATCACGGCGCGCCCGGTCGACGCGCACGTGCAGCGGTGGGGCGGCGCGCTCCCGCAGTACGCCGTGGGCCACCTCGACCGGGTGAGCAGGATCCGCGCCGCCGTCGCCCGGCACCCGGGCCTCGCGGTCTGCGGGGCGGCGTACGACGGGGTCGGCATCCCGGCCGTGATCGGCTCGGCCCGCCGGGCTGTGGCCTCGGTCACCCGGGCAGAATGGGCCCCATGAGCACCGAGTCGAATCCTGCGAAGACCAACGCCGCGCGGACCAGAGAGCTCAACGACACGATCCGCTACACGATGTGGTCGGTCTTCAAGCTGCGCGACGTCCTCGGCGATGCCGACCGGGAGGCGGAGGCGACCGACGTCGAGGCGCTCTTCGAGGTGCTGGCCGAGCAGGACGTCACCGTCCGCGGGCTCTACGACGTGAGCGGACTGCGCGCCGACGCCGACCTGATGGTCTGGTGGCACGCCGCCGACTCCGAGCAGCTCCAGGCGGCCTACAACGCCTTCCGACGCACGAGCTTCGGCGCGCGCCTCGAGCCGGTCTGGTCGCAGATGGCCCTGCACCGGCCTGCGGAGTTCAACAAGTCGCACATCCCCGCCTTCCTCGCCGACGAGGAGCCGCGCGCGCACATCTGCGTCTATCCCTTCGTGCGGTCCTACGAGTGGTACCTCCTCGAGGACTCCGAGCGCCGCGCCATGCTCGCCGAGCACGGCAAGATGGCCCGCGACTACGGCGACGTGCGGGCCAACACCGTGGCCTCCTTCGCGCTCGGCGACTACGAGTGGATGCTGGCCTTCGAGGCCGACGAGCTGCACCGCATCGTCGACCTGATGCGCGACCTGCGGGCCTCGACGGCGCGACGCCACGTCCGCGAGGAGGTGCCGTTCTACACCGGTGCCCGCGTCACGCCGACGGACCTCATCGCCCGCCTGCCCTGACGCCGACCCGGAACGGGACCGCCGGGAACGGCGCTCGCCGCAGTAGCGTCAGACCATCATGACCCCACGTCCTGTCATCGCTGCCCTGCTCCTGGCCCTGACGCTCGCCGCCTGCTCCTCCGAGGGCGACACGCGCGCCGTCGACCCGGCCGGCTCGGGAGACCCCTCACCCAGCGCCCCTGCCGACGCGGCGCCCGCCCCCGTCCCCGACGGCGAGGTGCGCACCACCGGGCTGGTCACGGTGCTCGACCCCGGCACCGGCCCGCAGCTGTGCCTGGGCGCCATCGCCGAGTCCTACCCGCCCCAGTGCGGTGGTCCGCCCCTCGAGGACTTCGCATGGGGTGAGGTCGGCTTCGAGGAGGCCTCGGGCGTGAAGTGGGGGTCCTACGCCCTCACCGGCACCTTCGACGGCACCACCTTCACCGCGACCGACGCCATCCCCGCGGCGTTGTACGACGCCATGGCCGAGCCGCAGGACGACCCGCTCGGCGCCGCGTGCGACACGCCCGCGACCACCGACACCGCCAAGGCGACCCCGGAGGACCTCGACGCCACCCTCGCCGCCGCCTCCGCACTGCCCGGCTACGCCACCACGTGGCTGACCGGCACCACGATCAACGTCGCGGTCACCGAGGACGAGGCCGGCGCCGAGCGCACCCTGCGCAAGACCTGGGGCGGCCCGCTGTGCGTGACCACCGTCCAGAAGACCGACGCCGACCTCAACGCCATCAACCAGGAGCTGCAGGCGGCGCTGCCGACCCTGCTCACCAGCGGCTCGTTCGCCCCGGACACCCTCGACGCGCAGGTCGTCTTCGACGACGGCTCGATCCAGGACTGGGTCGACGCGACGTACGGCGCGGGGCTGGTGCGGGTCAGCTCGGCGCTGGTCCCCGTCGAGGGCTGACTCGCGCAGCGACCGTCGCTGGTTGAGGAGGTCGCGCAGCTACCGTCACGAAACCCAGTGGTCGGACTACGACTTCTCGTTGAGCGTGATGCTGATCGAGTTGATGCAGAACCGGTCGCCGGTCGGGGTGCCGAAGCCGTCGGGGAACACGTGGCCCAGGTGCGAGCCGCAGGTCGCGCAGCGCACCTCGACGCGCTTCATGCCGGCCGAGTTGTCCTCGATGTACTCCACGGTGTCGGTCATCGGCTGGTAGAAGCTCGGCCACCCGCAGCCGGAGTGGAACTTCGTGTCGCTGGTGAACAGCTCCGACCCGCAGGCCTTGCACGAGTACGTGCCCTCGGCCTCGGTGTCGGTGTACTCGCCGGTGAAGGCGCGCTCGGTGCCCGCCTGTCGGAGCACGGCGTACTCCTCGGCACTGAGCTCCTCGCGCCACTGCTCATCGGTCTTCTGCACGTCGTAGGGCATGCGGCCAAGGCTACTCGGCGCTAGGTTGCGAGACATGGACGGAACCGGAACTCCCGAGGACCCGTGGCAGCTGACGACGGCGCCCGGCTCGTCGACGTACACGATGCACCGCGACGAGGAGGCGGGCCTGCTGGTCTGCCAGGTCGGCTCGACGAAGCTGACCTATCTCGCTTCGGCGGTCGACGACCTGCACGCGATGCTGCGCGAGCACGGCGACTGGATGCCGCTGGGGGCGGCGGACGAGAAGAAGGACGCCGCCGAGGGGACCGTGGAGGCCTGGGGCCGGTCGGCCGACAACCCGGTAGGTGGGTGGTACGGCCAGCGCAACGGCTACCGCGGCCGCTTCGGCATGTATCTCCCGCCGCTGCTCGAGGCACTCGGCCTCGTCGAGCTGGAGCACAACGCGCGCAACAACCGCGTCCGCGCGCTCTGATCGCTAGCCTGCTTCCATGGCAGCTGCGAAGCCGGTGATGGTGCAGGCCGGTGACCGCGAGGTCCGCGTCTCCTCGCCCGATCGGGTCATCTACGAGGCGACCGCGTCGACCGCGGAGGTCACCAAGCTGATGGTGGCGGAGTACTTCGCCTCGGTCGAGGACGGGCTGATGCGTGCGCTGCGCGACCGGCCGACGGCGCTCGAGCGGTGGACCTCCGGGGTGCGCGAGGGCATGAAGCTGGCGACCGGGCCCCAGGACCGCGACGCCGACGCGTTCTACCAGAAGCGTGTCCCGAAGGGGGCCCCCGACTATCTCGAGTCCGTCGAGATCACCTTCCCCTCGGGCCGCACCGCCGAGGAGATCTGTCCGACCGAGATCGCGGTGCCGGTGTGGTGCGCCCACATGGGCACGCTGACCTTCCACCCCTGGCCGGTCCGGCGCGCAGACGTGGACCATCCCGACGAGCTGCGGATCGACCTCGACCCCCAGCCGGGTACGACGTTCACCGACGCCGTGCGCGTCGCCGGGGTGGCCCGCGAGCTGCTCGGCGACCTCGGCATGACCGGCTTCGCGAAGACGTCGGGCAACCGCGGGATCCACATCTACGTGCGGATCGAGCCGCGGTGGGAGTTCGCCGACGTGCGCCACGCTGCGATCGCCTTCGGTCGCGAGCTGGAGAAGCGCGACGACGGCGTCACGACCGCCTGGTGGAAGGAGGAACGTGGCGAGCGCATCTTCGTCGACTTCAACCAGAACACCCGCGACCGCACGATCGCCTCGGCCTACTCGCTGCGCCCGATCGCCGGCGCTCCGGTCTCGACGCCCCTGACGTGGGACGAGCTGGCTGGGCTCGAGTCACCCGCGGGCCTCAACCTCTTCACCGTGCCGGAGCGGCTGGCCTCCGACGGCGACCCGTGGGCGGCCATCGACGACGTGCACCACTCGCTCCAGCCGCTGCTCGACCTGTGGGAGGCGCACCCCGTCGAGCTCAACTACCCGCCCGACCACCCGAAGATGCCCGGCGAGCCACCACGCGTCCAGCCGTCGAAGAAGGTCGAGGCGCACTGGGACGCCGAGGGCAACCGCATCGAAGGGACCTGACACCGTTGGTCGAGGAAGGCGCCCCGCGCCTGTCACGAGACCCGGATCTCAGTGCGGGGGGTCGCTGCGCGACCTCCTCAACCAGCGATGTGGCCGCCGAGCTCCCAGGGCGCTGCGATGGGGAAGTACGCCTCGAGGAAGTCGCGCAGCAGCGCGTCGGCGCGCTCCTCGTCGAAGGCCGCCACCAGGTTGTCGGCGATGCAGAAGAAGTCGCGGTCGCGCCTGAGCATCGCCTTGAGCTGGGCGGGCAGCTGCTGGTGGCCGAGGTCGACGTAGCCGTGGTGGGCGGAGGCGCGGACGGCCTGGCCGGTGATGAGGCCGTAGTTCTGGGCGAAGGACGAGAGCAGCGAGAGATCGTCCCCGGAGCGGAACGGCGCGTGCGTGGTCCGGGCGACCTCGTCGGGGAAGCGGGTCGCGATCTCCTCCAGGGTCGTCCGCCGCTGCGGGTGCGGGCTGTGCATCATCGTCTGGGTCAGCGCCACCCCGAAGGCGTCGGCCAGGACGCGGCGGTTGTTCTGCGCGGCGGAGAGGTAGGGGCGGTCGTCGGTGCCGGGCAGGCCCACGGCGCGGTGGTCGGCCACGAACGCGGCGTACTGCCCGCCCGGGGTGAAGAAGTGCTCGGGGCGTCGCGGCCGACCGAGGAAGACGTCGTCGTTGACGTAGACGAAGTGGTCGGCGAGACCCGGCACGGTGTGGAGGCGGGTCTCGATCGCGTGCGAGCTGAAGGTCGGCAACGCGGCCGCGGGGAGGATGTCGCGGTGGTCGACCAGCGTGATGGCCGGATGGGACGTGTCGAGCCACGACGGCACCTGCCCGGCGGTCACGAGGTGGATGCGGCGCACCCACGGGGCGAAGAGGTGCAGGCTGCGCATCGAGTAGCGCAGCTCGTCGCGGCTGCGATAGCGGGAGGCGCCCCCGGCCCGCGCGCTGGGCGTGCCGCCGAGACCGGTGATCCGGGCGTCGCGCGCGGCGATCCAGTCCTCGTCGTCGCCGTCGACCCACGTGTAGACGACGTCGACGTCGAAGCGGACGTCGTCCACGGTCGGCAGCGCCATCACCTCGAGCGTCGGGACCGTGAGCCCGTCGACCTCGATGGTGGTGCGCGGTGATCCGGACGGGACGCGGTCGCCGAAGCGGTTGAGGCCCGGCGCCAGCAGGTCGCCGTCGGGCGACTCCTCCCAGAACTGCACGCCGACCTCGACGCCCTCGCCGAGCACGCCGTCGTGCCCGCCACGCATCGGCCACGGCTCGAGGAACAGCGCGGCCGTACGCGTGCGGGCGAGGTCGTCGGTCATCGCGGCGACGGTGCCGCGGCGCTCGTGCCAGCCGCGCTCGGCGGGGTCGCGCACCGACAGCCAGTCGGGGACCGGCCCGGCGGCGAGCGCGGTCAGGAAGGCCTCTCGCCTCGAGGACGCGACGACGACGACCGGGTGCGGGTCGAGCCCGCGCGCGGGCATCACGAACCACCCGTCCCCGGTGGCCGCAGCCGCGGTGGTCAGCACCTCGAGCGCTGTCGTACGCGCCCGGGCGGGGGTCACGCCGGCGGCGCCGCTCGTCTCGGGCAGGTCGCCCAACGGCCCGGGGCGCAGCCCGTGCAGCACCCGGCGCGGCGCGAGCGGGTCGGCGCGGCGCGCCACCGCGGTGCGGAACGTCTCGACCCACTCGCGGGCCAGGGTCTGGCCCTCCCAGCGCTCGGAGCGGGCCAGGGCCGCGGCGCCCAGGCGCGCGCGCAGGTCGTCGTCGGTGGCGATGCGCAGCATCGCCGCGGCGAGCGCGGCCTTGGAGGCGGGCGGCACCAGCAGCCCGTCGACGTCGTGGGTGATGATCTCGCGGGGCCCGGAGGGGCAGTCGTAGGACACCGGCGGGACCCCGGCCGACATCGCCTCCTGCAGCACGAGCGGGTAGCCCTCGCCCTTCGACGCGAGCACGGCCACGCTGCTGCGGGCCCACTCGGCCGACATGTCCGCGGTGGTGCCGGGGAGCTCGACGCGGCCCTCGAGGCCGAGCTTGCGGACCTGGGCCGCGAGGTTGTCGGCGCGGGGTCCGTCGCCCCAGATCCGCAGCGTCCAGCCGGGAACCTGCTCGTGGATGCGCCAGAACGCGTCGACGACGTGCTCGAACTGCTTCTCCGGCGCCAGGCGGCCGGCGGTGACGAAGGTCTTCTGGTCCAGCGGGGAGCGGGGCTGCGGCTGGTCCGGCAGCGGGTTGGGGATCACCAGCAGCTCGGGGGCCGCACCGCCGAGCCGACCCGCCAGCCAGCGCGACATCGACTCGGTGAGCGAGACCACGATGTCGGCCCGCGGGGCGAACTCCAGCAGCGCCCCGAGGTCGTTGACACGTGCCGACGAGGCCCGGTGCTCCTGGTGCACGAGCGCCACGTCGGCAGGCGCGAGCTGCGCGACCACGGCCAGCAGCTCGGGCGTCGTGGTCACCACCACGTCGGCCTCGAGGCGGCCGAGCGCCTCGCGCAGGGTGGCGTCGGTGAGGCCGTTGAAGAGCGCGTCCCAGCTGCGCGGCACGATCACCGACTCGCGCTGGGCCAGCTGGTGGGCCAGCTCGGCCGGGACGTCACCGGCCACCGCGGTGGGTCGCGGACCGCGTACGTCGACGAGGTAGGTGACCTCGACCCCGTCGGCCGGCTGGTAGTGCGGGTGGGCGCCGCTGCGGGTGACGCTGAGGATGCGGACCCGGTGCCCCTCGCCCAGTCCGACCAGCGCGTTGGCCTGCTCGATCCCCGATCGCGCGGTGCCGCCCATGCCGTCGGCGTTGAAGAGGACGAAGACGATGTCCAGCGGGCCGTCGCGGCGGGTGCGGCGCACCGCACCACGCACCTTTGCGCCCCAGCGGTCGCTCAACGCCACGTGTCCTCGATCCATTCAGGCAAGCCGGTCGGCACGATCCTAGGGCCCGCGCCCCGGCCGATAGGGTGACCCGCATGCCGACGTCCCCCTTCCCGCCGGAAGTGCAGCCCGGCACCCCGCTGGTCCTGGTCTCCGGCTCCGGTCGCAGTGGCACCAGCTCGCTGGCCGGCACGCTGAAGCGACTGGGCCTCCACGTGCCGCAGCCCGAGGTCGAGGCGTCGGAGACGAACCCGCGCGGCTTCTACGAGCCGCAGTGGGTCATCGACTTCCACAAGCGGCACCTCAAGGAGCTCGCGCTCTTCAACATCGACAGCCGTCCGGCCGCCGTCGACCTCGTCGCGTCCTACATCGCGTCCGGGGCCCCCGGCGCCGAGCTGCGCGAGTGGCTGGCCGGGCAGCTCGCCCTGCAGCACTCAGGGGGGGACCAGATCGTCGTCAAGGACCCGCACGCCTTCTGGTTCGCGGAGGTCTGGGAGTCGGTGAGCGCCGAGCTCGGCGCCGACCTGCGCTGGCTCACCGCGCTGCGCCACCCCGCCGAGGTGATCGGCTCGCGCGACATCGCCTACCTGTCCAGCCAGTCCGACGACCTGCGGCTGACCAAGGAGACGTCCAACGTCGCGGGGTGGGTCCACGCCGCGCTGCTCACCGAGCAGGCCGGCCGGGGTCGCAGGCGCGCCTTCGTGAAGTACGGCGACCTGCTGGCCGACTGGCGTACGGCGCTGGCACCGGTGCAGGAGCAGCTCGACCTGTCCCTCGGCACCGACCTGTCGTCGACGGCCCACCACGACGTCGACGACTTCATCGAGCCGTCGATGCGCAAGTCCCAGCTGACCTGGGACGACGTGCGTACGCCGGACTGGCTGCGCGACACCGCCGAGGAGGTGTGGCAGCTCCTCGGGGTGCTGACGACGACGCCGCACGACGAGGCCACGCTGGCCCGGCTCGACGAGATCCACGTCGACTACAACGCCCGCTACGCCGACGCCGTCGCGCTGACCTTCGACCACACCCGTGCCGCGTCGGTGCTGGCCGGTCGCGAGGCACGCGACGCCCAGAGGTCCACGCTGCAGCAGCTGCGCCGCGAGCTGGAGGAGGCTCGGCGGCACGCGTCGCCCGAGTCGCCCGCCGTCGGGGGCCGGGAGGCGGCCGCGATCCTGGGGCGAGCCGTCCTACGTCGCGTCACTCGCCGCTGAACCGGGTCTGGTGACAGGCGCCAGGCGCCTTCGTCGACCAGCGGTGCGCGGTCTCAGAGGCCGCTGACGCCCTCGCCGGAGCCGGCCTGCTCGTCGAAGTTCTCGTGCTCGATGAGGTGCAGCACGGGGACGCCGAGCTTGCGGCGCGCCCGCGAGGTCCAGTCGATGTGGAAGAACTCGGCCACCACGTGGGACCGGGTGAGGATGATCGCCTCGCGCGCGTCCACGGCTCCCACCAGGGCGGTGAGGGCGTCGACCGGCGGCTCGGAGGTGACCTTGCCGGTGGCCGTGCCACCGGCGGCGGTGATCGCGGTCAGGGTCTGCTGGAGCTCGGCGGAGGAGTTCTCCTCGCACTCGCGGCGCAGCGCCTCGATGTCGACGTCGTTCATCGCCAGGGCCGGGGCCGCCATCAGGTCGCCGGCGCCGAGGGTGCCGAGGGAGGCCTCGATGCGGGCCGCGGCGTCCTCGAGCGGGATGAGCACGTGGTAGACGACCTTGTCCTCGATCTCGGAGTGGAGCGATCGCACCTGCTGGGCGTCGGCGTCGGAGAGGGCCTGCTCGACGAGCAGCACCACGTCGTAGGTGCCGAGCCCGTCGTGGATCGTGTCCTTGGAGCTGGAGTCGTCGGGGCTCTCGTCGGGGCTCTCGTCGGGGAAGGTGTTGCTGGTCTCGCTCATCGTTCGCCTCCGGTGTCGGTGCTCAGGATTCGGGTGAGGTCGTAGCCGGCCGGCTCGTCGAGCTGACCGTATCCGCAGCTCGCGGGGTCGCGGTCGGGGCGCCACCGTTTGAAGTGCGCAGTGTGCCGGAAGCGCCGAGCCTCCATGTGGTCGTACTTCACCTCCAGCACCCGCTCGGGGCGCAACGCGGTGAAGCCGAGGTCCTTGCCGGCGCTCCAGCGGCTCTGGGTGCCGGGGACGCGGTCGGCCTGTGTCGATCGGTGGGGCGCGGTCAGGAACTCGTTCCACCTGCCCCACGGGTGCTCGGCGATGTCGCAGATCAGCGGCTGGAGCTCGTGCCACAGCTCGGCACGCTTCGCGGCGGTGAAGCTGGCGGACACACCGATGTGCTGCAGGTCGCCGTCGTCGTCGTACAGCCCCAGGAGCAGCGAGCCGATCAGCGGCTCCTCCGGCGTGGAGGTCTTGTGCTCCCGGTAGCCGGCGAGCACCACATCGGCGGTGCGCTCGTGCTTGATCTTGAGCATCGTGCGCTTGTGGGGCTCGTAGGCAGCCCCGAGCGGCTTGGCCACGACGCCGTCGAGACCGGCGCCCTCGAACTCGTCGAACCACCGCTCGGCCTCGCCCGCGTCCTCGGTGGTGCGGGTCAGGAAGCACGGCCCGGCGCCGTCGAGGTGGGCGAGCGCCTGCGCCAGGGCGGCGCGCCGCTCCGAGAACGGGCGCCCCATGAAGGACTCGTCGTCCAGCGCGAGCAGGTCGAAGGCCACGAAGCCGGCCGGCGTCTCGACGGAGAGCTTGTCGACGCGGCTGGCGGCCGGGTGGATCCGCTCCTGGAGCGTCTCGAACTCCAGGCGCCAGCCGTCGGGGCCCTGCAGGCCGACGAAGATCTCGCCGTCCAGCACGATCCGCTCGGGGAGCTGGCGACGGCAGGCCTCGACGACCTCGGGGAAGTAGCGCGTGAGCGGCTTGGTGTTGCGGCTGGCGAGCTCGACCTCGTCGCCGTCCTTGAAGACCAGGCAGCGGAATCCGTCCCACTTCGGCTCGAAGCTCAGCCCTCCGTGCTTCGCCGGATCCGGCACGCCGCTGACGCTCTTGGCGAGCATCGGCTGCACGGGCGGCATCACGGGGAGGTCCACGCGTCGAGCCTATGCCCGATGCCTGCGCGGAGCGCTCAGTCCTCGCCGCGCAGCGTGAACGACCGCAGGCGGTCGCCGGCGAACCAGACCCCGGCCACCGTCACGACCGCGCTGGCCGTGATCGCCCACGGCAGGTTGGCCGGGTCGGGCAGCTCGCCGGCGATCTCGTGCCCGATCCGCAGGCCCCACTGGCCGATGCTCAGCCACGCGATGCCGGAGAGGAGGTTGCCGAGCAGGCTCTCCCAGATCAGCACGAACATCAGCGACGCGATGACCGCGTGCCGGGTGACCGAGGAGATCGCGAGGAACAGGGCGGAGTACGTCGTCCCGGCCACGAGCGCACCGACGAAGAGCGCGACTGCCCGGGTGCTCTCGCCAGTGATCAGGGCGGCGACGAGGATCGGCAGCGCACCTGCGGTCAGCGTCGCGCCGAGGGCCACGAGCCACTTGCTGATCGCCACCCCGTAGCGGCTGACCGGCTTGGAGAGCAGATAGACGATCGAGCCGTCGTCCACCTCGGGTCCGAGCACCGAGGAGGACGCGAGGATCGCGACCAGCGGCAGCACCAGCGGGTAGCCCAGGCCGGGGATGATCTCGTACGCCGTGGCGCCGTCGGTGAGCGCGGTGATCAGGATGACCAGCCCGATCAGCAGGACCGGGAAGGCGAGCAGCAGCCAGAAGCGGCGGCGACCCAGCAGCGCCTGCAGGGCCAGCTTGGCGATCGTCACGTTGATCATCGGGCCACCAGGTAGGCGAAGACGCTCTCCAGCGACTCGTCGCTGGGGGAGAGCTCGAACAGGGTCACGTCGTGCTGCCGGGCGAGGTGGGGCAGTCCGACGGCGAAGCTGCCCAGGTCGTCGACCTGGACGTCGAGGTGCTCCCCGCGCAGGCTGACCGCCCGGACGGAGGGCTCGGCCATCAGCGCCGCGGCCAGCACGCGGTTGTCGCTCGACTGGACGGCGTAGCGCACCGGCCGGTCCGTCATCAGGCGGCGGATCGCGCCGAAGTCACCGGAGGCGGCGTGGCGCCCGGACACGACCACCTCGATGTGGCGGGCCAGCCGCTCCACCTCCTCGAGGATGTGCGAGCTGAAGAGCACCGTGCGGCCCTCGTCGCCCAGGCGCCGCAGGAGCTCCATCAGGTGCATCCGCTGGCGAGGGTCGACGCCGTTGAACGGCTCGTCGAGCAGCAGCACGGACGGGTCGTGGACCAGGGCGGCGGCGATCTTCACCCGCTGGCGCATGCCCTTGGAGTAGGTGTCGAGCCGTCGGTCGGCCGGCTCGACCATGTCGACGACCTCGAGGATGGCCTCGGTCGCACCGGCCGCGTCCGGCAGGCGGTGGAGGTCGGCGTTGGCGCGGACGAACTGGCGTCCGGTCAGGTAGCCGAAGCTCAGCTCGCTCTCGGGCACCAGCCCGATCTGGCGGTAGATCTCGCTGTTGCGCCAGACCGGCTGGCCGTCGAGCGTGACGTGACCGGCGGAAGGGGCGAGGAAGCCCGCCATCATCGCCATCAGCGTCGTCTTGCCGGCGCCGTTGGGCCCGAGCAGGCCCGTCACGCCGGGACCGATCGACAGCGACACGTCGTTGACGGCGACCACGTTGCCGAACCAGCGCGAGGCCGAGTCGAGGACCAGGTTGCTCATCGCGACCCCACCTTCCGGAAGCGGGCGACCAGGCCGAGGACGCAGAGCCCTGACAGCAGCACGGCCACCAGGACGTAGGCGAGAGCCCAGGCACCGCCGGGCGGGGTGAACGTGGCGACCCCGGCGTCCCACGCGTCTGCGAGGCCGCTGTAGATCGACCAGGGCGAGAGCAGGCCGGCGGCGACCCCGGCGTCGTCGGTGTCCTGGGCGTGGGAGATGGCCTGCACCGAGGTGACCACCCCCGAGAGCACGACCAGGGCCATCACCGAGCCCACGACGGCGAAGCCGCGGCGCAACGAGACCGAGGAGATCAGGCCCGTGATGCCGGCCACGAGGAACGCGAGGAGGAGCTGGAGGACCACGGCCTTGAGCAGGGCCTCGGTCTGGTCGGACTTGTCGAGTCCGGCGAGCAGCGCGCCGACGTACAGCAGGAGGGTCGGCACCCACACGAACAGCAGCAGTGACGCGGTGAGCGAGAGCCACCTCGTCAGCGCGAAGACCGGTGACGACAGCGGGCGTGCGAGGTAGAGCACGATCGAGCGGTGCCGCAGGTCCCGTGAGAACAGCACCGGCGCCTGCGCCGCCGCGAAGAGGCTGACGAGCAGCTGGGTCTGGTTGGTGTAGTCGGCGTAGGAGACCGGCAGCCGGTTCAGGCCGGTGAGCACGACGACGCCGACGACGATCAGCGCGGGCAGCACCGACATCGCCAGCAGGAGGAACGGCATCACCTTGGACTTGCCCGAGCGGCCCAGTCCGTAGGTGTGGCGCAGCCCGGTGACGAACAGGGTGCGGGCGATGGTGGCGGTGCCCTCGCGCGTGCCGTCGAAGTGGCGGTAGCCGAGGTCGTGGATGACGCCGCGGCCGCTCATGTCAGACATGGGTGGCTCCGTCCAGGAAGACGTCCTCGAGGTGGTGACGGTCGGGCTGGAGCCGCATCAGGCCCAGGCCGAGCTCGGCCGCGACGTCGCGGATCAGGTCGTGGGCGGCTCCCTCGTGGGCCAGCTCCGGCGGCGGCGGGTCGATCGCGACCATCGCGCCGCGCGGCCGGCAGGTCAGGCCGCGGCGGGCGAGCGCCTCACCGAGGAGGTCGCGCTCGGTCTCGGTGCCGATCACCTCGACCAGCAGGCTGCCGGTGCGCGCGAGGAAGTCCCCGGTCGCGCTCGAGCGCAGCAGGTGCCCACCGTCGAGCACGATGACGTGGTCACTGACCTGCTCGAGCTCGCCCAGCAGGTGCGACGTGACGAGCACGGCGATGCCGAAGTCGCTGCCGATGCGCTCGACCAGCCGGAGCATGTCGCTGCGGGCGGCGGGGTCGAGGCCGTTGGTGGGTTCGTCGAGGAAGACGAGCTGGGGGTCGTGGGCCAGCGCCTGCGCGAGCTTGGCGCGCTGCTTCATGCCGGTGGAGTAGCCGCCCATCGGGCGGTAGCGCTCCTCGTCGAGCCCGACGTGGCGCAGCACGTCGGCCGAGCGCTCCCGGGCCGCCGCGGCGCCGAGGCCCGACATCCGGGCCATGTGGACCACGAAGTCGCTGGCGCTGACGTCGGGAGGCAGGCAGTCGTGCTCGGGCATGTAGCCGACGAGCCGGCGGATCTCCTGGCTCTCGTGCTCGATGTCGTGTCCCAGCACGTGCGCCTGTCCACCGGTCGGCTCGAGCAGCCCGAGGAGGATCTTGATCAGCGTGGACTTGCCGGCCCCGTTGGCGCCGACCAGCCCCGTCACGCCGGCACCGACGTCGACCGTGAGGTCGGTCAGTGCATGGACCGTCCCGTAGTGCTTGGTGAGGCCCGCGGTCGAGATCACCGGTGCGCGACCCATCAGTTCCCCCGTCACGACCGCCACGCTAGCGGTCCTGGCGAACGCGGGGCATCAGGGAGACCCCCGACCCGCAGCGGGACGTCATGAGGTTGCTCGGTCCGAACCCCTGATTCCCATGACGTCCGGTGGTCGGCCCTAGGATTGGTCGCCTATCCCCGGTTGGTCTGCCGGGTCTCGGCAGCCCCGCCCGAGGCGGGCCCTAGGATTGGTCGCCTATCCCCGGTTGGTCTGCCGGCAGGGCCCGCCTGACTTTGAATCAGGACTAGCGACGATGGTTCGACTCCATCCCGGGGAGCTGAGCGGTTGACGCGCGGGGAGCCCGGTCGGACTATCCGGTGGCGCGCGCCCCCACCGCCGCGGAAGATGGCGCGACGTGAGCACCCCCACGACGTACGACGACCTGCTGGCGCGCGTCCGCACCCTCATCGCGGCCGGCGACCGGATCCCCGTCGTCGCGATCACCGGCCACGGCGGCTCGGGCAAGTCGACCCTGGCCGCCCGGCTCGGAGCCGACCTGGGGCTGGAGCCGGACCAGGTGGTGCCGACCGACTGCTTCTACGCCACCACGTGCGGTCCCGGCGCGGGGATGTGGGAGCAGCACGACTGGGGGCTGATCGAGGCGCTGGTGCGCGGGGCCCGGGGCGTGCCGGCGCCGGACCGGCTGCGCTTCGACTACCGCTGGTGGACCGGGGAGAGCGGCACCGAGGACCACCCGATGCCGCCGGTGCTCATCGTGGAGGGCATCCGGCTTCTCGGCGACCGCACGCGCGAGTGGTTCGACCTGGCGGTGTGGATCGACATGGACCCCGACACGGCGGGGGAGCGGGCCAAGGCGCGCAACCTCCTGCAGGGCGACGACGAGGCCGAGCTCGACCTGTGGGACACCAAGTGGATCCCGGAGGGGCACGCCTACGCCGCGTCGGTGCGCCCCCGTGAGCTGGCCGACCTCGTGGTCGTCCCCGAAGGCTGATCCCTCGGGACCTTGGACCCTGTCGGGCGAGGGTGCAGGCGCGGAGACTCGGAGCAAGCCATCAAGGAGACCCCGATGAAGCACGCGCCAGCGCCGCGCCCGCCCGACACCGTCCGAGTCGTGGTGGAGGACGTGCCCGGGTTCGAGGACCGCGTGAGACAGGCGGCTCAACGCGCCTACGCGTCCGATCTCGCTGTGGAGCTCGTCGAACCGTTCGTGGCCGCGGGCGACCACGCGGCCAGGGCGCGGATGATCCGACACCTCGACGAGGCCCTGGACGTGGCGCGGGACGCTGCTCCCGGCATCGAGATCCGGATGGGCGTCCCCGACGGCCCGCCTGACGACGCCCCGACAGATCTGGTCGAGGTCCGCGTCGCCCCCGTCTCGCTGCAGCGCCTGGAGTCGCTGCTGCCGCCGGAGCGCATCGAGCGGATCGAGACGTACGCCGCTGCTGCCCGTCGGCTGCTGGGAGGGCGCACCGTGTGGAACGTCAACTCGACGGCGCGCGGCGGTGGTGTCGCGGAGATGCTGCACACCCTGGTGGCCTATGCGGCGGGCACCGGGATCGACATCCGCTGGCTGGTGCTGGGCGGGGACGCCGACTTCTTCACCGTCACCAAGAGGATCCACAACCGGCTGCACGGCGTCCCCGGCGACTCGGGTGCGCTGGACGCGGCCGCGCGGGCGGCGTACGACGCCACGCTGGCGCGACACAGCGCCGAGGTCGTCGACCGCGTGCAGCCCGGTGACGTCGTCCTCCTGCACGACCCGCAGACCGCTGGGCTCGCCCAGGCCCTGCGGGACCGGGGTGCCACGGTCGTGTGGCGATGCCACGTGGGCCTCGACGAGCGCAACGAGTGGACCGAGGAGGCCTGGGCATTCCTGCGCGAGCTGGTGGAGCCCGCGCACGCCCACGTCTTCTCGCGAGCGGAGTTCGCCCCCGACTGGATCGACAGGAGGTGGCTGCGGATCATCCCGCCGTCGCTGGACCCGTTCAGCCCCAAGAACGCCGACCTGGACGACCGGGAGGTCGAGGCACTGGTGCACGGCGAGGGTCTGGTGGTCGAGGGCGCGCCGCTGCCCACCGATGGACCGATCGTGCTGCAGGTCAGCAGGTGGGACGCGCTCAAGGACATGACAGGGGTCCTGGACGCCTTCGCCGAGCACCTCGAGGAGCTCCCACCCGACGTCCACCTGGTGCTGGCCGGCCCGGAGACGAGCGGGGTGGCCGACGACCCCGAGGCCGCCGAGGTGCTCGAGCGGTGCCGCGCGCGGTGGCGTTCGCTCACGGCGGAGGCCCGCGAGCGGATCCACCTCGTGTCGGTCCCGATGGACGACCTCGACGAGAACGCCCGCATCGTCAACGCCCTGCAGCGCTGGTCGAGTGTCGTGGTCCAGAAGAGCCTCGCCGAGGGGTTCGGCCTCACCGTGACCGAGCCGATGTGGAAGGGCAGGCCCGTGGTCGCCTCGGCTGTGGGCGGCATCCGGGACCAGATCGAGCACGGGGTCACCGGTCTCCTGCTCGAGGATCCTCGCGACGGTGCTGCGCTGGTGGCCGCGCTGGCGTCACTGCTCACGGATCCGGAGCGCTGTGGGGCGATGGGACGAGCTGCCCACGTGAGCGTGCGCGACCACTACCTCGCCGACCGGCACCTCATCCAGTACGTCGACCTCTTCGCGCAGCTCGCCGACGAGGGCGAGGCGTAGGCGCCCGACCCGGTCAGCCCCGTCCCGACGGGTGGCCCCCGGCAGCAGAGGCAAGGAAGGTCCGGTAGTCCGATGCGGTGCGTCGTGGCGCCTCCAGCATCGGCATGTGTCCGAGGTCGGCGTAGGTGGTCGTGCGTGCTCCGGTGATGCCGTCCGCCCACACCTGCGCGGTGCTGGGGTGGACGAGCCGGTCCAGCTCGCCCCACATGACGAGCGTCGGCGCCGCGATCTCGCCCAGCCGGTCGTCGAGCGTGTCGACCTCGTGGAAGTCCGCGAAGATCTCGGCGAGCGCCTCACGCCGGTCGACGTAGTCGGCGGCGACGCCAGCGCGCAGGAAGCCCGGCAGGAAGGGCGGGCGGGCCATGGTCATCGCGTAGAACGGCGGGAAGTCGGCCACGTCGTCGAGGAGGAACGGGTTGCGGCCCTCGCGGATCAGCAGCTCGGCCTCGCTCGGCTCGGGGGAGGCCACCCCGACCGCGTCGCAGAGCAGCAGGGACTCGACCCGGCCGGGGTGGGCCACGGCGAGGGTCGCGGCGACGAAGCCGCCCATCGAGTTGCCGGCGACGTGCGCGCGGTCGACCCCGAGCCGGTCCAGGACGGCGGCGACCCGGTCCGCCTGGGCGGGTGCTGAGTGGCCGGTCCCGCTGAGGAAGCCCGACGAGCCGTGGCCGGCGAGGTCGGGCACGACCACCCGATGGTCGCGCAGCAGCTGACGCGCGAACCGCACCCACACGACCCGGTCGGCCGAGTAGCCGTGCAGCAGCACGACGACGGGCGCGTCCGCCGGACCTGCCTCGAGGACCGACAAGGTGGTGTCGCCCGCGTCGACGCGGCGCTCGCGCAGGCCGTACGCCCGCGCCTCGGCCGCGGTGGCAGCGGCGTACATCCGGCCCGCCAGCGCGGTGCGCCGGGTCACGTCCGGCCCCGCGAGCGCACGACGCCGGTGATCAGCCGCTGGTAGCCGGCCGGGGCGACGCGCGCCATCGCGTCGAAGACCCGCGCATCGGGCCCGACGAGCACCCGGCGCTTGTTCTTCTGCACCGCGCGGACGATGACCTCGGCTGCCCTGGCGGGCGTGGTGATGAACGACTTCTCGAGCTCGCGGGTCGAGGTGTCCGCGGGCCTGCCCGTCGCGTCCGCGACACTGGCGTCGACGCGGGCGCTCCGCGCGATGTTGGTCCTGACGCCGCCGGGGTGCACGCAGGTGGCGCTCACGCAGGACCGGGTGAGCTCGAGGTCCTGGCGCAGCGACTCGGTGAAGCCGCGTACGGCGTACTTGCTGGCGTTGTAGCCGCTCATCAGCGGCTGCGCGGTGAGGCCGAAGACGCTGGAGATGTTGACCACGTGGCCCGCGCCCGAGGCCTCGAGGTGGGGCAGGAACGCCTTGGTGCCGTGGACGACCCCCCAGAAGTTCACGCCCATGACCCAGCGGTAGTCGTCGGTGGACAGGGACGCGACGGTGCCCGAGAGCGCGACCCCTGCGTTGTTGACGACCAGGTTCGCCCGTCCGTGGTCGGTCACGACGGCGTCCGCCCAGGCGGTCACGGCAGCCTCGTCGGCGACGTCGACGACGGCCGTGGTGAGTGCCCGGGCCCGGCCGGCGAGCAGTCGCTCGGTCTCGGCCAGCCCGGTGGCGTCGACGTCGCAGAGGGCGAGCCGGCACCCCTGGTCGGCCAGGTGCAGGGCCAGGGCCCGACCGATGCCCGACCCCGCTCCGGTGACGGCAGCGACCTTGTCGTCCAGATGCTTCACGCGGTCATTCGACCACAGCGCCGCGGGCTTGCCCGACCTCGTCGACCGTCGTCGTTGGGCCACCCGCGCCGCCCGGTGACACACTGCGGTCATGGACAACCTCACCGTCATCGTGCTCGCCGCCGGCGGGGGCACCCGCATGAAGTCGAAGACCATGAAGGTGCTGCACCCCATCGCGGGACGCTCCATGATCGGCCACGTGCTGCGCGCCGTGCAGGCCGTCGAGCCCACCAGCGTCGTCGCGGTCGTGGGCCACCAGCGCGAGCAGGTGGGTCCGCACATCATCGAGCTGCTGCCGAGCGCGGTGCTGGCCGTCCAGGAGACGCAGGAGGGCACCGGGCACGCCGTACGCATCGCGATGGAGGCCTCGGGCACGACCACCGGCACCGTGATCGTCGCCGCCGGCGACACCCCGCTGCTGGAGGGCGAGTCGCTGCGGGCCTTCGCCGTCGAGCACGAGGCCGCCCAGCGCGCGGTGAGCATCCTGAGCGGCAAGGTGCCCCGCCCGTTCGGCTACGGCCGGATCGTGCGCAACGCCGAGGGCGACGTCGAGGCGATCATCGAGGAGAAGGAGGCGACCCCCGAGCAGCAGGCGATCGACGAGATCAACTCCGGGATCCTGGCCTTCGACGCGGAGTTCCTGGTCTCCGCGCTGGCGCGGATCACCAACGACAACGCCAAGGGCGAGTACTACCTCACCGACGCGGTCGGGCTGGCCCGCGAGGACGGGCTCACGGTCGGCGCCCACCTCATCGAGGACGTGGCCCAGACCGAGGGCGCCAACGACCGCGCCCAGCTCGCCGAGCTCGGCAAGGAGCTCAACCGCCGCATCGTGACCCGGTGGATGAAGGAGGGGGTCACGGTCATGGACCCCGCCACCACCTGGATCGAGGCCGACGTGGTCATCGAGCCCGACGCCACGATCCTGCCCGGCACCCAGCTCCTCGGGGCCACGGTGGTCCGCGAGGACGCCGTGGTCGGGCCGGACACCACGCTGAAGGACTGCGAGATCGGCGCCGGCGCCCGCGTCGTGCGCACCCACGGCGAGCTCGCCGTCATCGGCGACCGGGCCACCGTGGGCCCCTTCGCCTACCTGCGCCCGGGCACCCGGCTCGGCATCGGCGGCAAGATCGGCACCTTCGTCGAGACCAAGAACTCCCAGATCGGTGACGGCGCCAAGGTCCCGCACCTCTCCTACGTCGGCGACGCCGAGATCGGGGAGGGCACCAACATCGGCGCCGGCACGATCTTCGCCAACTACGACGGGGTCGCCAAGCACCGCACCGTCATCGGTCGCCACGCCAAGACCGGGTCGCACAACACCTTCGTCGCCCCGGTGTCGGTGGGCGACGGCGCGGGCACGGCCGGCGGCACCGTCGTACGCCGCAACGTGCCGGCCGGGGCGCTCGCTGTCAGCAGCGCGCCGCAGCGCAACCTGACGGGCTGGACCGAGTCCAAGCGGGCCGGGACCGCCCAGGCCGAGGCCGCCCGAACCGCTCGTGAACAGCAGGAGAAGACCGAGGGGTGACCCGGGCTTGGGGATCGCCCGGTCGGTGGTCCAGAATCGTGCCAGCACCTCCGCACGAGCCGCAGCCGAGGCCACCAGCACAGCGAGGAGACGCGTCGCGTGACCGGAATGAAGCGGACCACTGAGAAGAACCTGATGATCTTCAGTGGCCGGGCCTACCCCGAGCTCTCCGAGGAGGTGGTCGAGCTCCTCGGGTGCGGCCTCGTCCCGCAGGATGCGCGGGCCTTCGCCAACGGCGAGCTCTATGTCCGCTACGAGGAGTCGGTGCGCGGCTGCGACGCCTTCGTGATCCAGAGCCACACGGCTCCGATCAACGAGTGGATCATGGAGCACCTGATCATGGTCGACGCCCTCAAGCGCGCGTCGGCGAAGCGGATCACGGTGGTCATGCCGTTCTACGGCTACGCACGCCAGGACAAGAAGCACCGCGGCCGCGAGCCGATCTCGGCGCGGCTGATGGCCGACCTCTTCAAGACCGCCGGCGCCGACCGGCTGATCACGGTCGACCTGCACGCCGACCAGATCCAGGGCTTCTTCGACGGCCCCGTCGACCACCTGATGGCGCTGCCGATCCTCACCGACTACGTCAAGCAGAAGTACGGCCACCAGGAGCTCGCCGTCGTCTCGCCGGACGCCGGCCGGATCAAGGTCGCCGAGCGCTGGTCGGCCCGCCTCGGTGGCGCGCCGCTGGCGTTCATCCACAAGTCCCGGCGCACCGACGTGGCCAACGAGGTCGTCGCCAACCGAGTCGTGGGTGAGGTGGCCGGCAAGATCTGCATCCTCACCGACGACATGATCGACACCGGCGGCACGATCGTGAAGGCCGCGGAGGCGTGCATGGCCGACGGCGCCGCGGGCGTGGTCATCGCCGCGACCCACCCGATCCTCTCCGAGCCCGCGGTCGACCGGCTGAAGAACTCCATGGCCATGGAGGTCGTGGTCACCAACACGCTCCCGATCGCGCCGGAGCAACAGTTCGACAAGCTGACCACCCTCTCGATCGCGCCGCTGATCGCCCGGGCGATCCGCGAGGTCTTCGAGGACGGGTCCGTGACGTCGATGTTCGACGGGCACGCCTGATCATTGCCCCGTCGGTTTCCCCGGTTACCCGGGGAAACTGGAGCCTCCACCCCGAAACTTCGCACTGGAGGCTCCAGAATCCCCGGGTACCCGGGGATCGCAACAACCGGCCTCAGAGCGTGCGGTCCAGGTCGTCCAGCGCGTCGTTCCACGCCCGCGCCAGCACCGTCGGCACGTCGCCGCCGGCGAGCGCGTCGGCCACCGCGGCGCGCAGCTCACGGCGTACGTCGGGGGTGAGCGGCAGGCGCGGGAAGGCGTCGCCGATCACGTCGGCCATGGCCTGCCCGGAGCGACGGGCCAGGTCGAGGCCGTCGGTGACGTAGCGGGCGAGGTAGGGGTGGACCAGGTCGGCCTGCTCCCAGCCCCAGAAGCCGTCCGCGACGGCGTCGAACTCGTGGCTGCCCAGCTCGCCGCCCATCAGCTGCTGCCACGCCTCGGCCTTCGCCTCGGCGGTGGGGACGAGGGCGCGGGCCGTCAGCGCGGCGTGGTGGCCCGACACCGACGGGTCGCGCACCGACTCGGCGTCGATGTGCGAGGGGTCGCCGAGCTCGGCGAGCCGCTGGACCGCGGCCCAACGCACGCCGGGGTCGACGTCCTCGCGGCCGAGCCAGTCGCGGAGGAAGCCCGCGTCGCTGCTCAGCCGTGCCAGCACCCGTGAGGCGCCCGGCGCGAGTGTCGGCGCACCGCCGTCGACGGCGCCGCGGGCGATGTCGGCGATGACGGCGAGGTGCCCGGCGACCTCCGCGGGCTCGCCGCGGCGGCGCGTCACCAGCTGGAGCGCGCGCAGCACGCCCTCGAAGACCAGCGGGTGGGTCTCGGGTCGCAGATGCTCGTCGGCCAGTGCGACCAGGTCGGCCACCGCGATGACCTGCGACTCGCACAGGTCGACCGCGGTCCACCACAGCATCGCGCGGGTCAGGTGCGACTCCACCGAGGACAACCCGGCCGTGATGGCCGCCCACGACTGCTCGTCGGGCCGGATCACCGCGAAGGTCTCGTCGCCCGAGTTGGGCACCACGACCCTCCCGGCGAACTCCTCGAGCCGGACCGGCTCGGCACCGAGCTGCACGTCACGCGAGCCCACCAGCCTCATCGCGTCGTCGTACGCCGACACGGTGAGGCGGTGCGGCCGCGAGCCGTCCCGCGTCAGCACCGGGACGCTCCGGCCATCTCCTGAGGCCTCGCGCGTCACCACGAGCGTGTCGAAGCCCGTCGTCCGCAGCCACGCCTGCGCCCACCCGCGGACGTCGAGGTCGGTGGCCGCGTCGAGGGAGTCGAGGAAGTCGGCGAGGGTCGCGTTGCCGAACGCGTGGGTGGTGAGGTGCCGGTTCACGCCGGCGAGGAAGTCCTCCTCGCCCAGCCAGTGCCCGAGCTGCGCGAGCGCGGCGTTGCCCTTGGCATAGGTGATCATGTCGAAGTTGGCGAAGGCCGTGTCGACGTCGACGATCTTGTCGGTGTCCTCCGCGATCGGGTGCGTCGAGCGCCGCCGGTCGGCGCGGTAGCCGGTGGGCTTGCGGGTGAGCGCGGCCGAGGTCCAGGCGTCGGTGTAGCCCGCGGCGACCCCGGCGACGTCGAAGCCCATGAAGTCGGCGAAGGACTCGTTGAGCCAGGAGTCCTCCCACCACTTCATCGTGACGAGGTCGCCGAACCACATGTGCGCCATCTCGTGCGCGACCGTCGACGCGACCCACTCGCGCTCGAGCTCGGTGGGGGTGCCCTGGGGGAGATAGGAGTCGCGGAAGACCACGCACCCGGGGAACTCCATGGCGCCCCAGTTGAGCCCCGGCGCGAAGACCTGCTGGTAGTCGGCGTAGGGGTAGTCCGGCTCGAAGATCGTCGTGTAGTGCTGGAAGCAGGCGCTGGTGATGCGCCGCAGTTCCTCGGCGTCACGACGCAGCTCGCGCTCCTGCGACGCCCGCGCGTGCCAGCCGAACGGCAGCGTCCCACCGGGCGCAGGGGCATAGGGCTCGTCCCACGTCACCGACACCCACGGGCCGCCGACGAGGGTGAAGAGGTACGACGAGAAGGGCGGGGTCGTCGCGAACGTCCAGGTGTCCGCCCCCTCGCCCGACGCCCGGTCCTCGAGCAGGCCGTTGGCCAGCACCGTCCAGTGCGCCGGCGCCGTCACGGTCAGCGTGAAGGTCGACTTGAGGTCCGGCTGGTCGAAGCAGGGGATCACCTTCTGGGTGATGTCCATCGACGTGTGCGCGCAGACGTAGCGCTCGCCGTCCGCGGGGTCGATGGTGACGGTCATGCCGTCGCCGTCGGTGACGTAGGGCATCCGGGCGGCGACCCGCACCTCGTTGTGCTCCGCGAGGTCGGTGAGCGCGATCCGCCCGGCGTCGTACGCCGCCGGATTCCCGTCGAGCGTCACCTCGCTCCCGCCGTTGAGCTCCAGGAAGCTCGAGGCCCCCGGCTCGTTGCAGCGGAAGGAGATCGTCGCCTCGACGGCGAAGTCGTCGGCCGAGGTGAGGTCGAGGTGCAGCACGGTGTGGACGTCGGAGAGCAGGGCGGCGCGCTCACGCGCCTCGGGAAGCATCAGGGGCACCGGGCCACCCTAGTTGCGTCGATTCGACCCCGAACCGGGGCCGGGTCTAGAGTTTCGGGGTTGCCTCGGCGAGGGAGCTCATTCGTACGACTGGGACTCCGTGATCGACTGGGCCGGCCGCTCACCTGCGCCGCGCTCACGATCCGGAGCGCGGCGTTCGTCGTCTCCGGAGCGCCAGGCCCACGAAGCAAGCCCACGATCCCGGGCTCCCGCCAGGGCCCGACCCAGACCCCGACCGTATGGAGAACACCATGTCTGCCCCCGAGAAGATCGTCGCCGAGTCCCGCACCGAGTTCGGCAAGGGCGCCGCCCGCCGGATCCGCCGCGACGACAAGATCCCCGCGGTCATCTACGGCCACGGCAACGCGCCGGTCCACGTGATCCTCCCCGGCCACCAGACGATGATGGCCCTCAAGCACGGCGGCGCCAACGCGCTCCTCGCCCTCGACGTCGAGGGCTCCGAGCAGCTCGCGCTGACCAAGGACGTCCAGATCGACCCGATCCGCCGCGTCATCGAGCACCTCGACTTCGTCGCCGTCATCCGGGGCGAGAAGGTCACCGTCGACGTGCCGATCCACGTCGTCGGCCAGGCGGCCCCCGACACGCTGGTCGTCACCGAGAACTCGGTCCTCTCCGTCGAGGCCGAGGCCACCCACATCCCCGAGTACTTCGAGGTCTCCGTCGAGGGCGCAGCCCCCGGCACCCTGATCCACGCCAAGGACCTCGACCTGCCGTCGGGCACCACGTTGCTCGCCGACGACGAGCTGCTCATCATCAACGTGACCGAGCAGATCTCCGCCGAGGCCCTCGAGGCCGAGCTGGAGGAGGCCGAGGCCGACGCCGGCATCGAGCACGACGTCGCCGACGCCGAGATCGCCGACGCCCAGGTCGAGGCTGCCGCCGAGGACGCCAAGATCGAGGCCACCGACTCCGAGTGACCCGCTGAGCGGGCACATCGTTCCCGTCACGGCATCTGACCGGGCACTTCATCCCCGACACGGGGAGGAAGTGCCCGGTCGTCGTCGGGGACGGGGAGGAAGTGCCCGGTCGGCAGGATTTGGAAGGATGGGTCCATGAGCGACACGCACGACGACGTCTGGCTGGTGGTCGGCCTCGGCAACCCCGGACCCGCCTACTCCGGGCACCGCCACAACATCGGCTACCTCGTCGCCGACGAGCTGGCCAGCCGGATGGGCGGCGGGTTCAGGTCGCACAAGTCCGGCCGCGCCGACGTCGTCGAGGGGCGTCTGGCCCTCGGCGGACCCCGCGTGGTCCTGGCCCGCGCGCGGGGCTACATGAACGAGTCCGGCGGCCCGGTCAAGGCGCTCGCCTCCTTCTACAAGGTCGACCCGGACCACGTGATCGCCATCCACGACGAGCTCGACATCGCCTTCGGCACGCTGCGCATCAAGTTCGGCGGCGGCGACAACGGCCACAACGGCCTCAAGTCGATGCGCTCGTCGCTGGCCACCGGCGACTTCTACCGGATCCGGGCCGGCATCGGCCGGCCCTCGGGACGCCAGGACGTCGCCGACTTCGTCCTGTCCAACTACTCCACCGTCGAGCGCAAGGAGCTGCCGTTCCAGGTCGGCGACGCCGCCGACGCGGTCGAGTCCCTGATCTCCGACGGGCTCGAGAAGACCCAGCAGCGCTTCAACTCCTGACCCGGGCCGCGCACCAGCGTCCCTTGTTTTGGCCATGTGACCCGGGCGGGTCCGGGCCTAGCGTCGGCTCCCTCACGGAGTGGGGGACCCGATGGACACACGCCAGGCCTCCGGCGTACGCGTTCCGGCGCCGCGGCGCAGCTGGGACCCGCTCGCGGCGCCGCCACCGCTGCTCACCACCCGTCGTCGGCCGGTCCGCACGGCGCTCGGGACGGTCCTGGGACTGGTCCTGGTCCTCGTGGTGGCCCTCGTCGGGATGAACCTGCGCCTGATCCTCCAGCTGGAGCGGATCGACGGCTCGTTCGACGACCTCACCGCGCGACCGGCGGCATCGCCGGGCCGGACCTTCCTGATGGTCGGGACCCGGCCCGACGGCCCCGGCACCGACGTGCCATGGCTGGCAGGCGAGCAGTCCGTCGAGGCGGTGATGCTCGTCGACATCGCCCCCGACGGGTTGTCGGCGCGGGTGGAGACGCTCCCGAGGAGCAGTGGGATCAGTCCCGTGGTGGCCTCCTCGCCCCCCAGTGCCGCCGTCGGCGCCGTCGAGTCGTGGTCGGGTCGGCGCGTCGACCACCTCATCGCGATCGACTGGACGACGTTCGCCCGGCTGGCCGGCGACAACGGGGTGGAAGCCGCCTACGCCTACGGGTCGGTGCCCGCCGTGCAGCACGACTTCCTGCGCCGGGTGATGGAGGGCACGCTGCACGCCGAGCTCCGCAAGCAGCCGCGCAACCTCTATCGCGCGCTCAGCACGACCGCCGCCGGGACGGCCGTCGACGACGAGTGGTCCGTCCTCGAGCTGGACCGGATGCTGCTGTCGCTGCGCAACCTGCGGTCGGGGGAGATCACCTACTCCATGGCCCGACCCGGGTGACCCGGGGGCAGTGGAGGTGCTCCCCAAAATGGGCGAAAGGCCCCGAACGCCGTCCGTGGTTCGCCCAAAGGTCCCCAAGATCTGACAGTGCCGGCTGTTCGGCCTGGCACTCGACTTGGGGGAGTTGGAGATGCCTGTCGCCAGCGTCATCATCCCGGCGCACAACGAAGCGGCCACGATCGGTCGCAACCTGCGTGCCCTGAGGGAAGGCACCCGCGGGGACGACCTGGACGTGGTCGTGGTCTGCAACGGCTGCAGCGACCGGACCGCCGAGGTCGCCCGGCAGGCCGACCCCCTCGCGCGGGTCATCGAGATCCAGCAGCCGTCGAAGGCCGAGGCGGTCGTGGTGGGCAACTCCGCGACCGACGTGTTCCCCCGGGTCCACCTCGACGCCGACATCGAGCTGGCCGGCAGCCACCTGCTCCAGCTGCTCGTGCCGATCACGAGCGAGCACGTCCTGGCGACCGCCCCGAGGCGTGACGTCCCCCGAGCCGGCTGCTCGCGCTGGGTGCGCTGGTACTACGACGTCTGGGAGTCGTTGCCCTCGGTCGAGGCCGGGCTCTTCGGGCGCGGCGTGGTCGTGCTGTCCGAGCAGGCCCAGGCACGGGTCTCGGCGCTGCCGCGCATGATGAGCGACGACCTCGGCATGTCCGACTCGTTCAGCGGCGAGGAGCGACGGGTCGTGCCCGGTGCGGTCGCCGTCGTCCATCCCCCCGCGCACCGTGCGCGACCTGGTCCGTCGCCGGATCCGGATCGCCACGGGCAACGCCCAGGCCGCCCAGCTCGGCGTACGCCGACCCGCCTCCCGCACCAGCGTCCGGACGCTGCTCGCCCTGGCGGTCAGCCGACCCGGGCTCGCGCTCCGGCTGCCGGTCTTCCTGGGCGTCCACGTCGCGGCCCGGCTCGGCGCCCGACGGGCCCTGCGGTCCGCAGACTTCACCACCTGGCAACGAGACGAAAGCTCGCGCACATGACGACGCTGTCGCAATCGAAGGCCCACCCGGAGGCTGACACCGTCGTCGCAGCCACCGCTGTCGTCGAGGACGGCGCTCGCGTCGGCTCCGGTGCGCAGGTGTGGGACCAGGCCGTCGTCCGCGCCGGCGCCGACGTGGGGGCCGGGACCATTCTGGGCAGGGGGGTCTACCTCGGTCCCGGGGTGCGGCTCGGCGAGCGGTGCAAGGTGCAGAACCAGGCCCTGGTCTACGAGCCGGCAGTCCTCGAGGACGGCGTGTTCATCGGCCCGGCGGTGGTGCTCACCAACGACACCTATCCCCGCGCGGTGACGCCCGACGGCCGTCTCAAGGCAGCCTCGGACTGGGAGGCGGTCGGCGTCACGGTCCGGGAGGGCGCCTCCGTCGGGGCACGCGCGGTGTGCGTGGCACCGGTGACGATCGGTCGCTGGGCCAGTGTCGGAGCGGGCTCGGTGGTGACGCGGGACGTGCCCGACCACGCCCTCGTGGTGGGTACGCCGGCCCGGCGGGTCGGGTGGGTCGGACGCAGCGGTGTGCCGCTCGTCCCCGAAGCAGGTGACCGGTGGAGCTGCCCGGTCTCGAACGAGGTCTATGTGGAGATCGACGGACGGCTGGAGGAAGCATGATGGGCACGAGCTCGAGCAGCACCCTGGGGATCGCCGTGATCGGCGCGGGCTACTGGGGACCCAACCTGGTGCGCAACTTCGGCTCCTCGCCGGACTGGGACCTGAGGCTGGTCTGCGACCTCGACCTCGACCGGGCCCGGAAGGTCGCCGGACCCCACGTGGAGGTGACCGACAGCCTCGAGCGGGTGCTCGACGACCCGGACATCCACGCGGTCGCGATCGCCACCCCGGCCCGTACGCACCGGGGCCTGGCGCTGGACGCGCTCCGGGCCGGCAAGCACGTGCTGGTCGAGAAGCCGCTGGCCGACAGCGTCGCCGGTGGCCGCGCCATGGTCGACCTGGCCGACCAGCAGGGACTGGTCCTGATGACCGACCACACCTACTGCTACACGCCGGTCGTGCAGAAGATGCGTGACCTGGTCGTCAGCGGCGAGCTGGGCCAGGTGCACTTCATCGACTCGGTGCGGATCAACCTCGGCCTGATCCAGCCGGACATCGACGTCCTCTGGGACCTCGCCCCGCACGACCTGGCGATCCTCGACTTCGTCCTGCCCGGTGGTCTGCCCACCACTGGCATCGGCGCCACCGGCGCCGACCCGATCGGGGCCGGCCGCGCGTGCGTCGGCCACCTGACGCTCCCGTTGCCGGACGACGGGCTGGCCCACGTGCACGTCAACTGGCTGAGCCCCACCAAGATCCGCCAGATGGTGATCGGCGGCTCGCGCCGGACCCTCGTGTGGGACGACCTCAACCCGCAGCAGCGGCTCAGCGTCTTCGACCGGGGCGTCGACCTGGCCCGGACGTCTGCGGGCGGCACCGAGGACCGCGCCGCCTCGACCGTCTCCTACCGGCTCGGCGACACCTGGTCGCCCGCCCTGCCCGAGCGTGAGGCCCTCGGCTCCATGGTCGGTGAGTTCGCCGGAGCGATCCGCGAGGGCCGCCCCGCGCTGACCGACGGCCGTTCCGGCCTGCGGGTCCTCGAGGTGCTCGAGCAGGCCTCGCACCGCCTGGCAGCCCAGGCCGGTACGACGCTCACGCCCGGCCACCTCGTCCCGGCCGGCCCACCCCCGGTGCCGCAACAGAGCGCTCGCGAGCAGGTCATGGAGGGCGCGCGATGACGGGGCTCTCCGGGGCCTCCGCGCTGGTGACCGGCGGCGCCGGCACGATCGGCTCGACACTCGTCGACCAGCTCCTCGACGCCGGGGTCTCACGCGTCCGGGTCCTCGACAACCTGGTCCGCGGCCGCGAGGCCAACCTGGCGGACGCCCTCGCCCGCGGGGGTGTGGAGCTGGTGCGCGGCGACATCGGGGACCGCGACCTCGTCCACGACCTCACCCGCGGGTGCGACCTGGTCTTCCACCAGGCGGCGATCCGCATCACCCAGTGCGCCGAGGAGCCCAGGCTGGCGCTCGAGGTGCTCGTCGACGGCACCTTCAACGTCATCGAGGCCGCGGCCGAGGCGAAGGTGGCCAAGCTCGTGGCGGCGTCGTCCGCCTCCGTCTACGGCCTCGCCGAGCAGTTCCCGACACCCGAGGACCAGCACCCCTACGACAACGACACGTTCTACGGCGCGGCCAAGACCTTCAACGAGGGCATGCTGCGCAGCTTCCGCGCCATGACGGGCCTGGACTACGTCGCGCTGCGCTACTTCAACGTCTATGGACCGCGGATGGACGTGCACGGCCTCTACACCGAGGTCCTGGTCCGGTGGATGGAACGCATCGAGGACGGGCTCGCGCCACTGATCTTCGGTGACGGCCTGCAGACCATGGACTTCGTCTTCACCACCGACATCGCGCGCGCCAACGTCCTCGCCGCCACCTCGCCCGTCGTGCAGGGGGTCTACAACGTCGCCCGGGGACAGGAGACCAGCCTGCTCGGGCTGGCCGAGACGCTGCTGCGGGTCATGGGCTCGGACCTTCCGGTGGAGCACGGCCCCGAGCGCGGGGTGAACGGTGTCGTGCGACGCCTCGCCGACACCAGCGCCGCCGCGCGTGACCTCGGCTTCACCGCCGAGGTCGACCTCGAGGAGGGCCTGCGAGCGCTCGTCGAGTGGTGGCGTCCGCTGCGGGCCGAGATCGCGTCGGGACGCGAGCTGACGGGGGTGTCGGCATGAGCGTCGTCGATGCGTCGCCGACCCGCATCAACGTGATGCAGCCCTGGCTCGGGGAGGAGGAGGTCGCGGCCGTCTCGGAGGTCCTGCGCTCCGGCTGGGTGGCCCAGGGGCCCCGCGTGGCGGAGTTCGAGCGGGCCTTCGCGCAGTCCCAGCAGGCGCCGTACGCGGTGGCCGTGAGCAACTGCACCACCGCGCTCCACCTGGCCCTCGTCGTCGCCGGCATCGGGCCGGGCGACGAGGTCGTCGTCCCGTCCTTCTCCTTCGTCGCCACGGCCAACGCACCGACGTACGTCGGCGCCACGCCGGTGTTCGCCGACGTGGACGAGACGACCGGCAACCTGACCCCCGCCACGATCGCCACAGTGGTCACCGCCCGCACGCGGGCGGTGATCGCTGTGGACCAGGGCGGCGTGCCCCTGGACCTGCGCGCCATCCGGGCCTGGTGCGACCCCCTCGGCATCACCGTCATCGAGGACGCCGCATGCGCAGCGGGATCCACCGCCCACGGCCGCCCCGTCGGCGCCGGTGCCGAGATCTCCGCCTGGTCCTTCCACCCGCGCAAGCTGCTCACGACGGGGGAGGGCGGCATGCTCACCACCACGCGGTCGGACTGGGCCGAGCGTGCCCGACGGCTGCGCGAGCACGCGATGAGCGTGTCCGCCGCCGACCGCCACGCGAGCGTGCTGGCGCCGCCGGAGTGCTACACCGAGGTCGGCTTCAACTTCCGGATGACCGACCTGCAGGCCGCGGTCGGCCTCGTCCAGCTCGGCCGGCTCCCCGCCATGGTGGCCCGCCGCCGCGAGCTCGCCGCCGGCTACGCCCAGGCCGTGAGCGACCTGCCCGGGCTGCGACTGGTCGCCGACCCCGCGTGGGGCACGACCAACTTCCAGTCGTGCTGGCTCGAGGTGCTCCCCGATCACCCGCTCGACCGCGAGGAGATGATGCTGCACCTCGCGGCCGCGGGCATCTCCGCGCGGCGCGGCATCATGGCGGCGCACCGCCAGCCGGCGCACCAGGCCCGCCCCCACGTGCCGCTGCCGGTCACCGAACGGCTCACCGACCACACGTTGATCCTCCCGCTGTTCCACCAGATGACCGACGGCGAGCAGGCGCGCGTGTGCGACGCCCTGAGCACTGCGTGGCGACCGTGACCGGCCTGCTGCTCGTCGGTGCCAGCGGCCTGGCGCGCGAGGCCACCGCCGTCGCCGTGATGCTGCGCCACGGCGGTCCGGTCAACATCGTGGACGACAACTCCGCCACCTGGGGCACCCTCCACGGCATGACCCCGGTCCTCGGGTCCGTCGACCTGGCGATCGACGTCGTCGACCACGACGTGGTCCTCGCGATGGGCCAGGGCCGGCACCGCCGCCGGGTCGCGGCGCGGCTCGACATGCTCGGGATGGACGCCGAGCGCTACACCTCGCTCGTCCACCCGCGCGTCGTCCTGCCCGGCAGCTGCTCCATCGGTGCCGGCTCGATCGTGCTCGACGGCGTGGTGCTCACCGCGGACGTCGAGGTCGGCCGGCACGTGGTGCTGATGCCGCAGGTCGCGCTCACCCACGGCTGCACCGTCCACGACTTCGCGACCCTGTGCTCGGGAGTGTCCCTCGGCGGTGGCGTCGAGGTGGGCCTGGCCGCCTACATCGGCATGAACGCCTCCGTGCGCGAGGGCGTGCACATCGGCTCCGGCGCCACGATCGGGATGGGCGCCGCGGTCCTCCGCGACGTCCCGGCCGGAGAGACCTGGGTGGGCGTGCCGGCCCGCCCCGTCCGGACAGGAGTCCACGCATGAACAACCAGGTCCCCTTCGTCGACCTCGCCTCGCAGCACGCCGAGGTCGCTGCCGAGGTGGAGGCGGGCATCGCCGCCGTGCTCGCCGCCACCGCCTTCGTCGACGGGCCGCCCGTGGCGGACTTCGAGCAGCAGTACGCCGAGTTCGTCGGGGTCGACCACTGCGTCGGCGTCGCCAACGGCACCGACGCCCTCGAGCTCGCCCTGAGGGCTGCGGGTGTCGCCCCGGGCGGCGAGGTCGTCATCCCGGCCAACACCTTCATCGCCACCGCCGAGGCCGTCTCCCGGATCGGCGCCGTGCCGGTGCCGGTGGACGTGGACGACGACCGGCTGCTGATCGATCCGGCAGCCGTGGAGGTGGCGATCACCGACCGCACCCAGGCCGTGGTCGCGGTCCACCTGTTCGGTCAGCTGGCACCCATGGACCGGCTCGCGGAGGTGTGCGAGGCGGCAGGCGTGGCGCTCGTGGAGGACGCCGCGCAGTCGCAGGGGGCGCGGCTCGCCGGTCGCGGGGCGGGAGGACTCGCGCTCGTCGGGGCGACCAGCTTCTACCCCGGAAAGAACCTCGGCGCAGCAGGTGACGCGGGCGCCGTGACCACCGACGACGCCACGATCGCGGCCCAGCTCCGGCGCCTGCGCAACCACGGCTCCTCGGTGCGCTACGTCCACGACGTCATCGGGATGAACTCCCGGCTCGACACCATCCAGGCCGTCTACCTGCGTGCCAAGCTCGACCGGTTGGAGAAGTGGAACGAGCTGCGCGTGCGCGCGGCCGCACGCTACGACCGGCTGCTGGCCGACGAGGCCGGCGTACGGCGCCCGCTGCCCGGCGCGGAGGGCCAGCACGTGTGGCACCTCTACGTCGTGCGCGTCGCCGAGCGCGACCGGGTCCTCGCCGAGCTGGGTCGCGCCGGCGTCGGAGCGGGCATCCACTACCCCACCCCGGTGCACCGCACCGGTGCCTACGCCCACCTCGGCCTGGGGCCGGGGACGGCGCCCGTCGCGGAGGCGGCGGCCGGGGAGATCCTCTCGCTGCCGATGCACCCGCACCTGACGGAGGCGATGCAGGACCGGGTCGTCGCCGTGCTGGCGGACGCGGTCGAGGTCAACGTGGAGAGGGGTCAGGAGTGACCACCCTGCTCGTCGCCAACGACGGCGGCCACCTCATGCAGCTCCACACCCTGCGCCCACGCCTGGGCGTCGGCCAGGACGTCGTCTGGGTGACGCCACGGACCCCGCAGACCGAGTCGTTGCTGGCGGGGGAGCGGGTGCACTGGGCGCTGCCGTGCCCGCCCCGCGACACCCGGGCGCTCGCCCTCAACACCCTGGCCTGCCGCAAGCTCTTCCGCGACCACGACGTGTCCCTCGTCGTCAGCACCGGCGCGGCGCTGGCGCTGGCCGTGCTGCCGCAGGCCCGGCTGCGGGGGATCGAGACGGTCTACATCGAGAGCGCCACGCGCCTCGACGCGCCCTCGCTCTCGGGCCGGGCACTCGCGATGGTGCCGGGCATCACGACCTTCAGCCAGTCCAGTGCGCTGACCCGCGGGCACTGGCAGTACCTCGCCTCCCCGTGGGAGCTCTACGACACCACGCCGACCCCTCCCCGACCGATCCGGTCGATGGTGGTCAGCCTCGGCACGCAGGGCGACTACGGCTTCCGCCGGCTCCTGGACCGTCTGGTCCCCCTGGTGCCCCGAGGGACCAGGGTGCTCTGGCAGACCGGTGGCACTGACACGGCAGGTCTCGGCATCGAGGGGCGCGAGCGGGTGCCCTCGGAGGAGATGTCGAGCGCCATCCGCGACGCCGACGTCGTGGTGGCCCACGCCGGCACCGGCATCGCCCTGATGGCGCTGGAGAACGGGAAGCTCCCGATCCTGGTGCCCCGGCGGGCCATGCACGGCGAGCACGTGGACGACCACCAGCTGACGATCGCCCTCGAGCTCTCGCTGCGTGACCTCTGCATCTCGCGCGATGCCGACTGCCTCAAGGAACGCGACCTGGTCGCGGCCGCGAGCCGTTCGGTCACCAAGGTCACCGACCCGCCCCAGCTGCGGATCACCTCGGTGCCGCTGCCCCGTCCGCGTGTGGGCGGCGCCGTGGCCGCAACCGCGGCGGCCGCGGCGACAGCAGCGCGCGTGTGACGGCGCACCGAATTGTGGGGATATCGCCTGCGGCCGACAGGTCGACCTGTCGAGCGCGGCAAGGATCGGACCGTGGCGACAGCCGCGCTGTGAAGGGTGGGGAAGCATGACCGGGACTGGTTCGGCTCGACGGGTGGACTCCAGGCGTTCGTGGGGGCTGAGGGCGTGCGCCCTGATGCTCGTGGCGGCGCTCAACGCACTCGCCGGCCCGATGCTCCTCGGCGGTCCCGCCCCGGCGAATGCGGCGGACCCCTGCGCTCCCGGGCGGCAACAAGATCGCCTGCGAGAACTCCAAGCCCGGCACCGACCCGGCTGTGTGGGAGATCGACGGTGCCGGCGACCCGGCGATCCAGGGCTTCGCGACCGACATCTCGGTCAACGTCGGCCAGCGCATCGACTTCAAGATCGACACCACCGCATCGTCGTACACCATCGACATCTACCGGATGGGCTACTACCAGGGCCTCGGGGCCCGCAAGATCGCCTCGGTGACGCCCAGCGCCCAGCTGCCGCAGACCCAGCCCAACTGCATCACCGACGTCCAGACCGACCTCTATGACTGCGGCAACTGGGGTCGTCTCCGCCTCCTGGACCGTCCCCACCGCAGCCGTCTCGGGCGTCTACATCGCCCACATCAAGCGCTCGACCGGCGACGGCAGCCACATCACCTTCATCGTCCGCGACGACTCCAGCACCTCCGACGTGGTCTTCCAGACCTCCGACCCGACGTGGCAGGCCTACAACACCTACGGCGGCGCCTTCTTCTACGGCGGCGGCTCGCACGGTCGTGCCTACCAGGTCAGCTACAACCGCCCCGTCATGCACGCGAGGCCGGCGAGAACGGTCGCGACTTCTTCATGTCAGCCGAGTACGCCCTGGTCCGCTTCATGGAGCGCAACGGCTACGACGTCAGCTACATCGCGGGCGTCGACTCCGACCGTCGCGGCAACCTGATCAAGAACCACAAGGTGTTCTTGTCCGTCGGCCACGACGAGTACTGGAGCAAGGCCCAGCGGGCCAACGTGGAGGCCGCGCGGGATGCCGGCGTGCAACCTGCAGTTCCTGTCACGGCAACGAGGTCTACTGGAAGACCCGCTACGAGCCCTCGATCGACGGCACCAACACCGCCTACCGCACGTTGACCTCCTACAAGGAGACGTGGAGCAACGCCAAGATCGACCCCGACCCGGAGTGGACGGGCACGTGGCGCGACCCGCGGTTCGCTCCACGGAGCCGCGGTGCGGGCGTGCCGGAGAACGCGCTCGTAGGCACGCAGTACCAGGTCAACTTCAGCGACCTGGCCGTCCAGGTGAGCGCCACCGAGGGGAAGCTCCGCCTGTGGCGCAACACCTCCTTGGCCACCATGCCGAGCGGCACCGCCACGCTTGCGCCGCACACCGTCGGCTACGAGTCCAACGAGGACGTGGACAACGGACAACGGCCGGGCGGCCTGGTGCGGCTGTCCACGACGACCGGGGCGGTGCCGGAGTACCTCCGGGACTACGGCAACACCGTGACTGCGGGCACGACCCGCCACAACCTCACGATGTACAAGGCCCCCAGCGGAGCCCTGGTGTTCAGCGCCGGTTCCGTCCAGTGGACGTGGGGCCTGGACCAGAACCACGACTCGAGCTGGGCCCCAGAGCCCGCCGACAGCCGGATGCAGCAGGCACAGATCAATCTCTTCGCGGACATGGGCGTCCAGCCCAGCACGCTGATGTCCGGTCTGGTCGCCGCCACGAAGTCGACCGACACGACCGGGCCGACGGTCGTCATCACCAGCCCGGCGGCGGGCGCCAACCAGCCCAACGGCCAGTCCGTGACGGTGTCCGGCACGGCCGTCGACACCGGCGGCGGCCGGGTGGCCGGCGTCGAGATCTCGACCGACGGCGGCGTCTCCTGGAGTGCGGCAACCGGCACCACCTCGTGGTCCTACTCGTTCCTGCAGCGCGGCCTCGGCACCTCGCCAGATCCGGGCGCGGGCGATGGACGACTCGGCCAACATCGGCGCCGCCGTCACTCGCGCCTTCAACGCACAGTGCCCGTGCAGCATCTTCGGGGCCGAGGTCCCCAAGGTCGCTGCTGCCAACGACCCCTACCCCGTCGAGCTGGGCGTGCGCTTCGTGGCACTGGCCGACGGCTTCGTCACCGGCGTCCGCTTCTACAAGGGAGCCGGCAACTCGGGCACGCACGTCGGGTCGCTCTGGTCGATGGCCGGTGACCGCCTGGGCCAGGCCACCTTCACCAACGAGTCCGCCACGGGGTGGCAGAGTGTGGCGTTCCAGGCCCCGGTCGCGGTCGCGGCCGGGCAGACGTACGTCGCGTCCTACACCGCGCCCAACGGCAACTACGCGCTCGAGAGCTGGGGCTTCGCGTCCGGACCGCGCGAGACCGGCGGTCTGATGGTGGAGGGCGGCTACGGCGCCCCCGCGGGCGGCCTCTTCGCCAACCCGGGGCAGTACCCGACCCAGAGCTACAACAACGCCAACTACTTCGTCGACGTCAACTTCACCTCCACGAGCAGCTCGGCGCTCATCGCCCTCAACCAGTCACCGATGCCCGGTGCCTCGAGCACGCCGACGACCGTGACCGTGAGTGCGAAGTACTCCAAGCCGTTGACTGCAGGCTCGGCCGCCCTGACGTTGAAGGACGCCAACGGTGCGACAGTGGCCGGCGCGACGGCGTACGACGCCTCGACCAGGACCGTGACCTTCACGCCCAACGCCCCGCTGGCGGGCTTCGTGAAGTACACAGCGAAGGTCACCGGCACCGATACGTCAGGCAACCCGGTGAGCTCCGGCGGCACGTGGTCCTTCACCACGGTCAAGCCGCCGAACCCGCCCGGCGTGTGCCCCTGCACCCTCTTCGACGACTCGCTGACGCCCACGCAGCTGGAGGACGCCGACCGTTCGCCGGTCACCCTGGGGGTCCGCTTCACTCCGGACACCCACGGCCAGGTCACGGGCGTGAAGTTCTACAAGGGCCCCAACAACACCGGGACGCACACCGGCACGCTCTGGGCGGCCGACGGCTCGGTCCTGGCGACCGGCACGTTCACGTCCGAGTCGACCAGCGGTTGGCAGACGCTGACGTTCGACGCGCCCGTCACGGTGCGCAAGGACACGGCGTACATCGCCTCCTATCGCACGACGGTCGGCCGCTACTCCGCGACGCCGGGCGCCTTCTCGGCGGCCAACCTGTCGCGCTCGCCGCTGACCGTGACCTCGACGGCCGGGGCATACACCTACGGCACAGGCTCACCCACCAGCTCCTCGTCCACCAGCTACCTCGTGGACGTCGTGTTCGAGAAGGTGCCGCCCTCCATCGCCGTGACCGGACAGGACCCCGCACCCGGAGCGGTGGGAGTGCCCCGGGGGTCGAGGGTCAAGGTGGGCTTCACCAGCCCGATCGAGGCGGGCTGGTCGATGAGCGTGAGCAGCGGGGGGACCGCTCTGCCGGGCTCGGCCGCGCTCAACGCCGCCGGAACGGAGGTGGTGTGGACCCCGACGGGGAAGATGCCCGCTGCCGCGAACGTGTCCGTGTCGCTGACCGGCGTGGTCTCCAGGGACGGGGCTGTGCTTCCCCCCCAGACCTGGACGTTCGACACCCGCAGTGCCGACTCACCCGACCAGCAGAGCCTGTTCGGCGATGAGGTCCCGGTGGTGGAGTCGGCGGCCGACGGGGCCCCGGTGGAGCTGGGTGTGGCCGTCACGCCGTCCCGCAACGGCTTCGTGTCCGCGATCCGCTTCTACAAGGGAGCCGGCAACACCGGCACGCACACGGGCTCGCTGTGGAGCTCGACCGGCACCCGACTGGCCCAGGTGACGTTCACGGGCGAGACCTCGTCGGGGTGGCAGACCGCGACCTTGTCGTCGCCGGTGGCCGTGCAGGCCGGGACGCAGTACGTCGTCTCCTACTACGCACCGGCGGGCCACTACGCCTACACCTCGAGCTTCTTCTCCTCCGGCCCCTGGACGTCCGGTGACCTCACGGCACCCCAGGCCAACAACGGCCGTTACCTCTACGCATCGGGTGGTGGATTCCCGAGCTACTCGTGGGGCGGAGCCAACTACTACGTGGACGTGGTCTTCCAGCGGGAGCCGGCCAGCATCGCCGTCGAGTCGCGGTCGCCCGCTGCGGGGGCCACCAACGTCGGGGTCGCGACCAAACCGTCGATCACGCTCACCGCGCCCCTCGCCAACGGCTGGTCGATGACGCTCAAGGACGGCGCCACCGGCGTCACCGGGACAGCGACGCTCTCGACCGACGGCAAGACCGTGACGTTCACGCCGTCCGCGAACCTGGCCGCAGACAGGGTCTACACCGCCACTCTCGCGGGGGCGACCTCGACCGAAGGGGCTGTCCTACCGACCCAGACATGGACGCTGCGCACAGCTCCTGCCGACACGACCTCGCTCTTCGACGGACTTGTTCCAGCCATGGCCGCGGTCAACGATCCGGACGCAGTCGAGCTGGGCACGGCCTTCACCCCGTCGCAGAACGGCACGGTCACGGCCGTGAAGTTCTACAAGGGCGCGGGCAACACCGGCACGCACACGGGATCGGTGTGGGACTCCGGCGGCACGCGGCTCGGCCAGGTGACCTTCACTGACGAGACGTCCACCGGGTGGCAGACGGCGACGTTCGCCACGCCGGTCGCAGTCAGCGCAGGGGCGACCTACGTCGTGTCCTACTTCGCGCCCAACGGTCGCTACTCCGCGACGCCGAACTACTTCGCGAGCCCTCGAGTGGTGGGTCCGCTGACCGCGCCGGCCGGCAACAACGGGCGCTACAAGTACGGCAGCGGAGGAGGGTTCCCGAACGGCTCCTGGAACTCCACCAACTACTTCGTGGACGTGGTGTTCGTGGCCGCTCCGTAAGGGCACTCGAGACGGAACACGTCGAAAGGCAGGATCGCTCGATGACGGGGGGCATATCGTGACGGTCGAGATCGCGCTGAAGCATGCGTTCCATCTCTCTCGCCTCCGGTGGGCAGAACGATGAGGATCCTCGTCTATCCGGCGACGATGGAGATGGGCGGCAGCACGATGAACGCGCTGGAGCTCGCGGCACGGGTACAGGCACGTGGCCATGCGGTGATCGTCTATGGCGACGATGACGTCCTCGTCGACGTCTGCCGTTCTCTGGGCCTCGAGTTCCGAGCCGCCCAACCGAGGAACGGCTGGCCGTCCTTTCGAGACGTAGCGATGCTGCATCACATCGTCAGGCGACAGCAGGTCCAGATCGTCCACGCCTACGAGGGTGGCCCCGCGCTGGACGTGGCCTTCCTGACGGGCCTGACCTCACGCGTCACGCCGATGACGACGATCATGTCGATGTCCGTGCCCTATGACCTTCCCCGGCACGTCGACCTCTTCGTAGGGACTCGTGAGCTGCAGGAGAAGGAGGGCCGCACTCGCGCTCGAGTCCACCTGATGGAGCCTCCCATCGACACAGAGCTCAACCGTCCGAAGGACCCGGCGGGCGCTCGTTCGCGCATGGGGATCGAAGAGGACATGACATGCCTGTCGATGGTGTGCCGACTCACCGACGATCTGGGGAAGCTCGGCGGCATCCTCGACGCAGTGGAGGTCGTCGACGGGCTCGCCTCGCAGCACGCTCTCCAGCTACTCGTCGTGGGGGGCGGGGACGGTCTCCCGGCCCTTCGCGCGGCCGCGAGATCCGTCAACCAGCGGCATAGCCGCAGCGTCATCGTCGTCGGCGGCCCGATGCTCGATCCCCGCGACGCCTACGACGCCACTGACATCGCACTCGGGATGGGCAGCTCGGCTCTCAAGGCCATGTCGTTCGGCAAGCCGCTGATCGTCCAGGGCGACCACGGGTTCTGGCGGTTGTTCGACGACGTGTCCGCACCGGACTTTGCGCACACTGGCATGTTCGGCGATGGCGGGCACGGAGCACAGGATCTGGGCAGGATCTTGGCCGGGTTGTTGGCGCAGAGGGAGCGCTGGGGCCCGCTGGGTGCCTTGGGACGTCGTGTCGTGGAGACGAGCTACAGCCTCGACGCCGCGACCGACCTGCTGGTCGCCGCCTATGAAAGGGCGCTCGCGTCCCCGCACAGGCGCAGCGTGGTGTGGTGGGAGCTGGGGTACACCGCCAAGGAGCTGGTGAAGTTCCGCGTGGCGAAGTGGGACGAGCGTCGGTGGGCCGGGCGGATCCGATCCACGACACACCGCCTGCGGATGAGCGCGACATGACACGGACAGGGGTGGTCGACATGGCGCTGGGGCGTCCGAGTGTGTCGGTGGTGATCCCCACCTACAACTACGGCAGGTTTCTCACCGAATGCGTCGAGTCGGTACGACACCAGTCAGGGGTCGACCTGGACATCGTGGTGGTCGACGACGGGTCTTCCGACAACACCAGCGATGTCTGTGCCCGGATCGCTGAGCGCGATCCCCGGTTCCGCGTCGTGCGACACAGCGTGAACCGCGGTCACATCGACACGTTCAACCATGCGCTTGAACTTGCCGAGGGGGATTTCGTCGTCAAGCTCGACTCAGACGACTGCCTGACGCCGGGCTCGCTGGGTCGATCCGCGGCTCTCCTCGCTCGTCACAGCGACGTCTCGTTCGTCTACGGACGTCCGCACGTGTTCGAAGGAGCACCTCCCGGTGAGGCCGAGCTTCGTCCTGTCATCAGGACCATGCAGTGGAAGGTGTGGCCCGGGCAAGCCTGGGTCACGGCGCGACTGCGTCGGGGCCACAACCCGATCAAGCAGCCTGAGGTGATGATCCGACGCTCTGCCCTCGAACAAGTAGGCGGTCACAGACACGAGGTGCCCGCCTCGAGCGACCTCAATCTTTGGTTGAGGCTGGCCTCGGTGGGCGATGTCGGACGCATCAACGGCCCGATCCAGGGGCTCTACCGCATGCACGGCACCAACATGCACGACACAATGCACGGAGGGTTGATGACGGACGTCCTCGCCCGGTGGGATGCGATGGAACTCTTCGTGATGGAGTCTGAGCCGAGAGTTGACCGTGATTCGCGGCAGGCACTCCTGCGTCGTACCTTCCGTCGGGACGCCACGAGACTGGCCGAGCAGCTGTGCGACCTGGGGCACACCGAGCCAGGCGAGATCGAGGCCGTCCTGGCGTTCGCGGAGACCCTCGGACCAAGTGCCTGGGAGCGCATGCGACACCGGATCGTGCGTCAGCGACTGTCGATGGTGGCCCGGGGCCACGAGAGCGCGGCACGTGTTGCCCCTGCTCGCGTGAAGCGTGACCTGGAGGGCCGGCTCCGGTGGCAGCAGTGGGATCGGTACGGCCTGTGACCTCCTTCTCCCGGACGGTCACGACGTCCATCGCGTGGAGCGTCGCGGGAGCCGCCATGCTGCGGGTGGGCCAGCTCGTCATCGGCGTCATCGCCGCCCGCCTGCTGGCGCCCGAAGACTTCGGACTGTTCGCCGTGACGATCGTCATCTACACGGTGGCGGTCAGCGCCGGCGAGTTCGGAGTCGCTTCGGCCGTGATCCGCACGACGAGGGACCTCGACGAGATGGCGCCGACCGCGGTGACGATCTCGCTCGTCAGCGGCGTCCTCATGGCGGGCGCGATGTTCGGGGTCGCGCCGTTGGCGGCGCGCGAGATGGGGGCTCCCGACGCGACGACTCCCATCCGGATCATGGCGCTGATCCTCCTGCTCACCGGTCCCGGCGCGGTGCCGGGGGCGCTGCTCACGCGCAACTTCATGCAGGACCGCCGATTCGCCGCCGACCTGGTCGGATTCGTGGTCGGCAACAGCATCCTCGTCGGCATGGCACTCGGAGGGTGGGGCGTGCTCGCTCTTGCCTGGTCCCGCGTGCTGGGGCATGCCGCAACGGTGCTGGTCATCATGTGGCTGAGCCCGCGGCGGTACCGCCCCGGTTTCGACGCGGGCGTGGCGCGCTGGCTGGTCCACTTCGGGCTGCCGCTCGTCGGGGCGAACCTGATCGGCCCCGCAGTTGCCGCCGTGGACGTCGCCGCGATCGGCCGCATTCTCGGTCCGATCCCGCTGGGTTCATACCAGCTGGCCAACAATGTGGCGGCTTGGCCGCTCGCACTGTTCCTCCCTGTGCTGGTCAACATCGGACTCCCTCTGGTGTCCCGCTACAGAGAGGACCGCTCACGCCTGGGGCCGGTGCTACGCACGCTCACTTCTGCCACCGGCCTCGTCCTCTTCCCGTTCGCGGCCCTGCTGACGGGGCTGGCCCCAGTCCTGGTCGCGTGCTTGTACGGGAGCAAGTGGGCGGCATCCGGGCCGGTGCTGGCCGTCCTGGGTGTATATGCCGCCATCCGTGTGATTCTTGCCCTTGTCTCCGACGTGCTGGTTGCGCTGGACGCGACCAGGAGCCTCTTGCTGACCCAGGTCGTGTGGGTCCTGGCTCTCATCCCAGCCGCGGTGATCGGGGTTCGGGTCGGCGGCACGGTGGGTGCTGCATCGGCGGTCGTTCTCGTGTCGCTCTTCGTGACGCTGCCTCTCAGCTGTGTCCTGGCCGGTCGTGCGGGAGGACTGGGCCTGGCCGCCATGCTGCACGGGCTTCTCGTCCCGGGCGTTGCTGCAGTCGGCGCAGGCGTGGCCGCTCGCCTCGTTTCCTCGAGCTCCGGAGGCTGGACGGGCCTCCTTGCAGGCGGACTCGTAGGGGTGATCGTCTATGTCTGCATCGCAGGTTGGTGGGGACGACGCCTCCTCGGGCAGTTCAAGGGGATGCTGGAAAGGGGGCCGAGTGACCCATCCGAAGGTCTGACCTTGGCAGGTAGGGAGCCGGACGGCCCGGTCTTCTCCGATCCGCCGGCTGTGGGGGCGTCATGAAAGTCCTGGTCGTCACGCATGACTCGACGCTCAGCGGAGCGCCACGCGTCGCCTTGCTCGTGGCTCGACTGATGGTCGAGGCGGGCCACGATGTGCGCGTGTTGAGCCGGACCCCTGGGGCCATGCTCTCGCAGTTCGCGCGGGTGGCACCGACGAGGGTCGAGGTGGCACACCGGTGGCGCGGCAGGCTTTGGCGGCGCGCACCGCGCCTCGTGGCGCTCGCTCTCGACGCGACCCTCGCCACGCTCACGCTCCTGGTGCAGCGGCCCGACCTCGTCTACGTCAACTCCACGTCGGCAGCGCTCTATGCGCGGGTGGCCCGTTGGGTCCGCGTCCCGGCCATCGCGCTGCATGTCCACGAATCGGGGGCGAACAGCGACGTGTTCCTCCGACGCGCGGGGCTCCGTCGGTTCGACCAGAAGATCTTATGGGTGGCCTGCTCGCCGAGTGTCCAGCACGAACTGGCGGAGCTCCTTGACCTACCTGAGGGGAAGATCGTCATGCTCCCGTCGGTGCCAGATGACCAGTACGTGCGAGCGCAGGCCGAGGCGGATCCCATACCCGGCTACGGAGCTGAGGGCCTCGTCATCGGATGCTGCGGCACAGCAGAGTTCCGCAAAGGCGTCGACCTCTGGCAAGTCGCTGCAGCCAAGGTCCTCGCCACGGTTCCCGACCTGGATCTCAGGCTCGTCTGGGTAGGTGCCAGAGAAGAAGCGCCTTCCGGACCTGTGGAGTTCCTCGGCCCCGTGGAGAACCCGTACCCGCATCTGCGTCGCTTCGACCTTCTCGTGCTGCCCTCGCGCGATGACCCCTTCCCGCTCGTCGTGCTCGAGGCGATGATGCTCGGCACGCCCGTGGTGGCGTTCGATGTCGGCGCGGTGCGTGCTCAGGTGGGAGAGGCCGGGGTGATGGTCCCAGCCGAACACACTGATGCACTCGCCGAGGCTGTGATCCGATTGGTCCTCGATGATGGCGAGCGACTCCGGCTGGGAAGGCAAGCTGCCGCGCGCGCGACGGCACACTTCTCCACCGCGGCCTTCTCACGCAGCCTGGAGGACTTGGTCGATGACGTGACGAGGCTGGGCCGAGCAACTGCCGACCACATCGGTTGAAACCGTGACACCTCACGGGCGGACCACCGGTCCTGCCCGCCCTCAGCCAGCTGTGCCTGGCTTCTTCAATCGACGCATGGCGCCAGCCAGGCCGAGCATGAGGAACATGCCGCCTGCTGACTGCGGGAAGGCGAACGTGTCGAAGAAGGCCATCCCCGCAGCCGCGGCGACGATCGATGCCGCGATCGCCCGGGCTATCTGTTGCTCGTCGGAGTCAGAACACCATGTGCTGGCTTGTCGGGAAGCGAGCAGTCCGACCACGATCAGCGCCACGAGTCCGATGAATCCCACGATGCCGCCCTCGATGAGCAACCCGAGGTAGCCGTTGTCGAGGATCCAGTACTTCGGCAGGAAGGTGCCGAATCCGCGACCGAGGATCGGGCTGTTGGAGACGAAGTCTCCTGCGATGTCGTAGCTGCCGGTCCGCGAAGCCACGCTCGGATCTCCCTCGGCCCTGGAGAACAGGCCCACGATCGTGCCGAGCAGGCCGGGCACGGAGAGGTACATGGCAATCGAGACCACGGCCATGAGTCCGAGGGCCCGAAGGCGTTGACGGTTGCTCCACGACAGCGCGAGCACCAGGAGCCCGACGGCGGCGCAGAGGTAGGCAGAGCGGGACACCGAGAGGTAGATCGACAGGATGATCGGCACGAGCAGCAACCGGTAGATCCACCGGCGATGACTGCCGCTGCTCGACAGCGCGATCACGATCGGGAGCGCCATCGCGAGCACCACGCCATACTCGATCGCGCTGGCCGAGGTCCCGCTCGGGCGGGCGAAGCCGGACCGAGCGCCCAGTTCGGTCACCACCCCCGGTGAGAGACCGGGGATGGAGAGGTGGTCGATCCAGAGCTGGTGGGTGACGTACTGGACGAACCCGAGGATCGCGACCGCGCCGGCGGCCAGGGCAAGACGGCGCAGCAGCACCTGGAGCCGCGCATACGAGGTGATGCCGTCGTTGGCGAGGAGCAGGATGCCGGCCATGCCGAGCAGCCGGAGGACGCCGTTGTCGGCCACGCTCACCTCGTCGCCCGGGATCGGGCCGGCCATGGCGTGCGCATAGACGACCAGCATGATCAGCAGCCACCCGAGCATCGCGGCTCGGACCGGCTGGAAGCCGACGCTGAGCACGTCGGTGCGCCGCACATGGAACCACGCCCACCAGAAGCACACCGCGATACCGAGCAGGTTGGACGGGCTCCCGGCGCTCCCCAGCGCCGGAACGACCATGGACGAGGGGATGAACCACAACAGCACCAGGTAGACGGTGAGCACCGTCGTCGCGTCGGCACCACGACGGGTGCCGAAGCCTTCAGCGCCGGCGACCGCCACGCTTGCCTCGGCGCCTGCGGCGGTCATGGATTCCTTCCAGTGGCCTTCTTCATCGGCCGGGTGGGTGGGACGGGCGCGTGCGGTCCCGAGTCACCAGTGCGGAAGCGCTTCCCGCTGCCAGTCGGCTGGGCGGAGGTAATTGGGATCGGCCATCTCGAGCGAGCCGGGCTCACCGCCAGCTCGGCGTCCACGAGCACCCTCTTCACATAGACCGGCTCGGTGGCCGGGTCTTCCTCGGTTGCTTCAGCCGGCGGGTCGTCCTCCGCGGGCGGGGCTTCCGCGGCCACCTCAGCCGGCGGGTCGTCCTCCGCGGGCGGGGGTTCCGCGGCCACCTCAGCCGGCGGGTCGTTCTCCGCGGGCGGGGGTTCCGCGGCCACCTCAGCCGGCGGGTCGTTCTCCGCGGGCGGGGCTTCCGCGGCCACCTCAGCCGGCGGGTCGTTCTCTGGAGGCACGACTTCGTCGGCTGCTTCCTGCTCCGCCCGAACCCGAGCGCGCACGCCGAGCAACGAGTCCACCAGCGCCAGCAGCAGCAACCCGAGACCGCCGGCAACGGCCGCGGTGAGGAGGCCGGCCCGGATCTGGGTCTTGCGCTCCACCGCCGGCCGGGTGTCCTGGGTGAGCTTGCGTGCCGTGACGTACGCGTCCGGCGGCAGGCCCAGGCCGTCCTGCAGCTCATCGAGGATGAGAGGGATCCGTGCCATCAGGTCGTCAAGGCCGGCCGTCGCCCCGTCCGCGGTGTCGCCCTCGACCGTGAAGAGGATGATCGGTGCGCTGTTGGTGAAGTCCGGGATTGCCTCGTAGCTCATCCCGGGGAAAGCCGCCCCCCAGCTCGACTGCACGGTGCGCGACTTCATGGTCCGGATGATCACGTCGCGTGCCTGACCGACCCCTGCCAGCTCGAGGTAGGGGTTGCCGATCGTCTTTCTCGTGCCCTCCGACTGCGTCGAGCTCACCGGCGGGAACACCAGCGCAGACCCCTCGGCCTCGTAGGTCGGTCCCACGCGGCCCACGACGTAGGCCGTCGCACCGATCGTCAACGCCAGCACCGCCAGCGTGAGGTACCAGCGCCGCAGCAGCGTGCGCCAGAACACCTTCAGCTCCACGCTGCCCCCTTGTGTCCTCGCGCGTTCAGCTCATCCACAGGGTTCCACGCGGGAAGGGACGACGCGCCGGGTGGAGACAGCCCTTCCTCCAAATGGGGTATGTGGTCCGCATGCACCCAGCAGCCGTGTGCCATCTCCCTACTGTTCTCGCATGGTTGACGGACCCAGGGGGGTGGGCGTCGCTCCGATCAGGGACGAGGACGTCCGAGACGTTGGTGACTTCTTGCACCGACACCTGAACGGCCGCCTCAGCGGCGAGCAGTGGGCCAGGTCGGCCACGCCGACATGGCGCGTCGACGCTCCCAATCATGGGTTCCTGCTCCGTCAGGGTGAGGCGCTGGTGGGTGTCTATCTCGCCTTCTACTCCGAGCGGGCGGTCGACGGGGGGACACGCAAGGTGTGCAACCTGGCAGCGTGGTGCGTGCTGGAGGAGCACCGCGCCCACGGCGTGCGGCTGGCGCGGGCGATGCTGCGGCAGAAGGGCTACGACTTCGTGGACCTCTCGCCGAGCGGCAACGTCGTCGACCTCAACACGCGCATGGGCTTCGAGTTTCTCGACACCGCCACCGCACTGGTGCCCAACCTGCCGCTGCCGTCGCGGCCGGGCGTACGCCTGCTGACGCGTCCGGCAGACATCGAGCGGACCCTGTGCGACCGCGACCTCGCCGTCTACCGCGACCACCGCAACGCCCGCGCTGCCTGGCACTTCGTGGTGACCGTGGGCGAGCAGTCCTGCTACGTCGTGGCCCGGCGCGACCGCCGCAAGGGGCTCCCGGTCTTTGCGACCCTGCTCCACGTCTCCGACCCCGCCGTCCTGGCGCGGGCCGGCCATGCGCCGTACCGCCACCTCCTGCTCCGGCATCGCACCCTGGTCACCCTGGCCGAGCACCGCGTCGCCGGTCGACCGCCACGGCTCTCCCGGCCGCAGCGCTCCCCGCGGCGTCGGATGTTCCGCAGCGAGCAGACCGCGCCCGCGGCCGTGGACTACCTCTACAGCGAGCTGACGTGCGTCCCGTGGTGAGGACCAGGCTCCACCACCTGGTGGAGGAGCAGGCGGCGCTTCGCGGTGGTCGGACGGCACTGAGCCACGGCGACACGTCACTGACCTACACCGAGCTGTGGGACAGCATCGCTCGAATGGGCGCCGTGCTCGCCTCGCTCGGCCTGGAGCGTGGCGACCGGGTGGCGGTGTTCTTGGACAAGCGGCCCGAGACGGTCGCTGCGATGTTCGCGACTTCGGCCGCGGATGGTGTCTTCGTGCCGGTCAACCCGGTCCTCAAGGCCGCGCAGGTGACTTACATCCTTGCCGACTGTGGCGTGCGAGTGCTCGTCACCAGCCGTCAGCGGTGGGAGGTCGTGCGCGATGACGTCAAGGCGTGCGCATCGCTCGAGCACGTCGTGCTCGTGGATGCTGAGCCCGGGCTGACGGCTCCGCTCGGAGACCAGTCGGTGCACGCCTTGAGGGCATTCCCGCTCGACCTCGAGCCCGTCGTGGCGAAGAACTCGACGGTCGACCTCGACGTGGCGGCGATCCTCTACACGTCTGGTAGCACGGGTCGCCCCAAGGGCGTGGTGCTCAGCCACCGCAACATGCTGGTCGGCGCTGAGAGCGTGAGCCATTACCTCGCCAACACAGAGGACGACGTCATCTTGTCGGCGCTCCCGTTGAGCTTCGACGCCGGGCTGAGCCAGCTCACGACGGCGTTCGCGGTCGGCGCCCACGTCGTCCTGCTCAACTACCTGCTGCCGCGCGACGTGCCCAGGCTGTGCGCGAAGCATGGCGTCACCGGCCTCACCTGCGTGCCGCCGCTGTGGCTCCAGCTCGTCACCGTGGACTGGCCGGCCGAGGCTACGGCCTCGATGCGCTACTTCGCCAACACTGGCGGCCGCATGCCTCGGGGGACCCTGGACCGGCTGCGCGCGATCTTCCCCGCAGCCAGCCCGTTCCTCATGTACGGCCTCACTGAGGCGTTCCGTTCGACCTACCTCGACCCCGCACAGGTCGATGCCCGCCCGGACTCGATCGGCAAGGCGATCCCCAACGCGGAGATCCTCGTCGTGCAGCCCGACGGCACGCCCTGCAGGCCGGGTGAGGAGGGCGAGCTGGTCCACCGCGGCCCCCTGGTGGCGTTGGGCTACTGGGGCGACGCCGCGCGAACGGCTGAACGGTTCAGACCAGCGCCCGGGACTGGCGGGGACTGGCGGGCATCAGAACTGGCCGTGTGGTCCGGTGACCGCGTGGTCGCCGACGAGGAGGGATACCTCTACTTCGTCGGGCGCACCGACGACATGATCAAGACGAGCGGCTATCGGGCCAGCCCCACGGAGATCGAGGAGGTCGTCTACGACACCGGCCTCGTCACCGACGCCGTCGCGCTGGGCATGCCCGATCCTGCGTTGGGGCATCGGGTCGTCCTGATCGTCAGCCCCTATGCCGACTCGTTCGACGCCGTCGAGCTGCTGGCGATCCTGCGGCGCACGTTGCCGCTCTACCTGGTGCCCGGCGAGATCGTCGTACGACACGAGCTGCCGCGCGGGCCCAATGGCAAGTTCGACCGGGTGCTCCTGCGGGAGGAGCTGGAGAGCAGGGGGACGCATCCATGAGGACACGACGTTGAGGACCGAGGAGCACCTGGCCGCGTTCGGCCGGCACGGGGGTCAGCTGGCGGTCGGCGGGATCCCGCTCGACCGGCTGGAGGCCCGGGTGGGTTCGACGCCCTTCTTCGCCTACGACCGCGAGGCGATCACCATCCGCGTCGCCGAGGTGCGGTCGGCGCTGCCCGACACCGTGGCTCTCGGCTACGCCGTCAAGGCCAACCCGATGCCGGCGGTCGTGCAGCATCTGTCCGGCCTCGTCGACTCGCTCGACGTCGCCTCGGCCGGCGAGCTGGCCGTCGCGCTGGACACCGGGCACGAACCGGCGCGCGTCAGCTTCGCCGGACCCGGCAAGACCGACGCCGAGCTGCGCCGGGCGGTGGCTGCGGGCGCGGTCGTCGAGGTCGAGTCCCGGACCGAGCTCCAGCGCCTCGTCCGCACCGGGAAGGAGCTCGCGGTCCGGCCTCAGGCCGCAGTCCGGGTCAACCCGGCGTTCGCGGTCAAGGGTTCCGGCATGCGGATGGGCGGGGGACCCCAGCAGTTCGGCGTCGACGCCGAGATGGTGCCGTCCCTCCTGGGAGAGGTGTCTCCGGCGGACGTCGACGTCCTCGGCTTCCATGTCTTCGCGGGGTCCCAGAACCTCCGAGCCGACATCCTCGTCGAGGCGCAGGCGCGCACCGTCGACCTCGTCCTCGAGCTGGCCGCCCACCTCCCCGACGAGGTGCGCTACGTCAACCTCGGCGGGGGCTTCGGGATCCCCTACTTCGAGAAGGACGAGCGTCTCGACCTGACGTACGTCGGCGAGCGGCTCGCGACCCTCGTCGAGGAGCGGTTGGCTCCGGCACTGCCCGAGGCCGTGGTGTCCCTCGAGCTGGGCCGTTACCTGGTGGGCGAGGCCGGCGTGTACGTCACCCGCGTGGTGGACGTGAAGGAGTCTCGCGGCCAGGCGTATGCCGTTGTCGACGGCGGCATGCACCACCAGCTCGCCGCGTCGGGCAACTTCGGCCAGGTCATCCGCCGCAACTACCCGATGGCGCTCGGCAACCGTCTGGCTGACGCCGACACGGGCTCGGTCACCGTCGTGGGCTGCCTGTGCACCCCGCTGGACCTGCTCGGCGACTCCGTCGCGCTGCCGCGTCCGGAGGTGGGCGACCTCGTCGTCATGTTCCAGGCCGGCGCCTACGGGTTGACCGCCAGCCCGACAGCCTTCCTGGGCCACGCCGCGCCCGCGGAGGTCTTGCTGTGAGCCCGAGCCCAGCCCCTGACCGCGCACGACTGAAGGAGTACGACGCCATGCACGCCAGCGACACGACTGACACCACCGACACGACCCTGGCCGGGGTCGTGGAGGTGCTCGCCCGCACGCTCGGCATCGAGGACCGGGCCGCGACGCTCACCCGCGACACCGGCCTCTTCGGCGAGCTGCCGGAGCTCGACTCGTTGGGTGTCGTCGAGCTTGCGGCGGCCCTGGAGGGTCGCTTCGACATCGAGATCGAGGACGAGGACTTCACAGGTGAAGTCTTCGAGACGGTCGGCAGCCTCACCGACTTCGTCGCCTTCCGGACCCGCTGACCTGTCGTCCACCAGCTCAGGGGAGGGCGATGACGTCCAAGGATCTGCTGAGCGGCGCACTGCGCCGCTGGTACGTGATGATGGTCGGCGCCGTGGTGAGCCTAGGCTTCGTCTACGTCGCCACCCACCAGCCCACGGTCTACTGGGCCCAGTTCAACGTGCTCCTGCTCGGCCCCACCATCCCGCGGTTCCCGAACTACCTCGAGGACCCGCGTTACACGCTGCACCCGATCGCCGGAGTAGTGGTCGACGACGTGAACGACGGTGAACCGGGGATTGTCACGGCGTCGACGGAGACCAACATGGTCGGTCTGGGTCTCACCAGTGGCGTGCAGGTCCGGGTACCCAACCTCGGCACCCAGTGGCGCCGCGACGTCTCTGCGAGCTATATCGACGTCCAGGTGGCTGCTTCGACCCCGGAGGAGGTGATCCGGCGTGCCCAGTCGACGCTCGACGAGGTCGCCGCTGTCCTCAAGGATCGGCAGGACGAGCTCGGCATCGTGCCGGGCATGCGGGTGACCTCTGTTGCCACGACCGGCGACCCCACCGTGTACACGGTGGCCGGCAGCCGGCTCCGGGCCGCTGCGGCGTCGGGAATGAGCGGAGCCGCAGTGACGCTCGCGCTCGTCTATTGGCTGGAGCGGCGCCGGCTCAGGAAGATCGCGAAGGCCTGAGGCAGCACGGTCGCATAGGACGTGGCGGAGAGGTGCCGCGGGCGGACCGCCCTGCCCGCTTCGGCCAGCCACTCGGGTCCGCGCGGTGCTCGCAGCAAGACGGGCCGGAAGAGCACTCGCACGGCGGCACATGCGATGGCGTCGCCTCTGACCGCCCGGGTCGACTCGCGGAGCACGAGGGCGAGCCAGTAGAGGCCCGCCTTCAGCAGCGAGGAGCTTCGGGCGTAGAGACGCAGTCGGTTGGCGGTCAGCAGTGTCCACAACTGCGGGGAGGTGCCCGAGTCGCCCTCGAGGTGCGTGGCAGCGGCGGCGGCGACGTACGCCACGGCGAACCCGCGGCTACCGGCTCGCAGGTGGAACTCGGTCTCCTCGGAGTAGAGGAAGAACGACTCGTCCCAGGGGCCGCAGGTCTCGAGGCACACCGCGCTGACCAGCTGGGTGGAGCCCTCGGCCCAGTCGGGGCGGGCGTCGGCGTCGTAGCAGGCGGAGTCGCTCACCACCTCGCCCAGCCTCGGCCACCTGCCAGCTCGAGAAGCGCCCAGCAGGGCGTCTGCGTAGGCACGGAGCAGGGTGGGTCGGCGCCGCATGGAGTGGATGAGTGCGCCATCTCCGTCAACGAGGCGTGGGACCGCGATGCCGGTCCCGGACTCCTCGAGGGCGGTCACCAGCACAGGCAGGCACCCAGGCGCCAGTCGAACATCGGGGTTCAGCACCAGCACCGCCGATGCCCCGGGCGCCGCCGCTGCCGCGGCGTTGACCCCGGCTGCGTAGCCGGCGTTCCGGCCCATCTCGATCACGGTCGCCTCAGGGCGAAGGGCGCGGACGACCGCGACGGTGTCGTCACTCGAGGCGTTGTCCACCACGACCAAGCGATACGGCACGTCACCCGCTCCTGCCGGGAGTGACGAGACGAGGCCGGGTAGCACCTCGGCGCTGTTCCAGGTCACGACGGCCACGGTGACCGGACCCATGAGCGTCATGTGGCGGTCCGTCTCATCCGACCCGGACACGCGAGCGACCGGCTCCAAGAGGGACCGCCTGGGGGCGGCCCCACTCGCTGGGCGGATTCAGCGCCGGCGGCCCACCGAGCAACCACACCTCGTTCCACTGGACGCCGGCAATCCACCGGCCGTCGGCGACCACGGGACGGAGGCTGGCCAGGTCGTCCACCTTGAGCCCCGTGACCAGGACCCGGTCCGTGGACGACAGTCGTGCCAGGCTCGTCCCGAGCTCGTCGATGGTGGCGACGGCCGACATCGACACCGGCCGGTCACGCCGATCGAGACGCACCTTCTCCCCTGCGTGGCCGGCGAAGCCGCCCACCTGGTCGAGATTGATCAGGTGGAGGGGGTCGTCGGCAGACCAGTCCACCAGGTCGACCTCGTGGGCGATGTCGGCAAGCACCACCGGGATGCCGAGCGCTGCACGCACCCGGACGGCTGCAGGCGACTGGCGCAGCCACCTGCGGCGCCAGCCGTGGTGCCGCACGATCGGCCACCGCCGCCAGTGCGCCTCGCGGGCGCCGACCGTGCCGCAGGTGGTGTGGATGGGCACGAGGGACGAGAACCGGTCTGCGACGTGTCGGTGTGCCTCGTCGAGACGGGCCAGGTTGGTGGTGAGGCTGTTGTGCGTGATCGCCGTGTCCACGGCGCCCACGAGTCGGCCCTGGGAACGCATGCGCAGGGCGTACTCCACTGCATAGGCGTGCCACGCCAGGTCGGGTTCCTCGCTCAGGGGCTCGGCCAGCAGATCCTCCCGACGAGCCATCACGAGCACCTCGTCGAGGGTGTCGACCTCCACAGGCGTCGGGGCTGACTCGCCGATGAGGATCACGCGGTCCCGCAGCCGTCCGGCCAGCCGTCGCCCTCGAGTGACGCCACTGGCACCCAGCACCCCCCATCGAGGCTCGTGGAGCGCTCCGGCAGCGGCAGCGAGCAGGTCGACGTCATGGAGGTACACGTCCTGGTGCACCATGACGACCACGTCGTGGTGTGCCTGACGCACGGCGTGGTTGAGCGCTGCCCCTGCCGACGCGTAGGCATGGGCGGTGTTGTCGACCGGCAGGTACTCGATCTCCACTGGCCCGGCATACGCGCCCAGTGAGCGGTCGAGGCAGTGCGTGCGCACGGCGACGTCGTTGAAGACGCAAGCGATCGTCAGTCCCACTGGGGGAGTCGATCACGCTCGTCCGTCTGTCCGGAGCCGGATGACGCGACATCCCCCGACTGGGGTACGCGGGTGCGCCCGCATGACAACTCGCCCGGCGCCCGTCCGCCCCCGCGGCTCAGCGCAGCCGCTTCACGGCACCGATGACACCGCTCCTGGCTCGCACCGGCACCGACGGACGACGGAGCACTTCGCGCGCGATCGACTCGGGTGTGTCACCCGCGCGGATGCTGTAGCGGGGCTGCAACCAAGCGTCGGCATGCGCCCAACGTCGGTCGCTCGTGTGGGCCGAGCGGTACCCCAGCCGTCGCAGGGCGCCCAGCACGTTGCGGTCATACCGGCCGAGGGGACATGCAGCGTCGCCGACGGGGCGTCCGGTGACCTCGGCGAGCACCCGCCGCGCGGTCACCAGCTCCTCGTGCTGGCGTGACACGTCCAGGCCGCGCCAGGGCCGGTGCGTCATGCCGTGGTTGCCGATCGTCATCCCGGCGTCGTGCAGCCGACGCACGTCATCGCGAGTCAGGCTGCCGGGCTGGTCCAGCCGACCGGCAACGACGAAGAACTTCGCCTGAAGGCCCCGTTCCTGCAAGGCGGGGAGGGCGATCAGGGCGTCGGACGCGTTGCCGTCGTCGAAGCTGAGGCGGACGCCCTCCCGTCCGACGACCTGGTCCAGAACCCCGACGAAGGTCTCGCGACTGATCCAGTAGGACCCCTCGCCGGGTTCAAGCACCCGCCCTGGGGCACCGATGCCGTGGAAGCAGATGTTGACGACGCGCATGCGGCGAACGCTAGAGATGTGAGCTCTGCAGGAGTCGAGGGCGACGTGAGCGTCACCAATATGGGGGTACTGCTCCAGCGGCGCACGTCACGGCGAGGACCGTCTCCTACGCTTCGAGTGCGTGCCCGGGGGAGCGGCACGCCGAAACTGGGGAGGGTTCATGGCGGGCCAAGAGGGGGCTGCAGCACGGCTGCGACACTCGCTGGTGGATGCGCCGGGTTCGATGGGCGCGCGGATGCGGGCCCGCCGCTGGGAGCTGGTGGCCCGGTGCTTCCCGGACCTGGCCACGATGTCGGTGCTCGACCTCGGCGGCACGGTGGAGTCGTGGCTCCGTGCTCCCGTGCGGCCCAAGGACGTCACGGTGCTCAACCTGTTCGAGCCGGGAGAGTCGACGGAGTCCTGGCTGCTCCCCGTCACGGGCGACGCCTGTCGCGCCCAGCAGGCACTGGCAGCCGAGGGTGCGCCCTCGTCGTACGACGTCGTGTTCTCCAACTCGCTGCTCGAGCACGTGGGCGGGCACGCCCAGCGGGCGGCGCTCGCCCGCGAGGTGCACGCATTGGCGCCGCGCTTCTGGATCCAGACGCCGTACCGATACTTCCCACTCGAGCCGCACTGGCTCTTCCCTGGCCTGCAGTTCTTGCCGATGGCAGCTCGGTCCAGCCTGGCGGCACGGTGGCCGCTGGCGCACAGTCGGCCCGCGTCAGCCCAGGCGGCCATGTCCGAGGTGCAGTGGACCGAGCTCATCGGGGTGGCCGAGCTCCGCGCCTACTTCCCGGCTGCCCGCATCCATCACGAGCGAGTAGCGGGACTGACCAAGTCGCTCGTGGCCGTGGGCGGGGGCAACGACCACGGCCACGAGCGACCATTCCCGATCTAGGGGTTCACCGCTCCACCGTTGCTCCACACGTTGCCCGACCACTTGTTGCCGGCCGCGCGGGTGTCGAAGGACGTGACAGGCCCGTAGACCCCGCACTTGTTGTTGGTCCCACGCTCGAACACGTTGCCGGTGAAGGTCACGTTGGTGGCCTCGTGAGGCTTGGTGTCCGACGCACCACCGTAGGCGCAGTACGAGATCGAGGAGTTGTTGGCTCGCAGGAAGTTGTTCTCGACGGTCACGTTGTCGATCGGGCCGAAGTCTCCGAACAGCGAGATGTCGGCGGTGCACCCACCATCGGTGGAGTTGAGGATGGAGGTGCAGTGCAGCGTGTTGTGACGGATCACCATGTTGGAGCCGCCGTTGGAGATGAAGGCGTTGTTGTGGTAGCCCTCGCCCTTCGGGTTGTACTGGTCGTGCAGCCAGGAGTCAGTGACCTCGCAGTTGTCGTTGCAGTGGAAGCTGTGCTGCCCACCTGTGACGTCCACTCGTCGCGCGGTGATGTTGTAGCCCCAGAGTCCGCCGGTCGAGGTCTCGCCCGCGCGGACATCGGAGTCGGTGATGGTCACCGAGCTCCCACCGTCCTGGAAGATCGACTGGATGCGGGGTACGAGGGAGTTCTCGATGACGACCCCGGTCGTGTGGATGAGGAGGGCGTCACAGGCGCCCGTGGCGTCGACGCCGGAGAGGGTGCGCGCCGACGTGATCGTGCAGGGTCCGGTGTACGGCGTGAGCGCCGTACCCGCCGGGACGCCAGTGTTGTCTGGCCCCGGGAATGTCGACGGCGCTGTCGTCGGAGTCGGCGGGGTGGGGGTCGTCGGGTCCTGTGACGTGCCGCTGGGGACGAACCGAACGTCCACCCAGTAGTTGGCGTTGCGTGGAGCCTCGCGCCGGGGGAACTTCGCATTGCGCCCCACCCGGGACATCCCGTTGCGGTCCGCAGGGGCACGGAGGTGTGCGTTGGTCTTGCCCTTGCGGAAGCCGCCCGTGGTGGCCGCGTGGATCCCCTTGCCGCGGGTGTGGACCGACACCACGTAGGTGGTCTTGGCGTTGAGGGACACGGGAGAGGCGAAGGTGACCTTGCGCCAGCCGGATCCCTTCACCGGCCGCACGGCCGCCCGCGCGAGAACCTTGCCATCGCGAGACCACAGGGTCGCAGTCTTGGGCGTCGCCGCCTTCCAACGCACGGGCTTGTAGTAGCGCAGCCCCACCGCAGTGCCGGCAACCTTGGGCCTGAGGCGCATCCCGACCTCGCGCGCCGGGCCGCGGCGCACGACCACGCGGCTCTTGGGGGCACTCGTCGGCAGAAGGCCGACCTCGTTGACGGCCGCTCGGGCACGGTCCGCCTCCGGAGCAGCCGGGGCGGGACCAGGCGTGAATGCCAGGGACGCTACGGCGACCGCGAGAGCGGAGAGCGGCACCAGCCGCCGGGTTCGTCGGGTCGCGGGCAGGGGGAAAGACATAAGACCTCACTGTCGTGCTGCACAGGGGAACGATGCTGAGCCGGGGGTGGGCACAACGTCCGCCATCGTCCATGGCCTCGAGCCCCATCACAAGCCGGTGGAGCAATATCCCCAATTCGGGTCAGGCGCGGAGGAAGCCATTGTGGCAGGCGCCGGCGCCGGCACGGCCTACCGCACCACCGTCGGCGACCAGGCCTGCTCGATGAGCAGCTCGGGCTCGGCGTCCGCGGTCGTGTCGACGGACCAGACGTCGCTCACCCCGGGCTCGTCGGCGCGCGTCATGCCGTAGAGCAGCGTGTCGTCGTCGAGCCACTCCACCTGGTCGTCGAGCCCGCGAGGGCCCTGCTTCAGCAGCGTCCGCTCGCCGGTCGCGAGGTCCTGGACGGCGATCTGCCACACGACGGGTGCCCCTGGATCCACGTCGACCTTGAAGGCGACCCGGGCGCCGTCCGGGGACAGCGCCGGGCACTCGGCGTCCCGGGACACCGAGGTCAGGGCGCGCTCGGTGAGATCGCCCTCGACCAGCCAGGTGCGGTCCCCGGTCCCCACCGTCGCGTAGAACGTCTCGTCGTCGACGAAGGTGACGCCCCAGATGTTGCGGTCGACCGGGTTGACCGCTCGTCCGTCGAGCGTCAGGTCGAACTTCTCCAGGGTGCCCCACCGGGCGCCGCCACCGAACTCGTGCACCTCCGTGGTCGTGGAGAAGCCGGTCGACATGTAGGAGTGGCCGCTGACGAACACCGTCGTGGCGACCAGCGTGCCGTCCGGGGACAGGCGGGTCCGGCTGGGGATGCCAGGCAGGGGCGAGGACGCCACCAGCTCCCAGGCCGGGTCGAGCTCGCGCACCTCGTACGACGTCGCGATGCCGGGGTCAGTGACCAGGCAGGAGGCGCCCTCGGGCCGAGCCGCCACCCGGTCGCAGGCCACGCCGGTGAACGCGCGCGGACCGCCCGGGTCGGTCAGGGGCACGATCGCCACCGTGCCGTACTCGTTGTCGATGCCGGTGTGCCGGAAGACGATCCGCGGCCCGTCGGTCACCGACACGACGGGTGTCCGGGGAGCGTCGGGCTCTGCGGCCCGCTGGGTCCGGACCGAGCGTCCCTCGCTGACGACATAGAAGCCCACACCGGCCACGAGGACCACGACGATGGCCACGAACGAGAGGATGCGTGCGTTCACGGACCGATCATGGCGTGACGGCCGCCCCGTCCAGGCGCGCCACCCGGGTCGCCGCGGCGAGGATCGCCACGACGAGGACCGCGGCCACGCTCATCATGGCCACGGCGGGCCCCAGGAGCAGCCACAGCACGCCGAACCCTGCTGAGGCGAGCATGCGGGCCAGCGCCACGACGGTCTGGGCGGCGGCGATGCCGCTCGTGCGGGCCTGCACGGGCACCAGCCGCCCGGCGATGGCGGCGATGACGCCGTCGGTCGCGGCGTAGAAGGTGCCCAGCAGGAGCAACGTCCCCACGGTGGCGGCAGCGGTGGAGGTGGGCAGCACGGCGCAGAGGTAGGCACCCACCAGCGCCAGATGACCCGCCACCAGGGTCCGCGCACGCCCGATCCGGTCGGCCAGCCGACCGATGGGCACGGCGAGCAGCAGGTAGGCGAGGTTGGTGCCGACGTAGAACAGCGGGAACCACGTGACGTTGACGTCGCCGTGGTCGAGGAGCGCGAGGTAGATGAAGCCGTCCCCGACCGTGAGCAGCCCGAGCACGCCCGCGACCACCAGCAGGGGTCGCAGCCGGCGGTCTGCCAGGTCCCGCCACCGGAAGGGCGGCGGGACGGGCCCGGTCCGCGTCGCACGGGTCCTGACGTCGGGGCCCAGCAGCGCCAGCAGGGCCACCCCGGCCAGGGCGAAGGCGAGCGACACGACGAGCACGACGGAGTAGCCGTCCGGCACCAGCAGCAGCAGCCCGAAGGCGATGAGTGGCCCGAGTGCGGCCCCGATGGTGTCGAGCATCCGGTGCACCCCGAAGGCCCGGCCGAGGTGCTCGCTGGACGTCGAGGTGCTGATCATGGCGTCGCGCGGTGCCGTGCGGATGCCCTTGCCGATGCGGTCCGCGGTGACGACGGCGGCGATCCCGGCGGCCCCGGAGGCGAAGAGGAGGAACACGCGTGCGACCGCGGAGAGTCCGTAGCCGAGGAAGGCCACCCACTTCGGGCGGTCCGAGACGTCCGACAACCAGCCGCCACCGAGCCGGACGAGGGCGCTGACGCCTTGGTAGAGGCCGTCGATGAGCCCGTACGCCACGGGCGTGAGCCCCACGACGACGGTGAGGTAGAGCGGCAGGATCGCCGAGACCGACTCCGAGGAGACATCGGTCAGGAGCGACACCACGCCCAGGATGACGACGACCCGACCGACCGGCGGCCTGGCGGCCGACGCACCGCTTGACGCTACGGCGCCGGAGGACGGCCGGTCCCGCAGGGAGATGTACATCTGCCTACTTGTCTGCGGTGTGGAGCGTCGCGACGACGGAGTAGCTCGTGCGGCGCCCGTCCCTGGTCACGGTGACGGTGACGGCGCTCCGGCCGCGCCGGAAGGCAGCCGCCTGGCTGCCGGGGAGGGTGGCAGGAGCGTCCTGCTCGACCAGTCCGCGTCGGACGAGTCGGAGGCGGTAGGCCAGCAGCACCTTGCCGGGCGACAGCGGGGTCGAGGCGACCAGCCCCACCTGGAGCCGGCTCTCGGAGGGCGAGATGCTGCTGCTCGCCACCGCTGAGCGTCGGGTCGGGCGGAGCAGTGCGGGGAACCGGCGGACCAGCCGTCCACGGGCGGTCGCTGCTCGGGGGAGGGGCGCGGTGACGAGGGGAGCTGTGTCCTGCTCAGCGACGAGCTCGGACAGGCTGGTCACCGTGGGTTCTGACGACGGTGGCACCTCCGCCTGGGGAGCGTCGGTGCCACCGTCGTCCGGGGAGGGGGAGTCCCCGCTGCCGGGCTCGCTGTCCTCGGTGGGATCAGCCGAGCCGGTAGTCGATGTCGGGTCCGTGACCTCCGCGGGCGCTGCCGGAGAAGGTGCTGACCCAGAAGGTTCTGCTGACGGTGACCGTGTTGCCTCCGAGGGCCCTGCCGGGGACGACGCCCCCGGTGTCGGCGAGGACGTGCCGGCGCCGGCGCCGGGTGACGTCGGGCTGCCGCCGCAGCCGGCGAGGAGTGCGCAGGTGATGGTGCCGAGCAGAACGGACTGCATGGTCCTCATGGTGTGGCCGCCCCCACGGCCGTACAGCTGTCGTGTCGGGACGAGGTGCTCAGTAGGCACCGCGGTGGCCCAGGACGGCCCGGACGGTGCGGCACAGGATCGAGAGATCGAGGCGCAGCGACCAGTTGTCGACGTACTTCAGGTCGAGCCGGACCGACTCGGCCCAGCTGAGGTCCGAGCGACCCGAGACCTGCCACAGTCCGGTCATGCCGGGCTTGACGACAAGTCGGCGCCGCGGGTCCTGCTCATACCTCGCGACCTCGTCCGGGAGCGCCGGGCGCGGACCGACCAGCGACATCTCGCCGCGGACGACGTTCCACAGCTGGGGCAGCTCGTCCATGCTCGTGCGGCGCAGCCACTGGCCCACCCGGGTGACGCGCGGGTCCTGCAGGATCTTGAACAGCACGCCGTCGGCCTGGTTGCTGGCCGCGAGGTCGACGCGCTCGGTCTCGGCCGAGGTCGACATCGAGCGGAACTTGACCATCGTGAAGAGGTCGCCATGGCGCCCGACGCGCTGCTGTCGGTAGAGCGCCGGTCCGGGGGAGTCGAGCCGGACCAGCAGGCCGACCACCAGGAGCGCAGGGAACAGGGCGACCAGCCCGAGTGCCGCTGCGACCCGCTCGGCCACGGCCTTGAGCCAGCGTCGGGGTCCGTGCAGGGAGGGCGGAGCCGTCCGGACGAGGGTGAGACCGCCTGAGGCGAAGACACGGGTCCGCGTGGGTGTGACGTCGAGGAGACCCGTCCCCACGCACAGCTCGGTGCCGACGCCGGCCAGCGCCCAGTGCAGGCGGCGCATCTCGGCCGGAGCGAGGCGGGCACCCGGCAGCACGACCAGGGCGTCCGCTGCGTGCCGCTCGGCGATGTCGCGCGAGGCGTCGAAGCCGACGTAGGTCGGCAGGTCGCCGAACGGGACCTTGGAGGTGCGGGTGAGACATGCCGCGACGACCTCCTGGTTGTCGGCGGCCTTCAGCTCGAGCATGGCCTCCCGGACGTCGCGTGGGCGCCCGGCGAGCACGAGGCGCGGCCGGTGCCCTCGCACGCACAGGGCCGGCAGGGCACCTGCGACGCTGAAGGTCGCGACCAGCAGTGCGAGTCCGACGGGGTCGATGGTGGACAGCCAGGGCGAGAGTGCCAGGACCAGCACGGCGGCCCGCGCTCCGGTGCTGAGCACCAGGCCGAAGCGCTTCGTGCGGCTCTCTCCCAGCGCCCGCTGCCGGTAGTGCCCCGCCGCGAGCGCCACCAGGAGCCAGGCCGCCGCGGCGGCCACGGCGACCTCGACCCCCATGCCCAGTGCGCCGGCTGCGCCGGCGAGCGTGAGCGTCAACGCCGCGTCGAGGGCGAGCGCCGATCCGCTCACCGGCCTCCGGGGCGCCCGCGCAGGGAGCTCGACCTCGGCCGGTGCACTCACCGGCTCGGACGCCGGCGCCGGCCTGGCCAGGCGCGGGCGAGGGATCGTTGGAGCGCGGGACGCGGCCTCAGGTAGAAGGATGTCGACCGAAACCTGCGTCATACTCATTCCCCCCTGTGTGGAGCCACCCCCCGGGCAACCCGGTCGAGCGACGTCGACCGTGGGAACGAGCCTAGGAAGAGGCGCCGGGCCCGGCATGCCGCAAATCAGCGAAAGGCGTGCCCGGTCTGCGCTGATCGGGGACACGGAGATACCCAGTCGATGGGATGGGCCGCCATCGCGGGCGCCACTACTCTCGAAGAGGTGCACCATCGCTGATTCGCCGTACGTTCCAGTCCCTGCTGCGCCCTTTGTGGCCGCGTAGATGGCGAGGACCCCCACATCTCGTCATCGCGGGCGAGGCGGACCAGCAGCGGCGGTCGAGGCTCCCCTACCTCGGCCGCCGTACCCATGTCGGCCTAGGGTTCGGCCGGGCCCGGTGTCACGGGATGATCGGCCAGGGCGTAGCGGGGCCGTGGGACGGCCGGAGCGGTCCCGAAGAACGTGGCGTGCCACATCTCCAGGCTGAGCAGCGTCCAGAGCCGCAGCTCCTCGTCGGCCCCGCGCTCGTGTCGCTGGACCAGCTCGCTCACCACGGACCGGTCGAGGGTCTGTGCCACCCACGAGTCGGCGCCCAGGAGCCGGTCGTGGGCGGTGTCGCGCATGCTGGTGCGGAACCAGGAGCTGAGGGGCACGCCGCGCCCCGGCGGGCGGTGGCCGACGACGTCCTCGGGAAGCAGGTCGCGGGCGACCTCCCTGAGCAACCACGTGGGCGAGCTCCCGTGCGTCCGGACCGAGGTGGGCAGCCGGAGGGCGAGCTCGACGAGACGGTGGTCCATCAGGGCCGGCCGCAGCTCCAGTGAGGCTGCCATCGACATCCGGTCGGCGCGCTCCAGCAGATGGTCGGGCAGCGCGTGCCTCAGGTCGTCGCGCAACCTCCGGTCCAGGGGGTCCGTGCCGAGCGAGAGGGACGTACGTCGCTCGACGGGAGGCGGCGTGCCCAGCAGCCGGAGCCGCTGGGCCCCGGTGAACGGGGCACCCAGGCGTCGCTCCACCGACCCGGCGATCGCGGACCGCACCCGCTGGGGCAGCACAGCGGACCGTTCGGCGAGGCGGGCGTGCCGGGACCTGGGCCGACCGCCGAAGAGCTCGTCGGCTCCCTCGCCGGAGACCATGACGCCCACGTGCTCGCGCGCGGCCTCCGCCGCGCGGAACAGGGCGACATCGGCCGGCTCCCCGATCGGGGCGTCCCGGTGCCGGGTGAGCCGTGCCCAGACGTCCTCGAAGTCGTGAGCACCCAGCCGCACCTCGTGGTGCTGCGTCCCGAGCACGGTGGCGACGCTGCGGGCCCAGTGCAGGTCGTCGTGGGGATCCTCACCGAAACCGGCAGCGAACGTGTGCAGCGGCTCGCCCTCGCGCAGCCGCTGCGCCTGGGCGACGACGACGCTGCTGCCGAGCGCCCCGGTGAGGTGGGCGCCCACGGGCACGTCGGCGACCAGGGCGGCCCGGACCGCCTCGCGGACGCCGTCGCCGACCGCCTCGATCGCGTCACCGGGGCTCCAGGTGCCCTCCGGGTCGCACTCGGGTGGTGCCCAGTAGGGCGCCTCCTCCAGATGGCCCGCCGGCATGATCGACACGCGGTGCGCCGGTCGCACCTTCTTCACGCCCTCGAAGAGGGTGTCCGGTGCGGGGACCGCGCGAGAGCCGAGGTAGGCGTCGAGGCTGCGGTGGTCGACCTCCGGACGGTGGCCCAGGGTCAGCAGCGCCGTCACCTCCGAGGCGAACGCGATGCCGCCCGGGACGTGGCGGTAGTACAGCGGGACGATCCCCAGCCGGTCGCGCACCAGATGGGTGGTGTCGGTGCGCAGGTCGTGGGCGACGAACGCGAACTGGCCCTGCAGGCGCTCGACGAAGCTGATGCCCTCCAGTGCCAGGCCCGCCACCACCACCTCGGTGTCGCCGCGTGTGCGGAAGGGATAGTCCAGCTGGGCACGCAGGCTCTCGTGGTTGAGGACCTCGCCGTCGAAGGCGAGCATCCAGCGCCCGTCGGCCGACGGCATCGGCTGGCGCGATCCCTCCGCGTCGATGATCGCGAGCCGGGTGTGCGCCAGGCCGATGTCCGGGCCGACCCAGATGGTGCGCTCGTCGGGACCGCGGTGGTGCAGCGCCTCGGCCATCTCGTGCAGTGCGTCCGTGGCGAGCGCGCCCGCGGAGAAGACACGCACCCCGCCGATGCCGGACATCAGCGGCCTCCGACCGTGGTGCGCGACGTTGCGCGTCGCGTGCTTGCCGGGCTCATGCGCCCTTCCAACCCAGGTGGTTGGCCATCCCGACCGCCGCCAGCTGCGAGGACACCTCGAGCTTGCTGAGGATCGACTTGACCTGGGTGCGCACGGTGGCCTCGGAGACGACGCTCTGCTCGGAGATCGCCCGCACCGTGCGTCCCTCGATCAGCGCGCCGAGCACCTGTCGCTCGCGCGGGGTGAGCAGGTCCAGGCGGCGGCGCAGGTCGTCCTGGACGCGGCGCTCCCTCGCCCAGGACTCGAGCAGGCTCTCGAGCTCCTCGCGACTGGTGACCGGAAGGCCCTGGTGCAGCCGGCGCACCGTCGCCAGCGCCTGCTGCAGCGATCCGCTCTTGGGCAGCACCTTGCGGGCACCCTGGCGCATGCACGCGCCCCACCGCCCGAGGTCCTCCGACGCCGTCAGCACGACGACGTTCGCGTGCGCCTTGGCCAGCGGTGCGATGAGGTTCACCCCGTCGCCGAACCTCCCGAGGTCGAGGTCGAGGAGCACCGTGCGCGGGTTGGCGCGCAGCGCCAGCGACCTGACGGTGGCCATGGATCCCCCCTCCGCGGGGAGCTCGAGGCGACGTACGTCGTAGCCCTCGAGCGACAGGGCGAGCTCGAGCGACTCCGCGAAGAGCACGTGGTCATCGACGATGAGCACCCGGTGCTCAGCCCGAGCGGCGCCAGTCAGCATGGCTGTCCTCCCCCACGGGGTGGTTCTCGCACGAGCGGCGAACCGCGGGCAGGGAGATCACGAACGACGATCCCGTTCCCTGGGCGTCGGCCAGGCGCAGGGAGCCGCCGTCCTCGGTCATGAGGCGTTGGGCCAGGTGGAGGCCGATCCCTTCGCCGGGGGAGCCGGCTCGACGTTCGCCCCACTCGAAGATGTGCTCACGCTGGTCGGGGGGGATCCCGCGACCGAAGTCGGTGACCGTGATGTCGACCGTCCGGTCATCACGCCGTGCCACCTCGACCAGGCTGTTGTCCGAGCCCCCGTGCGTCACCGCGTTGTCCATGAGGATGTTGAGCACCTCGGCCAGCGAGTCGTACCTCGCCTGCACCTTGTCCCCGCTGGTGTGGAGCTCCACGTGGCGTCCCTTGAGCCGCTGGAGGTCCAAGATCACCCGCAGCGCATCGTCGAGGTCGAGGTCGGTCGCGGTCTGGGAGTCGCACGCGAGCAGCCGCTGCATGCGCTCCAGCTCGCGGCGCACCGACTCCCACAGGTGCTGTCGCACCTCGACGGGGATCTCGGTGTTGTCCATCATGGCCGAGCCGTTGACCAGTCCGGCCACCGTGCTGCGCAGCTCGTGGAGGCGCTCGCGCTGGTCACGTGCGATGGCCTGCAGGACGAGGTCCATGTCCTCCTCGGGGCCCGACTCGGCGCTGCGCTCGGTGCTGCGCTGCAGGAAGGCCCATGCCTGGCCGAGCCAGGCGGCGCCGATCGCCGCGAGCGCCAGCGCGAGCACCGGGGTCCAGAACGTCGTCTCGAGGTTGGCGGCGAGCACGCCCAGTCCGGAGACGACGACCAGCACGGTCGCCACCAGCAGCCGGGCCAACGGTCCGGGAAGGAGGTGGTGCCGCAGCGCCAGCGCCGCTGTCGTGAGGTGGGTCGCCGCCAGCAGCCCGATCAGCACCTGCACGGCGACGGTGCGCGGTGCAGTGAGGGGGACCTGGAGCAACAGGTGACCCGCGGCCAGGTAGCCCATGCCGAGGCCGATCCCGAAGCTGTCGTCCAGCACGTGACGGGCCAGGCGCAGGCCGGCCACGGCGCTCACGACACAGACGGCGCCCGCGATGCCGATGGCCAGCATCGCCGTCATGGCCAGGGTGCTGCGTGGTGGTGGGCTGGCCATCGCCGGCAAGGTGACGAGCAGTGCCTGGCCGGCGAGCAGCGCGCCTGCCGCGACGGTCCATCCCGTCCCCGGCTCGGCATGCCTGCGCCAGCTCACGAAGGCGGCGACGAGGGCACCGGTGATGAACACGCCGCTGACGAGCCCGTCGGTGATCGTCCCGGCCCGTTGGCCGGGCATCCACCCGCCGGCCGGCCAAGCGCCGGCTGGCCACCCCGGCCAGCCGGCCCACGCCAGCACCAGGAACGACACCACCCCGACGACCCACACCCCCGTGCGGTGCTGAGCCTCCCCCGACGCACCCCCCGACGCGTCTGCTGATGATTCCCCGAGCGACTTTCCTGACGATCCTTTCGGCCATCCCCATGGCCGATGCGCAATGTCGCGCATGTTGTCCCCCCCAACGGAAAAAAGCGGTACAGCTGGTCGAACTCCCGCATCCAGATTGAGCCCGGATGCCCCGGCTGTAAATGGAAAGTCGGCGCGTACCCAAAATGAGGCAGTCCGGCCTAGTCCGCTTTTGTCGAGACCTCCCTCAGCAGGGGTCAAGGGGGCCTCAAGACGTACCCCAGTACGCCTGCAAGGTCTCCTCAGAGACTGCACCGTCCACGCTCAATCGGCATCACACTTTCTGATGATGCCGTTTCGGGGTCTCCCCAATTAGGTGCACATTGGCCATATGGGCGATGTATCACGCGCGATGACCGGGATCGTGGGTGTCGTCCGATCGGCGAGGGAGGCGAGATGGACGTTTCGGGGCCTGCCTGGGTGGTGTCTCCCCATCTCCTGATCGCCCAGGCGGTCGCAGCGGCTCTTCGGTCGGTGGGCACGCCCGCCGAGGCGCGCGAGTGGGAGACCGCGGTCCGTGACTGCGAGCCGAACGACGACGACCCGCGAGGGCCGCGTCACCTCGTCGCGATCCTGGACGGCGTCGAGGACGCCACGATCGTCGAGCAGGTGACACGCCTCGTCGAGCTCGGGCAGGTGCGCATCGTCATCGTCACCAACGAGGAGTCCGCGGTCCAGTGGGGCGGTCTGGTCGCGAGCGAGGCCGTCGACGTCGTCACGGTCACCACGTCGGTGGTGCAGCTGGCCGAGGTGGTCGAGCGACTCACCACCGGTGTCTCCTCGATGGACCGGCAGGGCCGCCTGGCCCTGCAGGCGTCCTGGGCCCGGGCCCACGCCCGACGCCGGCAGCTCGCATCGCTCATGGCCACGCTGACCCCCCAGCAGCGTCGGGTGCTGGAATACCTCGCCGCCGGCCACCGGGTCAGCGAGGTGGGGGAGCTGATGGGGGTGGCGGACGGCACCGTTCGCAGCCACGTGAAGGCACTGCGCGCCAAGCTGGGCGTACGCACCCAGCTCGAGGCGGTGGCGTTGTTCCACGAGCTGTCCGACCCCGTCGACAGCCCGGGCGTTCCCCGCCCGCGGGAGTCGAGCACCGACTCGGGGGCCCGGCGCCCTCGATAGGCTGGCGCAATGATGGATCCCACCACGCTCGACGACCATGCCTTCTCCGTCTGGGCGGCCGAACGTGCCGGCGCCGTGCTGCTCGACGTACGAGCCGGCGCTGACGCCTCAGGCCTGGAGGGCAAGGCGCTCAAGGACGCCGGCGACGCCGCGGCGCAGGCCGAGCTCGACCGCATCCTGACCCAGCACCGTCCCGGCGACGCGGTCCTCTCCGAGGAGGCCGCCGACGACAAGTCCCGGCTCACCGCCCACCGGGTCTGGATCATCGATCCCCTCGACGGCACGCGGGAGTTCTCCGAGCCCCCGCGCGACGACTGGGCTGTCCACGTCGCGCTCTGGCAGGACGGCGACCTGGTCGCGGGTGCCGTCGCGCAACCGGCGCTGGGGGAGACCTTCCACACCGGCCGGCCCAGCGTCGTGCCTCCCCGCACCTCCGAGCGGCCCCGCATCGCCGTCTCCCGCAGCCGGCCGCCCGCCTTCGTCGAGGCGCTGGCTCGCGAGCTCGACGCCGAGCTGGTCCCGATGGGCAGCGCCGGCGTGAAGGTGATGAGCGTGGTGCGCGACGTCGCGGACGCCTACGTCCACGCGGGCGGGCAGTACCAGTGGGACAACGCCGCGCCCGTCGCGGTCGCGCGGGCGGCCGGCCTGCACTGCAGCCGCGTCGACGGATCGCCCATCGTCTACAACGAGGACGACACCTCGCTGCCCGACCTCATCGTGTGCCGGCCCGAGCTCGCCGAGCAGATCGTCGACTTCGTGCGCCGGCACGGAACGCAGTGACCTCAACATGACCTCCTTCGTCTCGCACACGACCGTCGACTGCCACGACGCCTACGAGCTCTCGCAGTGGTGGAAGGCCCTGCTCGGCTACGTCGACGACGAGGATGACCCCAACGAGCCCGGCCACGAGGAGTGCAGCGTCGTCGACCCGGACACCGGGCACTGCATCTTGTTCCTCGAGGTGCCCGACGCCGAGCTGCCCCCCAAGCGGATCCACTTCGACCTCCGGCCACGGACGGGGACCCGTGACGAGGAGATCGAGCGGGTGCGCGGGCTAGGTGCGGTGGAGGTCGCGGACCTGCGCGGCCAGTACGGACCCGGCACCGGGTGGGTGGTCTTCGCCGACCCCGAGGGCAACCAGTTCTGCATCCTGCGCTCGCCGGCCGAGGTGGAGGCCGACCCCCCGCCCAGCTGATCTGGCCGGGTGACTCAGGGAAGCCGTTCCGGGTGCGCGGCGACGTAGGACCGCACGGGCACCGGCGTCCGGTGGGCATAGCCCTGCGGCAACCACACGCTGCCGATCCGGGTCAGGTAGTAGACCTGCCACGCCAGGTAGCCGTGGAGCTGGCGCGGGTCGCGCCGCATCACCTCGGCATGGTGGGTGACGCCGCGCACGTAGGCCCACGAGTTGTTGTAGCGCCACAGCGCCGCGCCCTTGTCGCGGTCGAAGCCATTGGCGCGCAGCAGCCGACCCGCCGCCAGGATCGCGTCGTGCGCATCGTTGATGTCGCCCCCGGCTCCGTAGATGTCCCACGTCGTCGGGATGAACTGCATCGGCCCCTGCGCCCCGGCCACCGACGTGCCGCGGATCCGTCCGAAGGCGGTCTCGACCAGGTTGATCGCCGCGAGGTACTCCCAGTCGACGCCGAAGCGCCGCTCCGCCTCGCGGTAGCTGCGCATCAGCACCGCCGCCGGCGCCGGCGCCACGATCCGCCAGGCGGGCAGCTCGTCCGCGAGGTCCCTGTGCGAGCCGGGGTGCATCGAGCGGAACTCGCGTCGCGCCGCGACGTTGGCGCGCAGCCAGGCACGGTTGCCCGGTCCGAGCCGGTCGAGGACCCGCGGGAGCCAGGCCGTGCGTACGGCGGTCTCGCGCACGGCGAGCTGGGCGGTGTGCCCGGCCGCGGTGAGCAGGTCGGCGTCGGGGGAGTCCGAGCGGATCACCCGCTGCGCCGCCGCCACCATGGCCGCCGCCTGCGACGGCGTGGCCGGGCGGCGGGGAGTGCCGGCGAGCGCCGGAGCGAGCTCGTCGGGTGGGGCCTGCTCGGCCACCACCGCATCGGCCGGTCGAAGGTCGGGCCCGGCCGGGGAGGGCGTACGCGCCGTGCCACCGCAGGAGGTCAGGGCGAGCACTCCCGACGCCACGAGCGCGGCGAGCATCGGTGTCCGGGTCATGGCCCCACCTTCACACGAGATCGCGCGGATCCGGCAGAAAAGGACATCGGCCCGGCAGCGCGCGCCGCCGGGCCGATGTCACGATCGCGGATCAGGATCGATCAGTAGACCGTGGTCTTCCAGACGAATCCGTTGGCGAGGTACTTGGAGTCGCCCTTGACGGTGAAGCTCCAGTACCAGGTGCCGCGGCGCTTGGGCAGGGTGATCTTGTACTTCCCGGCCTTGTTGGTCTTGATCGTCTTGAACTTCTTGTAGCCCTTCTTCTGCTTGCGGCTGGCCTTGATCACGATCTTCTTCTTGCCGTACTTGGGCGTGACCTTGCCCTTGAGCACGAAGCCGGAGCTGGGGTAGGTGACCTTGCGGGCGACGGCCACGGTGAAGGTCGCCGACTCGCTGGGGCCGTAGTTGTCGCTGTAGGCGGTCTGGACGGGCTCGGTGTAGCCGCCGAACACGACCTTGTAGGTCGTGTTCATCTTCGGCGTGACCGGGTAGAAGTCGCTGCCCGGGTAGTCGCCGGTCGAGACCGGGACCCACGCGGTCGATCCGGCCTCCATCGCGTAGAGGGTGGAGGTGCCGGAGCTGGGGCCCAAGCCGTCCGAGCCGTCGACGTCGACGGTGATGTAGATCTTGTCGCCGTACTCGATCTTTGTCTCATCGGGCGTCGCGGTCGTGGTGGTGGTCCAGTTGTCGGCGGCCTGGCTGGGTGCGGCGATGGCGATCGGCGTGAGGCCGAGCAGTCCAGCAGTGACCGTGCCGGCCACGAGACGAGTGATGCGCATGTCCCCGTTGTTCCTCTCAGATGGATTCCTGGTCGACCGCTGCTCGAGCAGTGGCCGGTGAAGGTGGTGCTACCCCGGTGACACCCGGGCAAACCCGCGAGGCAGCGCCCGTAGACTCTCAACCCTCCCCCACTCCGTGGTGTTTGGGGGTCGTTTCTGCGTGCTCTCGAAGGGAGTCCCGGTGTCGTCCACTCCACTCGTCGCTGTCGCCGACCGTCTCGTCGCCGCCCCCACGCTGGCGAAGGCCCTCGCGGACGCGACGGTGCAGTCCACCCTCGACCTGACCGGCCCGCCAGCGGTCCGGCCCTTCGTCGTTCGCGGCCTGGTCGAGCGCGGTCGCACGGTGCTGGCGGTGACGGCCACCTCCCGCGAGGCCGAGGACCTGGTGGAGGAGCTCGCTGACCTCGTCGACCCGGACTCGGTCGCCTACTACCCGAGCTGGGAGACGCTGCCGCACGAGCGGCTCAGCCCCCGCAGCGACACCGTCGGTCGGCGGCTCGCGGTCCTGCGCCGGCTCCGCCACCCCGGCACCGAAGCGGCCAACGGTCCGCTCAAGGTCGTCGTCGCCCCGATCCGCAGCCTGCTCCAGCCGCAGGTGCCGGGCCTGGCCGACATCGAGCCGGTCGAGCTGGCGCCGGGCCAGGCGCGCGCGCTGGAGGACGTCGTGCGCGGTCTGGCGCAGGCGGCGTACACGCGCGTCGACATGGTCGAGCGTCGCGGCGAGTTCGCGGTCCGTGGTGGCATCGTGGACGTGTTCCCGCCGACCGAGGAGCACCCGCTGCGCGTGGAGTTCTGGGGAGACGACGTCGAGGAGATCCGGGCGTTCTCGGTCGCCGACCAGCGCACGCTCGAGACGGTGCAGCAGCTGTGGGCCCCGCCGTGCCGTGAGCTGCTGCTCACCGACGACGTACGACGCCGCGCGGCCGAGCTCGGCCAGGCGCACCCGCAGCTGCTCGAGCTCACCGACAAGATGGCTGCCGGCATCGCCGTCGAGGGCATGGAGTCCCTGGCCCCCGTCCTCGTCGACACGATGGAGCTGCTGGTCGACCTGATGCCGGCGGCCACGACCGTGCTGGTCCTCGACCCCGAGCGGGCGCGCACCCGCGCCCACGACCTGGTCGCGACGAGTGAGGAGTTCCTCGGCGCGTCGTGGGCGGCGGCCGCCGGGGGCGGCACCGCGCCGATCGACCTGGGCGCGGCGTCGTACCGCGAGATCGCCGACGTGCGGCTGCACGCGCTCGGCCTGGGCCACGCCTGGTGGACGGTCAGCCCCTTCGGGATCGAAGCGGATTCCCTCTCACTGCCGACCCACCCCGCCGAGGCCTACCGGGGTGACCTGGAGCAGGCGGTCGCCGACATCCGCGGCTGGGTGGGCGACGGGGTCGAGGTGGTCGTGGTCCACGCCGGTCACGGTCCCGCGCAACGCTTCGTCGAGCTCCTGGGCGAGCACGACATCGCCGCCCGGCTCGTCGAGGCGGGCGAGACCGCCGGACCCCACGTCGTGACGGTGACGTGCGGCCACCTGGTGCACGGCCTGGTCGACGACCAGGCGCGGATCGCGATCGTCACGGGCGACGACCTGTCCGGGCAGAAGACGTCCACGCGGGACATGCGCCGGATGCCGACGCGGCGCAAGAAGCAGATCGACCCGCTCGAGCTCAAGGCCGGCGACTACGTCGTCCACGAGCAGCACGGCGTCGGTCGCTTCGTGGAGATGAAGCAGCGCGAGGTCGGCGGCGCGACGCGTGAATACCTGGTGCTCGACTACGGCCCCTCCAAGCGCGGCGGCCCCGCCGACCGGCTCTACGTCCCCGCCGACACCCTCGACCAGATCACCCGCTACGTCGGTGGCGAGAACCCCAGCCTCGACCGGCTCGGCGGCGGCGACTGGACCAAGCGCAAGAACAAGGCCAAGCGTGCGGTCCGCGAGATCGCGGCCGAGCTGATCAAGCTCTACGCCGCCCGCCAGGCCACCAAGGGCCACGCCTACGGCCCCGACACCCCGTGGCAGCGCGAGCTCGAGGACGCCTTCCCGTTCACCGAGACCGTCGACCAGCTGACCACGGTCGACGAGGTGAAGGCCGACATGCGCCAGGTGGTGCCGATGGACCGGCTGGTGTGCGGCGACGTCGGCTACGGCAAGACCGAGATCGCCGTGCGCGCGGCGTTCAAGGCGGTGCAGGACGGCAAGCAGGTCGCGGTGCTGGTGCCGACGACGCTGCTGGTCACCCAGCACCTGTCGACCTTCTCGGAGCGGATGTCGGGCTTCCCGGTGGTGATCAAGGGGCTCTCCCGCTTCCAGACCGACAAGGAGGCCAAGGAGGTCATCGCCGGACTGGGCGACGGCTCCGTCGACATCGTCGTCGGCACCCACCGCCTGCTCAACCCCGACATCAAGGTCAAGGACCTCGGCCTGATCGTCGTCGACGAGGAGCAGCGCTTCGGGGTGGAGCACAAGGAGCAGATGAAGCGGATGCGCACGTCCGTCGACGTGCTGTCGATGAGCGCGACGCCGATCCCGCGCACCCTCGAGATGGCGGTCACCGGGATCCGCGAGATGTCGACGATCACCACGCCCCCCGAGGAGCGGCACCCCGTCCTCACCTACGTCGGCGCCTACGAGGACCGGCAGGTCGTGGCGGCCGTACGCCGCGAGCTGCTGCGCGAGGGCCAGGTGTTCTACATCCACAACCGGGTGCAGTCGATCGAGAAGGCGGCCGCCCGGATCCGTGAGCTCGTGCCCGAGGCCCGGGTCGCCACCGCGCACGGCCAGATGGGGGAGCACGCGCTGGAGCAGGTGATGCTCGACTTCTGGGAGAAGCGCTTCGACGTGCTGGTGTGCACGACGATCGTGGAGAGCGGCCTCGACGTGTCCAACGCCAACACGATGATCATCGAGCGCTCCGACACGCTCGGCCTCTCGCAGCTCCACCAGCTCCGCGGTCGGGTCGGTCGGTCCCGCGAGCGCGCCTACGCCTACTTCCTCTATCCGGCGGAGAAGCCGATGACCGAGACCGCGCACGAGCGGCTCGCGACGCTGGCCCAGCACTCCGACCTCGGTGGCGGCATGGCGATCGCGATGAAGGACCTCGAGATCCGCGGCGCCGGCAACCTGCTCGGCGGCGAGCAGTCCGGGCACATCGCCGACGTCGGGTTCGACCTCTACGTGCGCCTGGTCGGCGAGGCCGTCGCGGACTTCAAGGGTGGGGGCGCGGAGGAAGAGGTGGCCGAGGTGCGCATCGAGCTCCCGGTCGATGCCCACCTGCCGCACGACTACATCCCGAGCGAACGGCTCCGCCTGGAGATCTACAAGCGGCTCGCCGAGGTGCGCACCGACGCCGACGTCGACGAGGTCCGCGTCGAGCTGGTCGACCGCTACGGCAACCCGCCCGAGGAGGTGGAGTCCCTGCTCGTCGTGGCCCGCTTCCGGGCCCGCTGCCGCCAGGCCGGGGTGCGCGAGGTGACGGTGGCCGGGAAGTACGTCCGGTTCGCGCCGGTCGACCTCCCCGACTCCCGCGTCGTACGCCTGCAACGGCTGCATCCGCGCAGCATCGTCAAGGCGCCCGTCAGTACGATCCTGGTGCCGCGTCCGCAGACCGCGCCCGTTGCCGGGCGTCCGGTGGCCGGGATCGCCCTGCTTGAATGGGCCCGCGGCGTGATCGACGACGTGATCGTTCCCGCCAGCCCGCCTGCCGCCCCACCCGCTCAGTGACCCAGGAGTGACCGTGAGCAAGACCCGCCTGTTGACCGCTGCGACGCTGGGGCTCGCCGGCCTGCTGCTCACCGGGTGCGGCAGCGCCTCGCCAGGGGTCGCCGCCCAGGTCGGCGACCAGGAGCTCACGGTCCGCGAGGTCGACTCCGTCACCGCCAACTACTGCACAGCCCTCGGCGACCTCGAGTCCGAGGTCCCGATGAGCTATGTGCGCCAGTTCGTCCTCCAGCTCCTTGCGCTGCGCTCGCAGGCCGAGCAGATCGCCGACGACTACGGCGTGGAGCCGGGCGAGACCTATCGCAACGATGTCGCCCAGCGTCAGGGCACCGCGGCGACGAAGCCGGAGGAGGTGCGCCAGGACTACCTCGACCTGGCGTCCACAACGGCCTACGCGCAGGACATCCTCGACCAGGTCGGCGAGATCGAGCTCGACCGGGCCGGTGTCGTCGACCCCACCACCGAGCAGGTCTCGCAGGCCGGGGTCGACGTCTTCAACCAGTGGCCCGACGCCAACGGCGTCGAGATCGACCCGCGCTACGGCCTCAGGAGCGTCGACGGCGTGCTGACGCCGGTCGACACCAACACCTCGGTCGCGGTGGGCGACACCGCGAAGTCCGGGCTCGCCACCGAGCCGGACACCGCCTTCGCGCAGTCGCTCCCGACCACGCACCGCTGCGGTTGAGCGAGCCCTCGATGGCACCGGACGACTCCGCGATGGAGGAGTTCGCCGAGCAGATGCGCCTGCTGCGGCGCGAGTGCGCGTGGAAGCGCGAGCAGACCCACACCTCGCTCATCCCCTTCGTGCGCGAGGAGGCGGAGGAGGTCGTCGAGGCGATCGAGTCCGGGGACCCCGCCGCGCTGTGCGACGAGCTGGGCGACCTGCTGCTCCAGGTCGTGATCCACGCGGTGATCGCAGAAGAGGCCGGCCACTTCACCCTCGACGACGTCGCGCGCGGGGTGATCGCCAAGATGGAGCGCCGCAACCCCCACGTCTTCGGGGACGCGGTCGCCACCGACGCGGCGGAGGTGCTGCGGCTCTGGAACGCCGCGAAGGCGGCTGAGAAGGCCGCTGAGAAGGCTGAGCGCAGGACGTCATGAGAATCCCCGGTCCGCACCGGAGATTCTCATGACGTCCGCGACGTGACTAGGCCGGCGACCTGCGGCTGATGGCCAGCGCACGCCCGGCGAGGCCGACGGCGAGGACCCCCAGGCCGGCGAGCACCGAGCCGAGCGGCAGGGCTGCCGCCATCGTCACGCAGCCGGCCAGGCCCAGCACCTGCAGAGGACGGGGCCAGCGGCGCTGCTCACGCGGCTGCCGGAGGGCGGACAGGTTGGCGACGGCGTAGTAGACGAGCACGCCGAAGGAGGAGAAGCCGATCGCGCCGCGCAGGTCGGCGAGCAGCACCAGCGCCACCACGGCGATGCCGATGACCACCTGGGCCCGGTCCGGCACCTGGTGGCGGGGATCCACGGACGCCAGGGCCGGGGGCAGGTCGCGCTCGCGCGCCATCGCGAGGGTCGTACGCCCGACGCCGGCGAGGAGGGCCAGCAGCGCGCCGAGGGCGGCCGCGGCGGCACCGAAGCGCACCAGGGGCACCGCCCAGTCCGCCCCGAGCGCCGCGGTGGCCGCGGCGATCGGCGTGGCGGTGTCCGGGAGGTCGGCACCGAGGACCCGCACGAGGGCGAGACCGACCAGGGTGTAGATGAGGACGGTCGCGCCGAGGGCGATCAGGATGGCGCGGCCGAGGAGCTCCGGGCGTCGGACCTCTTCGGCCAGTGTGGCGATGCGGGCGTAGCCGGCGAAGGCGAAGAAGAGCAGTCCGGCCGCCTGGAGCACGCCCCAGGCGCCACCCGTCGGCTCCAGCGGCGCGACCGGTCCGGCGTCGCCGCCGGCGGACAGCGCCAGGAAGCCGAGCAGCACCACGAGGGTCGCGGCCAGCAGGACCTTGGCCGCGGTGGCGGTGCGGGTCACGCCGCGCAGGTTGAGGACCGTGAACGCGACGACGGCCCCGGCAGCCAGCGCGCGCTGCCCCCACCCACCGCCGGGCAGGGCGTACGCCGCGAACGTCATCGCCATCGCCGCGCACGACGCGGTCTTGCCCACGACGAAGCCCCAGCCGGCCAGGAAGCCCCACCACGGGCCGAGGACCTCACGGCCGAAGAGGTAGGTGCCGCCCGAGGCGGGGTAGGACGAGGCCAGCTGGGCGGACGCGACGGCGTTGCAGAACGCGATCACGGCGGCGACGCCGAGTGCGACGACGAGGCCGCTGCCCGCGGCCGCGGCCGCCGGGGTGAAGGCGACGAACACGCCCGCCCCCAGCATCGCGCTGAGCCCGACGACCACCGCGTCGCTGGTGCCGAGGCGTCGGGCCAGGGCGGGGGGAGCGGACATCTCAGTCCTCCAGTCGGGCGGCGATCTGCTCGGCGGCGTGGCGGCACTCGTCGTCGGGGACGTCGGGCAGCACGTCCTCCCACAACGGCAGCATCATGCCGCTGGCCTCCAGCATCCCGAGTGGGCGGGGCATCAACCAGACGTGGAAGTGGGCGCCGCCGTCGCCCCAGCGGTAGAGGTGCACGCGGGCCACGTCCGGGTCGCGCAGCATCGCCGTCTCGACCCGGGCGACCAACGGACCGAAGGCCGCCTGCGCCGCGGGCGAGAGGTCCGGGAAGGAGTCCACGTGGTCGCGACTGGCCAGCCAGACGGTGCCGGGCAGGCTGCAGGTGTGGGGCGGGTGGAGGGTGAAGTGCTCGTCACCCCAGACCGGGCCGACGGCGAACCCGGTGCAGACGCCGCACTCGCCGCCGCCCTCCTCACCGCGTCGTCGCGGTTCGGGCACGACGCGCCGGGCGGGCTCGCGCGCGACGAGGGGCTCTCGATAGGGGGCCTTCATGGACATGGTGTCTCCCTTCGACGCAGTTGTTCGCCACAGTGGGTGGCGGAGTCCACGTTGCCCGGCTCGGTGCCTCCCGGCTTGATCGAGCGCCGCATCCCGGGGACGGGTTGCTAGCGGTGCCCGGTGGCGAACCAGTGCTTGGGGTCTCCGAAGCCGAGGTCGCCCACCCCGCACTCGCGCAACCGCGACAGCGCCAGGAGCCGGTGGTGGGCGGCGAAGGTCAGCACGTGCGCCACCATCGCGCCGTACGACAGCACCTGCGGGGTCGGGGAGAACGCCTCGACGAAGGTCTCGTCGAAGCGCCCGGTGGCCGCCAGCCGGGACACGTCGTCGACGAACTCCGGTCCCACCCGGTCGAGCCGTCGCCGCATGGACGTGACCGACTCGTGCTCCTCGACGGCGAAGTCGTAGTCGACGTCGTGGACGGCGGCGCTCCACATCTCCATCTGACCGATCAGCCGCGAGAGCGCCCACCGCAGGCTCCCGCCGTCGATGCCCTCGACAGAGCGCTCGGAGGTCTGGTCGAGGTCGTCGTCGGAGACCAGGCGCGCCCGGTCGACGAGCTCGCCGACCAGCCACACGTGGTGCTCCACCATCTCGATGACCAGGTCCACGCTGTCCATCCTGTGCCGAGCCGGCAGCCGGAGGCCAGCGGGCGGGTGGAAGTGGACGTCGCCGGGCGCGTCGATCCGGAACGACGCGGGCTCGGCCCTCCACACCGAGGGAAGGGCACCGAACTCCCGGCGGAAGGCCCGCGTGAACGCCTCGTGGCTGGCGAAGCCGCTGTCGAGCGCGATGTCCAGCAGGGTCCGGTCGGTCGCGATCATGAGGTACGCCGCCCGCTCGAGCAGGATGCGACCGCGGAACCGTGCGGGCGACTCGCCCGCCACCGCTCGGGCGACCCGCTCGAACTGCGAGCGGGACAACCCGGCCGCCCCGGCCATCGCCTCGGCGGACGACGGCATCGCCTCGACGTCGGCGGCCAGGCGGTCGACGAACGCGCTGAAGTGGTCGGCGGGAGCGGGCATCGGAGCCCACGCTAGTCCCGGCCCGGACAGCCCTTCGGAAGCCCCTTCGGACACCCCGCGACGTCGGGCCGCGACGTGGCTAGGCTGGGCGCGTCCCACGACTTTCCCCGTCAGGAGCCCTTTCATGTCCCTCATCGCTGCAGTCGGAGCCCGCGAGATCCTTGACTCGCGCGGCAACCCCACCGTCGAGGTGGAGGTGCTCCTCGAGGACGGCGCGTTCGGTCGCGCGGCGGTCCCCAGTGGTGCCTCGACCGGAGCCTTCGAGGCCGTCGAGCTCCGCGACGGTGGCAAGCGCTACCTCGGCAAGGGCGTGCAGAAGGCCGTCGCCGCAGTCGGGGACTCCATCTCCGGAGCGATCGTCGGCCTCGACGCCGACGACCAGCGCCTCGTCGACCAGGTGATGCTCGACCTCGACGGCACCGCCAACAAGGCCAAGCTCGGAGCCAACGCGATCCTCGGCGTCTCGCTGGCCACCGCGAAGGCCGCCGCGGAGTCCTCCGGGCTCCCGCTCTTCCGCTACGTCGGCGGCCCCAACGCCCACCTGCTCCCGGTGCCGATGATGAACATCGTCAACGGTGGCGCCCACGCCGACTCCAACGTCGACGTCCAGGAGTTCATGATCGCCCCCATCGGCGCAGCGACCTTCCGCGAGGCGCTGCAGCACGGTGCGGAGGTCTACCACGCGCTCAAGTCGGTGCTGAAGAAGAAGGGCCTCTCGACCGGGCTCGGCGACGAGGGTGGTTTCGCGCCCAACCTGGAGAGCAACCGCGCCGCGCTCGACCTGATCGCCGAGGCGGTCAAGAGCGCCGGCTTCAAGCTGGGCAAGGACATCGCGCTGGCCATGGACGTGGCCGCCAGCGAGTTCCACGACAAGGGCAAGTACACCTTCGAGGGCAAGAAGACCTCGACCGACGCGATGGTCGACTACTACGCCGACCTCGTCGCGTCGTACCCGATCGTCTCGATCGAGGACCCGCTCGACGAGGAGGACTGGGCCGGCTGGAAGGCCATGACCGACGCCCTCGGCGACAAGACCCAGATCGTCGGCGACGACCTGTTCGTCACCAACGTCGAGCGCCTCCAGCGCGGCATCACGGGGGGCCAGGGCAACGCGATGCTCGTGAAGGTCAACCAGATCGGCTCGCTGACCGAGACGCTCGACGCGGTCGAGCTGGCCCACCGGGCGGGCTTCCGCAACATGATGAGCCACCGCTCGGGCGAGACCGAGGACACCACGATCGCCGACCTGGCCGTGGCCACCAACTGCGGCCAGATCAAGACCGGAGCGCCGGCCCGGTCGGACCGCGTCGCGAAGTACAACCAGCTCCTGCGCATCGAGGACGAGCTGGGTGACGCAGCTCGCTACGCCGGTGCGGGCGCGTTCCCGCGATTCTCGCGCTGAACGAGGCAGACTGGCCCGCATGCCTTCCCCGCGTCGTACTCCTCGGAGTGGGCCAGGTGGGAACGGATCACGCGGACCGGGTCCGGGCGGCTCGCGCCCCGGCGCTCGCGGCACCCGGCTGCGCGCCACCGGAGCGCGGACGACGCCTGCCCGGCCCGCGGACGTGGTGACGACCGTCGCCCGCCGTCCCAGGTTCACCGGGCGTGCCGCCGTGCTCGTGCTGGTGCTGGCCGTGCTGACGGTCTCCTATGCCTCCTCCCTGCGCGCCTACCTCCAGCAGCGCTCGCACATCGGGGAGCTCAAGGTGCAGATCGCCGAGCGCGAGGCCAGCATCGACGACCTCGAGCGCGAGAAGCGACGCTGGGAGGACCCGGCCTACGTCAAGACGCAGGCGCGGGCCCGCTTCGGCTACCTCATGCCCGGCGAGTCCGGCTTCGAGGTCATCGGCGCCGACGGATTGCCGCTCGAGGCGCAGGCGTCCCTCAACGACCCGTCCGACGTCATCAAGACCGTGCCGAAGGCCTGGTGGACGGCCGCCTGGGAGTCGATGGAGCTCGCCGGCAACCCGCCGTCACCGGAGGAGGAGCCGGCCCAGCGGGTCGACGGCTCCGTCACGGGAGGGCAGCAGTGACCGGGCAGGACCCCGCCCCTGAGGGCATCCACCCCGACGACGTGGCAGCGATCCAGGGCCAGCTCAACCGGCGCCCGCGCGGCATCGACTCGGTCGGCCACCGGTGCCCGTGCGGCAACCCGGACGTCGTGACGACCGAGCCGCGGCTGCCCGACGGCACGCCGTTCCCGACGACCTTCTATCTCACCTGCCCGCGGGCGGCCTCGCGCATCGGCACCCTCGAGGGCAACGGGGTGATGAAGGAGATGCAGGACCGTCTCGGCACCGACGAGGAGCTGGCCGCGGCCTACCGCGCCGCCCACGAGCGCTACCTCGAGGCGCGCGCCGAGGTCGGTCGGCGGGCCGGGCTCGAGGTGCCCGAGATCGACGGCATCTCGGCCGGTGGCATGCCTGATCGCGTGAAGTGCCTCCACGTCCTGGCCGGCCAGTCGCTGGCGATGGGCCGTGGCGTCAACCCGCTGGGCGACGAGGTGCTCGACGCGCTGGGCGACTGGTGGTCCAGCGGCCCCTGCGTCGAGCGCCCCTCGGACTGACGGGCATGCTCACGGACGTGGCGTCACCGGTGCCGCGCGTCGCGGCCATCGACTGCGGGACCAACTCCATCAAGGTCCTGGTCGCGGGGATCCGTGACGACGGTGGCCTGGACGTGGTGGTCCGCGACTCGCGGGTGGTCCGACTCGGCCAGGACGTCGACCGGACCCGGATGCTCGCCGACGAGGCCCTGGCGCGCACGTTCGCCGCGATCGACGAGTTCGCCGAGGTCATCCGCAGCCACGGCGTACCTCCCGAGCGTCTCCGCTTCTGCGCCACCTCGGCCACCCGCGACGCCGGCAACGCCGCGGTCTTCGCCGAGGGCGTACGCCGCCGGCTGGGCATCGATCCCGAGGTGCTCTCCGGCGACGAGGAGGCCGCGCTGGTCTTCGCCGGAGCGATGGCGGCGCAGGATCCCGCACCCGCCGAGCCCGTGCTGGTCGTCGACATCGGGGGCGGCTCGACCGAGCTGGTGCTGGGGGAGGGACAGCAGCGACGGGCCGTCTCGATGGACATCGGGTCCGTGCGCCTCCACGAGCGCCACCTCCACTCCGACCCGCCGACCTCCGAGGAGGTCGCCGCCTGCGTGGGCGACATCGACGCGCACCTCGACGACTCCGGCATCGCGCTGGACCGCGCGGCGACCGTGATCGGCACCTCCGGCACCGTCAAGACCCTCGCGTGCGGTGTGCTCGACCTCGGCACCTACGACCGCGACGCGTTCGACGGGGAGGTGCTGGCCAACGACGCGACGACGAGCTATGTCGACCGGCTGGTCGCGATGACGGTGGCGCAGCGTCGCGCCCTGCCCTACATGCACCCCGGCCGAGCCGACGTGATCGGCGCCGGCGGGCTGATCTGGAGCCGGATCCTGGCCCGCGTCGGGGTGCCGGAGCACCTCGTCTCCGAGGCGGACATCCTGCACGGCATGGCCGCCGCCATCGGACGATGACCCTGCTTCCGCACCCGGTCACCGGCCGGGAGTTCGCCAGCCCGGTGCCGCCCGGGACCGGGTGGCCGGACGACCCGGCCGCGGCCGACACCCCGGTGGCCCGCAACCCCGACGACGTACGCCGTCTCGCGCAGGCTGCCCCTTTGGCCGAGCTCGACGCGCGGGTGAGCGTCTGCTCGGCGTGCCCGCGGCTGGTGACCTGGCGCGAGGACGTCGCGCGGGACAAGCGTGCCTCGTTCGCCGACCAGCCCTACTGGGGCAGGCCGATCCCCGGCTGGGGCGACCCCGAGCCGTCGCTGCTGATCGTCGGTCTGGCGCCGGCGGCCAACGGTGGCAACAGGACGGGCCGGATCTTCACCGGCGACCCGAGCGCCGACTGGCTCTTCGCCAGCCTGCACCGCACCGGGTGGGCCGCGCAGGCGACGAGCGAGCACGCCGGCGACGGCCAGCGCCTGGTCGACGCGCGGATGATCGCGACGGTCCGTTGTGCGCCGCCGGAGAACAAGCCGACGCCCGCCGAGCGCGACACGTGCGCCCCCTGGATCGCCGCCGAGCTCGCCCTGCTGCCGACCGTGCGCGCAGTCGTCGCCCTGGGGTCCTTCGGCTGGGACGGCGCGGTGCGGTCCCTGGTGGCGGCGGGAGCACCGGCGCCTGAGCGCAAGCCGAGGTTCGGCCACGGGGTCGAGCTGGCCCTGGGGCCGGTCACCCTGATCGGCTGCTACCACCCCTCTCCGCACAACACCTACACCGGACGGCTGACCCGGGAGATGACGGACGAGGTCTTCGGGCGGGCCCGCGCGCTGACACAATGACGCCGTGACCCTCCACGCCATCACCGTCCTCGGCCACGACCGTCCCGGCATCATCGCCGAGACCACCGACAAGCTGGCGGGGCTGGGCCTCAACCTCGAGGACTCGACGATGACGCTGCTGCGCGGACACTTCGCGATGACGCTCGTCTGCGAGGGCTCGGCCGCCGAGGCCGAGATCGAGTCGGCGCTGGCACCGCTCACCGCCGACGGCAGCCTCACCGTCACCGTGCGTGAGGTCCCGGCGGAGCACGCCACGGCGGGGGACGGGACTGCCTGGGTCCTCTCCGTCCACGGTGGCGACCGCCCCGGCATCGTCTCGGCCGTGGTCGCGGTCATCGCCGGTGTCGGCGGCAACATCACCGACCTCACCACCCGCCTTGCTGGTGACCTCTACCTGCTCATCGCGGAGGTGGACCTGCCCTCCGGTGCGGACGTCGCGTCGCTCGAGCGTGACCTGGCCGCGGTCGCCACTGACCTCGGGGTCGGCGTGACGCTGCGGGCCGCCGACACCGACGAGCTCTGAGCGGACCGATGGGCACCCACCCGCGGGTCCGGGACTGGACCGCAGCCGAGCTCGACGTGTCCGGATCGGTGCGCGACGTCGTACGCGCCCCTGCCGCCGTGCTGTCGACGCCCGGTGACACCGTCGACCCCACGTCGCCCGAGATCGTGCAGCTGGCCGCCGACCTGGTGGCGACCATGCGCGTCTCCCCGGGCTGCGTCGGCCTGGCCGCACCCCAGGTGGGGGTGGGGGTGAAGGTCTTCTGCGTCGACGTGTCCGAGCACCCCAAGGCCCGCGACCACCACGGCACCTTCGTGCTCTGCAACGCCGAGGTCGTCTCCGGCAGCCGCAACGAGAAGGCCCGCGAGGGCTGCATGTCGGTCCCCGAGCTCACCGGAGACGTCAAGCGGCCCAGCCGGGTCGTCGTACGCGGTCAGCTGCCGGGCAGCGGGGAGGAGGTCGAGCTCGAGGCCGAGGCGTTCGAGGCGCGGGCGTTGCAGCACGAGATCGACCACTGCGACGGGCTGCTCTTCCTCGACCGCGCGGCAGGCGCGCACGCCGTCTACGCTCGCAAGACCTATCTCTGACCTGCACGGGTCAACCGCCCCGGTATCCCAACCGGTAGAGGAAGCGGTCTTAAAAACCGCACAGTCTGGGTTCGAACCCCAGCCGGGGCACCGGTCAGCGAAGGATGACGGATGCGAGACCTACGACCCTCAGGTGCGCCGGACCGGGGCGTGGCTCCGGACAGGCTGGTAGCCGTCGAACCGCGCCTCGAGCACGCCTTCGCCGGCGGTGAGGTCCGGGAGCTGGTGCTGGAGGTCGTGCAGCCGGGCCGCCAGGAGCCGCGCCTCGAGCCGGGTGAGGTCGGCGGTCGCGGTCTGGCCGGTGACCTCGCTGCCCCACCTGCCGAGCAGCCGCAGCAGCTGAGGACCGTCTCCGGTGGGCACCTCGAGGCTCACGCTCAGGACCGGTTCGCAGACGTGGGTCGAGGCGCGGACCAGCGCCTGTCGTAGGACGAGCGGTGTGAGCTTGCGGTAGTCCAGGGCGGTCGGTAGCGGGCCGCGGCGCGACGGCGGGCCGTCCCACGAGGTGTACCCGACCTCGGTCAGGGTCACTCGGCAGTCGGTCACCTCCCAGCCGAAGAGCCCGCGTGAGAGCGCCGTGGTGACGTGCTCGGACATGACGCGGGTGAAGTGCTCGACGGACTTGAACAGGAACAGGGGAAGGTCGCGGAGCGGCACCGCCAGGTCGAAGACCACCCCGGTGTCAGGTGCGGCCGGAGAGAGCCGGAGACCGATGGTCGCCCCGTAGGGGTTGGTCGGGGTGTTGAACCGCTCCACGGCGGTGCCGGCGCGTCGCAGACGCTCGACGTGCAGCACGCTCGCCTCGGAGAACTCGACCTCGATGCCGTGCACCTCGGCCAGCGTCGAGGCGATGACCTCCTGCTGGACGCGGCCGTAGAGGGACACCGTGGGGCGGCCGTCCTGATCGGTGCGCGCCGCGATCAAGGGATCCTGGTCGGCGAGCTGCGCCAGTGCCACGCGGAGCGCGGGTTCCTGTGCCGGGTCGCGAGCCTCGACCGAGGCCTCCAGCGTCGGCGGCGGGAACTGGTGCGTCTCCGCCCGGACCGAGGTGCCGAAGCCGTCGCCGACGCGGACCACGCTGAGTCCGAGGAGCCTCGCGACCTGGCCGGCATGCGCCTCCTCGGCCCGGACCCATTGCCCGTCGCGAAAGATCTGCAGACCCATGACCTTGCCCGACCGGCCGTCAGGGAGGTCCACCCGCTGTCGTACGCGGACCTGCCCGGAGAACATCCGGACGTAGGCGACCTTCTCGCCTGCCTCGCCCCGGTCGACCTTGAACACGCGGCCAGAGGCGGGGCCACAGGCCTCGGGCTCCGAGCTGGGTAGGAACGTGGCGATGGCCGCCATCAGGTCAGGGACGCCGGCCCCGGTGGCCGCCGATCCGGCGAAGACCGGGTGGAGCCTGCCCGACCGGGTCTGTTCGGCGGTCATGGCCAGCAGCTGCTCCGCCGTGCGGTCCCGGCCCTCGACGTACGACGCCAGCAGCTCGTCGTCGTGCTCGGCCAGTGCCACGGTCTCGCGCTCGTGGAAGGCGCGGTCGTCGGCGGAGTATGCCGTGAACGTCGCGGACCTGTCGCCGAGCCCGGCGGCCGTGCCCATGGGCAGGACGTCGGGCGTCAAGCGTGTGCGGATCGCGTCGAGCACCGCGTCGACGTCGGCGCCGGCACGATCGATCTTGTTGACGAACAGCAGCGTCGGCACGCCGAGGCGCTGCAGGGCACGCATGAGGATCCGGGTCTGCGGCTGCACACCCTCGACGGCCGACAGCACGAGCACGGCGCCGTCGAGCACCCCGAGCACCCGCTCGACCTCGGCGATGAAGTCGGGGTGCCCGGGTGTGTCGATCACGTTGACGACGACGTCCCCGAGCGGGAACGCCACGACGGCGGCCTTGATGGTGATGCCGCGCCGCCGCTCGAGCGCGAGGCTGTCGGTCTGGGTGGTGCCGGCGTCGACCGATCCCGGTTGGTCGATGACCCCGGCGATGTGCAGGAGCCGCTCGGTGAGGGTGGTCTTACCGGCGTCGACGTGGGCGAGGATGCCCAGGTTGAGTGAGCGGGTGGAGGGGTGTGGCGACACGCGTGGTCCCTTCGAGGAGGTGGATGCGGACGGGAGCGTGTGCTGCTCGCATCTCGATACCTCCTGGGACATCGCGTGGGCCGACCGGTCCGGCTCCCTGCACGGTAGGCATGGGCGGGACGCCACGGCAACGGGTTAAACGTCGTTCTCCACACGCGCGATCGCGCCTTGACGACGACCGGCACAAGTGACACAATAGAACACACGTTCGAATCAATGGGATTGGGGAAGCAATGGCCAAGGAGGCGTCCGGGACGGTGTGGCAGGCGGCGGACCTGCACGCGCTGGCCGACCTGCTCGCCGACCTCGAACCGGCCGACCTGCCCGCTGATCACCTGGACCAGCTCGAGGCCCTCGAGCGGGTCAAGGCCGCCGCGGCTGCCGCGCAGGTGGTCGTCACGTCGGCCTTCGCCGATGCCGCCGAGGCCGAGGACGTCCCGGTGACCGGACGTCGTACGCCACCGCGGGCGATGTCGATCGGTGCCGAGGTCGCGCTCGCGACCCTGGCCAGCCCCCACGCCGGGGAGCAGCGGGTGCTGCTGTCACGTCGGCTGCGCGACGACCTGCCCCACACCCTGGCCGCACTCGCGCGGGGCGAGCTCACCGAGGCCCGCGCGTTCGCGGTGGCCCGCGAGGTCGCCCACCTCACCCCCGTCCAGCGCCGTCGCGTGGACGACGACCTCGCACCACGCCTGCCCGGCCTCGGTGACCTCAAGCTCCGGCAGGCCGTGCGGCGCTCGTGCCTCACCATCGCCGCGGACGCCGAGACCCGCCGCCACCGCCGCGCCCGCGCCGAGCGCCGGGTCACCAGCCGTCAGCTCGACGACGGCACCGGCCAGCTCACCGCGATCCTGCCGCTCGAGGTCCTCGCCGGAGTCCGCGCCGCCCTCGACGTCGCCGCCGCGACCGCCCGCGCCGCCGGCGACCCCCGCACCGGCGGGCAGGTCCGCGCCGACACCCTCGCCGCCCGGATCACCGGCCTCGACCCCGTCACCGACACCCCGCCGGTCAGGGTCAACCTCGTCATCGGCATCGAGTCGCTCCTCGGCGACGGCACCGAGCCCGGCCTGATCCCCGGCCTCGGATACCTCCCCGCCGCCCTGTGCACCGACCTGGTCCGCCGCGCCACCGCAGCGGCGAAGGCCACCCTGCGCCGCCTGTTCGTCACCCCCGAGCAGCGGGCGCTGGTCGCGATGGAGTCCACCACCCGCCGCTTCGACGGCCTGCTCGCCGAGTTCCTCACCCTCCGCGACGCCGGCACCTGCCGCACCCCCGGCTGCAACGCACCCATCCGCCACCACGACCACATCACCCGCACCGCCGACGGCGGCACCACCACCGCCGCCAACGGCCAAGGACTCTGCGAACGCTGCAACTACCTCAAGGAGACCCCCGGCTGGACCACCTGGACCCCCGACCCACCACCCGGGACCAGCCCCGACCAGCCCCACGAGGTCCACGGCGTGACCGAGCACCTCCGCATCACCAGATCCACCGCCCCACCCCTGCCCGGAGGCCCCGCCGGCGGATGGGACTACTCACCCTGCGAGCTCCACCTCGCCAGCACCTACACACTGATCTCCTAGGCTCGACCCGTCGAGGCTGTGAATCTCCTGAGCGAGCCGCCACGCGGGAACAGCACCGCCCTGCCGGACGTTTGAACTGGTGTCACCCCGGCTAGAGTGGACGTGACGAGACGGGCGCCGTCACCTCGACGGCGTCGACACCCCCCGGAAGACCCGGGGGCGGCCTCCAAGGAGAGACCATGAAGAGCAGCAACCCCGTGTTCAACCGTTCCGAGGAGTTCAACCGCTCCTCGTCGAACGCCTACGGCAACCAGACGTATGCCGCTGGGGGCCAGTCCTACCCCGGCTACGGCGACTCGACCGGCGACCCGTCGACGTGGGGCACCGGCACGCCCGGTCAGGTGGACGACGGACGGATGACGGTCGACTCGGTCGTGCAGAAGACGGCGATCTCCATCGCACTCGTCTTCGCGACCGCATTCGCCACCTGGTGGTGGGTCGGCGACATCATCGACGTCAACTCGGTCGACCAGGACGCCTACGGCCGTGCCCTGACGCTCGCGATGGCCGGCGCCGGTGGCGCCTTCCTGCTGTCGCTGGTCAACTCCTTCAAGCGGGTGATCAGCCCGGCACTGGTGCTGGCCTTCGCGGCCCTCGAGGGTGTGGCCCTCGGAGCGATCAGCAAGGTCTTCGACGCCCAGTTCGGTGACGGCATCGTCACCCAGGCCGTCCTGGGCACCTTCGCTGCCTTCGTCGGCACGCTGGCTGCCTACAAGTTCTTCGACATCAAGGTCGGCGCCAAGTTCCGCACCTTCGTGATCGCAGGCATGTTCGGCATGGTGGGCCTCGGCCTGCTGTCGATCATGCTGAGCTTCTTCGGCATCCAGACGGGCCTGTTCGGCTTCGGCGCCCTTGGCCTGCTGATGTCCGTCGCCGGCCTCGTGCTCGGTGTCTTCATGCTGATCCTCGACTTCGACTTCGTCGAGAACGGCGTCGCAGCCGGCATCCCGGACCGCGAGTCGTGGCGAGCGGCCTTCGGCCTGACCGTCAGCCTGGTCTGGATCTACACCAACCTGCTGCGCATCCTCGCGATCCTGCGTGGCGACTGATCCCCACGCAGCCGATCTGAAGTCCGCCGGCCCGCCCGAGCTCGCTCGTGGCGGGCCGGCGGCATGTCAGGAGTGCTCGCCGGCCTCGGCGTGCTCCTCGTGCTGCTCCGGCGACTCGACATCTGCGGACGGGCGGCGTCGGCGGTGCCGCAGCTCGACCCAGCGTCCACGCAGGCCTCGCTGGTTGCCGCCGACCTCGGTGCCGTCGACCTCGGTGCCAGGCGTTCGCGCGGCGCGTACGGCGGCGGCGGCGACCGGCAGGATCCCCTCGCGGCGCAGCGGCTCGGGAAGCGACTCGTCCTCGGGCAGCAGGTCCAGCGCGGCGAGGCACGACGGGATCAGCACCGAGGCGAGCTGTTGGTAGCCGTCGGCGGACGGGTGGAACCGGTCCGGGCCGAACAGCAGTGCAGGCGCCGCCTCGAACTCCGGGCCGAGGATGTCGCCCACGGACACCGAGCGGCCGTCGTTCTCGACGACAGTGATCGTCTGTGCGGCCGCCAGCCGACGTGACCACTCGCGCGCCACCTGCTTGAGCGGCGGCGGGATCGGCCGGATGGTGCCGAGGTCGGGGCAGGTGCCCACCACGACCTCGATGCCTGCCTCGCGGAGGCGGCGTACGCCCTCGGCGAGGTGGCGCACCGACGCGGAGGGCAGGACCGTGTGGGTCACGTCGTTGGCGCCGATGAGCACGACGGCGAGGTCGGGGTGGGTGCCGATCGCGGCCTCCGCCTGGTCGGCCAGGGCGCTGGACTGCGCGCCGACCTTGGCGAAGGAGCGCAGGTGCACGCGGCGGTCCGCCTGGGCGGCCACGCCGCTGGCCAGGTGGGCTCCGGTCGTGTCCTCGACCCGCTCGACGCCGTATCCCGCAGCACTGGAGTCACCCAGCAGCGCGATCCGGATCGCCGGGCCCGGCCGGCCACGGCCGTACCAGCCCGTGGCGTCCGGCGGTACGTCGGTGGCGTTGCCGATCACCCGGCGCGCGATCCTCGCCTCGGCGACCAGGACTCCGTAGAGGCCCGCGCCGAGCACGGAGAGTCCGCCGCCGCCCAAGGCCGCGGCCGATGCCAGCTTGCGTGCTGCTCCTGTTGCCCCCACACCCCGATGCTACGCAGGCGCCGTTGCTCGCTACGGGGCAGTAGGTGGCTACATTGACCCGGTGCAGTACGTGAACTCGCTCCTCGACCTCATCGGCAACACTCCGCTCGTCCGCCTCGCCCGGACCCTCGACCTCCCGGGGGCCGGTCCTGGGACCGGCCCGCTGGTCCTCGCGAAGGTGGAGTACCTCAATCCCGGAGGGTCGGTGAAGGACCGCATCGCCACCCGGATGATCGAGGCGGCGGAGGCGTCCGGCGCCCTCCAGCCCGGCGGCACGATCGTCGAGCCGACCTCCGGCAACACCGGTGTCGGCCTGGCGATGGTGGCGCAGGAGAAGGGCTACTCGTGCGTCTTCGTGTGCCCCGACAAGGTCAGCGAGGACAAGCGCAACGTGCTCAAGGCCTACGGCGCCGAGGTCGTCGTCTGCCCGACCGCCGTCGCGCCCGAGCACCCGGACTCCTACTACAACGTCAGCGACCGGCTGTCCAAGGAGCCCGGCGCCTGGAAGCCCGACCAGTACTCCAACCCCAACAACCCCCGCTCCCACTACGAGACCACCGGTCCGGAGATCTGGGCGCAGACCGAGGGTCGGATCACCCACTTCGTCGCCGGCGTCGGCACGGGTGGCACCATCAGCGGTATCGGGCGCTACCTCAAGGAGCAGAACCCCGAGGTGCAGATCATCGGTGCCGACCCTGCGGGGTCGGTCTACTCCGGCGGCACCGGGCGCCCCTACCTCGTCGAGGGCGTCGGTGAGGACTTCTGGCCCGAGACCTACGACAAGTCGGTCGCCGACCGGATCATCGAGGTCTCCGACGCCGACTCCTTCGCCTTCACCCGCCGTCTGGCTCGCGAGGAGGCGATGCTGGTCGGCGGCTCGTCCGGGATGGCGGCCTTCGCGGCTCGCCAGCTCGCCCAGGAGCTGGCCGCCGAGGGGCGTACGGACGCGGTGATCGTGGTCCTGCTGCCCGACTCCGGCCGCGGCTACCTCACCAAGGTCTTCAACGACGACTGGCTCGGCCAGTACGGCTTCGCCACCGGCGCCCAGGCCGACCACCGCACGGTCGGGGAGGTGCTGCGGGGCAAGTCCGGCAGGCTGCCCGACCTCGTGCACACGCATCCCGCCGAGACCATCGCCGAGGCCGTCCACATCCTCCAGGAGTACGGCGTCAGCCAGATGCCCGTCGTGCGTGCCGAGCCGCCCATCGTGGCCGCCGAGGTCGCGGGCTCGGTGTCGGAGCGCACGATCCTCGACGCACTCTTCGCCGGCCGCGCCAGGCTCACCGACCGGGTGGAGGACCACATGTCCGCCGCCCTCCCGACGATCGGCTCGACCGAGGCGGCCGCTGACGCGGTCTCGCTGCTCGAGAAGGCCGACGCCGTGCTGGTGCACGAGGACGGCAAGCCCATCGGCGTGCTGACCCGGCAGGACCTGCTGACCTTCCTGGCCGCGTCGTGACGCGTCTCAGGGGCGCCCGAGGCGCCCTGGTGGCCCTGGCGTGCCTCGGCGCGCTCACTGCCTGCAGCGACGACGTCAGCACCAGCGCCGACCCGGTCGAGGTGGAGGTCGGCAAGGCCTTCTCCTGGAACGGCTACGCCGTCGACGACGGATGGGAGCTCACTGCCAAGAAGCGTATGGCCGGCGTGGACGAGGTCACCACCCCGGAGGTCACGGCCACGATCACCAACCTCTCCGAGGAGACGCGCACCGCGCTCTTCCAGCTGGTCTTCTCCGCCGACGGCCGACCGCTGGCGACGGTCAACTGCTCGGCCGGTGAGATGACGACCGACCAGTCGATGAGGTTCATCTGCCCGGGACTGAGCGCGACGATGCCGGAGGCCTACGACTCGGTGGTGGCGCAGGAGTTCAGCCAAGACACCACCTCCGGCTGACGGAAGGGGATCGAAGTGGGCGACCTGTCGCTCGAGGTCGTCCTCTTCCTGGTGCTCGCGGCCCTGGTCGCGGGGTTCGTCGACGCAGTGGTCGGTGGCGGGGGACTGGTGCAGCGCCCGCCCTGCTGGTCGGCCTGCCCGGCGCGTCGGTCGTGCAGATCGCAGCGACCAACAAGCTCGCGTCCTTCTGCGGCACCTCCATCAGCGCGGCGACGTACGTCCGGCGCATCCGCCCCGACCCGCGCACCTTCTTGCCCCTGATGCTCGCCGCCTTCATCGGCTCGACCGGTGGCGCGCTGGTCGC
>CAVSCW010000006.1:0-12499 GCA_963726515.1 uncultured Actinomycetota bacterium
TGCCCGCCACGACCCCGAAGGCGAACCGGTCGAAGAAGATCGGGGCGTCCTGGGACAGGCCGTGGAAGAGCGCGAAGATCAACGCCGGACCGAGCACGGCCAGCGTCTGCGACGCCCGCCGCGCCCACACCAGCGACCCGAAGGCCTGGGTGAGGTAGCCGCGGAACAGATACTCCTCGCCGGCCGCCTGCAGCGGCGTCAGCAGCAGGATCACGAGGAGGAAGTTGCGCGTCTGTGAGGTGAAGTCGTTGACCTCGCCGACGGGCGACTCCCCCGGCGCCAGCGGCAGCAGCAGGCCGACCCCCAGCGCGGCCATCAGGGCCACGACGGACAGGCCGAGGCAGACGACGAGGTAGCGCCACCGCAGCCTCGGTCCGACCGAGGACAGCCAGCGCGGCTTGAGCCGGTGCAGCCACCAGGTGACCGCCCAGGTGACCGGGATCGCCAGCGCGATCACGATGTTGAGCAGCGCCAGCCCGGTGGGCGTCACCTCCGCGGTGACGTCCAGCACCGCCGCCGCCTCCTCCGCGCTGTTGCCGCTCGCGAGCAGCCCGGCGAAGGCGACGAGGCCAGCGACGAGCGGCACGAGGACGAAGACGAGCAGCAGCACGAGCAGCGACCCGACGAGCGAGCGCCAGATGCCGGGGCGGCCGACCCGGTGCAGCTGGTGGTACTGCGGCCGGAAGTCCGGCGCCAGCGGAGTGGTCATGACGGTCCGTCAGGCCAGCGCGGTCTGGAGCCGCGACAGGCTGCGCTCGCGGCCGAGCAGCTCCATCGACTCGAACAGCGGCGGGCTGATCCGGCTGCCGGTGACGGCCACGCGCACCGGTCCGAACGCCAGGCGGGGCTTGAGCCCCATGCCCTCGACCAGCGCGACACGCAGTGCCTCCTCGATCGCCGCGGTGGACCACGTGTGCAGCTCCGCGAGGGCGTCGTACGACGCCTGCACGACGCCGCGACCGGTCTCGTCGAGCAGCTTGGCCACGTCGGCCTCGTCGCGCGTGAAGGAGGCCTCGTCGACGAAGAGGAAGCCGAGCATGTCGGGCGCCTCGGCCAGCTTGTTGATCCGCTCGGCGACCAGGGGCATCGCCAGCTCGAGCAGCTGGGCGTCGGCGTCGGTGACGGGATCGCTGACCACGCCCGCGGCCTTGAGGAAGGGCAGCGCACGGTGGGTGATGTCCTCGACGGACAGCAGCCGCATGTGCGAGGCGTTGATCGCCTCGGCCTTCTTGAGGTCGAAGCGAGCCGGGTTGGGGTTGACGTCGCCGATGTCGAACTTCTCGACCATCTCGGTGAGCGAGAAGATGTCGCGATCGGCGGCGATCGCCCAACCGAGCAGCGCGAGGTAGTTGAGCAGGCCCTCCGGCAGGAACCCCTGCTCGCGGTAGGCCAGCGCGTGCGCCTCGGGGTCGCGCTTGGACAGCTTCTTGTTGCCCTGGCCCATGACGTAGGGGAGGTGACCGTAGGTGGGGACCTCCCGCGCGATGCCGAGGTCGACGAGCGCCCCGAAGAGCGCCAGCTGGCGAGGCGTGCTGGAGAGCAGGTCCTCTCCGCGCAGGACGTGGGTGATCTCCATCAGCGCGTCGTCGATCGGGTTGACCAGCGTGTAGAGCGGGTCGCCGTTGGCGCGCGACAGCGCGAAGTCGGGCACGTTCTCGGTCTCGAAGGTGATCTCGCCGCGAACGGCGTCGTCCCACGTGATCGAGCCGTCGGGCATCCGGAAGCGCACGACCGGCGAGCGGCCCTCGGCCTCGAAGCCCTCCCGCTGCTCGCCGGACAGGTCGCGGCAGAAGCCGTCGTAGCCCTGCATCTTGGAGCCGCTCGCCTTGCGCCGGGAGTCGACCTCCTCGGTGCGGCAGAAGCAGTCATAGGTGTACGACGACGCGTGCAGCCGGGCCAGGACGTCGCGGTAGATGTCGCCTCGCTCGCTCTGCTTGTAGGGGCCGTGGGGACCACCGACCTCGAGGCCCTCGTCCCAGTCCAGACCGAGCCAGCGCCACAGCTCGAGGATCGCGTCGTAGGACTCCTGGGTGCTGCGCTCCTTGTCGGTGTCCTCCATCCGGAACACGATCGACCCGCCGTGGTGCCGGGCGAAGGCCCAGTTGAAGAGGGCCGTGCGCACCAGCCCGACGTGGGGCGAGCCGGTGGGCGAGGGACAGAAGCGGACGCGGACGGGGCTCGTCATGGGGATGCTCAGGCTCTCTTCGCTACGGGGTTGGTCAGGGCGCCGATGCCGGCGATCGAGATCTCGACCTCGTCACCGACCTGCATCGGCCCGACGCCCTCAGGGGTGCCGGTGAGGATGACGTCGCCGGGCAGCAGCGTCATCACGGACGAGACGTAGGCGACCAGCGCCGGCACGTCGAAGATCATGTCGGCGGTGGTGCCGTCCTGGACGACGTCGCCGTTGAGGTAGGTCTGCACCGCGCGGCCGTCGATGAAGTCCTGCGGGTCGAGGTCGGTCTCGATCCACGGACCCAGGGGGCAGAAGGAGTCGAAGCCCTTGGCGCGGGCGAACTGCACGTCGGACTCCTGCAGGTCGCGAGCGGTCACGTCGTTGGCGATCGTGTAGCCGAAGATCACGTCGGTGGCCTGCTCGAGCGGCACGTCGCGGCAGATGCGGCCGATCACGACGGCGAGCTCGCCCTCGTAGTGCAGGTCCGAGGTCTGCGACGGGTAGAAGATCGGGTCGCCGGGACCGACCACCGTGGTGTTGGGCTTGAGGAACATCAGCGGCTCGGGCGGCACGTCGTTGCCGAGCTCTGCGGCGTGGGCGGCGTAGTTCCTGCCGAAGCCGACGACCTTGCTGCGCGGGATGATGGGGGCGAGCAGGCGTACGTCACTCAGCGGGTACTGCTCCTCGAGGATCTTGACCCCCACATAGAGGGGGTCGCCACCGAGGGCCACGACCACCGAGTCGTCGGCCGGCTGGCCGAACTCGTCGACCTCACCGGTGACGACCCCGAAACGTGGCTCTTCGCCCGTGCTGAACCGACAGATGCGCATGCACCGAGCCTATCGAGCAGCCGCGCGCCGCAGCGCATCGAGACTGGCCTCGACATCCGCGGCCGTGGTGGACCAGTTGCTCACACTGACCCGGAGGACCGCCCGGCCGCGCCACCGCGAGCCGGTCGTCCACGCCGTACCGTCCGCGAGCATCGCGTCGACGACCCCGCGCGTGCGGTCGTCGTCGCCGAACGCGGCGCACACCTGGGTGAACTCGACGTCGTTGAGCACCTCGGCCCCGTCGATCGCCGCGATGCCGTCTGCGAAGGTGCGGGCGTGCTGGCAGAACCTGTCCACGAGGTCGGCCACGCCCTCGCGTCCCAGCGACCGCAGCACCGCCCAGACGGGGAACGCGCGCCCGCGCCGGCTGATCTCGGGGACCTTGTCGAACGGCTCCCCCACCGCGTCGTGGATGAGGTAGTCGCCGTGCATGCCCATCGCGGCGCGCAGGGCGGCCCGGTCCCGGACGATCGCGAGGCCGCAGTCGTAGGGGACGTTGAGGGTCTTGTGCGCGTCGGTCGCCCAGGAGTCGGCGCTCTCGAACCCGGCGACGAGGTGGCGCCGGCGGGGTGAGGCGGCCGCGAAGAGCCCGAAGGCGCCGTCCACGTGGACCCACGCACCCGCGTCGTGGGCGGCGACGATGCACGCCTCGAACGGGTCGAAGGCGCCGGAGTGCACGTTGCCGGCCTGGAGGCAGACGATGGTGGGGCGGCCGTCGCCCGCCTCGAGTGCCGCGGCAAGAGCCGCAGGCTCGATGCGGCCCTGCTCGTCGGCCGCGACCGGCTCGGGGCTGCCCAGGCCGAGGTAGCGCAGCGCGAGGTCGATGGTGTCGTGCCGTTCGGCACCGACCAGGACGCGTACGCCGGGCGAGTCGACGAGGCCCTGGGTCGCGACCTGCCAGCCGTGGCGGCGCAGCACCTCGTCACGGGCGGCGGCCAGGCAGGTGAAGTTGGCCGTCGTGCCGCCGGTGACGAAGCCGACCGCGCTGCCCGCCGGGAGTCCGAGCAGGTCGACCAACCAGGTCTCGGTGAGCTCCTCGACCGCCGAGTGGGCGGGGGTGAGCACCCGTAGTCCGGCGTTCTGGTCCCAGCTGCTCACCAGCCAGTCGACGGCGAGCGCCGCCGGATGGGTGCCGCCGATGACGAAGCCGAAGAACCGCCCTCCCGGCATGGCGGTGAGTCCCGGTTCGCAGGCCGCGGCGAGCTCGTCGACGACCCTCGCGGCGTCGGTCGGGCCGGCAGGCAGCACCCGCTGCAGGCGAGCGGCCATCTCTTCGCAGGTCAGCCGTGGGGGCACCGGGCGGTCCGCCAGCGAGGCGAGCCACTCGAGGGCCAGCGCGTGGGCGCGGTCGAGTCCGGCACTGCGGTCGTCCATCCCGGTGTCCATCTGGCCAGTCTCTGCCCAGCAGGGCTCGTGGTCGAGGGTGCTGGCGCGTGGTCCGGCCACTAGCCTTGCGTCAGTGAGGGTGCTTGCGGCGGTCGAGTGGCGTCCCCTGGCCGACGCCCATGCCACCCGCGTCGACGCATTCGTCGCGCCGCACCTCGCGCGCCGGGCGGAACAGGTGAAGCATCCCGTCCACGACTTCCTCTTCACCTACTACTCCCAGCGCCCGGCCCAGCTGCGGCGCTGGCACCCGGGCTTCGGCGTCGCGCTCCAGGATGGGGAGGACTACGCCGGCCTCAAGGGCTATGCCGGCCCCCCGCCGGTCGAGGAGGTTGCCCAGCAACCGTCACGAGACCCGGTCACCGTCACGCCGTCGTACGTCGCTTCCCAACGCGCGCTCCTCACCCAGCTGCGAACCCTCCTCTCGGCCACCGCCGGACGTCCGCCCCAGTTCGGCTGCTTCGGACTCCACGAGTGGGCGATGGTGCACCGTGCCTCCGAGTCAGGCAAGCGCCACGACTGGCCGCTGCGTCTCGGTCAGGAGGGCACGGACGCGGTGGTCGAGTCGCACCGGATCGGCTGCTCGCACTTCGACGCGTTCCGGTTCTTCACGCCGTCGGCCCGCCCGCTCAACACGCTCCAGCCCGGACGCGACGACCGGCCGGAGTTCGAGCAGCCGGGCTGCCTGCACGCCGGGATGGACCTCTACAAGCACGCCTTCCGACTCACACCGATGATCCCGAGCGACCTGGTCGCCGACTGCTTCGAGCTCGCGCGCGACATCCGCGAGCTCGACATGCGCGCGGCGCCGTACGACCTCGCCGACCTCGGCTTCGAGCCGGTCAGGATCGAGACGGCGGAGGGCAAGGCGGCGTACGTCGAGGCGCAGCGCGGCTTCACCGAGCGTGGCGCACCCTTGCGGGCGCGGCTGGTCGCGCAGTGCGACCGGCTGCTGACGGCGCCGACGTCATGAGCATCCCGTGTTCGGACCGGTCGTTCTCATGACGTCCGATACGGGCTGGGGCGTCCGTCAGAACTCATAGCCGAAGGCCTCGATGGTGTCGGCGAACACCGTCGCCACCCGCTCCTTCGAAGCAGGTGTGTAGAGCTCGCGGTAGTGCCCGGCCGGTCGCGCGTTGCCCTTGGCGCGTGGCAGGTCCGGCTCCCCCGGCAGGTCGAGCTGCTTCCACACCTCGGTCAGCTCGGCGTCGAGGTTCTCGTAGCGCAGGACCCGGTCGAGCGCCATCTTGCCGCGGATGCGGTAGAGCCGGCGGTTGTTGGAGAGCTGCTCGATCCAGATCTCCTGGACGTAGGTCTCGAAGTCCGGCAGCTCGGGGCGGTCCTTGTACTTCCAGAAGTAGAGGGAGACCACCGCGTCCCACGGGTTGCGCTCGATCGCAAAGGTGAAGTAGTCGTCGAAGGCCTCCGGCCCCACCAGGTCGCGCACGGCCTTGGCACCCATGTGGTTGTAGGCCTTGCGCGGCTGCGGCGGCGACTCGAAGTTCTGCGGCGCCCGACCGCCGGCGGCCTGGCGGAGCGCCTCGTCCTCGGGGCTGATCTCGGTGATGATGTCGTCGGGTCCGCACACCTTCGACAGCGCGATCTCCACGCTCGTGCCCGCCGTCTTGCGGGTCTTGAGGAAGATGAAGCGGTGCTGGTGGGACGCGATCACGGGCATGACCCTATCCGTCGCGCCCGGATACGGTTGCTGCCGTGACCGACCCCCAGACAGCCACAGGTGCGCACCTGCGCAGCGAGGACTGGTACGGCGACGACCTCGGGGCGGCCCGGTTCGTCGAGTGCACCTTCACCGACGTCGACCTCTCCGAGGCGCGCACCGCCGGCGCGGTGTTCGAGCGCTGCACCTTCCACGGCGGGCGGTTCAACGCATCGGTGCACACCGCGACCGCCTTCGTGGGCTGCGACTTCCGGCGTACGTCGTTCTTCGACGCGACGCTCGACGGCTGCAAGCTCGTCGGCACCACCTTCTCCGAGTGCGTGCTGAGACCGCTCACCGTCACAGGAGGTTCCTGGCTCGGCGTGACCATCCGCGGCACGAACCTGTCGCGGCTCGACCTGTCCGGCGTCGATCTCCGCGAGGCCGATCTCTCGATGTCCGACCTGACCCTCACCACGCTCGCCCGGGCACGGCTCGACCGGGCGATCCTGCGGCAGAGCAACCTCGATCGCACCGACCTGCGCGGCGCGAGCCTCGACGGTGTCGACCTGTCGAGCGCGGTGCTCAAGATGACGAGGCTCGACCTCGGCGGGGCCGTGCTGCTCGCCGAGCTCCACGGGGCCGACGTCGACACGTCGGCCTGACTCAGCCCAGCCGCGCCTGCAGGCCGGCGATCACCAGGTCGAGGCCGAGGTCGAAGTCGGGCAGCGACTCCAGCGAGCGCTCGACCGCGCCGAGGCTGATGGCCTGGCGGGCGGTCTGCTCCTCGAAGGCATGGCCGAAGACGTAGTGCACCAGTGTCCGCGAGGCCACCGCGACGAGCTCGACGGGCGCGTCGGCGTCCTTGAGGATCTTCTCCATCTCGGCCACCGGCGCCGACGCGCCGAGCCCGAAGGCCCACACCGTCGCGACCACGTCGGCCCCGTCGGTGCAGGCGAGCATCGCGTGCCGGAGCTCCGAGCAGACCTCGCGGAGCTGGCCCGGCCACTCGTCGGCGGTGCGCGGCCGGGAGCCGCGGGCGAGGATCTCGTCGGCGACGGCAGCGAGCAGGGCCTGCTTGTTGGCGAAGTGGTGATAGATCGCACTCGGCTGGACGTCGAGCTCGGCCCCGAGCCGGCGCATGGTCAGCGCTGCGAGGCCGTGGCGGTCGAGCAGTGTGACGGCGTGCGCGAGGACGTCGCCACGGTGATGAGCCACACACCCTCCCGGTCCCCGGACTGCGTTGACGAGGTGAACGCGACCACCCTAACCTGAACACCGTTCAGGTCGCCCGCAGCGCTCAGCAAGGATCACCGATGACTGCCACCACCCGGCCCGAGGCCAGCCACGACTCCGGCGTCGGGTCCGCGTCGCCGACCCGGGACATCGCGCTCGTCGCGGCCTTCGCCGCCCTCATCAGCGCCAGCGCCTACATCGGCGCGATCCCGGTGGGCAGCGCCGGTGTGCCGATCACGCTGCAGACGCTGACCGTGATGCTGGCCGGCTGCATCCTCGGCCCCCTGCGCGGCTTCTCCGCGGTGACGCTCTACCTCGCCCTCGGCGCGGTCGGCCTGCCGGTCTTCGCCGAGCACTCCTCGGGCATCGGGGTGTTCAACGGCCCCAGCGGTGGCTACCTGCTGTCGTTCCCGATCGCCGCGGCGCTCGGCGGCTTCCTCGTGAAGTACGTCGCCCGCGAGCGTCGTACGCGTGCGCTCTTCATCTTCGCCTGCTCGATCACCGCCAGCATCCTCGTCATCCACCTGTTCGGGATCCTCGGGATGATGCGCTACTTCGACGTCTCGTTCCGCGAGGCCGGCACCTATGACATGCCGTTCTGGATCGGCGACCTCGTCAAGACCTCGCTGGTCGCGATGATCGCCGCCGAGGTGCACCGCGCCTTCCCGCAGCTGCTGCACCGCGACTGACGACTCCTTGCCCACGATCCAGCTCGACGCCGCGGCAGTCCGGGTCCCGCTGCCCGGACGTGGGGAGCGCGAGATCCTCGCGCCCACGACGCTGACGCTCACCGAGCGCCGCGTCGGTGTCATCGGCGCCAACGGCTCGGGCAAGTCCACCCTCGCCCGGCTCCTCAACGGCCTGGTCCGACCCTCGTCGGGCCGCGTGAGCGTGGAGGGCCGCGACGTGGTGCGCGAGGGAGCCGCCGTACGCCGGATGGTGGGGTTCTGCTTCACCGACCCGGCCGCGCAGCTGGTGATGCCGACGTGCGTCGAGGACATCGAGCTGTCGCTGCGACGCCTGGTCAAGGACTCGGCCGCCCGCCGTGAACGGGCGCTGGCCGTGCTGGCCGCCAACGGTCTCGCCGACCACGCCCACGACTCGGTCCACTCGCTCTCCGGGGGGCAGCGGCAGCTGCTCGCACTCGCCGGCGTGCTCGCGCTCGAGCCGACGATCGTGGTCGCCGACGAGCCGACCACGCTGCTCGACCGGGCCAACACGCGTCGGGTCGGCGACACGCTCTTCGCCCTCGACCAGCAGCTCGTGCTGGTCACCCACGACCTCGACCTCGCCGCCCGTTGCGACCGCGTGCTGGTGGTGGACGACTCCCGGGTGGTCGCCGACGGCCCGCCCGAGTCGTCGATCGCGCACTACACCGCGCTGGTCGACGCGTCGCACACCCCATGAGCGACCTGATGGCCGGGCTGCACCAGCCCGGCGACACGATCCTCCACCGGCTGCCGGTGGGCGCCAAGGTGCTCGGCCTCGCCGTGCTCAGCCTGGCGATCGTGGTGGTGCGCGACGTGCGCCCGGCGCCGGTCTTCCTGGCCGTGACCCTGCTGCTCGCCGCCCTGGCGCGGGTGCCGCTGCGCTCGGTGTGGCGCGCGGCCCGGGGCGTGCTGCTCATCGCCGTGGTGGCGAGCGCCTTCCAGTGGTGGTGGTACGGCGGGGAGAAGGCCGCCGAGACCTTCCTCGACCTGCTCAGCCTGGGCCTGGCGGCGCTGTCGCTGACGGCCACGACGACGGTCAACGAGATGGTCGACGCCCTCTCCCGGTGGGCGCGGCCGCTGCGGGTGATCGGGGTCGACCCGGACCGGGTCGCACTCACGGTCGCGCTGACGATCGGGGCGCTGCCGGGGACGATCGCCATCGCGCGCGAGACTCGCGACGCGGCCCGCGCCCGCGGGCTCGACCGCAGCCCCAGGGCGTACCTCTCCCCCTTCGTGATCCGCGTCGTCGCGCGGGCGCACGAGTCGGGCGACGCGCTGCATGCGCGCGGGATCGGCGACGAGCCCTCCACCTGACCCTTCGGATGGATTTCCACTCCAGCGAGTGGATCTTCATCAGCGGCTGAGCGTGGAACCCCCGAACCCGCCATGGACTTCCACTCGATCGAGTGGAAATCCATCGCGGGCGCGGGGGTACGACCGACCGCGACCCGCTCACCAGCCGGGCGGGCGCCTGTCCACCCACGGCGCGGCTGCCTCGACCCGGGCCGACACCGCGAGCAGCAGCTCCTCCTCGGCCGGACGAGCGGCCAGCATCACGCCGACCGGCAGACCGCCGTCGGTCCGGTGCAGCGGCAGCGAGACGGCCGGCATCCCGGTGACGTTCCACGCGCTGGTCCAGGGCGTGAAGGCCTTCTGGAGGGCGAAGTCGCGCGCCGGGTCGGCGTCGTCGCGCAGCTCTCCGACGAGCGCCGGCGGCCGGGCGAGCGTGGGGGTGAGCACGATGTCGTACGCCGCGAGCGAGGCCAGTGCGACGGCCGCGTGCTGGCGCAGCCGGCCGATGGCCAGCCCGAAGTCGGGACCACTCACGGCGTGGCCGAGGTCGCTGAGCCAGCGGGTCAGCGGCCGCAGCCGGTCCTCGCGCCCGGGGGGAGCCGACGACAGCGCGGTGAGCACGGCCCAGCAGGTCTCGAAGTCGGCGACCGCCTCCGGCGGGATCGGCACCGGGATGTCCTCGACGTCGTGGCCGAGTGACTCGAGCAGGCGCGAGGCGTCCTCCCAGGCCGTCACGCTGGACGGGTCGACGTCCACGTCGGCGATGACCGGCGTGATGAAGCGCGCGACGCGCATCCGGCCGGGGTCGCGGTCGCACGCGTCGAGGAAGGACCCGGACGGAGCCGGCGCCCAGAAGGGGTCGCCCACCCGCCGTCCGGCGAGGACGTCGAGCAGCGCCGCCGCGTCGCGCACCGATCGCGCCAGGGTGCCGGCGGTCGCGAGCCCGACCGGGTCGCCGTACGTCGGGGCTCCGCTGATCCGGCCCCGTGAGGGCTTCAGGCCGACGAGGCCGCAGCAGGAGGCGGGGATCCGGATAGAGCCGCCACCGTCGGAGCCGGGAGCGACGGGCAGCAGGCCCGCGGCCACGGCGGCGGCCGCGCCGCCGGACGATCCACCGGCGGTGCGGGTGGTGTCCCAGGGCGTCACCGCGGGTGGCGCGACGTCGGGCTCGGTGTAGCAGGGCGAGCCGAACTCCGGGGTGTTGGTCTTGCCCAGGCTCGGCATGCCCGCGGCCTCGATCGAGAGGACGAGCGCGTCGGACTCCTCGGGCACGAAGTCGTCGTAGGCAGCCGAGCCGAAGGTGGTACGCACGCCGGCCGTGGGGTGGAGGTCCTTGATCCCGGTCGGCACGCCCCAGAGCGGACCCGCGTCCGCGGGGCGTCCCGCCTCGGTCAGTCGGCGGGCGTGCTCGCGCGCCAGGTCGTGGGTGGTCGTGACGAACGCACCCACCCGATCGGCCCGGTCGGCGTAGTGCTCGACCAGCTCGAGCGGCGACACGCCACCGTTGCGCACGGCGTCGCCCTGCTCGAGCGCGGTCAGGTCGTGAAGCACACGTACGACGGTAGCGGTGAGGTCGGTGGGAGGAGGGTCCCAGATCAGCGGTGCTGGCGCCGCAGTCCGAAGGTCAGCCCGTCGACCAGCGCACCCCACGACGCCTCGATGAGGTTGGCGCCGACCCCGACAGTGACCCACGACGACTCGCCGTCGCTGGTCTCGATGAGCACGCGGGTGATGGCGTCGGTGCCGTGCCCCTGGTCGAGGATGCGCACCTTGTAGTCGATCAGCTCGAACTTCGCGACCTCCGGGAAGGCCTGCCCGATCGCCTCGCGCAGCGCGGCGTCGAGGGCGTTGACCGGCCCGTTGCCCTCGCCGGTGACGACGTACCGCACGCCCTCGGCACGCAGCTTGACCGTCGCCTCGGAGACCGCTTCGCCGTCGGTGCGGGTCTCGGTGATGACACGCCACGACTCGACGTCGAAGTACGACGGCCGGGTGCCCTCCACCTCCTCGGCGAGCAGCAGCTCGAAGGAGGCGTCGGCAGCCTCGAAGGTGTGGCCGTTCTGCTCCATCTCCTTGACCCGGGCGGTGACGCGGGTGACGAGCTCCTTCATCCGCGGCGAGCCGTCGGAGAGGTCGTAGCCGAGCTCCCTGCCCTTGAGCTCGATCGAGGCGCGACCGGCCATGTCGGAGACGAGCAGCCTCATGTCGTTGCCGATGTCGAGCGGGTCCATGTGCTGGTAGAGGTTGGGGTCGACCTTGATCGCGCTGGCGTGCAGGCCGGCCTTGTGCGCGAACGCCGAGGTGCCGACGTAGGGCTGGCGCGACGCGGGCGGGACGTTGGTCACCTCCGCGACGGCGTGGGCGATGCGGGTGGCCTCGCGGAGCAGGCCGTGGGGCAGGACGGAGCGGTCGAGCTTGAGCTCGAGGTTGGCGACGACGGTGACGAGGTCGGCGTTTCCGGTGCGCTCGCCGTAGCCGTTGATGCACCCCTGCACGTGCGTGGCGCCGGCCGCGACCGCGGCCAGCGAGTTGGCGACCGCGCAACCGCTGTCGTTGTGGGCGTGGATGCCGACGCGGGCGCCGGTCGACTCGATCACGTCGAGGACCACGTCGGAGACCCAGTCGGGCAGCATGCCGCCGTTGGTGTCGCACAGCGCGACGACCTCGGCACCGGCCTCGGCCGCGGTGCGCAGCACCTCGAGGGCGTACGCCCGGTTGCCGCGGTAGCCGTCGAAGAAGTGCTCGGCGTCGAGGAAGACCGTCTGCCCCTCCTCGCGCAGGTGGGTGACGGTGTCGCGCACCATGGCGAGGTTCTCCTCCAAGGTGGTGCGCAGCGCGAGCTCGACGTGCCGGTCGTGCGACTTCGCGACCAGGGTCACGACCCCCGCGCCACTGTCGCGGAGGGCGGCGACCAGCGGGTCGTCGGCCGCCTTGGCGCCCGCGCGTCGGGTGGCGCCGAAGGCCGCGAGCCTCGCGTGGCGCAGGTCCAGCTCCTCGGCGGCGCGACGGAAGAACTCGGTGTCCTTGGGGTTGGCGCCCGGCCAGCCGCCCTCGATGTAGCCCACGCCCAGCCCGTCGAGCTGCCTGGCGATGCTCAGCTTGTCGGCGACCGTGAGGTTGAGCCCCTCCTGCTGGGCGCCGTCGCGCAGGGTGGTGTCGTAGACGTGGAACGCGCCGTGGAGGTCCATCGGTCTTCTCTCGGTCTGGGTCAGTG
>CAVSCW010000007.1:0-13539 GCA_963726515.1 uncultured Actinomycetota bacterium
CGTCCAGGGTGCTCGACGATCTCCCGCGTCTCAACGCGGGACGTGCCCGCAGCGACGTGGTCTGGCCGGGTCGCGCACCTGACTCCTGAGTGTGGTGTCCATCCGGGACGCCCACGTGATCCGGGAGGCAGCATGTCCATCCCCACCCAGATGAGCCTGGCCGGGTTCATCGTCTCCATCTCCGACCTGCACACGACCGGGTCGGGAAGCCCCCAAGTCCGCGCACGAGTGGGTGTCGAACAGTGGCGCCACGAAGCCAGCGCCATCTTCACCCCGCTCGACCCGACATACCACGACGTCGTCGCCTATGACCACGCTGCGAGCGTGCTCTCGACGCGGTTCAGGCCTGGTGACTTCTTCATTGCCTCCGGTTACATCCACGAGTACGAGCTCGACCAACCCGGCGGCAGCCTCATCAAGGAAGAGTTCGTCGCCCGCAAGATCGGCCACAACGCCAACCACACGGCGTACGTCGTCCAACGCCGCCCGCCGCACCGCGCCAAGGTCAGCGTGGCGACCCACCAGCAGTCCGCGGTGGGCATGTGATGGTCGTCGTTGACGAGCACCCCACCGACACTCGGGCGGCGTACGGCAGCCTGAAGGCCCTGATCGACGGCCCGCCCACGGCGATCAACTGGAACCTCCTCACTGCCGATGAGGCCGAGTACCGCTGGCGCGACCTCGACGCATGGGTCAAGTGGCTCAGATCCTCCTTCGGGCTTGCACCGACGATCGTGCCGCCGTACTGGCATCGTCACGACGAGCTCGTGTGGGAACTGTCAGCCCTCCACACGCACTGGCTTGCCTGCTACCACGAGACCGCCGGACCCTCCGATCCGATCGGGTGGCTGAGCGACTTCGCCGAAGCCCGGGATCGGCTCCGAGATTGGGTCGCGATCTGCGGCACCCGCCTGGACCGGGACAGGCCCACCCGACAGACCAGTTGGCCCGGCGAAACTCCCGAGCACTCCAGAGGTGAGGTCGAGATCTTCGACCGCGACCAGGACTTCGAGGTCTTCGTCCTCGACGACCTACGCCAACGCCGACGCATCGAAGCCCTCGTCGCCGAACAACTCACAGCCTGAGCCACAACGGCCACACAGCGGTCAACCCGGGTCGTCGTCCACAGGCCGCGGAGCATCTCGCGCCCTCACGGCATGGCCGGGTTGAGCCTCAGAACCATCCCCATGAAAAGGAGACATGATGCTTCTCGCTCATGCTCGCACCCTGTGCGATGCCCGCTCAGCACTCGCCATGCTCTCCGACAGCGCCTCGTCCGTCGATGCGTCCTCGGCCTACGAACACGTTCTGATCACCCTGGACGCCATCCACGGCAACGCAGGCCCTGCCACTGACGCGTACGCGTTGCCCGGACGCCGCGACGCGCTACTGACCTTCGCCGTCCAGGCGCTCGAAGACCTCAAGACCCACGGCGTCGACGAACTCCACGTCGAACTCCTCCTCGCAATGCTCGGCAACGCCGCCGATGCGGACGCCGACTGATGTACGGCGACACCGGGACCGTGATGCGCACGCAACTCGCCGCCCTGCTTGAGCAACACCGCATCCAACACCGTCTCAGCGACAGGGACTCTGCCGAGCGCCAGACGCATGGGGAGTTGATCCGGCAGTACCGCCAGACCGTGCTCGTCTGGTGTGGCCAGGCGATGCAGGCAGCGTCCCCGATGCTGTTCACCAACCTCCCGCCGCGCAACCCCAACCCGTTCAAGCCCAACGGCCACAGCAGCCCGGCGATCGAACTCTCCCGCGCCCTCGCGCTCGCACGAACCGAGTCAACTGCAGCGCCCGTATCGACCGAGCTATTGACCACAGCGAGCAATAGCCCCGTCGTCGAGGGATGGCGTCAGATCGCCCGCGCCGCCGCCCTCGCCGAACACGACACCACGACCAACCTGGCCGGTCAGCTCACCACCCAGCAAGCCCAAGCCCTCGTCGGAGACATCGCCGCGATCGCCCAGGCACTCGTGGTCCTCGACCAGCGGTACAAGCACGTCCCCGGCTGGGAGCCCCTGGCCGAAAGCGCCCGGCTCGCGTGGACGGCGCTGGCCGCGTCTCTCGACGTAAACCTCGGCCAACCGGACTACAGCATCGACGACCTCGGCTGGCGACCCATGACCAAGCCGCTCAGAACCAACGAAGTGGGGCCCGGGATTCTTGGCGTGCTCCAAGCCGAACACGACCTCGCCGTGAGGCTACGAGCCTTCCCCCACCTGGTGAACCTCAGGATCGTCGTGGACTCCCAACGCATCCTGTCCACCAAACTGATCCCCCACGCCAGGCGTTCACAACCCGGGCTCGTCGACGCCTGGCGACATCGCTCCGACACCTACACCCAGATCCAGAGTGATCTGCGCGAACTCGGCGGACTCCTCGGCAACGGCGACCCCGCCGCGTCCTACGCGGCCGTCACCGTCTCCCGGCTGAACGAACTCGCCCCTGACACCATCGTCGACCCCCGCGTCCTCGGCGGCTTCCAAACCCTGTTCAACGGCATCGACCACCGCATCGCCGACATCGTCGAAGAAGGTCTCCAACGCAAAGCCTTCGCCCGACGAATCACCCTCCCCCGCCTCGACACGACCACTGGACGCGTCGTCCACCCCGTACGCCAGCGCTACCGCCCCATCACCACTGGCGAAGACCTGGCCGTCCTGCGAACCGTGCGAGAGCACCTTCGTCCAGCCACCGATCCTCGCGTCAACGGACCCGGGGCTTCCCGGGCCGAACTGCAGGCCGCCCTCATCCACCGCCCACCCAGCCGCCGCCAGCGGTGCGATGGCCCGAGCCTGTAGCCGGACAGACCCTGCCTCGCATCGCACGGGCGGCGCCGGCACACCTGACAGGTGATCACAACCCCTCAGGAGCTATCCGATGACCACCCAACGCAAGCCCCAGCGCATCCCCCAGCAGCGTGCGATGCCGGTCTACCTCACCATCGAGGAAGCAGCCGAGGTGCTGTCCATGGCGCCGCTGACCATTCGACGCCTGATCAGCAACGGCACCCTCCCTGCGTACCAGGCGGGCCGGCGGCTGATCCGAATCCGCCTCGAAGACCTCGAATCCGCGATGCGCCGCATCCCGTCGGTGGACCGATGACCCTTCGCCGTAGGACACGTATAGGACACGGAGCCGAAATGCCAACCGCCTCTGAACTGCTGTTTTCGCAGGTCAGAGGCGGTTTTGGTCTCGGTGGGCGATACTGGGTTCGAACCAGTGACCTCTTCGGTGTGAACGAAGCGCGCTACCACTGCGCCAATCGCCCGAGACGCGGGAACACTATCCCATCGGTGGCCCACACCCCGAACCCGGGTGCGAGGGTCAGACCTGGTCGCGCTCGCGGTCCAGGCCGCCGCTGGTGCTCCCGTCCTGGTGCTCGCCCCTGATCGCGCGACGCAGCTCCTCGGTCTTGCGCGGCCGGCCGTGGAAGCGCCGGAAGCTGTAGACGATGAGCGCCACCGCGATCCACGCGGAAGCCACCTGGGTCACGCCGGTCCACACGCCACCCGGAAGCCACCAGGTCTCCGACAGCGGCCACCAGCCGGGTGCGGGCGGTTCCATGATCCACAGCACACCGACGGCCATGAGGACGACGGCGCCCAGGCACGAGGCGATGATCCGCGGCCAGGTCTCGACGCCTTCGGCCGCTGCCAGCATGGCCCGCAGCCGGACCGGCTCGACGCGACGCTCCGCCCACTCGTACTGCTGCGAGAGCAGCGCGAGCCCGGCGAAGATCCCGAGCAGCCCCGGTCCGGGGAGGAAGATGGCGGCCACTCCGAGGAGCAGCAGGACCCAGCCCAGGATCTCGAGCGCGATGCGCTTGGCTGCCCGGGTCATGCAGGAGACCCTAACCGGGCACTCCACAGATCGGCTCGTGTCACGCCGCACTTGCACGGTTCGGCGCCGGGGACTGGACACGTCGTGTCAAAATGGGTTGGCAAACCTAAGATTGCATCAAGATCTTCAAGACCCCCGATCAAGACCGGTCTGGACCGGGTCGGGTCATTTTTAGGCGTTTCGCATCATGGGGGGTCGTTCATGCCGTCTCATGAGCAACCAGCACCCGGAACCACCGAAGGAGTCTCGATGAACATGTCCGGTTCCGGGCACACGTTGTCCGCCGTCGCCTTGGACATCAAGGTCGAGTGCATGGACGAGCGCGGCATCCGCCACGAGATCGACACCATCCTCGGCTACCGCTCCTCCGATCCCTTCGCCGTGGCGATGACCTTCCTGACCTCGGACGGCAACCTCGTCTGGACGTTCGGTCGCGACCTCCTCGCACGGGGCACCGAGGTGCCCGTGGGTGAGGGTGACGTGCACGTGTCTCCGACGATCGGGATCAGCGGCCGCGCCATGATCGGCATCGAGCTCAGCTCACCTGACGGCCACCTGGTGCTCCTGGCCCGCGCCTCGGACATCCACGACTTCCTCGAGCGGACCGGCGCCGTCGTGCCGCAGGGAAGCGAGTCGGACTTCTTCGACGTCGACATGCTCATCACGCAGGTCCTGGCCTCCTGAGCCACTGACCCGCTCGCCGGCTAGTGGTGCGAGTGCTGCGCCACCCAGCTCGCGTGGAGCCCTGAGTAGACGCTGCCGGCCTGCGTGACCAGCTCGGCGTGCGGTCCCCGCTGCACCACCCGGCCCTTGTCCACCACGATGACCTCGTCGGCGTTCTCCGCCGTGGAGAGCCGGTGGGCGATCGTCACCGAGGTGCGCGACTGCATCAGACGCTCCAGCGCACGGCCGATCTGCATCTCCAGCGCCGGGTCGACCGCACTCGTCGCCTCGTCGAGGACCAGCAGGTCGGGATCGGCGAGGTGGGCGCGCAACAGCGCGACGAGCTGCCGCTCCCCCGCCGACAGGGACTCGCCCCGCTGGCCGACCTGGGTGTGCAGTCCGCGCGGCAGCCCGGCCAGCCAGTCGTCGATGCCGAGCTGGACCGCGGACTCGCGGATGTCGTCCTCGGTGGCGTCGAGCTTGCCGTAGCGCACGTTGGCGGTGATCGTGTCGTCGAACAAGAAGCCCTCCTGCGGCACGAGCACCACGCTGCGCCGCAGCGACTGGGCCTCGATGCGCCGGACGTCGACACCGTCGAGCAGCACCGCACCGTCGACCGGGTCCATCAGCCGGGTCAGCAGCTTGGCGAAGGTCGACTTGCCGGAGCCGGTCTCGCCGACGATCGCCACCCGTGTGCCGGCCGCGATGGCGAGGTCCACCTCGCGCAGCACCGGCGGTCCGTCGGGGTAGGAGAAGGTGACGTCGGCGAAGCGCACGTCGATCGGGCCGCGGGGCAGCCGCTCGCCGTCGGGGCCGGGGTCGATCAGGTCGGCGGGGGTCTCCAGGATGCCCAGCACCCGGCGCCAGCTCGCGATGGCGTTCTGCGCATCGGTGAGGATCTGGGTGCCCATCTGGACCGGTCCGACGAAGAGCGTGACGAGGAAGGCGAAGGCCAGGATCTTTCCGGACGTCATGTCGCCGGCGAAGCCGAGGAGCACGCCGATCACGATCACGCCGGCGTTGGCCAGACCCGCCGAGAGACCACCCAGCGAGAACGAGGTGACGGTGTAGGTCTGCGCGTGGGTGTAGGCGTCCTGCCAGTCCTGGATCGCGGTGTCGATGCGGGCCTGGGTGCGGTCCTCCACGCCGTAGGAGCGAACCACGGCCGCGCCGACCACGGGCTCGGAGATCGCGCCGAGCAGCACGCCGACCTGGTGGCGTACGACGGTGTAGGCGGCCGACAGCTTCTTCTGGAACCACCGGATGGAGAGGAAGAGCGGCAGGAAGCACAGCCACACCACGGCGGCGAGCTGCCAGCTGTAGACCAGCATCAGCACGGTCGCGACGAGCATCTGCCCGATGCTGACCACGAAGATCAGTCCGCCGAAGACCAGGAACTGGCTGACCTGGTCGACGTCGCTGGTGACGCGCGAGACCAGGGCACCGCGGCGCTCGGTGTTCTGGGTGAGCAACGGCAGGTCGTGGACATGGCGGAAGGCCTTGGTGCGCAGGGTGGCCAGTCCGTGCTCGGAGGTGGTGAAGAGGCGGCTCGTCATGGCGTACGACGCGACGCTGGTCCCGACGATCGCCACCGCCGCGAGCACGCCCATCCAGGCGACGAAGTCGAAACGGGGCCCGCCGGGTGCGTTGAGGCCGCGGTCGAGGGTCTGCTGGACCGCGATCGGGACGACGATCTGCCCGCACGAGGCGATCACCGCGAGCAGCAGGGTGACCCTCAGGCCGTCGCGGAGCTCGGGTGAGTACTTCATCCCGAGGCGGATGGTGGCCATCGCGCCGATGTCCTCCCCGCTGTCCATGCGGGTGCCGGAGGTGGGAGCCGTGGTGCTCATTCCGGGGTCCCCGCGGCGTTGTCGGACGGAGGAGCGAAGCGGAGGAGGACGAGAACGTCGTGGGGTGGGTTCACTGAACGGTCTCCTCGGCGTCGGCGTCGACCTCGTAGGCGTTGACGAGATGGGCATAGGCAGGACTGGAGGCCAGCAGCTCGGCGTGGGTGCCACGGCCGACGATGCGACCCTCGTCGAGGTGGACCACCTCGTCGGCGAGCGAGATGGTCGCCTTGCGGTAGGCGACGACGACGAGGGACGCAGCCGATCCGTTGGCCCCGTGGTCGCCGCGGTCGCTGCGGTCGTCGCGCAGCGAGGCCAGGATCCGGGCCTCGACCTCGGGGTCGACCGCGGACGTGGCGTCGTCGAGGATCAGCAGCCGGGGGCGTCGCACGAGCGCACGGGCGAGCGACAGCCGCTGGCGCTGGCCGCCGGACAGCGAGGTCCCCCGCTCCCCCAGCCGGGTGTCGAGGCCCTGGGGCAGCGCGGCCACGAACCCGTCGGCCTGGGCGGTGCGCAGCGACGCCCACACCTCCGCGTCGGGGACGTCGGCACCGAGCGTGACGTTGCCGCGGACGGTGTCGTCGAACATGAAGGCGGTCTGGGGCACCAGGGCGACGTCGCGCGGCAGCTCGCCCTTGCGCAGTCCCTTGACGTCGTGGCCGTCGATGCGGATCCGGCCGACGTCGGGGTCGACGAGGCGGGTCAGCAGGCTGGTGAGCGTGCTCTTGCCGGAGGCAGTGGCGCCGACGACCGCGACGGTGCGCCCGGGTCGGACCTCGAAGTCGACCCCGCGCAGCAGCGGCGCGTCCGCGTCGTAGGCGTAGTGGAGGTCCTCGACCTGGAGGAGGGCGCCGCCCTCGGTGCGGCGCGGTAGCTCATCGGTGCCATAAGGCATGTTGCCGGTGGCGTCGAGCACCGCCTTGGCGCGGCGGTAGCCGACGACGGAGCGCGGGAACTCGCCGAGGAGCCAGCCGATCGCGCGGATCGGGAAGGACACGATGGTGAGGAGGTAGGCGATGGTGACCACGTCGCCGGCGCTGGTCGCCCCGCTGGCCACCCGGGACACGCCGACAGCCAGCACCACCAGCACCCCCAGGCTGGGCAGGCTGGCGAGCGCGGGATCGAAGACCGCGCGGATCCGGCCGGCGCGGATGTTGACGTCGCGCAGCTCGCGGACCTTCACGCGGAACCGGTCGGTCTCCTCGACCTCGCGGCCCAGCGTCTTGACCACCATGGCGCCGTCGAAGGACTCGTGCGCGATCTCGCTGACCTCGGCGCGCAGGCCCTGGGCGCGCGTCATCAGGGGCGAGGCATAGCGCTGGTAGAGCAGGTTGGCGACCACGACCGCTGGGAAGACAAGAAGCCCGACGATGGCCATCACCACGTCGGCGACGAACATCTGGATGACCGCGATGACCATCATCACCACGGTGCCGAGCGCCATCGGCAGCGGCATGATCGGCGACCAGGCGGCCTCGACGTCGGAGTAGGCGTTGGAGAGCAGCTGACCGGTCGGGTGGCGCTGGTGCCACTCCATCGGCAGGGAGAGGTATTGCCGGGTGACCCCGCGCCGCGTGTGGGACTGCATCCGGTAGTACATGATGCCGCCGCCGAGCCGTCGGGCGACGATGCCGACCGCGCGCAGGATGGCCACCGCCATGAAGAGCGCGACCACCCACACGAGCATGCCGGTGCCGATCTCGCCGTTGGCGAAGGCGGGGATCAGGACGTTCTGGGTGGACCAGCCGAGCACCCACGCGTCCGCGACGGTGAGCACGCCGAACAGCACGGCGCCGAGGGTCGCGACGGTGAAGATCCGCGGCTCGCGCTTGACCCCGACCCACAGGACCCGGAAGCCGTCGAGCGTGGTGGTGCCCCGCAGCTGTGTGTCGTCGCCCACCGGTCTCGTCCGCCCCCTTGTGTCGTCCCGCACGACATCTCGCACGTCGTGCCGCGTCAGTTGCCGAGCGCAACCAACCAGCCGGGGTCAGGCTATTCCTCGGCACCGACAGCGAGCGAATCGGTTGCGCAGGGGGGTCCGGCGCCGACGATCAGGCGCGGATCCGCGAGAGGAACGCGCGGGTGCGCTCCTCCCGGGGGTCGCCGAGCACCTGCTCGGGACTCCCCTGCTCGTGGATCCGGCCGTCGTGCAGGAAGCAGACCTGGTCGGCGACGTCGCGGGCGAAGCCCATCTCGTGGGTGTTGAGCAGCATCGTCACGCCCTCGCCCTTGAGCTCGGTCAGCAGGTCGAGGACCTCCCCGACGAGCTCGGGGTCGAGCGCGCTCGTGACCTCGTCGAGCAGCATCAACCGGGGGTTGGCCACCAGCGCGCGGGCGATGGCGACGCGCTGCTGCTGACCACCGGAGAGGTCGTCGGGCCGTGCTCCTGCCTTCTCCGACAGCCCGACTCGGTCGAGCATCGCCAACCCGCGGGTCCGGGCCTCGCTCGCGCTGACCCCGTGCACCAGGCGCAGGGCCAGCGTGACGTTGCCGATGACGTCGAGGTGCGGGAACAGGTTGTAGGCCTGGAACACCATCCCCATCCGCGAGCGCACCTCGTCGCCGTCGACCTGGGGGGCGGTGATGTCGCGGCCCTCGAAGGTGATCACGCCGTCGTCGACGACCTCGAGGAGGTTGACGCACCGCAGCAGCGTCGACTTGCCCGAGCCCGACGCCCCGATGAGCACGACGCACTGGCCGGGCTCGATGGTGACGTCGACGTCGCTCAGCACCACGTGGTCGCCGAAGGACTTGCGCACCCCCCGCAGGCGCAGCAGCTCGCTCACAGGACTCCCCCCGCCCCGTGGTAGCCCTTCTTGCGGGCGTAGCGGTCGGTGAGCCGTGCCATCGGGATCGTGAGGCAGCAGAACAGCACGCCGGCGACGACGTACGGCGTGTAGTTGAAGTCCAGCGCGGTCTCGATCTGCGCCTTGCGGATCGCGTCGCTGACACCGAGCACGGCGATCAGCCCGGAGTCCTTCTGCAGCGACACCAGGTCGTTCATCAGCGGCGGGATCACCCGGCGCCAGGCCTGAGGCAGCACGACGTGACGCAACGTCTGGCCGTACGACAGCCCCAGGGAGCGGCCGGCGAGCCGCTGGCTGGGGTGGACCGACTCGATCCCGGCCCGGAAGACCTCGGCCACGTAGGCGGAGTACGACAGCACCAGCGCGGTGCCGCCCCAGAAGAGCGGCGAGGTCGGCATCCCGCTGAGCCCGAGCGCGGGTCCGCCGAAGCCGAGCAGGAAGATCACCAGCAGCAGCGGCAGGCCGCGGAAGACGTCGACGTACGCCGTGCCGAGCAGGCGCAGCGGGAACGCGACCGGTCCGCGCAGGGTGCGGACGATCGCGACGGTGAGGCTCAGGACGAGGATCAGCACCCAGCAGACCAGCATCACCCGGATGTTGAGCCACAGGCCGTCGAGGACCGCGGGGAAGGACGAGACCGCCTTGTCCCAGTCGAAGTAGGTCTGCTGCACCCGCGCCCAACCGGGCGAGCTGACCACCGCGCCGCCGATCGTCCCGAGCAGGAGCAGCGTGCTGCCGGCGGCGATGGCGGCGCTGCGCAACGTGCGACGTCGCCGCCACTCGTCCCGCGCACGCTGGACCTCCGAGGGTCGCCACACGTGGGGATCGGTCTCAGGCGCCGCGTCGGCGACCGGGTCTGGCATCAGGACAGCTCGGGAGCGCCCTGCTGCTCCAGCCACGCCTGGCCGATCTGGTCGAGGATCCCGTCGTCGCGCAGGGCGTCGACGGCCGTCGAGATGCAGTCGGTGAGGGGGCTGTCCTTGCCCAGGACGGCGCCGAACTGCTCGGGCTCGTCGCCCTCCAGGGGGAGCTGGCCGACGATCGTCCCGTCGTCGAGCTGCACGGCGGTCATGAAGTAGGCCGTCGGCAGGTCGACCACGATGCCGTCGATCTGACCGTTCTTCAGCGCCTGGACGGCCTGGTCGTTGGTGTCGAAGACGGCCGGGTCCTGCGACGGCTGGATCTGGTCGATGATGGCGGTGTAGCTCGTGGTGCCCACCTGCGCACCCAGCTTGGCGTCGGCCAGCTCGGCGAGACTGGTCGCACCGTCGATGGCGCTGCCGGCGTTGGTGATCACGGTCTGGACGACGTCGTAGTAGCCGGAGGAGAAGTCCACGGCATTGCGGCGGGCCTCGGTGATCGAGACCTGGTTGACGTCGAAGTCGAAGTCCTTGGGGCCGGGCTGGACGACCTTGTTGAAGGGCACCGTCACCCAGGTGACCTGATCGGCGGTGTAGCCGAGCTGCTCGGCGATGGCATAGGCCACCGCGGACTCGTAGCCCTCACCGTTGGTCGGGTCGTTGTCGACGAACCACGGCTCGTAGGCCGGGGTGTCGGTCGCGATCGTCAGGGTGCCCGCGGTGACGGTCTCCATCGAGTCGGGCGTGCACTCGTCGGCGGCCGGGGACTCGGACTCCGAGGAGCTGGTGGCCGGGTCGGTGCCGGTGTCGGCCTCATCGGTCGGGGTGCAGGCGGTGAGGGCGATCGCGGCGGTCGCGAGGGCTGCGACGGCGAGGGGCCGGGAGGTCTTCAGCATGGGCGGATCCTACGACTTCGCTGGGGTGGAGCGGACGGCATGACCGGCCGTGGACAGTCCGGCCTTGACCTCACCGATGCTGAGGGTCCCGAAGTGGAAGACGGTGGCGGCCAGCACGGCGTCGGCTCCGGCGTCCACGGCGGGCGGGAAGTGCTCGACCGCGCCGGCTCCGCCGCTGGCGATGACCGGGATGCTCACCTCACGACGCACGGCCCGGATGAGCTCGAGGTCGAAGCCGTCGGTCGTGCCGTCGGCGTCCATCGCGTTGAGCAGGATCTCGCCGGCACCGAGCTCGGCGGCACGGACCGCCCACTCGATCGCGTCGAGGCCGGCACTCGTGCGACCACCGTGCGTGGTGACCTCGAACCCGCTGCTCGTCCCCTCGGCCCTGCGCGCATCGACGCTCAGCACGAGCACCTGGTTGCCGAAACGGTCGGCGATCTCGGCGACCAGCTCGGGGCGCCGGATCGCGGCGGTGTTGACCGCGACCTTGTCGGCCCCGGCCCGCAGGAGCCGGTCGACGTCCTCGACACTGCTGACACCACCGCCCACCGTGAGCGGGATGAAGACCTCCTCGGCGCAGCGGCTGACGACCTCCATCGTGGTGGCGCGGCCCTCGTGCGAGGCGGAGATGTCGAGGAACGTCAGCTCGTCGGCACCCTCGGCGTCGTAGAAGCGGGCGAGCTCGACCGGGTCGCCGGCGTCACGGAGCTCGGTGAAGTTCACGCCCTTGACCACCCGACCGCCGTCCACGTCGAGACACGGGATGACCCGGATCGCGAGGCTCACGCGGTCCCCCTGGTGAGGGCCAATGCGTCCTCGAGCGTGAACCGGCCCTCATAGAGGGCGGTGCCTGCGATGGCGCCCTCGACTCCCTCGCCGACGAGGCCCATGAGGGCACGGATGTCGTCGAGCGTGGTCACGCCGCCGCTGGCGACGACCGGCCTGCTCGTGGCGGCGCAGACCTCGCGCAGGAGCTGGAGGTTGGGGCCCTGGAGCATGCCGTCCTTGTTGACGTCGGTGACCACGTAGCGCGCGCACCCCTCGGAGTCGAGGCGCGCGAGCGTCTCGTAGAGGTCGCCGCCGTCGCGGGTCCAGCCGCGCGCCGCCAGGGTCGTGCCGCGCACGTCGAGGCCGACCGCCACCCGGTCGCCGTACGTCGCGATGGCGCGCGCGCACCACTCGGGCTCCTCGAGAGCGGCGGTGCCGATGTTGACCCTGCGGCAGCCGGCCGCCATGGCCGCCTCCAGCGACTCGTCGTCGCGGATGCCGCCACTCATCTCGACCTGGATGTCGAGGGTGCCGACGATCCTGGCCTGGAGCTCGCGGTTGTGGCCGTGGCCGAACGCGGCGTCGAGGTCGACGAGGTGGATCCACTCCGCGCCGGCCTCCTGCCAGCGCAGCGCCGCCTCGACGGGATCGCCGAAGCGCTTCTCCGAGCCGTCGACGCCCTGCACCAGCTGCACGGCCTGGCCGCCTTTGATGTCGACGGCGGGCAGGAGCTCGAGGTAGGGCTGCTCGGGGGTGCTGGGCATGGGGCGATTCTAGGAGCGCGGCGCGCGGTCGCCCCGACCCGGTGGTCGGGCGAGACGCTCGTCACCGCGGACCGGAGCGTGCTGTGCGACGATCGGTCGATGAACCGGACCCTCGGCGCCGAGCTCGACGTCACCGCACGCGTCGAGTCGCAGGTGGAGCTCCAGATAGCCGTGGCTCGGACCCCGGGACTCGAGGTGGTCGACGAGCTCGTCGTGACCCACGAGGACCAGACCCTGGATGTCGTGGAGGTGTCCACCACCCACCACGGGCGCCTGCACACCGTCACGCTGCCGGCAGGATCCTCCTGCGTCACCTACCGGGCCCGCGTGCGCGGTCGGGCAGAGCTGCCGACGACCGACCCGGTCGACCTGTCGCTTCACCGTCGCCCCAGCCGCTACGCCCAGTCGGACAGGCTGGCTCCCTTCGCCGCATCCGAGTTCGCCGGGGTGGGTCCCGGCGAGCTCCTCGACGCCGTGTCCTCCTGGGTGGGCACCCGGCTCGTCTACGTGCCGGGCAGCAGCGGGCCCCTCGACGGGGCTGTGGAGACCCTGCTGGCCGGGACCGGGGTGTGCCGCGACTATGCGCACCTCGCCATCGCCCTGCTCCGGTCCATGGGCGTACCGGCCCGACTCGTCGCCGTCTACGCCCCGGGCTGCGAACCGATGGACTTCCACGCCGTGGTCGAGGCGTACGTCGACGGGGGCTGGCACGTCGTCGATGCGACGGCGTTGGCCCCTCGCTCCTCACTGGTGCGCATCGCGACCGGCCGTGACGCGGCCGACACCGCATTCATGGCCACGGTCGTCGGTGACGTCTCGCTGGACCGCTCCGAGGTCACTGCGGTCGCCGACGACGGCCTCCCTGAGGACGACGTCGAAGCGCTGGTCGTCCTCCGCTGACGCACGCAGCGATCGTCCGCTCGTCGACCAGTCATCTGAGTGTGGACGTGCCTGTGGCCCCGCCGACGGTTGGGTGGCGGGGTGTGGGGCGGGGTCAATCTCGTTGGGGTGGATCGACCGCGTCGTTGGTCGAGGAAGGCGCCTGGGCGCCTGTCGCGAGACCGGGTGGGTCGAGT
>CAVSCW010000008.1:0-12730 GCA_963726515.1 uncultured Actinomycetota bacterium
TGGCTGCCCGTTCCAAGGCCCGCAAGCGCGCGCTGGACATCCTGTTCGCCTCCGAGCTCCGCTCCGAGGACCCCGTGGTGGCGCTCGAGCGTGCCATCGAGGCCGGCGAGGGCCCGACGAACGACTACACCAGCACGCTGGTGCGGGGCGTCGTCGAGCACCTGCCCCGCATCGACGAGGTGCTGAGCACCTACAGCCAGGGCTGGACGCTCACCCGGATGCCGGCGGTGGACCGCAACGTGCTCCGCATCGGCGTCTACGAGCTGCTGTGGGGCGACGACGACGTGCCGGAGACCGTGGCGGTGAGCGAGGCGCTCCACCTGGTGCAGGACCTCTCCACCGACGAGTCGCCGGGCTTCGTCAACGGCCTGCTCGGCTCGATCATGCGGGACCGCGCGAGCCTGGTCTGACGGACCTCACCCCAACGGGCGTCAGCGTTCGCGGCGGCGCCCCGAGCAGGTCTAGGTTGGCGCCATGAACGCCGCAGCAGATGCCGCCGAGTCCGTCCACGACAGCGGTTGGCTGGACCTCGCGGTCCGCGCCGGGCTCGTGGCGTACGGCGTGGTCCACCTGCTCGTGGCCTGGCTGGCGGTCCAGCTGGCATTCGGCGAGCGCGAGGAGAATGCGTCCAACTCCGGTGCCCTGCACTACCTGACTGAGCAACCGCTCGGTGAGATTCTGGTGTGGCTGGTCGCCGTCGGGATGTTCCTCCTGGTCGTCTGGCGGCTGCTGGAGTTCGCCTTCGGCCACGACGAGGAGTCCGACACCACGACCCGCTGGCGCAAGCGGGCCACGTCGCTCGGCAAGGCCGTCATCTACGGCGCCCTCGGCTGGAGCGCGATCAAGACCGCTGTCGGCGAAGGTTCCAAGGGCGGCACCGACTCCACGACTGCCAAGCTGATGAACCTGCCAGGCGGTCAGCTGATCGTCGGGGCCGTGGGGCTGGCGATCATCGGGTACGGCATCTCGCTGATCTATCGCGGCTGGGCCGAGAAGTTCACCGAGCACCTCGACGCGTCGGGCCAGTCCGGCAAGGACGGCTCGGCCTTCGTCCTGCTCGGCAAGGTCGGCTACATCGCCAAGGGCATCGCGATCATGATCGTCGGTGGACTCTTCGGCTATGCCGCCATCACCCACGAGGCGAAGAAGTCCGGCGGGCTCGACCAGGCGTTGCAGACCGTGCTCCGGCAGCCGTACGGCCCGGTCATGCTGACCGTGATCGCCGCCGGCATCGCCGCCTACGGGCTGTTCTGCTTCGCACGCGCCCGGCACCTCTCGCGCTAGCGGGGAACCCCCGCCGCGACGGCCAGCGCGGTGGCCACCATGTGGTCGCGCACCTGGGCGGCGGTCACCCGGCTGATGCGGGGGACGCCGGGCTCGTCCTCCGAGACCAGCATGGCCACCCGGCCCAGCTGCAGGGTCCCCAACCCGCTGGCGTAGAGCATGTTGGCGAGCAGCCGGGGATCCTCGACGCGGAACGTCCCGCTGGCGGCGCCGGACTCGATGGTGCGCGTCAGCACGCTCAGGCACCCGCTGATCGCCTGGCCGAGGCGATACATCGCGCTCTCGCTGACCTCCTCGAGCAGGTCGCCGCCCGGGCGGCGCATGATCGACTGCGCGCAGTCGACGAACGCCGGGTGGCCCAGCCCGTAGTCGACGAAGGCCTCCACCAGGCGCTGGAGCTGAGCACGCGGCTCAGGCGTCGTCGCGGCCGCTGCCTCGAGGGCCACCCGCAGCTCGTCGAGGTAGTGCACGAGGGTGAGGCTGAACAGCTCCTCCTTGCCGGTGAAGTGGCGGTAGATGATGGCGCGATTGATGCCGACGGCTTGGGCGATGTCCTCGATCTGCGCGTCGCGGACGCCACGCTCGTCGAAGAGCCGGCGGGTCGCGGAGATGATCTCCTCCTCGCGCAGTCGCCTCCTGGCGGCCGCGGTGCCACCGCGCCTGGGGGCAGGCGCCGTCGGTGACTGGGAACTCATGGGCCCCAGTCTAGGGAGGCGGCCGCCTGGGAGCCGGAGGTGTGGTTCGATGCGCTGCATGGCTCTTCCCGGTCTGCGCCGCTGCGTCGGTCTCCTGCTCGTGGCCCTGCTCGGCCACGCCCTCCTGGTCGCGGCCCCGGCCGCCGCCGCCGTCGACAACGGCCGGTTCGCCGGCACGGCCCGCCTGCCGGGCTGCTCCGGGTCGGTCGTGCGCTGGGCATCCGCCCTGGACGAGGATCCAGCCGTGGTGCTGACCAACGGCCACTGCGTGCGCCTGCCGTTCCTCGGGGCCCGCGACGTGCTGGTCGATGAGCGGCAGTTCAAGAGGATCGAGCTCCTCGACGGGCGCGGTGAGGTCGCCATGACCGTGCGTGGCACCCGACTGCGCTACGCCTCGATGTATCGCACGGACCTCGCGATCTACGAGCTCCGTGAGACGTACGCCGACCTCGCCGCAGGCGGCGTGACGCCGCTGGTGCTCGCCACCAGCGGGCCCTCGCGCGGCGACCGGATCCGGATCCCGTCCGGCTACTGGGTCGAGCAGCGCACCTGCGCCACCACCGGCACCGCGTACCGCCTGCACGAGCGCGAGTGGGACTGGTGGCGCTCGATCCGGCTGCCTGCCCGCGACGGCTGTCGCATCCGGGGTGGTTTCTCCGGCTCACCGATCATCGACCGGGTCACCGGAGAGGTCGTGGGCGTCGCCAACACCGGCTACGTCGGGGGCCGCCGCTGCATCGACTCGGCCTGCGAGGAGAACCGGCGCGGGAAGGTGCGGATGGTCCGCCACATGAACTACGGGCAGCAGACCTGGTGGCTGCACACCTGCATCGGCGCGGATCGTCGCTTCGACCTGGCGACACCCGGATGCAAGCTGGCCGAACCGCGCGGATGACCTGCTCGTGCACGCCGGTCAGGTGCCGTCGGTGAGGAGGTGGCCAGGTGTTCCCAGGCTTTGAGCTCGAGCGGATCAGCGTGGGCGGGGGCATCGACCTCCGGGTGCGGTTCGGGGGTGCCGGGCCCGCCGTCATCCTGCTGCACGGGCACCCACGGACGCACACGACCTGGCACGCGGTCGCACCACGCCTCGCAGCGGCTGGCTGCTCGGTCATCTGCCCCGACCTGCGGGGCTACGGCCAGTCCTCGAAGCCAGAGCCCGACCCGGAGCACACGACCTACTGCGACCGGGCGATGGCGAATGACATCGCAGGCCTGGCGACCAGCCTCGGACACGACCGCTTCGCCGTCGTCGGACACGACAGGGGCAGCTACGTCGCCTACCGCACGGCGCTCGACCACCCCGACCGCGTCACCAGTCTGGCCGTGCTGGACAGCGTCCCCATCCTGGAGGCGTTGCAGCGAGCCGGCCCCGCCTTCGCCGAGTCGTGGTGGCACTGGTTCTTCTTCGGTGCCTCCCCGCACGCGGAGCGCGTGGTCAACGCCGACCCGTTGGCCTGGTATCGGCCCGACGCGGACCTCATGGGCGCGGAGAACCACGCCGACATGGTGGCTGCCATCACCGATCCCGACACCGTGCGAGCGATGATCGAGGACTACCGAGCGGGCCTCCATGTCGACCGCCGCCACGACGAGGCAGATCTCTCCGCGGGCCGGCAGATCGAGTGCCCGACGCTGGTGGCGTGGTCGCGGCACGACGACATGGGTGAGCTCTACGGAGATCCCGCGGAGGTGTGGCGGCGCTGGTGCCGCCTGCCGGTCGCATCCGCCGTCATCGATTCCGGCCACCACATGGCCGAGGAGGCGCCCGAACAGCTCGCGGACGCGCTGCTGGCACACCTGAGCGGCTAGACCAGCGCTCGCACCCCGTCGATCGTGTCTGCCTCCGCGGCGGACTTGTCGTCGCGGTAGCGCAGGACCCGGGCGAAGCGCAGCGCCACGCCTCCCGGATAGCGCGTCGAGCGCTGGAGGCCGTCGAAGGCGATCTCGACGACCTGCTCGGGCCGGAGCTCGACGACGTACGCCTCACGCATCGTCGCGGGGGAGAGGGCGAGATCGGTGAAGCGCTCGGTCTGCCAGGTCAACATCTCATCCGTCATGCCCTTGAAGGTCTTGCCGAGCATCACGAATCCGGTGGGCGAGGAGTCGTCGCGGGCGCCGAGGTGGATGTTGGAGAGCCAGCCCTCGCGACGACCCGAGCCCCACTCCACGGCGAGCACGACGAGGTCGAGGGTGTGGACCGGCTTGACCTTGACCCACGCGGAGCCCCGGCGGCCGGCGGCGTAGGGGGCGGAGAGGTCCTTGAGCACCACGCCCTCGTGCCCGGCGGCGACGGTCTCCGCCGCGAACGCGTCGGCGGCCGCGGCGTCCGAGGTGACGAGGCGGCGCACCCGGTGCTGCTCGGGCACGAGCGCGTCGAGGGCGGCCAGCCGCTCGTGGCCGGGGGAGTCGAGCAGGTCGCGGCCGTCGACGTGGAGCACGTCGAAGAAGTGCGGCGTGACCATCACTCCGCTGTCCTGGGCGGTGCGGCTCGCGGTGTCCTGGAAGGCCATCGGCCGGCCGTCGTCGGACAGGGCCAGCGCCTCGCCGTCGAGCACGAAGCGATCGGCGGGAAGCGATCGGGCGACCTCCACGACCTCGGGCAACCTGGCGGTGATGTCGTCGAGGCTGCGGGTCACGACGAGCACCGTGTCGCCGTCGCGGTGGACCTGGATCCGGATGCCGTCGAGCTTGGCGTCGATCGCCACCTCGGTCGTCCGGTCGCCCGACAGCCCGGCCATCGCCGCGGCCACGTCGGGCGCGCTCGAGGCCAGCATCGGCATGATCGGCCGGCCGACTTCGAGCCCGATCGCGGCGAGTGCCTCCTCACCCGCGAAGGCCGCCCCGGCAGCGGCGACCGTGCTGCCGGCGAGCATCGCGGCACGGCGTACGGCGGCGAGCGGGACCCCGGCGACCTGGGCCACCGCCTCCTGGGTGACGGCGTCGAGCGCGCCCTGTCGCACGTTGCCCGTCACGACGGCCCGCAGCCAGGCCTGCTCAGCCTCCGTCGCCTGCCCGAAGAGAGCGGTCACGGCGTCGCGCCGTGCCTGCTGCGACCCCGCCCCGGCGATCCGCGACATGGCCTCGAAGGACTCATGGACCTCGAGCACCGACAGCGAGGCCTCGGTCGCCGGCGACGGCAGCTCGCTCACCCCGCGCCAGCCCAGACCCGTACGACGCTGGCGCAGCGTCCCGCCGAGGTAGGACACGACGACCTCGAGCTCGGCCGGCTCCACGCGGGCCAGCGTCTCGGCGAGCGCCGCCACCTTGGCCTTGCGGGAGCGGGTGGCGGCGACGGAGGCGGAGGTCGCGACGAGGTCGGCGAGCAACATGCCCCCATCCTGCCGCCCGGCACCGACACCGGCTCACCCGAACGGGCAGGATGGCCGTGTGGAAGACCCGCAGCTCTACGTGCCGCGCTTCAACCAGATGGAGCCCGACGACGTACGCCCCTTCGTCGACGCGGTCGCCGCCGCCCAGCTGGTCACCGTCGGCGACGACGGCCTGCCCGACGCGACCTTCCTCCCGGTCCTCTGGGAGGGCGACCGCCTGGTCGGCCACCTCGCCCGGGCCAACCGGCACTGGCGTCGCATCGTCGCGGACTCGCCGGCGCTCGCGATCGTGACCGGTCCGGACACCTACGTCAGCCCGAGCTGGTATGCCACGAAGCGCGAGCACGGCAAGGTCGTGCCGACCTGGAACTACTCCGTCGTGCACCTCCGCGGCCGGATCCGCGTGCACGACGACCCCGACTGGGTGCGCGCCCTGGTCACCCGCCTCACCGACCGCCACGAGCAGCCGCGTGACGAGCCGTGGCACGTGACCGACGCCCCTGACGACTACATCGCGAAGAACCTCCGCCCCATCGTCGGTGTCGAGATCGCCGTCGAGTCCGTCGAGGCCAAGGCCAAGCTCAGCCAGAACCGCTCCGACGAGGACCGGGCGGGCGTCGCGCGCGGGTTGGCGGCGGACGGTCGGGACCCCCACGGCCTGGTGCAGGAGTGAGGCAACGGCGGGTCCGCGAGCGCTTCTCAGGCCGGATCGCGGGTGTCGGCAGCACCAGCGGCGTCCGGGTGGTCGTCGGACGCTGGGACGCCGGCCCCTGGGGCGCCTTCGCCGACGTCATGGTCGAGGACGCCGACGGCCATCGGGTGTTGCTGGCCCCCGACGAGCGGGTCCGCGACTTCGTCGCCGCGACCTACACCTTCGACGAGCACGTCCTCGAGGAGGTGTCGGTCGAGGACACGAGCGACGGGTGGCAGGTGTCGACGCCGTCGCTGTCCCTGCGGTTGGTCATCGGAGGCCGTACGCCGCTGGGCGCGGCGCTGCGCCTGGTGCCGGACCGCGTGGCGACGGCTCCTGCGTGGTGCGCAGTCGTCGACCCGATCGCCCGGGTCGTCCTGCGCGGGGTCCGCACCCGCGGAACGGCAGGGGGAGAACGACGGGAGTGGTACGGCGCGACCTCCATGGTCGCCGTCATCGCGATCGCCGGCAGCTGGCGCGGCACCGACCTGGGCGCGCTGGCACCCGTCGACCCACCCTGCCGGTTCGGCTTCTCCTCGACCCCTAAGCGCCCGTCGGTGACCAGCGTCGTGACGACAGTGGAGCGGCAGGCGTAGTCAGCGCTGGGGGAGTGCGAGGCGGTGGCCCACTCCGCCCACTATGGGCGTGCACGCGTTGCATGGCACGTTGAAATAGTCCGGCGGCTCGTGGTCCGTTCGGCGGCTGCGGTGCGACAGTCTTTGTATGGCTACCCGAGATCTTTCGGACGCCGACCTGCTCCGTGCGATGGCCGGTAGGGACGAGGGTGCGCTCCGCGAGCTGTACCGTCGCCACGCACTCTGGATCTCGGCGCGGCTTGGTCGCCGGTGCGCCGACCGCGACGCCGTATCGGACGTGCTGCAGGACACCTTCATCGCGGCTTGGGACGGCGCGTCCCGTTTCCGCGGCGACGGCGAAGTGCCGGCGTGGCTGTGGGGGATCGCTATCCGCCGCCTCATCAGCAGGCTCCGCAAGCGGGCCGACTTCCGGCTCGGACCGGCCCTTGTCGAGAGCGACCAGCAGGAGATCTCGGCCGAGGAGCGCGTGCTGCTTCGGTTGGAGCACGTGGACATCGGCATCGCCATGGCCCGGATCTCGCCGGAGCTGCGAGTGGTCCTTCAGCTGACAGTGCTGGACGGACTCTCCACCAGGGAGGCCGCGGTGCTGCTCGGCATCCCGCGCGGCACTGTGAAGTCCCGGCTGCAACGCGCCCGGGCGACGATGAGGGAGGAGCTGGCATGAGCTGGCAGAGCACACCCCCGTGGCACCTCGACGAGGCCACCCTGCGGGCGTACGTCGACGGGCAGCCGCTCACCGTCGTAGGGGCATCCGTGGAGGCGCACCTCGTCGAGTGCCCAGGCTGTCGAGTCAAACTCGGCGAGCTGATGCCCCACGAAGGCATCGACCGGGCCTGGAGCGCGATCCGAGCTCACGTCGAGACACCTCGGCGGAGCCTCCCGGAGCGGCTGATCAATCGATCGGGCGTCTCGACCGAGGTCGCGCGACTCCTGGTCGCGGTGCCGGCCTTCCGGGGTGCTTGGCTGCTCGGGCTCCTGGTGGTCACGCTCTTTGCCGGTCTGGCGGCCGTCTTCGCCGGCGAGTATGGCCTGACTCTCTTCTTGATCGTGGCGCCGCTCGCCCCCGTGGCCGGCGTGGCGGCCTCCTTCGGGGGGGATGCGGACCCGTGCCACGAGCTGGTCACGGTCACTCCCTACTCCGGTGTCCGGATGCTCCTGCTGCGCACGGCCGGAGTGCTGGCCACTTCCCTCCCCGTCACCCTGCTGGCGGGGTTTGCCCTGTCGGAACCTGCCTGGGTGGGGGTGGCCTGGCTGACCCCGGCCGCGGCGGGGGTCGCCGTGACCCTCCTCCTGGCGCCGGTCTGCGGCGCCACCGCCACGGCCGCGACCATGGCGGCCTGCTGGTCGGCCGCGGTCGTCTTCGCATCCCGGCTGAGCGACCCGGTTGAGGTGGTCGAGCCGACCATGCAGCTCGTCTTCGCCGTACTCACGCTGGTCGCAGTCGCGGCCATCATTTTGCGTCAACCGTCTTTGGAACACCTGGGAAGGCAGTCATGAACACCGTCACACTCACCGGCCTGGGCAAGTCCTACGGCCGCACCCCCGCACTCTCCGCAGTCGACCTCAACCTTGCGCCCGGCATCACCGGGCTGCTTGGCCCCAACGGCGCCGGCAAGACCACCCTGCTTCGGATCCTGGCCACCGCGCTCGCCGCCGACAGCGGCACCGTGCGGATCCTCGGGGCGGACCCGACCACGACCGACGGCCGCGTCGCCGTACGTCGCAGGCTCGGCTACGTGCCCCAGGAGACCGGCTTTCCCCGCGGTTTCACGGCGTTCGCATTCGTCGACTACCTGGCAATCCTCAAGGAGTGGACCAACGTCTCGGCCCGGCACGACGAGGTGCGCCGGGTCGTGGACCTGGTCGGGCTCACCGACGTCGCCACCAAGCGGGTCAGTGCACTGTCCGGCGGCCAGCGGCGTCGGGTCGTCCTGGCCCAGGCGTTGCTCGGGCGCCCCGACCTGTTGGTCCTCGACGAGCCGACGACCGGTCTCGATCCTGCCCAGAGGGGCAGGTTGCGCGACGTGCTGGGTCGGGCTGGAGAGACGTCGACGGTGATCATCTCCACACACCAGACCGAGGACGTGGCGGCGCTCTGCGAGCGGGTGGTCGTCATCGACGGGGGTCGGATCCTCTTCGACGGCACAGTGACCGACCTGGTCGCTCAGGCCGCCGACCGGGTCTGGATGGCCGACGAGCGCGACCCAGCCGCCCAACATGCCTGGCGTACGGGTAGCGGGCGGTTCCGCAACGTTGGTGACCCGCCCCCGACCGCCGAGCTCATCGAGCCGGCCCTGGAGGACGCCTACCTGCTGCTGGTCGGGGACGCTGCTCGCGAGATGGAGCTGGAGGCTGCGTCATGAGCGCCATGATCTCCTCGCGGCACGACGCCTTGACCGCTGACGACCGATCGACGGTGGGAGCCCTGGCTCGGGTGGAGGCGAGGCGCTTTGCCCGGCATCCGCTGTTCCTGGTCGGTGTGGCGATCATGCTGATCCTGATGAGCGCCGTGCTCTGGCAGCAGAAACTGGACGCGAACCCGATGACCGGCACCTTGTTCATAGCCTTCCTCTTCGGCGTGTTCGGGTTCATCGTCGCCCACCGGCTGACGACTTCGCTCCTGCGTACCCGCGACCTCGCCGGGACCACGCCTATGGGGCGGCAGCAACGGACGCTCGCGCTGTGCCTGGCCTGTCTGGTGCCAGCCGCCGCCGGAGGGGTTGTAGCGATCTTCATGCTGGTCACCGCAGCCATCTGGACGCCCGTCGGCGACCCGGTCACCGCGCACGTCGCCTGGTTCCGCGACGACCCCGCCATCGACGTGCTGGCCACCTTGATAGCAATGGGTCCGGTCGCCGCACTGGGTGGACCATTGCTCGGCGTCGCGGTGGCGCGGTGGGCCCCGTTCCGGGGCTCGGCCCTCATCGGCGTCGTCACGCTCGTGTTCCTCACCGCCTTGCCGAGCGAGGCGTCCAATCCCTGGCGACTGCTGTCGGCCTGGCCGATCCTGGTCGACGAGTACGTGAACGACGGTGAAGGTCCGATCGTGCGGTCGAACTTCGTGCCCGGCGTGGAGCCGATCTGGGTCCTGTTCTACCTCCTGTGCCTTTGCGGGCTGGCGGCCGTAGCGGCGCTGCTCCGCGATCCCGGGCATCGGCGGCCACTGCTCGGCGCGGGAGCCGCGCTCACCATCGGCACGGTCGGATTCTTCCTGCTTGCCCTGTCATGAACACCGGAGCGCCGCGAGAGATGGTGGGTGCGGTCGCGGCCGCAATCGTCTTGGTGATCGTCGCCTCCGTTTCCCAGCCAGACGCGGGTGTGTCGGGACTCGTGGTGCTCATCTGCGAGCTGCTGTTCGCAGGGGGAGCGGCATATCTGCTCGACGATGCGGCCGTCGCAGTGACCACCGTGACACCGGTCAGAGTGTGGCGACGCCGACTGCCACGACTCCTGTCCGGGGCCGCACTGATCTCGGTGGCCTGGGGGCTGGTCCTGGTCGTGCTGCGGTGGCAGAACTCCCTCCCACCCGTGTGGCTGGTGAGCGGCGAACTGGCGGTGCTGTGCCTATTGGCTCTCGCCGCGTCCGCGGTGCTCGCGGCTCGCGGCGAGAGCGAGCCAGGGGGACTCGTGGCCCCGGCAGTCGGATTGCTCGGCATCGGTGCGCTCATCGCCGATCTCTTCCTGGAGGCGGCGATCTTCGTGCCTTGGGATGGGTCGGGTGGCAACGGAGTACGTGTGGCCTGGAGCTCACTCGGTGGCCTTGCGATGTTTGTGATCGCGGCAGCGTCGCGGGATCCCGCGCGATCTGGTCCGCTCCGTGCGACGACAGTGCGTCTCCGCTCCGCCGGCTCGCCGTTCACGGGGCGCACCGGCTGAACCGCACGCCTGATCAGGCGAGGGAGAGGGAGAGGCTCTCCATCCTCTTGATCTCGAGACCCCGTCGAGCGCCCGGTAGACGGTCGCGAACTGGGTGACGAGGTCCTCGCAATCGCGCCCTCCTGCAGCGGGGGGTCGTACAGCGTACGAATGCCGCGAGCTGCGCGCTTGCCGACCTGCGTCACACCGCCGCCAATGACGCGGTTGCCCGAGTCGTCCCACACTGGGATCCGATCCCGTGCTGGAACGAATGAGCAAGCGATGCTCAAGGACGCGTTCGGAATACCTCGGCGTGCCCTTCGAACGGGAACTGTCCCTGCCTCCAATGCCTGACGCAGAACTGAAGATTCCCGTAGAGGTTCTGCACGAGCTCCCATGACACTTTGTGGTCTGAAGTGGGCAAGAAGCAAACCTCCGTCGCACTTGGACCGCCCTCGACTTTCAACTCCAATCGAGCCGATCTACCCACTCCCACTTGGCGGACCTGGGCTATGTCCGCACCTTCGAAGTTCATGAGCGGCGGCTCGGTCGGCGCTTGCCAGCCAGACAGGCGGCGGACCACCACCCGCTGATCGGTGAGAAACACCGTGACCCTTCCTGACTGAACAGGATCGGCAATACGGCAGTGCGCGACGACCTGCGCACGCTGGACCGCTACCAGCCCGGCACCGGGCCGGTGCAGGAGCTCGACGAGGACGGCGTCCTCGAGCCCACGGTCGAGCGTCGTCCGCTGCCCCTGGCGCTCGGAGCACAACCCCTCTCGCTCGACCTGCGGATGGCCGTCGGCCGACGGTGGCTCCGGCTGCTCGAGCGCGACTTCCCGGCGACGTCGTACGCCGACGACTTCCGCGACGCCTACCTCGTCGCGGTGCCCGACCCCCTGGCGGAGGCCGACGCCCAGGTCTGCGCGCATGCGGACGCCTGGCAGCAGGTGGGCTGCGCGGCCGGTCGGGCGATGGACGGCATCGCGCTGATCGAGCACGTGGCCGGCGGGGGAGCGGTGGTCGACCGGGTGACGGTGCAGCCCGGCGACGTCGGCCAGGTCGAGGACCTCTTCGAGCGGCTGCGGACGTGGTTCGCCACCCTGGTGCTCAGCCCGGCGTCCGACGACGCCTGGCAGCCGTCCCGGATGGAGTACGGCTTCGGCGTCTCGGCACCTTCGGGCGAGTCGGACGCCGATGGCGGCACGGAGGTGGTGCTGCGCGCCGAGGAATACCACCAGGGCAACCTCGACTGGCACGCCCTCCAGCGCAGCGAGGGCGTCCGGCTCGCGGAGGACGGAGCGCTGCCCGGACCGGCGCGACCCGAGGTCGCGGCCATGCGTGACGTGCAGACCTTCTTGCCGACCCAGGTGGTCTTCGACGGGATGCCGAGCACCCGGTGGTGGGCCTTCGAGGACCGTCGTACGAACTTCGGGAAGGTGAGCGCGGACACGACCGATGTCGGCACGCTGATGCTGATGGAGTTCGCCCTGGTGTTCGCCAACGACTGGTTCGTGGTGCCCTGGACGCTCCCGGTCGGCACGCTGGCGCGGGTGCGCGGCGTCGCGGTCACCACCGTCTTCGACGAACGCTTGTGGGTCGAGCCGGTCGCTCCACCCGCCGGTGCCGCGGGCTGGGACCGGTGGAGCATGTTCGCCCTCGCCGACGAATCCGGCGGCGACCCGGAGGCGGAGCTGGTCCTGCTGCCAGTGGCACCCAAGGTCCAGGAGGGCGAGCCGCTCGAGGACGTCTCACTGGTCCGCGATGAGATGGCCAACATGGTCTGGGCGATCGAGCAGATGGTTCCCCTCGCCAGCGGGTGGCCCCGCGCGGGGGGCGAGGCTGCCCACGAGCTGCGCACCCACCTGCAGGGGCTGGTCGGACCGCCGCCCGGTCCGCCGCCCGACCCGGCCGCACCGATCCGCTACCAGGTGATGACCTCGGTCCCCGAGCAGTGGCTGCCGTTCGTGCCCGTGCACGTCGAGGGAAGCACCCGGGAGACCCAGCTTCAGCGGGCGGCGACGCTCCGCTTCCTCGGCGGCGACCAGGACCCGCCGGAGAAGGTGCGGCCGCGGACGCCGTTGATGGCGACGAACCTGCCCGCCGCCTACTTCGTCTTCGAGGACGAGGTCCCGCGCGCGGGCGTCCGCGTCAGCCAGTGCTACCAGCGCACCCGGGGCCCCGACGGCTCGGTCCTGGTCTGGTACGGCGCCCGCAAGCAGACCGGGCGCGGCGAGGGCAGCAGCGGCCTGGGCTTCGACCGCATCGTCAACGCTCC
>CAVSCW010000009.1:0-187587 GCA_963726515.1 uncultured Actinomycetota bacterium
CGCACAGTCAATCACCGTCGGATCTGTCGATAGCGCGCGCCACGAGGGTCGCAGGGCGGCTCTTTCGCGCGTGCTGGCTATCCGTTGCGGAGTTCGCTCGCGAACTGATGGGCCCATTCGCCGATGCGGATGGCCTCGGTGCGCGTGGCGGCCGGATCGTCTTCCTTGATCCCGAGCATGGTGGAGAGCAATCCTTCACCGTCGTAGACGCGGGCAAGAAGGTCGGCGTACTCCTCCGGCGGCGCGTCCTCCATGCCGACCTCTCTTATCAAGAGTCGGATGTCGGGGCGGTCTTTGCGACGTGTGGCGATGAGCTTCATCGCCAGGACGTGCTCGGGCGGGGCGATATGGATGGTCAGGCCCGGTTTTGTTGGCGGCGTCAGTGCCCATTCGGGCCGAGGAGGTACCCAGCCTGCGGCGTTGCTGTTCAGCCATCCTTCGGGTAGGCCGTGGTCTTGGGCCATCGATGTGGCCTCGTCCAGGACCGCTGCGTGACTGGTCAGTGCGTCGATATCGGGGGTCAGCCCTTCACGTCCGTACGCCAGGGTCATGGCGGCGCCACCGACGAGGTAGAGGCTTGCGGCAATGCCGCGAGCCTCTAGTCGGTCGCTTAGTTCGTTGAGCAGCGCCGTCATCTGGGCACGGTCCAGTTCGAAGAGCGGTCCGTTGTTGTCCATCACGCGGTGACGAGGTCCTTCTCAGCGATGAAGATGTTGCGCTCAGCGAGCCAGCGTGGAGTTTGTTCTCTGATCTGGTCGTCGCTGAGTCGAGGTGTGTCGAGGATCCATTCGCTGGCGAGGCGGGGCTCTTGCGTCCACTTGGGTGCAGGAAGGCCGGCCTCGTGGAACTCCCTGCTGACGAATGCGGCGGTCAGGGCCTTCCAGTGAGCTTCGATCTCCGGCGGCTGCGCCTCCCAGGCCTCGGCTAGCTCCGTGTGGTTGCGCAAGATGTCGCGAAGCCTGTCGCGAAGTTCGAGAGACAGGGCGTAGGTCCAGTCGTCGTCGCCCTTGTTGTGGGCTGCGCCGATGGAGAGGACGGCGTCGATGGAGGAGGGAATGCGGCTCTCGCGAGCGCGGGAGATGGCGTCTGCGATGCGCTCGGCGCGCAGGAGGAATGCCGCAGATGGCGCGATCTTGCCCGAACGGTAGGCCGAGAATCGTGAAGCGTCGGTCCCCAGTGCATGGGCGAAACGGCGCAACGAGAGGCCGCTTCGCGCATGAGCGGCGTTGAGGCGGTCCATGACCGCCTGGGTGTCTCGGTCCATCACATGGATAGGAGTACATCGGCGTAGTCATATATGACAACGCGACATGTGCGCGACGGATTGCCGCATCACCACCGCGCTGACGGGATCTGCCGAGGCGCGGCCTCCAGGTCCTCGAGCTTGATCCGGATGGCGCGCTTGCCGCAGCGGTACGCCGGGAGGGTGCCGGCTGCGATCCAGCGCCGGATCGTCTTGACCGAGACCGACATGGCCTCGGCCGCCTCCTCGAGGCTGAGGTAGACCGGGATGGCGCGTCGCTCAGCCATCGGAACGCACCTCCACCCGCGTGACGGTGGCGGAGGCGAGGAAGCGTCGGGCCTCGGCGACGGTGATGTAGAGCCGGCCGACGCCTTGGAAGCGGGTCCATCGTGGGCCGACGCCGCGCCGGCGCCAGTCGCGGACGGTGCGCTGCGGTGTGCGGATGAGTTCGCAGAACTCCTCGAACAGGATCAGGTTGTTGTCGTCCCAGTCGTCCGGGATGCCGATGGGTGTCACCATCACGTCGCCTTTCGTCGTGGCCGCCGACCGATTCGGCGGCCTTCACCTGGAGAAGCAACATCGCGCTCGGCGGATCGGACATCTGTGACCGCTGCTGTCGAGACCGGAGCCTCTCCTGGTCACCTATGTCGTCCAGGCCGCTCCGGGCGATCACTCGACGCGAGGAAGTTGGTCAGCGACCGATCCCGCGGGAGGTCGGTCGGGGAGGTCGGGATCGGCTGGGGCGGGCCGGCGCTGGGCACCGTCCCGCAGCGCCGCGGCCTGCAGTGCCGGTCGGACGGTGCGGCGCGCTCGGTCCGTACCGGTCGATGTCGTCCGCGGCCCTCTCGTGCGGCGTGCCGTGGGTCCGAGGTCGGCGCGGTCGCGGCTGAAGACGTCGACCCATTGGCTGCGGGCGTCGTCGACGGACTCGGCGACGAGGTGGGCGATGTTGTGGTGACGGCCGCGGGTCATGGCGACGTACGCCGAGGCGGCGCCGGTCGTCTCGCCGAGCGCGAAGTGGGCGGAGTCGACGGTCTCGCCCTGGGCTCCGTAGGCGGTGGTGGTGAAGGCGAGCTCGACGTGCTCGCGGACGTACTCGGCGGGGAGCGCGCGTTGGCCGGCGCGGCCGGTGACGAGCAGGCTGCCGTCCTCGCCGATCCCGGCCACGGTCCAGGTGTCACGGTTGGCGACTGCGAGGTCGCGGTCGTTGCGTCGGGTGGCGACCCGGTCGCCGAGACCGATCCGCTCACCACGACGCGTGATGGGCTCACCAGCCCGCTCACCAGATTGCTCACCGAGTCGGTGCGCCAGCGCCGTGGCGGCGGTCGCGGATGGCTGCGTTGAGCGCACCGACCTGGTCGCGGGTGTCGGCGATGACGAGCTGGTCACCGTCATCAGCACCGTCGGCGCCGATGGCGGCCAGGGCTGCGGTGCGTTCGACCTCGCTGGCATGGAGGACGATCTGGCCGCGCTCGAGGAGGGCGTCGAAGACCTCACCAGAGCGCTCACCAGTGCGCATGAGCAGGCTGAGGTCGGCGTACGCGGGATCGCTGAACCGGTGGACCGACTCGAGCTCGTGGTGCGCTGCGGGTCGCACCCAGCGTGCGGCGAGGTCGAGGACGCCGCCGCGGCCGACTGCCGGCAGCTGGTGGCGGTCGCCGAGGAGCGCGACGGTCGCGTGCGCTCGGTCGGCGATGGCGAACAGCGCGCGGGCGGTGTCCTGGTCGAGCATGCCGGCCTCGTCGACGAGGAGGACGTCGCCGGGGAGCAGGCGTGCGCGGGCCTCGGGTGCGGCGTCGGTCCGTCGCTCGTGACCAGTGGCCGTCCTCGTCCCAGCGGTAGCCGTGTTGGTGGATGAGCCAGGCGGCGGAGAACGCGTCGGCGCCGACCTGCTGCTGGGCTGCTTGGGCGGCCTTGAGGGTGGGGGTGACGACCACGAGTCGACGGTCGGCGGCGTCGAGTACGTCGCGTGCGGCGGCCAGCGTCGTGGTCTTGCCGGTGCCGGCGGCGCCTTCGATCACGAGCAGACCGGCGTCGCCGGCCAGGGCCGCGACGACGCGTCGTTGCGCCGGGTCGAGGTGGTCGATGCCGCGGAGCCGGACTGCGTCGGTCACCGGTTGCGCGGCGCGCGCAGCGATGGTGTCGACCAGGTCGGCCTCGACGGCGAGGACCCGCTCGGACGTCAGGCTGCGGACGTGCTCGGGGACGTCACCTCGGTCCAGCAACGGCACGCACCGTGTCCGGGCACGGTCGGCGATGTCCTCGACCAGCTCGTGCCGGACCGCTCGTTCGGCGACGACCCCGACGGAGGCGATCAGTCGTTCGGCCTCGCCACGGATGTCGGGTGCGTTCCACGCCGACCGCTTCGCGCCGAGCCGGGTGAGCACGAGGTCGGCGGCGACGTCGCGGTTGAGCCGACCGATCTGCAGACCCGGCTCTGTTGCCGGGTTGGTCGGCGAGCTGGTCGGTGGGGTGAAGCCGAGGTCGCGCAGCTCGTTGTTCCACGCGGCGACGAGGTCGGCGCCGCTGCGGGGCACGACCTTGTCGGGCCGCGCGTCCGCCCACGCACGTCGGTCCCAGGTCTGGCGCAGTCGCGGCCCGGGCTCCTGGCCGGGGTGCTCGGCACGCCATGCGGCTTCGTAGCGGTCGACGTTGCGGTTGATCTGTGCGGCGCGCTGGCTGAACCCGCCGGCGTACGGCGCGAGCTGCTCGATCTCGCCGTCGTCGTCGAGGGTGTAGCCGCGCGCAGCGAGCGCGGCCCGGAACTCGGGGTCGCACATCACGGCCGCGTGCCCGATCCCGTTGAGCGCCTCGATGCTGTCGACGACACCGACCGAGTGCAGTCCACGCCACGCCCCGCGCGCGAAGACGCGTGCGTTGATCTGCACGTGGAGGTGGCGGTGCGGGTCACCGGCGCGCGAGGTGTAGTGGCGCACGACGGCCGCCTCGAGCTTCTCCACCGGGACCTGCACCTGCCGGCCACGTGGCCCGACCCGGGTGGTGGCGTGCTCGGCCACCCACCCGATCACCTCACCAGCCGCCCGATCCATCGCCGCGTCGTACGCCGCCGCGATGTCGGGATGGAGTGCCGCGGCGAGCGACCAGGACTTCGGCCCGTTGACGACGACCTCGACGAACCGCAACGCGCGTGCGTCGTCGCGCAGCCGGCCCTTGGCCGCGCCGGTCAGCACGTCGTAGCCGGCGACCCAACGCTCGTAGGCGTCGGCGCCGTCGAGATCACCCGACCCGCTGCTGCACCGCGCCGGGGCCGGCGAGGTAGTGCTCGGCCAGACCGGTGCCTTCGGCCAGGTAGTAGTCGTCGGCGCGCGAGTGGTCGGCCTCGACGTAGGAGCGCGCGGCGGCCGCAGAGCCGCGGTAGAACTTCACTCCACCGTGCATCGGCCTCGTCACCGCCCGTCAGTACTCGTCACCTAGCCTTGAAATGACGCTCGGCCCGCCCCGAGGGGCGGACCGATCTACGGACCTTCGTAGCATGCGTGCCGCTCGATTCGTAGGTCTGAGCGAGCTGTCTGAACGGTCGGATCTGGTGTTCGTCACTGCTCGTCACGAGCTCAGTAGCGGGACCCTTCACGGCCGGGCCAATAGTCCGACCGGATGAAACAATCGCCTCGAGTCATCCAGGAACGACAGGAGGCCACCCAATGCCCGACGAACCGCCCATTGACAAGGCCGTCAGTGCCCGGTTCTCAAGAACCCGGGGACGCGACACGAAGCCCGAGCTTTTGGTTCGGCGACGTCTGCACGGGCATGGCTTCAGGTACCGGGTCAACGCGCGTCCCATCCTCGAGTTGCGCCGGACGGCGGACATCGTCTTCGGCCGCGCCCGGGTGGCAGTGATGATCGACGGGTGCTTCTGGCATGGTTGCCCACTTCACTACGTAGAGCCGAAGACCCGTGCGGACTTCTGGGCGGCCAAGGTTGCGGGCAACGTGGCCCGCGATGCGGAGACCACGGCTGCTCCTAGAGGCCAAGGGCTGGCTCGTCCTGCGGTACTGGGAGCACGAACCGGTGGACGACGTCGTGGCAGACATCGAGGACGTGGTGCTCAGGCGTCGATGAGTCTGCGTGTCGACGGCGACCTGCTGACGGTCGTCCACGACCTCGAGGAACTGTCGGACTGTCAACACTCGAGATCGGATGGCGTCAGGGTAGTACTGCTCCTGTACGGGCGCCGGCACGACCGGTAGGACGCCGTTGGTTCCCATCGCGTCCAGCACGTCGGCATTCAGTTCCTTGTCCATCGTGATCAGGTATCGCGTGTCTGAGCGCGTCGCCTCCGTGACCACCTGACGCCACCGTTCCTTTGTCGTCGTCTTTGCAGCGAGGAATGTGAGCAGCTCGTCCGGGAAGCTTCCGTCGTAGTAGCACTCGATCGTGGGGAACAGGAAGTCTGGCTTCGAGCCGTCAGCCATGCGGGGCGGGCTGCCGTACATCAGACCGTGCGCCTCCAACAGGGCACTGATGTGCTGCTCGAAACTCTTCCCTGCGCGCGAAAAGCGAGAGTTCTTGAATCGGGTCGCCAGCTCGAAGAACTTGTCCACGTCGATGTGCTCCCCGGTTGCCAACTCTGCATCCAGTACGGGTTGCAGAACGTGCCGCTCGTATCGAAAGAAGAGGTCGTTCGTGGTCGTGAACCAGTCGTAGAGGGTCCGGTCCGGATCCAACAACGGATCCGCCGTTTGCGTGACCTCCCGAGCGAAGTTCGTGAACTCGTTCACCGACGGCATCGGGTACGTGCCACCGAATCGTTCGATCATCTGCGGCAGGAGCTCCGCATGTCCGACAGCAGGAGTGATCCCCAGCGCCTGGAGCAGGTTGGCGTCGTCGAGGTCGACGGCCTCATCTCCGGCGTCCGCGAGATCCGAAACAGCGAACTGACCTGCGCGATCGGGGGTGGCGTTCCCGTCCCGTCGAAGCGAGGTCCCGAAGAGTCGGTCGAACTGTCGAGCCGCCGATGAGTCGGCAGTGGCGACAACCACCAGCGCATCGCCCGAAACATCGAGAGCGATCCAGCACCAGTCGCCAGCCCGCATCGCCTCCATGGGCTGACAGCCCGCCGGGTAGTAGAGGCGCCACTCCGGGGTTCGATGGGGCTGGTGTTCCCGCGCGTCGTAAAGCGTGATGGTCGAGTCGTCTTCGAGGTAGTCGTCGTCCGCGAAGTAGAAGTAGCGAGCCCGAAACTCCGATCGTGCTCTTCCGAGCATCTCAAGTACGGGCCCGCTCGCCGCCAGCTCGTGACCGTTCGAGACGCCAGCACTGGTCGCCTCGGTCCGACTCAACCTCTTCGCACCGACGCCAACAAATCGCTCGCTGAGTCGACCATCCATAATCTTCCCCCTGGGTGTTTGCTGGAGGATCAGATCACACGACGCGGCGTCGTGTGACCGGTTCGTGGATTGACGCTACTTTCGCCCCCCGCTGTTGGAGGAGCCTCGTTCTCGAGCCGGCTCGCGGCTTTCAGGACCTCCACTCGGCGGCTTGGGCACTCCTGCTGGCCTCAGCTCAGGACCTCTCCCCCAGCAGCTCTCCCAGGCACCGCGCGAGTCGCGCTTCAACTGAACCGCCGATAGGAGCGCTCGGTGCCGCCGCCGACGCGGCAGGACGGGTTTGCCGGATCCCACCACGTTCGGCTGGCAACCCTCATAACCTCCTCGGCAAGACAAGTCCTCCTTGACGTTCTACATTTCAGATATATAGTGGTTATATGTCTCCTTCAGCAGGCGGGATCACAGTTGGCGAAACACGCAACGAGCGCTTCAGGCGGCTGGCCGCCACTCGAGGCGACCGACTGATCAGGGAGATCTCCTTGCTTGGCAATCTCGCCAATCGGAAGAACTACGACTACTCGCCGGATGAGGTTGAGCGGCTCTTCGCGCCCATCGAGACCGAGCTTCGCGAGGTCCGCGCCCTCTTCGACCCTGCCAGCCCATCCGCCCGAAAGGTGTCCTTCGAATGACTCAACCGAACTACGGCTTCTACTTCGAGCGAGCAGGTCGATCGGCAACCCAGGGTGCCATCGCGCCCGCCGAGCAGTTCTTCGAGGGATCAATCGCCGAGGTGTCCTTGGCGCGCGAGACCGGTCAGAACTCTCTCGACGTGCCTGCCGGGGACGCCCCGGTGGTCATGCGCTTCGAGCTCGCGACGGTGTCCACGAACGACATACCGGGCATCGATGGTCTCCGTGAGCACATCGATCGCGTCGAGTCCGAGACCCGCGGCTCCCAAGGTCATGAGCGAATGCTGGTCGCGAAGGAGACCTCGAGGCGGGAGGCGATCCCCGTGCTCCGCATCTCGGACTACAACACGAAGGGACTGACGGGGTCGGAGTCGCGAAACTCGAACCAGTCGCCTCTGAGCGCGCTGACTCGTGGCGCGGGAATCTCGGCCAACGACGGCACTCGTGGCGGGTCCTTCGGCATCGGCTCGGCGGTCGGGCCGATGGCGTCGGCCATGTGCACCGTGCTCTACACCTCGATGCCGATCGGCGGCAAGGACGTGGTGTTCGCGGGGTACAGCCGGCTTGCGAGTCATCGAGACGAGGACGAGGAATGGCGGCAGGGGGAGGGCTTCTTCACCGACCTCGACTACAGCGACGATTTCCGGTACCTCCGGAACCCCTCGCCGCTGGCGCCTTTCGGCCCTCGCATCGAGCCCGGGACGGACATCTACGTTCTCGGGTACCGGAAGGCCGACGACGATCCCGGATTGAGGCACATCCGCGACGCCTTCGTCACCCACTTCCTCATGGCCATTCACCGAGGCCGACTGATCGTCGAAGGCGTCGGAACCGACGGCGAGTGGCGGCTGGACGCCGACACCCTCAAGGACCACGTCAACGAGGTCCCGGAGGCGAGTGTCTTCTATCGAGCCATTCAGGATCCCAACCCCGTCACACGCGTCAGCCCACGCTTCGGACAGATGTCCCTCTACATCGAGGTCGACGAGACGCTGGAGAGGACGCTCCATACGATCACGATGCGCAAGCCGCTCATGAAGATCGACACGTTCAAGCACACCTCGGTGCCCGCGAAGTACGCCGCCGTCCTCGAGTGCTCCGACGACAAGGGCAATCAACTCCTTCGGGAACTCGAGCCGCCGCAGCACGACCGGTGGGACGGTGGACGAGCGGTCGACGGCGACAAGGCACTTCTCGAACTCAAGAAGTTCGTACGAGAGGGGCTGAAGAGCCGCGTCAAGGAACAGATCGGCGACACGGTCGAGATCAAGGGGCTCTCTCGGTACCTTCCTGCCGACGGCCTCACCATCGAGAAGGATGGAACCGGACGCCGACCGTCGCCGGGTGAAGGCACCGAGAATGAGGGCAGCACCGTTCAAGGCGCTCCGCACGACCAGTCTTCTCTGAGGCCGACCGTCCGGCGGGCGGTGAAGGTGGGGGTCCAGACGCCTGCAAACGCGGACGGCGATGAGGAGACCAGCAAGGGTCGAGACCAAGGCGGAGAGGGAACACGAAAGGGCGGTGGTCACGGCCTCCCGGGGCAGGGTGCCGAAGGAGAGGGGAAGGCCCGCATCCGTGCAGGCGAGCTTCGATTCCGGAGCTGGTGGGACCCCAAGGCCGGCGCGGTCCGCGCGGCGCTGACGCCCGACACCGATGTCGCTGGCGACCTCGAACTGATCGCGTTGGGCCCAGGCGGCAGCCCGGAGCCCGATTACACCCTTCCCATCTCCGGGGCTTCTCTCGTGAACGAGCAGGGTCAGGTTGAGGTGGCCTGGGACGGCAACGTCCTGAACGACGTGGTCCTGAAGGCCGGTGTCACGTCGCAGCTCCACCTGACCCTGTCAGCCGACCACCGCTACCGATTGGCAGTGAAATGAGCACTCGAACCAAGCGCGGCTCCTACCCACACCCGGTCCTGGACGCGTCCGATGACGTTGCCTCGACGATCGAAGCCTTCAATCTCAGCGTGGCGCCGACGGTGGACGACGTCGAGATCAAGTTCCAGATCCGAATGGATGATCCATGTCTTCAGGAGCGAATCGACGCCGGTCATGCGCGGTACAGCTTCCGCTGGAAGTGTGGTTCGACCATCCAAACCAGGGAACTGAAGCCGGAGGTCGCCTCCCAGCACGCAGACAGCACGGGATACGTGGCTTGGATCGCCCAGGAGGACATCCGTCGCACTGTGCGACTTGAGATCAAGGTCGTCGCGATCGAACACATCGACGACTACGCACTCGAGCGCCAGCACCCCGATTACGGCGACGCCAAGTTCGCCGTCCTGCCGGGCGACATCCTCGCGGACGCGGGATTCGTCACCTTCGAGCCAGACAAGCTCTACGACCCGCTGAGGCCCCCGGTCGGATCATGCTTCAAGTTCGTCTCGGAGTCGAAGCTCAAGAAGGGCGTCAGGGTCTCGTTCAACGATGACGAGTACGTGCTGGTCGCCTTTCCGGAGAAGATCCTCGCCGGTCTTGCGGGGCTCGCGGTTCGTCCTGACCTGCAGATCAGCCTCGTTGTTCTGCCGGCACTCATGGAGACGATCACCTTCATCAAGGAGAACGCCGATCCCGCCACGGGCGAGGACCTGAGCGACAAGCTGTGGCACCAGGCGATCCTGCGCCTAGTCGACGGCGTGGGCAGCCTGGACGACCGCGCGTTCGACCTTGCCCAACGCATCCTCGGCAACCCGTTGGACATCTCGCTGAGCACGCCACTCCGAACAGACGAGGACGACTGATGCACGACGGACACGCCCGAGCCCTGACCTACGCTGCCCTGATCGACATGAAGGCGGCGCTCGACGCCGCCGAATCGCCGGAGGACTTCCTAGCTGCGGCGGACGACATCATCCGTCGACCGGAGAACGTTCTCGAACTGCCTGTCGACCTCGGGGAGGCGCAACAGATTGCCCCCGCGCCCGGGCAATCGGGCGTTGACGTCGACAACGGACCGCTGGTCTACGAGTACCTGGGGGCCATGGACCCGGCCAACGCCTCGGATCGTCGCCTATGGACCTATTTGGCCTTCGGCACCTACCGCGAGTACATGGAGCAGCGATGGCCCATCGGTTCTGCCGCCAACTGGAAGGGTCGTGTCGAAGACCGTTGGCTGATGCTCAACGCCACCCGCGGCAGCCTCGTTCGCCACGGCATCGCCCGTCTGTGGTGGGTCACCTCGCTCACCTACGACCCAAAGGCGGAGTTCCCACTCTCCGCGACATCCGACGACCCCTTCGCCTACGGCCGGGCGGTCTTCAGGAATGAGGACCGCATCAACGCCCTGTTCGACCGTGAGGCCGGCGCCCTGCCACAACTCGTGAGAGCGGTCCTGGAACACGCCGCTCAGGCCAAGGAGCAAGCCACGGATGGTCACATCCGCGCCCTGATGAAGGAGGTGACCCTCGTCTACGGCTACCGCGACCTCGGTTTCCTCGAACCGGACACCATGGCCGACCTCATCAAGAGCCTTGCCCCTTCGGTCTGACGCTTCAACGCGCTAGCCGGCGGGCCCGTCGATCGACCAACCTTGGCCGGACCCCGGCCTGTCATTGCGGGTGCCAGCTTGTCGCGACGCGGCTACGACTACGCGGGGACCGCTTCTCGGGTGCCGGCAATCTCGACCGCCGACAAGATGTGCTTCTCCATGTGTTCGGCCATTGCGCGCATCGCGGGGACGACGACCGAGTTTCCGAACTGCTTGTAGGCCTGAGTGTCGCTGACCGGGATCACGAAGTCATCGTCGAATCCCATCAGGCGAGCACACTCGCGAGGCGTGAGGCGACGCGGACGGTTGCCCGGCTGGTCGATCGAGGATCTCCGAGCCGTCCTTGTAGTAGCGCGCCGAGAGCGTGCGGGTCGTCATCCCGGGCTCACGAGCCCAAACCCGAACCCGTTGCCCGCGCTCTTGTGCTTGTCCGCGTACGCCTGGAGGTAGTTCCAAAGGTGCTCGGTCAGCGTGTACTTGTCGAGGACCTTGCCGGTGCTGTGGTCGAAGTAGCGCCCTGCGTCATGGGCGAGGACCGGCTCGCCCGGCTGATGCAGGATGTCGCCCACGACGTGCGTCATGCTCTGGCAGCTGCGAGCGCGTTGATGTCGAAGTCGTCTCGCTCCGGAAGCCGACGATGAGGATGCGCTCGCGGTTCTGAGGCGTGAAGTGCTTGCCGTTCACGACACGGGTCTGAACGTGGTAGCCGAGCTCGTCCTTCAGCACTGTCTCGATGACCTCGAAGGTGCGACCGCGGTCGTGTGACCTGAGGTTCTTCACGTTCTCCAGCAGGAACGCCGTTGGGCTGCTTCTCCGCGATGATGCGCTTGATGTCGAAGAAGAGCGTTCCCTGCGTCGGGTCGTCGAATCCGTGCTTCCGGCCAAGAGCGTTCTTCTTCGACACCCCGGCGATGGAGAACGGCTGGCACGGGAACCCGCCGAGCAGGACGTCGTGCTCGGGTACGTCACGGCCTCGTCGACCGTCGTGATGTCGCCATGGAACACGTGCCCGGCGTGCGTCGGGGAAGTTCGCCTCATAGGTCTGCTGCGCGAACTTGTTCCACTCCGAGGTCATCACGCACTTGCCGCCGATCGTCCTCGAACGCCCTGCGGATGCCGCCGATACCGGCGAAGAGGTCGATGAAGGTGAAGGCGGGGTGGATGCGTGCATGACTCGTCCTCGGGCTCGTGTCCCCAGGTCGATTCGACCTGGCGAGCGCCAGGCTACCCGGTTCGTCCGACAGTGTGTTCGATCGCGCCGGCGTGTCAGATGTGCTGAGACGATCCACACGGCTGTGGAGACGTGAGGGCGATGCTCAGCTCGTCGGATAGCGTCCCCCGCGATGAACCATCAAGAGGCCTACGCCGCGTGGCTGACTGCTGTCCGGGACCTTACCTCCAGCGCCGAATCCTCTCGGGCATGGAGGGAGGAGCGCTGGCGTTTCGCGCACCGCTTGGGCGAGGCGCTGGTTAGCCCGACGGACTCCGCGCCGGCGGTCACTGGGCCGGCGCGTCTACGGCGTATGGCTGCCGTGGGGGCTGTTGTACGTCGGGCAGACCCTCAACGCGTCTCGCCGTCTACGCGACCTTCCGGTCGGGGAGAGTCACCACCTCGCGACCACGTTTCCCCCAGAGAGCTGGGATCGCGTCGCCGTGATCTCGTGGGCTGCCATGCCGGAGGCGGCGGGGCCTGTCACACGACTCGGCGAGACCGCGGTGGGGCTGGGGCTGGAGTACGCGATGCAGCTGCACTCACGGCCCGTGGCAAACGCAGCCCGGCGGACCTCACTTGGTGGCTGGCGGCCGATCGACCGGCTGCGTAGCAAGTCCGTCGGCGCACGCAGCTCAGCCGAGATCACAGAGCTGGTGACCGCGGTGGAGGGTCTGTAGGCCAAGGCGGTCGGCGAGGATCCGGGTTCGCCGTTCTTGCGCGTAGTCAGTCCGTCGCAACTCCTGGATGATCCTGCATAGGAAGCTCGGTCCCCGACGCTGGAACTTCTTCCCCCTCACTGGACTCCGGCGCTAATGGCATGGACGCAATCCAGGTAGCCCGTGTCGACGGTTAGGACGAACTCGGGACCCCGCCCGTTCACGCCGGAAGGTGCATGGCCGTCTACAGCGCGCGGTGTGGCGGCGCAGCCAGGTGTGGCAAGTGCCCTGATATTGACCGCGCACTGGTCCGGCGTACTCCGCCAGGGGTTTCGATGCCCAACACAGCAGCGACGGCGTGGCGACCGTTGCTCCTTACGTGCGATGCCCACGCATGCTCCGAGTCCGGCAGGCGCTTCCCCCACCAGTCCCCCTAGAGGCCGATCTCGAAGTCGACCGGAACACTCCAGAAAAGAACAAAACCCCAGGCTGACCTGGGGTTTTGCTGGTGGAGCCTACGAGACTCGAACTCGCAACCCCCTGCTTGCAAAGCAGGTGCGCTACCAATTGCGCCAAGGCCCCTTGGTGGGTCTGGTGGCGGTCGCCGCGCGACCCGCCGGTGGTGCGAGCGTCAGGACTTGGTGACGGTGTCCGTGGCCTCGGCCCAGAGGGCCTGCTCGTTCTTGCCGGCGTCCATCTTCTTCTTCGCGAACACTGCGCCGGCGGCGGCAAGCAGGACCAGCAGAAGCTTCTTCATGGGACTCTCCTCAGGTCGCGCGATGCCCGGGAACGGGCGGATGGAGTGGGCCTAGGAGGACTTGAACCTCCGACCTCTTCCTTATCAGGGAAGCGCTCTAACCGTCTGAGCTATAGGCCCGCAATCACCGCACCAGCGGCGACGCCGAAGATTACCTGACCGCGGTCAGGCCGTGCCAATCGAGGGGTTCAGCTCACTTCTCGTCCTCGGCCAGGGTGACCTCGATGCCGCCCAGGAGGGCTGCCGCGAGGTTGTAGAGGAAGGCCGTGAGGGTGGCGATCGCCGTCAGCAGGATCACGTCGAGCACCGAGACGATGAGCGTGAAGCCGAGCACCCGCGACATGCCGACGTAGTCGGTCACGTCGAAGGACGAGTTGCCGCTGTCACCCTCGACGATGCTCGCCACCGCGGAGTTGACCGAGTCCCAGACACCGGCTGCGCCGAGCACCGACCACACCATGAAGATGGCGACGAAGGTCACGACGCCGAAGGCGACCGAGAGCAGGAACGACGTCTTCATGACCGACCACGGGTCGATCCGGGTCAGCCGCAGCCGGGCACGCCTCGGCTGGCGTCCTGCCGAGCGGGCGCGGCGTCCCCGAGCGGAGCCGGTCGCGGCGTTGGCGCGGTGCTCCTCGGCGGCGTTGGACATGGTGTCCTGGAGCCGCTCGGTCAGCGACCTACGGGGCGGCTCGTCCCCCGCGGCACGACGGGGCGTCGCGGTGCGGTCCGGCATGGATCACTCCTCGGTGTCTGCGTCGCGGGCACGGTCGTCAGGTGCTGCCTCGGGTGCCTCGGCGGCGTCCTGTCCATCGATTGTTGCACCGTCGGGGACTTCCTGCGATTCGTCGACCGGCGCCTCGGCCTCGCCGTCGGTCGCCTCCTCGACGACCTTGGCCTCGACCGAGCGGGCCACCACGGCCACCGTGTCGCCCGACTTGGGCGTCACGAACTTCACGCCCATGGTCGATCGTCCGGTGGGTCGGAAGTTGGCGTCGATGGGGCTGCGGACCACCTGGCCGCCGCTCGTGATGGAGAGGACCTCGTCCTCCTCCTCCACGATGAAGGCGCCGACCAGGCCGCCGCGGTCCTCGTTGGCCAACGACATCGCCTTGATGCCGATGCCGCCGCGGGACTGCAGGCGGTAGTCGGTGATCCGGCTGCGCTTGGCGAAGCCGCCGTCGGTGATGGTGAAGACGTACTGCTCGGTGACCTCGTCCGACTCGGCGGCGTCGCCCTCGACGGCCTCCTCGGCTGCCACCTGCGCGGCCCGGATCACCGACATCGACAGCAACGAGTCGCCGTCGCGGAACTTCATGCCGCGCACACCACCGGTCGCGCGACCCATCGGCCGCAGCTGGTCGTCGTCGGCCTTGAAGCGGATCGACTGGCCCTTGACCGACACGAGCAGGATGTCGTCGTCGCCGTTGACCAGCTCGGCACCGATCAGCTCGTCGTCGTCCTCACGGAAGTTGATCGCGATGACGCCGGCCTGGCGGGGGCTGTTGTAGTCGCCCAGCTTGGTCTTCTTGACCAGGCCGGTGCGGGTGGCGAGCACGAGGTAGGGGGCCTGCTCGTAGTCGCGGATCGCCAGCACCTGCGCGATGTCCTCGTCGGGCTGGAACGACAGCAGGCCGGCGACGTGGCCGCCCTTGGCGTCGCGTGCGGCCTCGGGCAGGTTGTAGGCCTTGGTGCGATAGACCCGCCCCGCCGTGGTGAAGAACAGCAGCCAGTGGTGGTTGGTGGTGGCGATGAAGTGCTGGACGACGTCGTCGCCGCGCAGGGTCGCGCCGCGCACGCCCTTGCCGCCGCGCTTCTGCAGCCGGTACTGATCGGCGCGGGTGCGCTTGGCGTAGCCGCCGCGCGTGATCGAGACGACGAGGTCCTCGTCGGGGATCAGGTCCTCCATCGACAGGTCGCCGTCGGCCGCGATGATCTGGCTGCGGCGGTCGTTGCCGTACTTGTCGGTGATCTCCTTGAGCTCGTCGGAGATGATCTGCCGCTGACGGGGCTCGTTGGCCAGGATGTCCTCGAGGTCGGCGATCACCACCTCGAGGTCGGCGAGCCGGTCCATGATCTTCTGGCGCTCGAGGGCGGCCAGGCGACGCAGCTGCATCTCGAGAATGGCGTTGGCCTGGACCTCGTCGATGTCGAGCAGCGCGATGAGGCCGGAGCGGGCCTCCTCCACGTCGGGGCTGCGGCGGATCAGCGCGATGACCTCGTCGAGCGCGTCGAGCGCCTTGGCGAGGCCGCGGTAGATGTGGGCCTGGCGCTCGGCCTCGGCGAGCCGGAAGCGCGTACGCCGCTGGATGACCTCGACCTGGTGGGTCACCCAGTGGGAGATGAACTGGTCGATCGGCAGGGTGCGCGGCACCCCGTCGACCAGGGCCAGCATGTTGGCGGAGAAGTTGGTCTGCAGCTCGGTGTGCTTGAAGAGGTTGTTGAGCACGACCCGGGCGACCGCGTCGCGCTTGAGGATGATGACCAGGCGCTGACCGGTGCGCGAGCTGGTGTCGTCGCGGACGTCGGAGATGCCCTGGATCCGGCCGGAGTCGGCGAGCTCGGCGATCTTGAGCGCCAGGTTGTCCGGGTTGACCATGTAGGGGAGCTCGCTGATGACCAGCATCACGCGGCCCTTGGCGTCCTCGTCGATCTCGACGACGGCGCGCTGCGAGATCGATCCCCGCCCGGTGCGGTAGGCCTGCTCGATGCCCTGACGACCCACGATGAGCGCGCCGTTGGGGAAGTCGGGGCCCTTGATCCGCTCGACGAGCGCGTCCTGGAGCTCCTCCTTGGTGGCGTCGGGGTGCTCGAGCGCCCACGTCGCGCCCTCGGCGACCTCACGGAGGTTGTGCGGCGGGATGTTGGTCGCCATGCCGACCGCGATGCCGGCCGAGCCGTTGACGAGCAGGTTGGGGAAGCGCGAGGGCAGGATGGTCGGCTCCTGCGAGCGACCGTCGTAGTTGGGGCGGAAGTCGACGGTGTCCTCGTCGATGTCGCGCACCATCTCCATGGCCAGCGGCGCCATCCGGCACTCGGTGTAGCGCATGGCCGCGGCGGAGTCGTTGCCCGGCGAGCCGAAGTTGCCCTGGCCGTTGATCAGCGGCGCACGCAGCACCCACGGCTGTGCGAGGCGGACCATGGTGTCGTAGATCGCCGTGTCGCCGTGGGGGTGGTACTGACCCATCACGTCACCGACGACGCGCGAGCACTTGGAGAAGCCGCGGTCGGGGCGGTAGCCGCCGTCGTACATCGCGTAGAGGATGCGGCGGTGCACCGGCTTCAACCCGTCGCGTACGTCGGGCAGCGCGCGCCCGACGATGACGGTCATCGCATAGTCGATGTAGGACTGCTGCATGAGCGTCTGCAGCTCGATCGGCTGGATGCGCTCGTCGCCGAATCCGTGGCCGCCGGCGCCGGTGGTGTCCGTGGGGATCTCAGTCATGATTCGTCTTTCTCGACTTGTCTACTGGAAGTCTTAGATTGCGCGATATGCGGCTAGGCCGGCAGGAGGTGCAGCGAGCGTGCGCGCATCGCTCCTCCTGTCAGATGTCGAGGAATCGGACGTCCTTGGCATTGCGCTGGATGAACGACCGGCGCTGCTCGACGTCCTCGCCCATCAGGACCGAGAAGATCTCGTCGGCCTGGGCGGCGTCGTCGAGCGTGACCTGCTTCATCAGGCGGGCGTCGGGGTCCATCGTGGTCTCCCACAGCTCGTCGGCGTTCATCTCGCCGAGACCCTTGTAGCGCTGGACCGGGTTCTCCTTGGGCAGCTTCTTGCCCTGCGCCAGACCGTCGGCCTGCAGCGCGTCGCGCTCGGCGTCGGAGTAGACGAACTCGTGCTCGGCCGGCTTGTTCCAGCGCAGGCGGTAGAGAGGGGGCTGCGCCATGTAGACGTAGCCGTGCTCGATGAGCGGCTTCATGAAGCGGAACAGCAGCGTGAGGAGCAGCGTGTTGATGTGGTGGCCGTCGACGTCGGCGTCGGCCATCATCACGACCTTGTGGTAGCGCAGCTTCTCGAGGCTGAACTCCTCGTGGATGCCCGTGCCGAGGGCGGAGATGATCGCCTGGACCTCGGTGTTGGCGAGCACCTTGTCGATGCGGGCCTTCTCGACGTTGAGGATCTTGCCGCGGATCGGGAGGATCGCCTGGATGCGCGGGTCGCGCCCCTGGCGGGCCGAGCCGCCGGCCGAGTCACCCTCGACGACGAAGACCTCGCACTCCTCGGGGTTGGTCGACTGGCAGTCGCTGAGCTTGCCGGGCAGGCCGCCGCCGCCGAGCAGGCCCTTGCGACCGCGGGCCAGCTCGCGCGCCTTGCGTGCGGCGATCCGGGCGCTCGCGGCGGCCTGGGACTTGCGGACGATGTCGCGGCCCTCGGCCGGGTTCTCCTCGAACCAGGCACCGAGCTGGTCGTTCATGATCCGCTGGGTGAAGCCCTTGGCCTCGGTGTTGCCGAGCTTGGTCTTGGTCTGGCCCTCGAACTGCGGCTCGGCGAGCTTGATGGAGATGATCGCGGTCAGGCCCTCACGGATGTCGTCACCCGAGACCCGGTCCTCCTTCTTCTTGATCAGCGCCCACTCCTCGCCCCAGTGGTTGACCAGGGAGGTGAGGGAGGCGCGGAAGCCCTCCTCGTGGGTGCCGCCCTCGTGGGTGTTGATGTTGTTGGCGAAGGTGTGGACCGACTCGGTGTAGGAGGTGTTCCACTGCATCGCCACCTCGAGACTCATGTGGTTCTCGACCGACTCGGGGGTGTCGGCCTCGAACGAGATGACGCTCGCGTTGGCCTTGTCCTTGCGGCGGTTGAGGTGCTCGACGTAGTCGACCAGCCCGCGGTCGTACTTGAAGACCTGCTCGAGACCGCCGGTCTCGCCCCGCTTGATGGCGTCGTGGCCGACGTTGTCGATGCTGTTGTCGATCGTGTCGTCCTGGACCGCGTCGACGCGCGCCGCGGCGTCCTCGCGCTCGTCGCGCACCACGAACTCGACGCCCTTGTTGAGGAAGGCCATCTCGCGCAGGCGCGAGGTGATGGTCTCGAGGTTGTAGTGGGTGGACTCGAAGATGTCGTCGGAGGCATACCAGGTCACCGTGGTGCCGGTGCGCTCGCCGGGCTCCATGGGGCGGACCTGCTCGAGGCCGGCGTCGGGAACGCCCAGCCGGAAGGTCTGGCGCCACAGGTGGCCGCGGTTGGCGACCTCGGCGACCAGGCGGCTGGAGAGGGCGTTGACGACCGAGACGCCCACGCCGTGCAGCCCGCCGGAGACCTTGTAGCCGCCGCCGCCGAACTTGCCTCCGGCGTGGAGCATCGTCAGCGCCATCGTGAGCGCGGGCATGTCCTGGCCGGGGGCGGTGTCGGTCGGGATGCCGCGACCGTTGTCCTCGACCCGGACGCCGCCGTCGGCCTGCAGGGTCAGCACGATCCGGTCACAGATCCCCGCGAGCGCCTCGTCGACGCCGTTGTCCACGATCTCCCAGATCAGGTGGTGCAGGCCGCGCTCGCCGGTCGAGCCGATGTACATCCCGGGGCGCTTGCGCACCGCCTCGAGGCCCTCGAGGACGGTGATGGCGGAGGCGTCGTACTCGAAGTCCTCGTCGACCGCGTTGGTGTTGCGCTTCGGCGCGGCCTCCTCGGCGGGAGGTGACTGTTCTGCTGGCGAATCGGGGGTCGGAACGGTGGGCATCTCGACGTTCTCTTCGCTCAAGGCACAGCCTTCTTCTCATCGCCCGCGACGGGCGTTCGACATGAGTCGAGTCGCTGCTGTTGCGGTGGCAACGAAGCGTGCGACTCGACTTCTCATACTACCGGTCAGGGCCCGGCAAGCGAAGGATCACCCCCGGGGTCGGGGGTGATCTGTGGAAAAACAGGCCTGTAGGGGCCCCATGACGCCGGTTCACAGCGCCGATCAGGGGGGTCGGTGGGGGCCCCTACCGTCGCGAGGCCGTCAGATCGGCAGTTCGGCGCTCCCGCCTCGGTGACCCGGTCCCTAGCCGTAGGTGTCGCGAGGACCCCGCCCGTCGCGGCTGGAGAGCCGGCCCTTGGTCCAGTGCGGCAGGTGCGGGCCGAGCACCTCGATCACGGTGACCGTGCCGTGTCCGAGCTCGGTGTTGAGGCGTCGTACGACGGTGGGCGCGAGCAGCTTGAGCTGGGTGGCCCAGGCGGTGGAGTCGGTGCGCACGACGAGGCGCCCGTCGGCGAACGACTCGGGCGTGCAGTGGTCGGCGACCTCGGAGCCCACCAGCTCGGCCCACCTGCCGAAGACGCCCTGGACCTTGAGGTCGAGCTCCCACCCGTGGTTGGCGATGAGCCGGCCCATCGCCTGGTCGAGCAGCTGCGGGTCGCGGTCGTCGGGGCGGGCACCCGAGGACTTGGTGAACGTACGCCGTCGCGAGGAGGTGGGCTTCTTGCGGGCCGGGGCCCCCGGCGTCGCGGCCGCGGCGCGTGCGGCCGCTCGGGCGAGATCGAGCCCGTCCGCGTGGTGCTCGGGAGCCACGGGGGTGGGAGCCTCGGCTTCGGGGGTCTGCGACTCGGGGGTTCCCTCGTCCGAGGGCCCCTCAGGCATCACGGGTCACCTGCCCGTCGGCGACGACGTACCTCATGCCCTGGAGGGAGGCGGGCACGTCGGCGGCGACCGCCGCGGTGACGAGCACCTGCTCGGCCCCCGCGACCAGCGCGGCCAGCTGGCTGCGGCGCTCGGTGTCGAGCTCGGCGAAGACGTCGTCGAGCACCAGGATCGGGTCGTCGCCGTCGGCGCGCAGCAGGTCGTAGGACGCCAGCCGCAGCGCGAGGGCGAACGACCACGACTCCCCGTGCGAGGCGTAGCCCTTGACCGGCAGCCTCAGGTCGCCGTCGCCCAGGGTGAGCAGGAGCTCGTCGCGGTGCGGGCCGACGAGCGAGATCCCGCGGTCCAGCTCGTCCTTGCGCCGCTCGGCGATCGCGGCGAGCAGCGCGGTCTCGAGGGGGCCGTCGGCGAGCTCGATGCTCGCCTTGTAGTCCAGGTCGGCGTCGTCGCGCGAGGCCCCGCGGGCGACCGCCTCGTAGGCCTTGCCGACGTAGGGGCGCAGGTCCTCGACCAGCCGCAGCCGGGCGGCGAGGAGCTCCCCACCCACGCGAGCCAGGTTGTCGTCCCAGATCTCGAGGGTCGACATCGCGGCGTCGCGCGAGGAGCCGCGGGCCAGCCCGGCGGTCTTGAGCAGGCTGTTGCGCTGCCGGAGGATCCGGTCATAGTCCGACCGCACGCCGGCCAGGCGAGGGGTGCGCAGCACCAGCAGGTCGTCGAGGAACTTGCGGCGGTCCGACGGGTCGCCCTTGACCAGGGTCAGGTCGTCCGGGGCGAAGACCACCGTGCGCACCAGGCCGATGATCTCGCGCGGTCGCGACAGCGGGGAGCGGTTGATGCGGGCCCGGTTGGCGCGGCCGGGGTTGAGCTCGACCTCCAGCAGCGCCGTACGTCCTTCCTTGACGACCGAGGCCCGTACGACGGCCTGGTCGGCACCAGCCCTGACCAGCGGCGCATCGGTGGCGACCCGGTGCGAGGAGAGGCGCGACAGGTAGTCGATCGCCTCGACCAGGTTGGTCTTGCCCTGGCCGTTGCGGCCGATGAAAGCAGTGGCACCCGGCTCCAGCGCGACGTCGAGGTCGGTGTAGGAGCGGAAGTTGTGCAGGCTCAGGTGCGCAACGTGCAAGGAGCCCTAGCTCTCTCCGGCCTCGTGGCCGGCGCCGGCCCCGGCCTGCTCGGCGGACGCGGACTGCTCGGCGCCGGTGGACCCTTCGGCGTCGCCGCCCTTCGGGGCCGAGGACCTCACCGCATGGCCACCGAACTGGTTGCGCATCGCGGCGACGGCCTTCATCGTCGGGGAGTCGTCCTGCCTCGAGACGAAGCGGGCGTAGAGGGCCGCGGTGATCGCGGGCGTCGCGACGGCGTTCTCGATGCCGGCCTCCACGGTCCACCTGCCTTCGCCGGAGTCCTCGGCATATCCGGCGATCTTGCTCAGGCCCGGGTCCTCGTCGAGGGCGTTGACCATGAGGTCGAGCAACCAGGAGCGGATCACCGTGCCCTCGCGCCAGGAGCGGAAGACCTCGGTGACGTTGTCGGTGACCTCGGCCTTCTCCAGCAGCTCCCAGCCCTCGGCGTACGCCTGCATGATCGCGTACTCGATGCCGTTGTGGACCATCTTGGAGAAGTGGCCCGCGCCGACCGAGCCGGCGTGGACGGAACCGAAGTCACCCTCGGGCTTGAGCGCGTCGAAGGCGTCCTGCACCTTGACGACGTCCTCCGCGTCACCGCCGTACATCAGGGCGTAGCCGTTCTCGAGGCCCCAGACCCCTCCGGAGACCCCGCAGTCGACATATCCGATCTGCTTCTCGGCCAGCATCTCGGCGTTGGCGATGTCGTCGGTCCAGCGCGAGTTGCCGCCGTCGACGATCACGTCACCCGCGCCGAGGAGCTCACCGAGCTCGCGGACCGTCGCCCGGGTGGGGTCGCCGGCCGGAACCATGACCCAGACGACCTTGGGGCTCGGGAGTGCCTCGACCAGTGCAGCGAGCGAGTCGACGTCACTGACGTCGGGGTTGCGGTCGTAGCCGACGACCGTGAGTCCCGCGCGGCGCATGCGCTCGCGCATGTTGCCGCCCATCTTGCCGAGCCCGACGAGTCCGATGTCCATGCCCGGAGCCTAGCCGTGCCCGCGTCAGCTGAGCAGGCGCCGCGGCATCAGCAGGTAGCGGAAGGAGTGGGCGTCGTCGTCGGCATCCGTGCCGGAGATCACGACCGGCTTGGTGGCCTGGGTGAAGGCGAGGTCCACGAACTCCCCGTCGATGGCGGTGAGGCCGTCGAGCAGGAACTGCGGGTTGAAGCCCGTCGTCAGGTCGTCGCCGTTGATGTCGGCGTCGACGGCCTCGGTCGCCATCGCCTCGTCCCCCGAGCCGGCGTCGAGGACGATCTGGTTGTCGCCGAACTTCATCTGCACGGCCGTGTTGCGCTCCGCGACCAGCGCGACCCGCTTGACGGTCTCGATCAGCTCGGCCTTGTTGACCTTGGCGACCGTGAGGTGCTCGGCCGGGAAGAGCGAGCGGACCTTGGGGAACTCGCCGTCGAGCAGACGGGTCGTGGTGCGACGTACGCCACCCAGGCCGGTGCCCTCGAATCCGATCAGTCCCTCGCCGCCACCGCTCGCGCTCAACGCGATGGTCACCTCGGCACCCGAGGTCAGCGACTTCGCCGTGTCGCCCAGCACCTTGGCCGGCACCAGCGCGGCCACCGACTCGTCGGGCGACTGCGGGTTCCAGGTCAGCTCGCGGTGGGAGAGCCGGAAGCGGTCGGTGGCCAGGAGCGCCATCGTGGAGCCGTCGATCTCGATCCGTACGCCGGTCAGCACCGGAAGCATGTCGTCGCGACCCGCCGCGGTGACTGCCTGCGCCACCGCATGGGCGAAGTCGGCGCTCGAGACGGTGCCGGTGGCCGACGGCATGTCGGGCAGCGTCGGGTAGTCGTCGACCGGCATCGTCTGCAGGCTGAAGCGCGCCGAGCCGCAGATGAGCGAGACGCGGGGACCCTCCAGGGTCAGCTCGACCGGCTTGGCAGGCAGGCTGCGGCAGATGTCGGCCAGCAGCCGCCCGCTGACCAGGGCCTTGCCCTCGTCGTTGACCTCCGCGGTGAGCGTGGCGCGGGCCGAGGTCTCGTAGTCGAACGTGGAGAGCACCAGTCCGGCGTCGCTCGCCTCGATCAGCAGCCCGGCCAGGACCGGGGAGCTCGGACGGATCGGCAGGCTGCGGGCAGCCCAGGCAACGGCATCGGCGAAGACGTCGCGTTCGACGCGGAACTTCACAAGGGTCTCCTCGAGGAGAGAGCTGTCTGACAACACGGTCCGGGCGCTGCTGGGCGCAGCACACGACTCACGCGCGGGCGCGTGGGAAGTGCATCCTGCCACGCGCAGCCGAGTGAGCGGCAGGGTTGTCCCCAGAGCGGGTCGTGTTCAACGTTGGTGGGTGAGGGGAGCAATGGTGAGGTTCGTAGTAGTCATAGGGTCCGTGGAAACTGTGGAGAACTGACGTTCGTGCAGGTCAGGGGGCTCCCGCCCTGTGCACGAAGGGTGTGGAACGACATCGACGAGCCCGGCGGGGGGTGTGGAGCGGGCCGGACGCCGTGTCGTTCTGCGCGGCGCGTCCACAGGGGTTGGGGACGAACGGCCCAGTGGAACCACACGTTGTCCACACGCTGGCCTCAGGCCTGGCGCGCCTGCATCTTCACGCGGTTGGTGAGCTCGCTGACCTGGTTGAAGACCGCGCGTCGCTCGGCGAGCAGCTGACGGATCTTGCGGTCGGCGTACATCACGGTCGTGTGGTCGCGGCCACCGAACTCGCGACCGATCTGGGGCAACGACATCGAGGTCAGCTCGCGACACAGGTACATGCCGATCTGCCGGGCCATGACGAGGTGGCGCCCGCGTGAGGGTCCGGTGAGGTCCTCCAGGGAGACGCCGAAGTAGGCGGCCGTCTGGGCGATGATCAGCGCGTGGGTGATCTCGGGCTCGCCACCCTCGGGGATCAGGTCCTTCAACACGATCTCGGCCAGGGTCATGTCGACCTCCTGGCGGTTGAGGTTGGCGAACGCGGTGACGCGGATCAGCGCCCCCTCGAGCTCGCGGATGTTGGTCTGGATCTTGGAGGCGATGAACTCCAGCACGTCCGGCGGCGCGGTGAGCCGGTCCATCGCGGCCTTCTTGCGCAGGATCGCGATGCGGGTCTCGAGGTCGGGCGGCTGCACGTCGGTGATCAGGCCCCACTCGAACCGGTTGCGCAGCCGGTCCTCCAGCGCCTCGAGCCGCTTCGGCGCGCGGTCGGAGGTCAGCACGATCTGCTTGTTGGCGTTGTGGAGGGTGTTGAACGTGTGGAAGAACTCCTCCTGGGTCTGGGTCTTGCCCTCGAGGAACTGGATGTCGTCGATCAGGAGCACGTCGACGTCGCGGTAGCGCCGCTTGAACCGGTCCTGCCGGTCGTCGCGGATCGCGTTGATGAACTCGTTGGTGAACTCCTCGCTGGAGACGTAGCGCACCTTGGCGTTGCTGTAGAGGCTGCGGACGTAGTGGCCGATCGCGTGCAGCAGGTGGGTCTTGCCGAGCCCGGACTCGCCGTAGACCAGGAGTGGGTTGTAGGCCTTGCCGGGTGCCTCCGCCACCGCGACCGCGGCCGCGTGGGGGAATCGGTTGGACGAGCCGATGACGAAGGTCTCGAAGGTGTACTTGGGGTTGAGCCGGGTCTCCAGCGCGGAGGGCCGGCGCTCACCGCCGCCCTGCGTCGGGTCCTGCTGCTCGACGCGGGGGGCCGGCGTGGGCTCGAACGGGCTGTGGTCATTTGTCGACAAGGCGACAGATCCATCTGTCGATTCATCGACGTGGACCGGTGTGGGGTCCCCCAGCGCCGGGTTGACCGTGACGAGCATCCGGATCTCGCGGCCGAAGCCCTCGGTCAGCGCGTCCTCGATGTGGTTGCGCAGCCGTCCCTCGAGCTGGTTGCGCGTGAAGTCGTTGGGAACGGCGATGATCGCGGTGTTCTCGTGCAGTGTCACCGGGACGCTCGGGCGCAGCCAGGCCCGCTGGTTGGGCTGGAGGTCCTCGACGATCTGCTGCCACGCCGTCTGGAGATCTACCTGCTGGTCGTCCACCGGATCGCCTTTGCTTTCCACCGTTTTGTCGTCAGGTCACACCGAGCCCGGGTGATCTGCATCCACAGAGTTCTCCACAAGCTGTGAACTGCCCTGCCCGCTCGTCTCGAGCGCTGCCCCCACGACGGTGAACGCAGTGATCCTGCCAGCATCCATGCAGGTCAGAGGCCCTTTTGAGGGCCAAGTGACGTGGGCCACAAAGAACTGTCGACCCTGGCGGGACCACCCTGTCCACCGTCCGCGGAGGGGTGGAACGTAACAACCGCAGGAGGTCCCCGGCAAGACGTCATCCACAGGCAGGCCCGGTGAGGTCGCTCGCGGGTTTGACCCCCTCTTTCCCCACCGCGTACCGTTGGCCGGTCGCTCCATGTCGACGGGTGCCGCATGTCCACGATCCGCCACCAGGCGGCCACGTGGGTGGGCGGTGCCGGCCGAAGTTGCCTGAACTGGGCCCAGCACTGCCCTCGCAGTGGAGTGGACATCCCTCGAAACCTTCGGAGAAATAGCCGTGAGCAAGCGTACCTACCAGCCGAACAACCGTCGCCGTCACAAGGTCCACGGCTTCCGCCTCCGCATGCGGACCCGCGCCGGGCGTTCCATCCTCTCCAGCCGGCGCCGCAAGGGCCGCAAGGAACTGGCGGTCTGACGCCTCACCGCTCACGGCGTCCGCCGTGCTCTCCGCTGCTCATCGCCTCACCGACAGTGACGACTTCCGTCGTGCTGTCCGGGGAGGCCGACGCGCGGGCTCGTCCACGATGGTGGTCCACCTCTGGGTGGATCCCGACGCGGAGCCGGGCCCGGTGCAGGCGGGGTTCACGGTGAGCAAGGCCGTGGGCAACGCTGCGACCCGCAACCGCGTGAAGAGACGACTTCGGCACCTGACCCGGGAGCACCTCCTGTCACTGGAGGAGCTTCCGGGTCGTGCTGTGCTCGTGGTGAGGGCGCTGCCGGCTGCGGCGGGAGCGTCGTACGCGAGCCTCGGTGGCGATCTTGGTCGTACGCTCGACCGGGTGAGCACCCCATGAAGCACCTCCTCATCGGCTTCATCCGGTTGTGGCGCTTCGCCATCAGTCCGCTCTACGGCCAGGTGTGCCGCTACTACCCGAGCTGCTCGGCCTACGCCCTCGAAGCCCTCACCCAGCACGGTGCGGTGCGCGGCACCTGGCTCTCCGTACGCCGCGTCGGCCGGTGCCACCCGTGGGCAGCCGGCGGCTACGACCCCGTTCCCTCCCGCGCCGAACCGGCCGCGGAGTCCCCTGCAACTCGAGGAGCCTGAGTGCTCAACTTCTTCGGTGACATCGGTGGCGCGATCATGGCGCCGCTCTACTACGTCATCTCCGCCATCCTGGTGGGCTTCCACAAGCTCTTCGGCGGGCTCTTCGGCGAGGCGTCGGGCGTGGCATGGGTGCTGTCGATCATCGGGCTGACCCTGATGATCCGGGTGGCTCTGATCCCGCTCTTCGTCAAGCAGATCAAGTCCAGCCGCAACATGCAGCTGATCCAGCCCAAGGTGCGCGAGCTGCAGAAGAAGTACGGCCACGACCGCGAGAAGCTCGCTGCCGAGACCATGAAGCTCTACAAGGACTCGGGCACCAACCCGTTCGCCTCGTGCCTGCCGATCCTGCTGCAGATGCCGATCTTCCTGGCGCTCTTCCGGCTGATCGACCAGGCGGCGAAGAAGCCCGAGGTCGAGCGTGGCCTCATGACGACGCGGCTCAACGAGCAGTTCGGTGACGCGGTCTTCCTCGGCGCCAAGATCTCCGACACGTTCATCAACACCGGGGACGTGGGCGTGCGGGTGCTCGCAGCGGTCCTGGTGCTGTCGATGACCGCGACCACCTTCTTGACCCAGCGCCAGCTGATGAGCAAGAACATGCCCGCCGATGCGCTCTCGGGTCCCTACGCGCAGCAGCAGAAGCTGCTCCTCTACGTCCTTCCCCTCGTCTTCGCCGTCGGCGGCATCGCGTTCCCGGTCGGCGTCCTCTTCTACTGGACCACCTCGAACCTGTGGACCATGGGGCAGCAGTTCTACGTGATCCGCAACAACCCCGCTCCCGGCACACCGGCCGCCGCGGCGAAGGAGGGCCGCGACCGGGCGAAGGCCGAGCGCAAGGGCCTGAAGACGCCGGCGCAGCTCGAGGAGGAGCGGCTGGCAGCCGAGGCCGAGGCCAAGCGCGAGGAGCAGACCCACGCCCGGCAGCAGCCGCAACGCCAGACGAAGGCTCAGCGCACCAAGAAGAAGAAGCGCTGACCCCCACGATTCTCTGCGTGCCCTCCGCGGCATCGCATCCCGAAGGAAGCAGGAGACACACGTGAGTGAGCAGATGACGGACACCGACGCAGTCGGCACGGACAACGCCGAGAACGCTGAGATTTCCGAGAGTCCCGAGGCCGAGCAGGCAGAGGTGGAGCAGCCTGGAGCGGGCGATGTCGAGTCCGCGGGAGAGGCCTCCGACGACATGGAGGACCAGTCCGCGAGCGGCCGGCCCTCCAAGGTGCAGCGGCTGGAGCACGAGGGTGACATCGCGGCCGACTACCTCGAGGAGCTCCTCGACATCGCGGACCTCGACGGCGACCTCGACATGGATGTCGAGGGCGACCGGGCGAGTGTGCAGATCGGCGGCGCGGACCTGAGCATCCTCGTCGGACGCAACGGAGAGGTGCTCGAGGCCCTCCAGGAGCTCACCCGGCTGGCGGTGTACCGCGAGACCGGTGAGCGCTCACGCCTGATGCTGGATGTCGGTGGGCACCGCGCCGAGCAGCGCACCCGCCTGGTGGCGCTGGCCGAGAAGTCCATCGCCGAGGTCAAGGCGAGCGGCGAGTCACTGTCGCTGGAGCCGATGAGCGCCTTCGAGCGCAAGGTGGTCCACGACGCCGTGGCGGGCGCGGGCCTGACGTCCGAGTCTGAGGGCGCTGAGCCGAAGCGTCACGTGGTGATCCTTCCCGCGTGAACGACGACGTTTCACGTGAAACCGGCGGGACAGCACCCTCCGTGCCCGATGTGGCGCGGGGGGTGTTCACGTCCGACCGGCTCGCGCGGGCCGTCCGCTACACCGAGCTCCTGGCGACCGAGGGCGTGCTGCGCGGCCTGATCGGTCCGCGCGAGGCCCCGAAGCTGTGGGAGCGGCACGTGCTGAACTCGGCCGTCCTGGCCGAAGCGATCCCGGAGGGCGCCAGCGTCTGCGACATCGGGACCGGGGCCGGACTTCCCGGTCTGGTCGTGGCGATCGCTCGTCCCGATGTGAAGATGACGCTGGTCGAGCCGCTGTTGCGTCGGACCACGTTCCTCGACGAGGTGGTGGCCGAGCTCGGGCTCGAGCAGGTGTCGGTCGTGCGCGGTCGTGCGGAGGATCTCCACGGCGTCCAGACGTTCGGGGTGGTCACCTCGCGCGCGGTCGCGCCCCTGGAACGGTTGCTCGGCTGGTCGATGCCGCTGGTGTCCCCCAGCGGTGCGATGGTGGCGATGAAGGGTCAGTCGATCCACACCGAGATCGAACGAGCGGCAGAGTTTCTCCACAGATGGCGCTGTGGGGTTCCGCAGGTCTTCGAGGTGGGTAAGGGTGTCGTCGAGCCTCCCGCCACTGTGGTGCGGGTGCCGTGGGCGGATCCGTCCCGGATAGGTTGGCCCCTTGCCCGGGAGTCCACACGGCGTGCCCGGCGCCGCGACCGCCAGGCTGTGCAGCGAGAGGTGAAGTGAGTTGACCGGAGATCCCACCGACAACGTGGGTTGGCAGACGCCGAGCAACGACCCTCGTGAGTTTTCCACCGCGGAGGCAGGGGCCCCTGAGCGGGGCTATCCACAGGCGGACCGACTTCATCCACAGGCAACGGATGTTTCACGTGAAACGAATGAGACCAACGTTTCACGTGAAACACAGCCCACCTGGCAGGTGCGGACGGCCGCCGACATCGCCGCGCAGGATGATCCCTTCCATGACCACGGCACGCCACTGGCCCAGGCCGCGCAGCACTCGGTGCTCGCCAGGACCGGGGGGTTGCGACGTCAGGGCGTCCCTCGGCCGAAGGACACCCGCGTCATGGTCGTGGCCAACCAGAAGGGCGGTGTCGGCAAGACGACATCGACCGTCAACGTCGCCGCCGGACTCGCACAACTGGGTCAGAAGGTGCTGGTGATCGACCTCGATCCGCAGGGCAACGCCTCCACGGCCCTCGGGATCGAGCACCACCGGGGCGTGCCGTCGACGTACGACATGCTGGTCGATGGCCAGCCACTGGTCGACGTGGCCTCCGAGTCCGAGGACCTCCCCGGGCTGTGGGTGGTGCCGGCCACGATCGACCTCGCCGGCGCCGAGATCGAGCTCGTCAGCATGGTGGCGCGCGAGCAGCGGCTCGCCCGGGCGATCGCGGCCCACCCGCTCGTGGGGACCGGCGAGGCCATCGGCGAGGAGCGGTTCGACTACGTGTTCGTCGACTGCCCCCCCTCCTTGGGGTTGCTCACCCTGAACGCCCTGGTGGCCGGACGGGAGATGTTCATCCCGATCCAGGCGGAGTACTACGCCCTGGAGGGTCTGGGTCAGCTGCTCGAGACGGTGGAGATGGTGCGACAGCACCTCAACCCCCAGCTCGTGGTGTCGACGATCCTCCTCACCATGTACGACGCCCGCACCCGGCTCGCGGCCGGTGTGTCCGACGAGGTCCGCAGCCACTTCGGTGACCAGGTCCTGAAGACCGCCGTCCCGAGGTCGGTGCGCGTGTCCGAGGCACCGTCGTACGGCCAGACCGTGATGACCTACGATCCGGCGTCGGCGGGCGCACTCTCCTATCTGGAAGCCGCCCGCGAGATCGCCAGCAAGGGCGCGCCGGCATGAGTGGGCCACGACGGTCGGCTCCTCCGCTTCGCTCCCCCGAACCACGTCGCAAGGACCTTGCATGAATGCGAACCCGCCGCGCCGCGGCCTCGGTCGAGGACTCGGCTCGCTGATCCCGACCGCCCCGAGCCAGGCCGCGCCCTCGACCGGGCCCAGCCTCCAGGACGGGTCCTCCCCGTCACAGCCGGGCTCGAGCAACGGGAGCCCTCGCCCCGACACCGGTGCCGGGGGAAGCGAGATGGCGAACGCGGGCGTGGTGGCCGGCGCCTACTTCGCCGACCTGCCCATCACCCAGGTCCGGCCCAACGCGCGGCAGCCCCGGCAGGTCTTCGAGGAGGAGGCGCTGGCGGAGCTGGTGCACTCCATCCGCGAGGTCGGCCTGCTGCAGCCCGTCGTGGTGCGCAAGACCGGCGAGGACGCCTACGAGCTGATCATGGGCGAGCGCCGCTGGCGCGCCTCCCAGGTGGCCGGTCGCGACACGATCCCGGCGATCGTGCGTGAGACCGACGACAACGACATGCTCCGCGACGCACTGCTGGAGAACCTGCACCGCTCGCAGCTGAACCCGCTCGAGGAGGCGGCCGCCTACGGCCAGCTGCTCGAGGACTTCGGGTGCACCCACGACGAGCTGGCCCAGCGCATCGGGCGTTCGCGGCCGCAGATCTCCAACACGCTGCGACTGCTGAAGCTGTCCCCGCCCGTGCAGCGTCGGGTGGCGGCCGGGGTCCTGTCCGCCGGCCACGCCCGCGCCCTCCTGAGCGTCGACGACGCGGGCCTCCAGGACAAGCTGGCAGCGCGCGTCACGGCCGAGGGCATCTCCGTGCGTGGCCTCGAGGAGATCGTCTCCCTCGGTGTCGAGCCCACTGCCGCTCCGCGGGCGCTGCGCAACAAGCCTGTCGCGCCCGGACTGACGGAGCTGTCCGACCGGCTCTCCGACCGCCTCGAGACCCGGGTCAAGGTCGACCTGGGGAAGGCCAAGGGCAAGATCACCGTCGAGTTCGCCAGCCTGGACGACCTCCGCCGGATCGTCGACATCATGGATCCCCGCAACCGGAGCGACCGGCCCATCTGAGCCTCGGGGACCAGCACCTGGGGGAAGTCTTGCGCGGATGGGCTGTTGCAACGGCCCATCCGCGCGGGAGTCACCGCTGGAGCGGGGACTCCGGCACCCACCAATTGTCGACAAAAAGACAAAACGACAAAACGACCTGTCGACAGATCTACTTGTTGCTTTGTCGCTTTGCCCGCTTCTCGGCCCGCTTGCGGGCGCGTTCGCGCTTCTCCGCCGCATCCAGCACCCCGGCCTCCTCGAGCGTGGGCGCCGTGCCCCCCATCGAGGCGGGGACCCACCACGAGCCGGGCGGCTGCTCCTCGACCGGATAGTCGGCGACCGCCTGCTCCAGCATCCGCGTCATCCGGGCCTTGAGCTCCGCGGTCTCGGCGATCGGGTCGTCCCCGGTGACGTGCATCGGCTCGCCGACGTGGATGGCGATGGTCTTCCCCCGGCGGAAGTCCCGCTCGTGGTCCTTGGTCATCATCCGCTGGGTGCCCCAGAGGATGACGGGCACGACGGGCACTCCGGCCGCCGCGGCGATGCGTACGGCTCCGGTCTTGAACTCCTTGAGCTCCATCGCCCGCGAGATCGTGGCCTCGGGGAAGATGCCGACGGCCTCACCGGCCTTGAGGTAGTCGACGGCCGTGTGGAAGCTCGCCACGCCCTCGCCACGGTCGACCTCGATGTGGTGCAGCGACCGCATGAGCGGACCGACCCACCGGTGGTCGAAGAGCTCGCGCTTGGCCATGAAGCGCACCAGGCGTCCGGAGGGGTTGGCGGCCAGTCCGCCGTAGACGAAGTCGACGTAGCCGATGTGGTTGTAGGCGAGCAGGACACCACCCTCGCGCGGGACGTGCTCGGTCCCGGTCGTCTGGAAGCGTTGGCCCATGGCGCGAAATGCAGTCTTCGCGGTGACGATGATGGGCGGGTAGGTCACGTCTCGCATGGGCGTGAGCCTAGGGGTGCCCGGCTGCCGGGGACGAGCCCTGGTGACCGGACTGCTGTCGGGTGCCCTCAGCGCCGCGTCGACAAGAAGTCGGCGATCCGGCCGATCGCCTCCTCGAGCACGCTCGCCTCGGGCAGGGTGACCAGCCGGAAGTGGTCGGGGGCGGGCCAGTTGAAGCCGCTGCCGTGCGTGACGAGGATCTTCTTCGCGCGCAGGAGGTCGAGCACGAACTCCTGGTCGTCGTCGATGGCGTACACCTCGGGGTCCAGACGCGGGAAGCAGTAGAGCGCGCCGCGCGGCTTGACGTTGGAGACGCCGGGGATCTCGTTCAGCAGCCGGTGGGCGAGCATCGACTGCTCGTAGAAGCGACCGCCCGGGCCGATGAGCTCCTCGATCGACTGGTAGCCGCCCAGCGCGGTCTGGATGGCGTGCTGGGCCGGCACGTTGGCACACATGCGCATGTTGGCGATGAGGGTGAGCCCCTCGAGGAAGTCGGTCGCGATCTCCTTGGGGCCCGAGATCATCACCCAGCCGGCGCGGTAGCCGCAGACACGGTAGGCCTTGGACAGGCCCGAGAAGGTCAGGGTCAGCACGTCGTTGCCGCCGAAGGTCGCCGCGTGGTGGTGCTCGGCGTCCTCGAACAGGATCTTCTCGTAGATCTCGTCGGCCATCACCACGAGATGGTGGCGCCGGGCGATGTCGACGAGGCCCTTGACCGTCTGCTCGCTGTAGACCGCACCCGTGGGGTTGTTGGGGTTGATGATGACGAGCGCGTGGGTGTTCTCGGTGATCTTGGCCTCGATGTCGGCCAGGTCCGGGTTCCAGTCGTCCTCCTCGTCGCACCGGTAGTGCACGGGGATGCCGCCCGCCAGGGTCACGGCCCCGGTCCAGAGCGGATAGTCCGGAGCCGGCACCAGGATCTCGTTGCCGTCGTCGACGAAGGCCTGGAGGACCATCGAGATCAGCTCGGAGACACCGTTGCCGATGAAGACGTCCTCGACGCCGACGTCGCGCAGCCCGTGGGACTGGTAGTAGTGCATGACGGCGGTGCGGGCCGACCAGATGCCCTGCGAGTCGGCGTACCCCTGCGACAGGGGGAGGTGGTGGATCATGTCGGCGAGGATCTGCTCGGGCGCCTCGAAGCCGAACGGTGCGGTGTTGCCGATGTTGAGCTTGAGGATGCGGTGGCCCTCGGCCTCGAGGCGCTGCGCCTCGACGAGGATCGGTCCCCGCACGTCGTAGCGGACACCTTGCAGCTTCTTGCTCTGTCGGATCGGGCGCACGCCTCATCCTCGCAGGCCCGCTCCGGCGCTAACATCGAGATCGTGTCCCGCAAGACCGCACGCCTGACGGTCGACCACCTCGCGGAGCTGGCCGATCCGGTGCGAGCCTGCCTGTTCTGGGAGCTCGGCCCCGTCGATCGCGCGCGCCTCGACGAGTCCGCACGCATGGCCGAGAAGGAGAGGTGGCTCTCCGGCGTCCTGCGCGACTGGGGCTCGTGCGGGCGTGTCGTACGCATCAACGGGCGCACCGTGGGCCACATCGTCTATGCCCCCGCGTCCCGGTTCCCCGGGTCGGCGGCGCTGCCGACGTCGCCGGGCTCGCCCGACGCGATCCTCGCGGCGACGGCGTGGATCGACCCGGCCTGTCGCGGCGGAGGGCTCGGCCGGCTGCTGGTGCAGGCGATGGCCGCGGACCTCGTGGAGCGCGGGCACACCGCGATCGAGGCGTACGGCGACACGCGCGGTCGCACGCAGCGCTGCGTGCTGCCGGCCGAGTTCTGGGGCAGCGTCGGGTTCAAGACCCAGCGCGCCCATCCGACGACGCCGCGCATGCGGATGGAGCTGCGGACGGCGGTGAGCTGGAAGGACGAGGTCGAGCTGGCCCTCGAGCGGGTGTGGGGTGCGGTCCGCCCCACGCAGAAGGCGACCCGCCCGATCGGATCGGTGCGGGTCGCCTCGGGCGACTGAGCGGGCGTCAGCACGACGCCTGGTGCGTCAGATGAGGCCCTCGAGCTCCTTGAGGAGCGCGGCCTTGGGCTTGGCGCCGACGATGGACTTCACGACCTCGCCGCCCTGGTAGACGTTGATGGTCGGGATGCCGGTGACCCGGTAGGACGAGGGGGTCACGGGGTTCTCGTCGACGTTCATCTTGAGGAACGTGAGCTTCTCGCCGTGCTCGGCGTTGAGCTCGTCGAGGATCGGGGCGACCTGGCGGCACGGGCCGCACCATTCGGCCCAGAAGTCCACGAGGACGGGCTTGTCGGACTTGAGAACCTGCGCCTCGAACTCGGCGTCGGTCACAGCGGCGATGTTGGCCACGGGTGGTGCCCCTTTCTTGGGTCGTGTAGGGCGATGTCTGAGTCAACACCGCCTGGGTGAGAGATGTTCCCGTCGCGCGCCGGGCTCACGCCCTCGCGGTCTGCGCCTCTTCGCGGACGAGCTCGGCGGTCGCCGCCGCGTCGCCTGCGGTGGACGCCTCGTGGTCGAGGGCGGCGAGGAAGCGCTCGGCGTCGAGGGCCGCCGCGCAGCCGGTGCCCGCGGCGGTGATGGCCTGGCGGTAGTGGTGGTCGACGACGTCACCGGCCGCGAAGACGCCCGGCAGGTTGGTGGTGGTGAACGGGTGCTCCACCAGGACGTAGCCGTCGTCGTCGACGTCGACCTGGCCGGTCAGCAGCTCCGAGCGCGGGTCGTGGCCGATCGCGATGAACATGCCGGTCACGTCGAGCTGGCGCTCGTCGCCGGTGACCGTGTCGCGCAGCGTGATCGACTCGAGCTTGTCGGCACCGTTGATCGCGGCGACCTCGGAGTTCCAGACCATCTCCAGCTTGGGGTCGGCGAAGGCGCGCTCCTGCATGATCTTGGAGGCGCGCAGCTCGTCGCGGCGGTGGATCAGGTAGACCTTCGAGCCGAAGCGGGTCAAGAAGGTCGCCTCCTCGATCGCGGAGTCGCCACCACCGATGACGGCGATGGCCTGGTCGCGGAAGAAGAAGCCGTCGCACGTCGCGCACCACGAGACGCCGCGACCGGACAGCTCGTCCTCGCGGGGGAGCCCGAGCTTGCGGTAGCTCGAGCCCGTCGACAGGATCACCGAGCGCGCGGTGTAGGTGTCGGTGGCGGTCTTGACGACCTTGATGTCGCCGGTCAGGTCGACCTCGACGACGTCGTCGGAGACCAGCTCGGCGCCGAAGCGCTCGGCCTGGGCGCGCATCTCGTCCATCAGGGCCGGGCCCATGATGCCGTCGCGGAAACCGGGGAAGTTCTCCACCTCGGTGGTGTTCATCAGTGCCCCGCCGGCGGTGACCGAGCCCTCGAAGACGAGGGGCGCGAGTGCGGCACGGGCGGCGTAGACGGCGGCCGTGTAGCCCGAGGGCCCGGAGCCGATGATGATCACGTTGCGCGTCGCAGAGTCAGAGGCGGTGGTCTCGCTCATGGGGGTCAGTCACTCCTGGCTGAAAGGGGGGTTGGGAAGATCGTCCGACGTGCTCAACCGATCGTAGGCCAGCGTTCTTCCCGCAGGGGCGACGGTCAGGGAGCGGGCAGCGTGAGCGTCCGCACCGGCTCGGGCGTGCCGCACACGTAGATCGCGACGTCCTGGGCGTCCCCGGCGGGGCGTCGGAAGACGACCACCCCCGGCTGCCCGTCGACCTCGGCCCCGACACGTCGTCCAGGGCCGACCCCCTGCAGGTCGCAGCCGCTCAGGGACTCGCCGGCGCCCTGCTCGGCGGCTCGGGTGGAGTCCGTGACACGCAGGTCGAGGAGCTCCTCGCCGAGGCCGGCGTCGACCGAGGACAGGGTGGGGTAGCCGGCATCGGGGGCCGGCGCCGTGCTCTTCAGCGACTGCGGGCCCATCTCCGCGGCGCCGCTCCCGCTGTCCGAGCTGTCGCCGTTCGCGTCGCCCGGCTCCCGGCTCTCCGACGTCGCCGTGTCACCTCCCGCGGCGGAGCCGGCGTCCTCGCCGCCGGACATGCCGGGGAGTCCCTGGCCGATCGCCACCCCGGCCACCACCACCGCGGCCGCAGCCAGCAGACCGACGCCGGCCAGCCGGCGGCGACGGGCGCCGAGGTCGACGACGGGGGCGTCGGTGACCGGCGAGGACGCCGCGGAGGCCCGGGTGTCGGGCACGGACGCGTCGCCGCGCTCGGCGACGAGGGAGGCGAGGGTGTCGTCGAGGCGGGCGACGACCTCAGGAGGCGTCGCCTGGTCGTGGCGCACCTCCGCCAGCAGGCGGCGTACGGCGTCCTGCTCGGGCGTCAGGTCGGGAGCGTCGGTCATCGGGTCACCTCCTCGGGGCGCGCGGGGAACGGATCAGCGGGGGTCGGGTCCGGGCTCACGGCGCAGGGGGGCCGCGGGGCCGCACGGTGGGTTGGACGGGACCGTCCGGCGGTGGGTTCCCGTGAGGCGGGTCACCGACCGGCCGGTGGAGGTCGAGCAGCAGCCCGGCCAGCTTGGTCCGGCCGCGGGAGCAACGCGACTTCACCGTCCCCTCCGCGCACCCGAGCATCTCGGCGACCTCGGCGACGGGATAGCCCTCCATGTCGACCAGGACGAGCGCGGCCCGCTGCTCGGCGGGCAGGGTGGCGAGCGCCGACAGGATGCGGCGGCGACGCTCGGAGGTCTCGGCCGCGGCGTCGGGCTGGTCGTCGGGCGCAGCGGTGGCGACCAGCGTGCCGCGGTCCTCGACGTCGTCGGGCAGCGCCTCGAGCCGCCGGATCTTGGCGGCACGCATCCGGTCGAGACAGGCGTTGACGACCACCCGGTGCAACCACGTGGTCACTGCCGCCTCGCCGCGGAAGGACCCGGCGCGACGGAAGGCGGCGATCATGCCGTCCTGGAGGCCGTCGGCGGCATCCTCGGGGTTGCCCATCGTGCGCAGCGCGACGGCCCACAACCGGTCCCGGTGCCGGCCGAAGAGCTCGCCGAAGGCGTCGGCGTCGCCCTCGATGTGCGCCTGGAGGAGCGCGTGGTCGGAGCGGTCGTCGCTCACCGGGGTCCTCACCCGAGCACCTGCACCTCGGCGATGGTGCCGCGGAACTTGCCACCCACCTCGGGCAGCAGGGTGAGCCAGATCGTGACGTACTGCCCCGACACCGCCTCGTCGAGACTGATCGTCAGCTCCCCCGAGCCCGACGCGGTGCCGACGGGCGTGAGCTCCCCGACGCTGGTCGGTGCCGTGGAGGTGACGTACGCCGCCAGCGACGTCTGTCCGCCCTCGGTCGAGACCACCACCTGGCGCACGCCCACGGTGGCGCCGAGGTCGACGATCACCCCGACGCCGGTCTTGAGCCCGCCCGGGCCGAAGTTCTGCAGGTAGCTCGACGTGCTCCACGTCGTGGCCGGGTCACCGTCGACGACGTTGGGGACGGTGTCGGGGTTCTCCTCGCGGGGGGCGGCGCCCTGCGGGTCGAAGTCGTCGGCGGTGAGGTCGGTGAAGGGGGTCGGCTCCGCCACCGAAGGGGTCGTCGTCGTCGGCGACGCCTCGTCCGAGGAGTCGCCCGTGGGGGGCTTGAGGCCCAGCTGGTAGGCAGCCACCGCCGCCACCATCACCAGCACGCAGACGCCGACGATCATGGCCAGCCGGATCCAGTTCCGGCCGGGCACCTGGCTGCCCGCGTCGTCCAGGTCCTCGCCCGTGCCCCAGTGCTCCCCCGGCCAGGACCCGGAGGCCCACGAGCCGGTGTCGCGACCGATCGGCCGGACGCCGGAGTCGCGCTGTGCGTCCCGAGCAGGGTCGTGGCCCGAGTCCTGCGAGGTGTCCCAGGGCCAGTACTCCGGGCTGCCCGCCGCGGCCCGGCTGCCCGGGCGAGGTCGTCGTACGGGCTCGCCGGCCGGGGGGTCGGGGGCGAAGAGCGGCTTGGGCGGCAGCTCCTCCAGCGGTGGCGGTGGCTCGGGCTTCTCGGCGCGGGCGCGCAGCCAGTCGACCTCGTCGTCGTCGTGGAAGACCGGCATGCCGGCCTGGGTGGGCAGGTCGGTGACGGGAGTCGGGGCGTCCTGGGTCGGGGCATCGTCGCCGGGTGAGGGCACCGCGACGGTCTCGGTGCCCGGCTCGTGGTCGGGACCCGACTCGGGGGAGCTCTCGACCGCGGGCTGGACCTCGGTCGCCTGCTCCGCCGGCGTGGCCGGTGGGGCTGGTGCGGGAGGGACGGGAGGTCGTGGCCCCTGCACCGGGACCTGCGTCGCGGTGTGGTCGCCCAGATATGCCTGGAGCTGGTCGCAGATGCCGCGCGCGCTGTGGTCGGCCTCCACCCCGCCGGGGGCGTGGTCGGGGTTGAGGACCTCGTCGCAGAGGGTGTCGAGCACCCGGGGGATCCCGGCGCGCACGCGCCGGGGCCGCAGCACCGCGCCGTGGACCTCGGGGGCGGGCTGGACCGCGGACTCGGAGACACCGGACCAGGTGCCGGTCAGCGAGCAGTAGAGCAGCCCGGCGAGGTCGATCTCGTCGACGCCGGTCCGACCGGGGGGCAGTCCGCGGAGGGCGGCGTCGACACCGAAGCCGATGAGCCGGATCTGGCCGTGCTGGTCGAGGAGCACGTTCTCCGGGCACAGCCGCCCGTGCGCGAGCCCGGCGGCGTGCGCCTCGGCGATGCTGTCGGCCACCTCGCCGACCAGCCAGGCGGCGCGTCGCGGCGGCAGCGGACCCTCCCGCGTGAGGAGGATGTCGAGGGAGTCACCCTGCCCCCACTCGTTGACGACGTAGCAGCGGCCGTCGCTGGTCTCCGCGTCGAGCACCCGCAGCAGGCGCCGGTTGATGACCGGCCCGGCGGTGCGGGCGGCCTCCAGCACCGCCTCCGCGCGGTCGTCGTCGGCGGCGAGGACGTGGATGGCGACGGGGCGGTGCAGGACGAGGTCGTGAGCGCGCCAGAACCGACCGGAGCCGTTCTCGGCGAGCAGGTCGTCGAGGCGGTAGCGCTCGGCGAGCACGTCACCTGCCTGCATCGACATCGGCATCGCTTCCCTCGCCTCCCTCGCGTCGTGGCCCACGGCGTCGTTCCGCTCCCGGCTTCGCGTTCATCGTAGGCAGACTCAGCCGCGCCGCAGCCGCGCCGCGACGGTGTCGACCAGGGTGGTGACCTCACGCACGTGCAGCAACCGGGCCCCGGCGAGCACCACGAGAGCGCCGGCGAGCCCGCTGAGGCCGCCGCGCAGGAGCGCCACCAGGGGCGGCGGACGATCTCCCAGACCGGCCATCGCCAGCTGGACCGCCCAGGCGGCTGCACCCGCGGCAGCCAGCACCAGGGCCATCCGGACGAGGAACCGGAGCAGCTGCGGTGCTCCGAGGACGCCCACGGTGCGCTGCAGGACGACGAAGCTCACCACCGCACCGACGGCGTACGAGGTGAGGTAGGCGACCACGAGCATCGGGGCCGTCTCCTCCGGGGGACGAGTGGGCACGAGCGCCACGGCCACCGCGATGTTGGTGAGGGAGACCGCGAGCTGGATGAAGAAGACCAGGCGCGTCCTCTCCATGGCGTAGAAGCCGCGGAGCATGAAGTAGTGGACGGTGAAGAAGGCGAGGGCGGGCCCGAAGAGCGCCAGCGTGGGCGCGAACGCGGCAGCTGTGTCCTCGGCGCCGCCCCAGCCGAACGCGAATCCCGCGACGTCGCCGGCCACGACCGGCAGGATGACCGCGAAGGGCAGCACGAGGGCGAGCGCGGTCCGCAGGGTCGAGCCGACCGTGCTGCCCAGGTCCGCCAGCCGGCCCTCGTGCGCGTAGGTCGAGAGCCGCGGCAGGATCGCCGTCGCCAGCGAGACCGTCACGATCGAGTGCGGCACCATCATGATCAGCTGGCTGTAGGTGTAGACCGTGTAGCCGGTGCCGTCACCCCCGTCGGCGGTGCCGCTGGACGCGAGGTTGACCACGACCAGGTACGCCGTCTGGGTGGCGACGACGAAGAGCACCGTCCAGATGCCCAGGGCCAGGGTGTGCTTGAGCTCGGGATCGCGGAAGTCGAAGCGGGGACGGTAGGTGAAGCCCGATGCGCGCAGGTAGGGCACGAGGACCCCGAACTGCGCGACGATGCCGACGGTGGCGCCGAGGCCGAGCAACACCTCCTGGCTCGTGCTGAGCGCCTCGAAGCGGGCCATGCTGTTCCCGACCGGACCCCACACGAGCAGGTAGGTGATCAGGACCGCCATCGAGATCAGGTTGTTGGCGATCGGTGCCCACATCATCGGCCCGAAGCGGCCGCGCGCGTTGAGCACCTGGCCCACCAGGACGTACATGCCGTAGAAGAACACCTGCGGCAGGCACCACCGGGTCAGGTCGACGATCGACTCGAGCTGGGTGACGCGGTCCGGGTCGAGGAACCGTCCGTTGAGGTAGAGACGCAGCAGCAGCGGCGCCAGTGCGACCAGCAGCACCGTCACCGCGCCGAGGAACAGCGCCGAGAGCGTGATCACCCGGCTGGCGTAGGCGTCCCCGCCGTCGGGATCGTCCTTGATCCGCCTGACCAGCTGGGGCACCAGGACGGCGTTGAAGATGCCGCCGGCCAACAGGATGTAGACCATGTTGGGCAGCGTGTTGGCGATCGAGAAGAGGTCGGCCCGCAGTGCGCCGCCCAGGGCCGCGACCAGGAGGGCACCCCGGACGAAGCCGGACGCCCGGGACACGACGGTCCCGGCCGCCATCACCGCCGAGGAGGCCAGGATGCGCTGGTCGCTCACGTCCGCTCCGGGACCGCGACGGGGTCGGCCGGCCCGGCGGCGTCCGCCAGCTCGCGGCGCCGGGCGCGGATCTGGCCCGGCAGGCGGTAGCCGATCATCCCGAAGAGCACCAGCGCGCCGACGGCCATCACGATCCAGATGAGTGCGCTGACCCGGGCCGCCCGGATCGGCAGCTCGTCGGCCGACCCGAGCGGGACCCCGTCGATGCTGGTGACCGTGAGGCGGACCCGGTGGATGCCGGGCTGGGAGGTGGTGGCCTCGAAGCGCACGACGCTCCGGGCGTTGGGGCCGAGCTGGCGCACGGTGTCACCGGCGAGGGTGAGCTCACCGTCGGTGGTGGCCTGGACCCGGACGGTCACGGGTTGGTCGAGGCCGTTGACCAGCGTCGTGCCGAGCTTGCCGGAGTCGCTCGACAGGGTGACGGACGTGGGCGCCTCGATCTCCACCTTGCCGAGCTCGGCGCGCAGCGACTCCGAGATGCGCCCGGCGGCGCGCAGGGCCAGCCGTGGCGCCGCCCGGTGCTGCTCGGAGAGGGTCACCAGCACCTCGTCGCGGACCTGCGTCTCGACCGTGGTCTGCAGCGTGAGCACCTCCTCGACCAGGCTGGCGAGATCGGTGGCCCGGGCGGCGGCGACGAAGTTGGCGGCACTCAGCTCCTGGTCCAGGTCTGCGTCGGTGTAGGCGAGGCTGGTCGCCGGGACGCCGGTGGCGGACAGGTCGGCGAGGGGGTTCACGGGGACCACGTCGAGCCACGACTGGGCGAGGTCGTCGAAGAACACCCCGGCGTCCTCGCCCCGCCAGACGGTCGGCAAGGTGACGACCACGGGCGCGGTGTCGTCGTTGGCGAGTCGCAGCGCGGCCTCGCTCAGGAGTCGCTGGCGCAGGGCGAGCGGATCGCTGGCGGCCGTGGGCCCGGGGCCGCCGGCCTCGGCGCCGGTGCTGGTGACCAGGACCTTGTGCCCGAGCAGGCGCACGACCGAGTGGGCGCTGCGGGGCGGGACGGCGAAGGCGTTGTCGCCGAGCAGGATCGTCACGTCGGCGGGGGTCGCCGCGATCGCCTCGGGGCTGAGCAGGTCACCGGTCGGCGCGACGGTCAGGTCGGCGGTGAGCCCGAGCCCGCCCATGACCTCCGTGCTGCGGGCCAGCGCCTCGGCGTACCTCTCCGGAGCGTGGCGCACGGCCGCCGAGACGTCGAGGTCGCCGAAGGGGAGCGTCAGGACGGGCGAGGATCCGGCCAGGGCGGAGAACCGCGTCAGCCAGGCACCCGCAGCCGCGGCGAGTGCCTGCTCCTCCTCGCTCTGCTCCTCGGTCGGGCGCGGCACGGGTGGGGTCAACGTCTCCGACGGGTCGGGCGTCGCCTCGCCGGAGGGGGTCTCGGTCGGGGTGGTCGCCTGGTCCGGTGCGGTCGGGTCCGGTGCGGCGGGGTCCGGATCGAGGCTGCGTGGTGCGTTGCCGAGCGCCAACCGATTGATCGCGACGAGGACGGCAGGGTCCACCAACCAGCTGTACGGCGTGGCGCCGGCCGAGTCGGCCATGTCGAGGATCGCGTCGAGGCTGCCGTTCTCGTCGAGCCGGCGTGCCCAGCGCTCGGTGCCACCCACCCTGCCCTCCCTGTCGAACCACACGCGGTGCCGCACCGGCAGGATGACGGCCGCCTCCTGGGTCCGGGGGCCCGAGGGCCGGGCCGGGATGAAGGTGCGCGCGCGTCCGTCGGCGACGCCGTCGCGAGGCACGGAGCTGTCGCCGAGGGCGTGGATCCCGATCCAGTAGACGCCTTCCTGGTCGGGGATGCCGAGCAGCTCGACGGGGACCGAGTCGGAGAACTCGGCGCTCTCACCGGGAGCCAGCTCCTCGACGGTGTCGAAGGTGCCGGGCACGGTGACCCGCTCCCCGACGAAGGCGCTGGGATCGCTCGCTGCCGAGGCGGCGAGCGCGGCGGCGTCGAGGATCGGGGCCTGGGAGGAGAAGGCGTGCAGGTTGACCCGGGTGAAGATGTCGTCGCTGGCGTTGGTGACGGTGCCGGTGATCTCGACGTCCCCACTGCCCGGGAGCACGGGGCTCATGGTGTCGATGTGCACGACGAGCGGGTCGGGGTCCTCGGCCGGTGCCGCGGCCGAGGCGGAGAGGGCCACCCCGCAGGCGGAACCGAGTGCCAGGAGCCCCGCCAGGGCAGCACGGATCATGGACGGGCGGGGCACGCACCGATGCTAGTTGCTGGGTGGGCCCGGGCCGGCACCTAGACTGTCCTGTCGTGTCCGACGCCGCCCTGCCCCCGCTCACGATCGTCGAGATCCAGCGCCGTGTCGGCGCGGAGCTCGACCGCATCGGCTCGGTCATCGACGAGCTCGGTGCCCGCTTCGCGGAGGCGGGTGAGGAGCTGGCGCTGGTCGGCGGCCCGGTCCGCGACGCGATGATCGGGCGGCTGCAGAGCGACCTCGACTTCGCCACCTCCGCGCGACCCGAGACGACCGAGCGGCTGCTGTCGGGTTGGGCCGACGCCGTGTGGGACATGGGCCGCGCGTTCGGCACCATCGGGTGCCGCAAGGGGCCGTGGCAGGTCGAGATCACGACCTACCGTTCCGAGAGCTACGACCCGACCTCGCGCAAGCCCGACGTCGACTTCGGAGACAGCCTCGCCGGCGATCTCGGTCGGCGCGACTTCACCGTCAACGCGATGGCGGTGCGGGTGCCGAGCCGGGAGTTCGTCGACCTGTTCGGCGGCACCGTCGACCTGGCCGAGATGGTGCTGCGCACCCCGGGCACCCCGGAGGACTCCTTCTCCGACGACCCGCTGCGGATGATGCGAGCTGCCCGCTTCGCCGCCCAGCTCGGCCTGTCCGTCGCCCCGGACGTGGTGGAGGCGATGACCGCCATGGCCGGCCGGATCGAGATCATCTCCGCCGAACGGGTCCGTGACGAGCTGGTCAAGCTGGTCTGCGCGCCCCACCCCCGGCTCGGCCTCAGCCTGCTGGTCGACACCGGCCTGGCGGCACACGTCCTGCCCGAGCTGCCCGCCCTCGCCCTGGAGCGCGACGAGCACCACCGCCACAAGGACGTCTACGAGCACACCCTGACCGTGCTCGAGCAGTCGATCGACCTCGAGCACCGCCTCGGTGACGGCCCCGACTTCGTCTCCCGTTTCGCGGCGCTGATGCACGACGTGGGCAAGCCGAAGACGCGGCGCTTCGAGTCCGGCGGGATCGTGACCTTCCACCACCACGACGTGGTGGGAGCCAAGCTCACCCGCAAGCGGATGCAGGCCCTGCGCTTCGCCAACGCCGACATCGACGCGGTGGCGACGCTCGTGGAGCTGCACCTGCGCTTCCACGGCTATGGGTCGGGGGAGTGGACCGACAGCGCCGTGCGCCGCTACGTCCGCGACGCCGGCGACCAGCTGGAGCGGTTGCACATCCTCACCCGTGCCGACTGCACGACCCGCAACCAGCGCAAGGCCGACCGGCTGCGACGGACCTACGACTCGCTGGAGGGTCGCATCGCGCGGCTCGGCGAGGAGGAGGAGCTGGCGTCGATCCGGCCCGACCTCGACGGCAACCAGATCATGGGGATCCTCGGCATCGGGCCGGGACGCGAGGTCGGGGAGGCGTACGCCTTCCTGCTCGAGCTGCGCATGGAGGAGGGGCCGAAGTCGCCCGAGGAGGCCGAGGCCGCGCTGCGGGCCTGGTGGGCCGGGCGCGCGACCCAGGGCTGATCGCCCCGAAATGCTGTAACGCCGGGTTAGTGGCTGTACCCACCATGATGCAAAGGGGTGGGTAGGTGCACTAACCCGGCGTTACAAGCGTGTCCCGAAGGACTCAGGTCACTCGCCGGCGATGAACTTCTCGAGCTCGGCGCGGCCGAGGTCGTCGGCCATCTGCACGGGCGGGGACTTCATCAGGTAGGCCGAGGCACCCAGGATCGGGCCGCCGATGCCGCGGTCCTTGGCGATCTTGGCGGCGCGGACGGCGTCGATGATGATGCCGGCCGAGTTGGGGGAGTCCCAGACCTCGAGCTTGTACTCCAGGTTGAGGGGAGCGTCACCGAAGGCACGACCCTCGAGGCGGACGTAGGCCCACTTGCGGTCGTCGAGCCAGGCGACGTAGTCCGACGGACCGATGTGCACGTTGCGGTCGTGGGCGCCGGCGCCGGCCAGCGTGCCGACCAGGTTGGAGGTCACGGCCTGGGTCTTGGAGACCTTCTTGGACTCCAGGCGCTCGCGCTCGAGCATGTTCTTGAAGTCCATGTTGCCGCCGACGTTGAGCTGGTAGGTGCGGTCCAGCACCACGCCGCGGTCCTCGAAGAGCTTCGCCATCACGCGGTGGGTGATGGTGGCGCCGACCTGGCTCTTGATGTCGTCACCGACGATCGGGACGCCCGCGTCCTCGAACTTCTTGGCCCACACGGGGTCGGAGGCGATGAAGACGGGAAGCGCGTTGACGAAGGCCACGCCGGCGTCGATGGCGCACTGGGCGTAGAACTTGTCGGCCTCCTCCGAGCCCACCGGGAGGTAGGAGACGAGGACGTCGACCTCGGCGTCCTTGAGCGCCTGGACGACGTCGACCGGCTCGGCGCCGGACTCCTCGATGGTCTCGCGGTAGTACTTGCCGAGACCGTCCATCGTCGGGCCACGCTTGACCTCGATGCCCAGGGTCGGCACGTCGCAGATCTTGATCGTGTTGTTCTCGGAGGCGTTGATGGCCTCGGAGAGGTCCTTGCCGACCTTCTTGTCGTCGACGTCGAACGCGACGACGAACTCGACGTCCTTGACGTGGTAGTCACCGAAGACGACGTGCATGAGTCCGGGAACGCTGACCGTCGGGTCCGCGTCCTTGTAGTACTCCACGCCCTGGATCAGGGAGGTGGCGCAGTTGCCGACCCCGACGATCCCTACTCGTACCGAACCCATGGGGCTCTCCTTCTCTCTGCTGGCTGGTTGGTGTCAGTCGTTGGTGGACGGTCCGCCGGGGCTGCCGGTGGGCCGGGGGGATGGCGCGACGTCGCCGCGCTCGGCCCGGATCAGGTCCGAGAGCCAGCGCACCTCGCGCTCCACCGACTCCACGCCGTGGCGCTGGAGCTCGGCGGCGTAGCGGTTGACCTCGGCCTGGGTGCGCTCGAGCTCGTCCTGGACCCGGGCGAGCCGCTCCTGGAGTCGAGACCGGCGCCCCTCGAGGACGCGGAGACGGATCTCCATGTCGGTGGAGGAGAAGAACGCGAACCGGATGTCGAAGTTGTCGTCCTCCCACGCGGTGGGGCCGACCTCCGACATGAGCCGCTGGAACTGCTCGTTGCCGGCCTCGGTGACCTCGTAGACGATGCGGGGACGACGGCTGGTGGGCGTCGTGGTGGTGGCCACCTCGGTGATGAGGGCGGCCCGCAGCATCTTCTTGAGGGCGGGGTAGAGCGAGCCGTAGGACAGCACCCGGCCCCAGCCGAGCATCAGGTTGAGCCGCTTGCGCAGCTCGTAGCCGTGCATGGGTCCCTCGTGCAGCAGTCCGAGGACTGCCAGCTCGATGGTGTCTCCACGGCGTGCCATGCGACCTATCGTACCGATATATCCGCCAGTGACGAATCAGGGAAGGTGCACCCCTCCCCTTACCCTGTTGCGGTGAGTGCGAAGCGGAGGGCCACCGGTCCGGCCCAGACCCGACGACCCAAGCCCCGGCGCACCCGACGCCAGCGTGCGGCCAAGGTCGCCAAGGTCATGGCGATCCTCGGCACGGTCGGCGCCCTCGTCCTCGCCGGGGTGGTCGTGGTGCTCTACCAGGCGATCAGCATCCCGACGCCGAACTCCGCCTTCCAGGCCCAGACGACGTTCGTCTACTACCAAGGTGGCAAGCAGCAGCTCGGCACCTACTACGAGGACCAGAACCGCGAGTCCATCCCGCTGGGGGAGATGCCGCAGACGATGCAGGACGCGGTGGTCGCCGCCGAGAACCAGACCTTCTGGACCGACAAGGGCATCGACCCCAAGGGCATCCTGCGCGCGCTCTTCTCCAACGCCCGCGGCAACGAGCGTCAAGGCGCCTCCACGATCACCCAGCAGTACGTCAAGATCCTCTACCTGACGAGCGAGCAGAGCTACAAGCGCAAGATCAAGGAAGCGGTGGTCTCGCTCAAGATCCAGCAGCAGCTCAGCAAGTCCGAGGTGCTCGAGGGTTACCTCAACACGATCTACTTCGGCCGCGGTGCCTACGGCATCCAGGCGGCGTCGAAGGCCTTCTTCAACCACCCGGCGAGCGAGCTCAGCCTCCGCGAGTCGGCGGTGCTCGCGACCGTCCTCAACAACCCGACGGCGTACGACCCGGCCAACGGCAAGGAGGCCAAGCAGTCCCTGAAGGACCGCTACGCCTACGTGCTCACCAGCATGGCGAAGCTGGGCAGCATCACCTCCGAGGAGCGCGACCAGGCCCTCAAGCGGCTGCCCAAGTTCCCCGAGGTCGCGACCCAGAGCCAGTTCGGCGGGCAGAAGGGCCACATGCTGGCCCTGGTCAAGAAGGAGCTCCTCGCCAACGGCATCGCCTCCGAGGAGGAGATCGACGGCGGCGGCCTGCGCATCACCACGACCTTCGACCCCGAGGTGATGGCCGACGTCGAGGCCGGCGTGCTCGATGAGAAGCCCGAGGGCTTCGGTGACAAGCAGCTCCACATCGGCGCCGCGACCATCGAGGTCGGCACCGGGGCGATCCGCGGCTTCTACGGCGGCCAGGACTACCTCCAGTCGCAGATCAACTGGGCCGCCACCGGCGGCATGGCGGGATCGACGATCAAGCCCCTGACGGTGGCGGCGGCGATCAAGCAGGGCTTCTCGCTCGAGGACACCTTCGAGGGCAACTCGCCCTTCGAGTTCCCCGACGGCACCGAGGTGCGCAACGAGGGCACCGGCAGCGACGGCCTCGGCAACGACTACGGCTCGGCCGTGACCCTGGTCCAGGCCGGCGAGGAGTCCATCAACACCGCCTTCGTCGACATGTCCAACTCGATGGACGACGGACCGGAGGCCATCTACGACATGGCGCGCGCGCTCGGCATCCCGGGCGACACCCCGGCGAACAAGTTCCCCGGCATCCCGTCCAGGTCGGTCGACTTCAGCCCGTCCGACACCCTGATCACGCTGGGCAAGGGTCGGGTGAGCCCGATCAACATGGCCAACGCCTACGCCTCCATCGCCAACGGCGGCGAGCGCGCCGACGCCCACGTCGTGGAGAAGGTCGTCGACAAGAGCGGCGAGACCCTCTACGAGTGGAAGCCCAGCACCACCCGGGTCGTCGACGAGGACATCGCCGCCGACACGTCGTACGTCATGCAGCAGATCGTGCAGAACGGCACCGGTGCGGCCGCCCAGGCGCTCGGTCGACCGGCCGCCGGCAAGACCGGCACCGCCACGGGTGGCGCCGAGGAGTACGTCTCGTCGTCGTGGTTCGCCGGCTACACGCCCCAGATGGCGACCGCGGTGATGTATGTCCGCGGCGACGGTGACGACCGCATCGACGAGTGGCTCCCGTCCTACTTCGGGGCCGTCTACCCCGCGCAGACCTGGACCGGCATCATGCAGCGCGTCATGGAGGGCATGGACGTCGAGGAGTTCCCGGAGCCGGCCTACGTCGACGGCGACGCCCCCTCGGACGGCCACGAGTACACCCCGCCGCCGCCCCCGCCGCCGCAGCCCACGAAGAAGCCGACCAAGAGCCCCACCGGCGGCGTGCCGACCGAGACTCCCACCGAGACCCCGACGGAGACGGCGACACCGACCGAGACGCCCACGCCGACGGAGACGCCGACCACGCCGGCGCCGACGACCCCGGTGCCGACGCCCCCGGTCCCGACCGAGCCCCCCACCACCCCGGCCGGACGCCTCCAGCCTCGCCAGCTTCCGCCGGACGCCCGACCCTGAGGGCACCGGTGGACCACCACTCCTCCCACGACTCCGGCTCCCACGAGGCGCCCACCCGCCACGATCCTGTCGCCGCGGCGATGTCGGCAGTGGTCGGCGGTCCGCTCGGCGATCACGCCGACGGCCATCGCTGGTGGGGCGCCTCGCGGGTGCTGCTCGGCGCGACCGCCGTCGTGCTGGCCGCCGGGATGGCGAGCAAGACCGCCTGCGTGCCCTCGGGCTGGGGCAAGGAGCAGCAGCCGTTCGCCCAGCTGTGCTGGACGGACCTGGCCGGCACGTCGGTGGATGCCGGGACCCCACCGCACGTCGCCTCCTGGCTGGAGCGCCTGGCCGGGTTGTTCCCGGGCTCGGGGACGCTCGCCACGACGGCGGTCCTCGCTGTGCTGCTCGCCGCGCTCGCGCTGCTGGCGACCGCACTCCTCGTCCGGGTCGACGACCGCCGGCCGTGGGCCGCCGCGGGCTGGGCGATGAGCCCGGTGCTGCTGGTGCACTGGCTCTCGTGGGAGCTCGTCGCGGCCGTCGGGGTCGCGGTGCTGCTCTGGGGCTGGACCACCGGCCGCAGCTGGCTGGCCGGCATCGGTGCCGGGATCGGGGCGGCCTTCGCTCTGCCGGTGGCGGTGGCGCTGCTCGGCGTGATCTCGGTGGGGGGCCGGCTGCGGGACCGGGTCGACGCCCTCCTCGCGGCCGCGGCGGCCTACGTCGTGATCACGCTCCCGGGACGCGCACGGACCGACGACCCGGACGTCGGCTCGCTCTGGCTGCTGCTCCAGCAGGCCGGGGCGGACGCGTCGCGCACGACTCGCTCGGTGGTGCAGCTCGTGGTCCTGGTCGTCGCCGCGGCAGCCGCGGCATGGCTGGTGCGCCGCTCGGGTGACCACGGTGCGCGGACCGCCGCCCGCGCCGGTCTGGTCCTGCTCGCCGCCGCACTCGTGGTGGCCCCGTCGGCACCCCCGGAGTACGCGCTGCTCGCGCTGCCGCTGGCCGCGATCGCCGTACGCCACTGGCGCGACCTGCTCGTCTGGCAGGCCCTGCACCTGCTCAGCTGGGTGATCACCGGGTGGTCCGTCGGCGGTGCGATCGTGCCGACGATCACCGACGACGCGCGCACGTCGTGGCTCGCTCTCCTGCTGCGGGTCGCCGGCCTGGTGTGGCTGGTCGCGGCGGTGCTGCGCGACGCGTCAGGTGGTCACGACGTGGTCGAAGTCGGTCGCGGTGAAGCGGACCCGGACCTCGACCTGCTCACCGATGCCGGGCACCCGAGCACCTGAGGGCACGAAGAGCATCGAGGCCTGCATGTGCGGCGGCTCGGCGAAGAGTCGCTGCTTGCCGTCGATCGAGAAGGGTGAGCGCACGAAGCCGACGGCGTCGAGGCCGCCGCGGGCCAGGGTGGCGGCCCGCGCCTTGAAGGACTGGTCGCCGGTCGGCGCCTCGAGGCCGATCCCGTGCGCCGTCCCCCCGCTGACCACGACGAGGTGACCACTCTTGGGCACCGATCGACCCCGGTAGCCGAAGACGTCCCCGCGCTCCACGTCGTGCACGTCGAGGACGGTGGCGCGCACCGACAGGGCGCCGCGGTCGCCGAGCCAGAGATCGGTGCCGATGCGCGGGCGGACGGTGAAGTCGGGGTAGGTCGCGGTCAGGCGGGTGAGCTCGTCGTGGGTGAGGTGCGAGACGAAGACGGTCCGCGTGGGCAGGCCGGAGGCCACGATGTCGTTGATCAGCCGGGTCACCTCGCCGAGGTGGGACGTGGTGTTGAGGGGCAGGTGCATCGCCACGCCCCGCAACAGGCGTCGAGCCTCGGGGGTGCCGGCGCGCAGCGTGTCCGCGGCGGACGCCAGGTCGCGGCGGCTCATGCCGTGGCGGCGCATCGAGGTCAGCTGCTCGAGCACGAACCGGGCACCGGGGTCGTGCCGGCGGAGCCCGTCGAGGTCCTCGACCCGGCTGACCGTGTGCACCACCCGCGCGGCGGTGCGGGGGTCGAGCTCGAGCGCCGTGCCGAAGGGGCGCCACGGGGTCATCACGAGCAGGTCGCCCGCGTAGCGCGAGGTGGCCTGGTCGAGCTCGTCGTAGGTGCCGATCGCCAGCGTGTCGAGCGGCGCCCCGGTCTGGGCCGCGTGCTCGGCCAGCCACTGCGCCCGACGCGCGAGCCGGCCGAGGGTCATGCCGTAGCCGTTGCCCTTCGCCACCGGGACGATGCCCGGGTGCTTGCGGACCGTGGCGAGCAGGTGCGAGCGCCAGCGCTCGCCGTCGACCGTCAGCGTGAGACTCATGCGCGTACTCGCTTCGCTCCGTGCGCGCATGAGGCACGAGGGACGCGGTGCTCGATGACTCGCTCGCTGCGCTCACTCATGCGACCACTCGCTCGCTGCGCTCACTCATGCGCGCCTGGCCAGGTAGATCTGGAAGGCCTTGTAGATGGCCCGGTTGATCGGCAGGTCCCACTCGCCGGCGTACTCCACCGCTTGGCCACCGGTGCCGACCTTGAACTGGATCAGCCCCACGTGCGGGTCGTCGGACTCGAGGGTCTCGGTGATGCCCCGGAGGTCGTAGACGTGCGCGCCGGCGTCGAGGGCGTGGCGGATCATCTCCCACTGGACGCCGTTGGAGCCGCGGACGTCGCGCTTCTCGGTGGACGAGGCGCCGTAGGAGTACCACGCGTGCGTGCCGACCCGGATCGCGATGGTGGCAGCGACCAGGTCGCCCTCGTGGCGGGCCAGCCAGAGCTGGATCCGGTCCGGGTCCTCGGCGTGGAGCGCGTCGTACATCGTCTCGAAGTACGACAGCGGCCGCGGCGTGAAGTGGTCGCGCTGGGCGGTGTGGGCGTAGAGGTCGTGGAAGGCCTTGAGGTCCTCGCGCCCGCCGAGGGTGACCTCGACGCCTGCCTTGGCCGCCTTCTTGATGTTGCGGCGCCAGAGCTGGTTCATGCCCGCGAGCACGTCGGCCTCGGAGCGCGCCAGGCCCTCGTCGTCGACGAGCGGGATCTGGAAGTTGAACTGCGGCTGTCCGGCGGAGAAGCCGCCCTCGGCCGACTGCTGCTGCCAGCCCAGCTCGTGGAGCTGCGCGATCACGCGCGCGCCCTGCTGCGAACGCTCCAGCGGGGGCACGTCACCGAGGCGTCGTACGGACTCGTCGGCGATCCCGGACTTGACCTGCTCGGCCGACCAGCGCCGGGTGACGATCGGCGGACCCATCCGCACCGCGAAGGCGCCCTGGTCCTTGAGGTGCGCGACCAGCGGAGCCAGCCAGGCCCCGAGGTCGTCATCCGACCAGTCGATCACCGGCCCCTCGGGCAGGTAGGCGAGGTAGCGCCTGACCTTGGGCAGCTGGCGGTAGAGGACCAGGCCGACCCCGACCAGCTCGGTGCCCCGCACCCACCCCACGGACTCGGCTCGCCACTCCGCCTTCACGGCTGCCCAGGCGGGCGTCTGGAGGAAGCTGGCGGACGACCGGCCAGCAACGAAGTCGCGGTGCTCCTGCGCGGAGATCGGGCGCAGTGTCAGGGGGGTCGTCACCCCGAGAGGCTACAAGGGACCAGACACGACCCCCGTACGTGTCTGGTCCCTCGTGACTACAGACGCAGACGACGCGACTTCCGTTGCGTGGGTGTCAGCACTTTCTTGACACGGCCACGCTCAGAGGCGTTCGCGGAGCCAGGCGAAGTCGGCCCGGTGCTCCTCCGCCCCACCGGGGGTCTCGCAGATGACCGGGGCCCCGGCCTCGCGCACCACCGCGGCGAACTCGTCGGCCGGCAGGTGCCCGTGGCCGAAGTTGGTGTGGCGGTCGGCCCCGGAGCCGAAGTCGTCACGTGAGTCGTTGGCGTGCACGAGGTCGATCCGCCCGGTGATGGCGCGGATCCGGTCCACGGCGTCACCGAGCTCGATGCCGCCAGCCCATGCGTGGCAGGTGTCGAGGCAGAAGCCGACCTGCTCGGCCCCGTCGGCCGCGGAGATCGCGTCCCACACCCCCGCGATGCGGTCGAGGTGGCGTGCCATCGCGTGGTCGCCGCCGGCGGTGTTCTCGATCAGCAGCGGGATCGTGAGGTCGGTGGCCTCGACGGCCTTGCGCCAGTTGTCGAACCCGACGGCCGGGTCGTCGGACCTGCCGACGTGGCCGCCGTGCACGATCAGTCCCTTGGCCCCGATCTGCGTGGCGGCCCTCATGTGCTGCTGGAGCAGCTTGCGGCTCGGGATCCGGATCCGGTTGTTGGTCGTCGCGACGTTGACGATGTAGGGGGCGTGGACGTAGAGGTCGACGCCGGCTGCCGCGGCCGCCTCGCGCAGCGCGTCGGCACCCCCGGGGTAGCGGACCTCGGGGCCCTTGTAGCTCTGCGGGTCGCCGAGGAAGAACTGCACGAGCGTGGTCCCCCGCGCCTCGGCCTCCGCGATCGGGTCGGTCTGCTCGACGTGCGCACCGACGGAGAGGGTGGACGGCTGGGTGGTCATGGAGCCCAGCCTAGGAGTGCCCACAGACAGCCGATGACCACGCCGACCAGGGCCGCGACCGCCGACCAGGCCGCCCAGTCGACGTCGGCACCCACGCCCGTCGCGGCCCAACTGCGACAACGTGGCGGCGGGCCCAGGCGATCGGGCACCGGGGGAGGCTCTGCGGCCGGCACGGGTAGCCGGCCCAGCAGTCGCAGCGCGGCGTCGGCGGTGGCCAGGCGCTGGGCAGGGTCGGCCACGAGGAGTCGCTCCACCAGCGGCCGGAGCGGGTGGGACGGGATCTGGTGCTGGCGCGACGGCGGCAGGCCGGTGATCAGCTCCAACGCCACCCGCCCCACGGCGTAGAGGTCCTGGGTCGGCTCCGGCAGGGCGCCACGCGCCTGCTCGGGGGCCATGTAGCCGTCGGTGCCGATCGCCCCCGGCACGGTGGTGAAGCGTCGGTCGGCGATCGGGGCGGCCACCCCGAAGTCGCCGAGCCGCAGGTGCGGCCGCTCGTCGCCGGTCGCCTCGAGCAGCAGGTTGGCGGGCTTGACGTCGCGGTGCACGAGACCGGCGCCGTGCACCGCGGACAACCCCCTCAGCAGCTGCTCGACCAGCAGCGCGACCGTGCCGGGGTCGAGCGGCCCGTGCTCGCGCAGCAGGTCGGCGACCGAGCCGCCGGGCACGAGCTCCATGGCGAGCACCACCAGGTCGTCCTCGGCTGCCCACCCGTGGGGCGCGACCACGTGGGGATGGCGCACCCGGATCGCCTGCTCGCGCACGAAACGCGCCAGCAGCGCCGAGCTGTGCTGCCCCAGCACCTTGACCGCGACGTGGCACCGGGTGCGTTCGTCGCGGGCCCGCCACACCGACCCCATGCCACCGGTGCCGATCTGGTCGAGCAGGACGTAGCGCCCCGCCACCACGGTGGACGCTCGCTGGGGGACTGCAGGAGGCACCCGATCGACGCTAGCCGCGCGCGGCGGCGCGTGGCGCGTCGTCCACAGGCTCCCGTCCGGACCGGATGCTTGGCCGTCGCCCGGCGTACGACGATTCCGGCGACGGGTCGCGCCGCTGATAGTCTTCCCCGGTTGCCTGCGGGCAGCAGATTGACCGTGGGGCGCGATCGATAACGCGCACCGCGGACGCACAGTCCCTCCTGCCACGGAAAGCCCGTGGCCGCTCTAGCCCAGAGGAGGTGGAGACCGCTATGCGTGCCTATGAAGTGATGGTCATCCTCGACCCGAGTCTCGACGAGCGCACCATCGAGCCGTCGCTCGACAAGTACCTCAACGTGATCCGCAAGGACGGTGGCTCGATCGAGTCGCTCGACGTGTGGGGTCGTCGCCGGATGGCGTACGAGATCAAGAAGAACGCCGAGGGCATCTACGCCGTCATCAACCTGACGGCCACGCCCGCGACGGTCAAGGAGTTCGACCGCCAGCTCACGCTGAACGAGTCGATCCTGCGCACGAAGGTCATGCGTCCCGACGCCCACTGATCGCCCTCGGGCATCTGTGGATAGACACTTCCCGCTGTCGGTGACTGCCTGTTGGATGGGCAGCACACCGGGAGCAACCCCCGGATCAACCGGCACAGCAGCAGGACATTCTGAGGAGACCTGACATGGCAGGCGAGACCACCATCACCGTGATCGGCAACCTCGTCGACGACCCGGAGCTGCGGTTCACCCCCTCGGGGGCCCCCGTGGCCAACTTCCGGATCGCGTCGACGCCGCGCACCTTCGACCGCCAGAGCAACGAGTGGAAGGACGGCGACACGCTGTTCCTCTCCTGCGCTGTGTGGCGCCAGGCCGCGGAGAACGTTGCGGAGTCCCTGCAGAGGGGCATGCGCGTGATCGTCCAGGGTCGCCTCAAGTCGCGTCAGTACGAGACCCGCGAGGGTGAGAAGCGCACCGTCTTCGAGATCGACGTCGAGGAGGTCGGCCCGTCGCTGCGCAGTGCATCGGCCAAGGTCACCAAGACGACCCGGTCCGGCGGCGGTGGCGGCTACTCCGGCGGTGGCGGCGGCTACTCGGGCGGCGGCGGTGGCACTCAGTCCGCGACGGCCGACGACCCGTGGGCCAGCGCTGCGCCCGCGCAGGGTGGCGGCAGCAGCAGCTGGGGCGGACAGCCCCAGTCGCAGCCGCAGGGTGGCGGCCAGTCCACTCCGCCGAAGGACCCCTGGGCGACGCCCGGGGTCCCCGGCGGCAACGACGAGCCCCCCTTCTGATCCTCAGCCTCTGAGATCCGGAGCACATTCCAGCATTCCCACCATTCCGTCCCTGACTGCCTCAGGGCCGGGCTCACTGAAAGGGAGCACCACAATGGCCAAGGCAATTCTGCGCAAGCCCAAGAAGAAGGTTTGCCAGTTCTGCAAGGAGAAGGCGACCGGTGTCGACTACAAGGACACCACGCTGCTCCGCAAGTTCATCTCCGACCGTGGCAAGATCCGCGCCCGTCGCGTGACCGGCAACTGCGTCCAGCACCAGCGCGACGTGGCCATCGCCGTCAAGAACGCGCGCGAGCTGGCTCTGCTGCCCTACACGTCCACCGGTCGCTGAGAGGAGCACGAGACATGAAGCTCATCCTGACCCAGGAGGTCGACGGCCTCGGCGCCCCCGGCGACGTGGTCGAGGTCAAGGACGGCTACGGCCGCAACTACCTCGTGCCCCGTGGCCTCGGCATCCGTTGGAGCCGCGGTGGCGAGAAGACCATCGAGTCCATCAAGTCCGCCCGCACCGCCCGTGCGGCCCGCGACGAGGACCACGCCAAGGAGATCAAGACCAAGCTCGAGGCCAACGCGGTCAACGTGCAGGTCCGCGCCGGTGAGGGCGGTCGCCTGTTCGGTGCCGTCACCACCGCGGAGATCGCCGACGCGATCGGCGAGGTCTCGGGCGAGAAGGTCGACCGCCGCACGATCGTCGTGGCGAACCCGATCAAGTCGCTCGGCGCCCACGAGGTGTCGGTCAAGCTGCACGACGAGGTGTCCGCCACGGTGGCCCTCAACGTCGTTCCGGCCTGATCGCCGACTGACCCGCACCACCCGACGGCCCGTCACCTCCTCGGAGGTGGCGGGCCGTCGTGCATGTGCATGCCCGCGTGTGCCTACTCGGTGGGCTTCTCGCAGCGCGCGGGCGGTCGGCTGCCGCCCGAGTGGTACTCGTACGTCGTGCCGTCGACGCGCAGGGTGATGCGCGAGCCGTCGATGAGGGCCTGGGTGTAGCTGTCCCCGGGCTGGGCGCAGCCGCGGCTGCCGTCGCGCCACGTGACCTCCTCCACCGAGACCACCTCCACGCCCGCCGGATCCACGTCGAGGGACGCACCCAGGTCCTCGATCGCAGCCTGTACGTCGGGGGAGCCCGCCCCGGGGACCGGGGTGGGAGCCTCGGACGACTGGCTCGGGCTGGACGAGGGCGTGCTCTGGTCCACGGCGGACTCCTCGGAGGCGGGATCGGTCGAGCCGGCACAAGCGACCACGAGCACGGCGCAGGGCGCGAGCAGGAGGACGCGGCTCATCGGTCTCATCACACCAGTGTGACGCGGCGCCGAGCCGGCGGGTTCCGAACGTGCGACGAGGGGGCCAGTGTGACCACTGACCCCCTCGCCGGGTTGCGTCAGCCGCGTGGGCTGATCAGGTGCCTCAGCGGTGGCCCCTCCTCTTCTTCGGGGTCACCTTGAACGACGTCCTGGCCGAGTCGCCCAGGACCGCGGCGTCACCCGCGTAGTCGACCTTGACCTTGACCTTGCCGGGCTTGTGGAACCTGCCCAGCTTGACCTTGACCTTGCCGTACTTGTTGAGCTCGGCGGTCAGGGTGTCGGTGCCCTTGCCCGGCGCCTTCACCGTGATCGTCACCGTGCCGCTCGGGGTGACGCCCTCGGCGAGGACGAGCACCTCGAGCTTGACCACCTTGCCGGTCTTGACCGACCTGGGGCCGTCGAGCTGCACCCTGGACTTCACCTTCGGTGCAGGCTGGCCCGGGGCGGAGACCACCAGGTTGACCGGGGCCGACGTGCTGCCCAGCGTTCCGGCGTCGCCGGAATACGTGGCCGTCACCGGGACGGTGCCGGCGGCGGTGAACCCGCTGAGGGTCGCCGTAGCCTTGCCGTCCGCACCGACCGTGGCGGTGCCGGCGAGCCGGGTGCCGGCCATGAACTGGACCGTCCCGATGGCAGCCGTCTCGCCCGCGGTGAACACCGTGGCCGTGGCAGAGGTCGTGCCGCCGGTCTCGATGCGGTTCGGGTTGATCGAGAGCGCCACCTGGCTGCGCTCCTTGGCTCCCTTGACCACGACCGTCTGGCTGGCGGTCGCCGGCTTGGCGCCCGGGTCGTCGGTCGTGTGGACGGCCTTGTTCACCAGTCGCTGGCGCTCGTGGACGTCGTTGTCGACCGTGACCTGGTAGGTGAAGCTCGCGCTTGCGCCCTCGGGCTCGGAGTAGGACGCACAGACGTTGAGCCCGTCCGTCAGCACGCCGTTGGCATCGCCGTTGTTGACGAGCGCCGCGCCCTGGCTGGCCGTGGCGTTCTCGGTGCCGATGGTGACGTTGCCGACGTTGGCGTCGCCACCGAGAAGGGTTCCGCCCGTGATGTTGTCGTAGGCGAAGACCAGGTCGTTGCTGCCGGCAGTCGCGAAGACCTGCATGTCGAGCTGGCCCCTCGAGCCGGACGAGTTGCCGAAGTAGCGCATCTGGTCGTACTCGACGATGGCGACGTCGCCTGCGTCGATGCGATCGTCATCGTTGGCGTCGGTGGATGCCAGGGTGACACCCGCACCGGTCGCGGCGTCGTAGCGGAACTCCATGTCCTGCCACAGCATCGCTGCGACGTTGTTGGGTGCGGCAGCATCCGGCACCGACTGGGCGAACCACGGCTCGCCTGCATAGTTGGTGGCGCCGTCGTAGACGAGGAACCCGTCGTCGGAGAACGTCAGACCCCGGTAGCTCTTGCCATAGAACCCGAACGTCCCGGTCGTGAACGCCGAGAACGTCACGGTGTCACCGACGATGTTGTCGGCAGGGTCGATGGCCAGGTCGGCCAGGTTGAGGTAGCCAGGGCCGAACGGCGTCTCGCAGCTCGGGTCCTGTGCACTCGTGGTGATGGTGTAGTTGCCCTCCTGGCCGTAGGTGGACTCGAGCGCGCCGGTCCACGTCACCACGCCGTTGCTGACAGTGGCACCGTCGGTGGCAGAGCCCTCGACGTACGTGGTGCCCGCGGGCAGGGTGTCGTTGACCGTGTAGGTCAGGTCCTCCCGGCTGACGTTGGGCGCGATGTCGACGGTGTAGGTGATCACGTCACCCGGTGCCGCCTCGGTCACGTCCGCGGTCTTGGTCACGTCGTCGTCGATCCGGTGGATCGTCACCGGGACGACCCCGATGTCACCAGGGCTGGACGACGAGCTGCCGAGCGTGAGCGTGCCGTGCCAGGTCTGACCGGCCTCCATGGCCGCCTCGTCCCAGAACGTGCGGATGTCGAACGGCGTGGCAGCCGGGAGGGGCCCCGACGGGCCTTCGGCCCTGAGGTTGCCCTGATCACCTGCGACGACAGCCGTCACCAGGTCGGTGGTGTCGGTGCCACCGGCCGTGGAGGCCTCCCAGTTCTGCACCAGGACCCAGTAGGTCCCGGCGTCGGGGTTGGCGATCTCGACGCTCTCGTTCGAGCCGCCGGCGGCGCTGCTGGCCACCACGTTCGCCTCGGTCACCGCGCCGGTTCCGACATAGAGGTCGAAGTCGGGTGCGGTGGGGTCGGCGAGCTTGGCGATGAAGCTCGTGGCGCCGGCGGGCACCTCGACCTCGGTCACCGCCGTGCCGTTGCCGTCGAACGGGTCGGTGTTGGTCGAGTCCTCGACGATCGAGAGCGAGGTGCTCTCCTCGGGGACCAGTCCGCTCGGGTCGATCTGGAGGTCGGTGATCGCGATGGCCTCGAGGTCCTTCTCCACCTGCGAACCAGCGTCACGACGGGTCGTGATGTCGATCGACTGGGGCAGGACACCGGCAGACGGCAGGACGCCGACGGGCAGGTGCGCCGCTGGAGCAGCCTGGCCGCCCGAAGGCGTCAGCACCAGCGTGCCGAAGAGCCACTTGCTGGTCGATACCCCGGCGTCGAGCGTGGCCGTGACGCTCACGTCGACCGAACCGCCCTCGGTGACGTCGATGCTGTTCTTGTCGACGCTGAGGCTCACTCCGGGGGAGAGGTTCTCCACGGAGACGTCCCACGCGCCGACGCCGGTGGCGGTGCCCTCGAAGGTGCGGGTCCACTCACACGTCTGCAGGCACTCGTTGTCGGCCATGCTGGCCATGTTGAGCGTGCGGACGTCGCCACCCACGTCGGGGTTGGCGCCCTGGTAGTCGGCGAGGGTCTCGTCGAGCACCAGGCCGGCCTTGGCGGCGCGGCGGAGCTCGATGCGGCCCGAGCCCATGTCGAACCAGTCGGCCGCGGTGCCGTCGTTGTCGGTGATGTTGCGCTCCGACGTGGTCATCAGTGCGGACTGGGCCTGGGCCGGGGTCCAGTCGGGCTGGACGGCCTTGAGCAGGGCGAAGGCGCCAGCGGTGTGCGGGCTGGCCATCGACGTGCCGGAGATGAACTCCCACTCCGTGTCGTTGTCGGTGCCGGCGGCGGCGAGGATGTCCACACCGGGAGCCGAGACCGACGGGCCGATCGCGGAGACCGCACGGTTGGGCCCGCGGCTCGAGAACGCCGCCATGATGTCGCCGTTGGCGTCGCCGAGGTTGATGACGGCTCCGGAGAGGGCCGCCTGCACGCCCGGGTGGGCGGCGACGAAGTTCTTCAGCGTCACGCCGTCGGCGTAGGTGATGTGCGCGGCCGGGAGGGCGTGCGCGTCACCGTTGAGCGAGGTGCCGCTGGCCTGGTCGTTGGCGAGGACCATGCCCTCGGCGCCGAACGAGGCGACGACCTCACCCTTCTGGACACGACCAGTCGCGCCGCGGTCACAGATGATGATCTTGCCCGACAGGTCGGTGCCCGTCGCGAACTTCTCCAGCTCGCAGAGCGCGTTGTTGTAGGGCTCAGCACCGGCGTAGACGAGCGGATAGGACCGCGTCGGTCGGACCGGAGAGACCCTTGCCCGCGATGTCGGGCAGCGAGGAGTCGTCGGAACCGGCGATGTCGATCACCGAGGAGATGTAGGTGCGGTTGTGCGTGGTCGCGCCGACCGACGTGATCCACGGGACGTCCGCGGGGCTGCCCAGCGTGGCGGCACCCGGGCCGTCGTTGCCGGCCGAGGTGGCCACGTAGATGCCGGCCGCGCGAGCGTTCAGGAAACCGACTGCATCCGGGTCGCTCCAGGGGTTGGAGGGCGAGGACGCTCCGATGGAGTAGTTGATGACGTCGACACCGTCGATGATCGCCTGGTCGATGGCGGCGACGATGGAGGCACCCTGGCAGCCTGCGCCGTCGCAGACGTCGTAGCCGATGATGTTGGCGTGGGGAGCGACACCCTTGATGGTGCGCGTCACCGAGAACTCGTTCGCCGTGCCCCTGGCCGCGTAGACCGTGGCCTCGACCTGGTTGCCGGCCGACGTGCTGGCGGTGTGGCTGCCGTGACCGTCGTCGTCATAGGTGTCGGTGCCGGAGAAGTTCCAGTAGCCGATGACCTTGTCGTTGCAGCCCCAGCCCGGGTCGGTGGCGCAGACACCGACGTAGTTGCCGTCCCCGCGCGGGTTGTCGTGGTCGTAGCCGTCGCCGCCCACGTCAGCGAAGGACGGGTTGGCGGGGTTGAGGCCGGTGTCGAGGATGCCGACGACGATGCCTTCGCCCTTGCTGCCTGCGACCCCGGCGGGAACGTTGGACCCGTCCCAGATGCTGGGTGCGCCGATCCACTCCGGGCCGACGTCCGTGGTCAGCTTGCGGGTGAAGTCGACCTGGACGGCCCCGACGCCGTCGATGCGGGCCACGCGCTGGGCCTGCGAACGGGTGAGCTTCACCGTGATGCCGTTGATCGCGTGGGTGTAGGACCCCAGGACCTTCGGGGTGGACCCGGTGATCTTGGCGATGGACGCCTTGAGGTCGGCCTGCTCGGCCTTGAGCTCCCTGCCGTAGGCGGCCGCACCGTCACTGCGCTGGATGCCCTTGTCCCCCACCGAACGGGTCGGGATCGCGGCGGAGTCCAGCTGGACGATGTAGGTCTCAGGCGCCGAACCGGTGCCCAGCTCGAGCACGGTTCCCTTCTTGAGCGCCTGGGCAGGCGATGCCTGCGCCGGCTTGAGGTCGCCGGGGGAGGTGTCGGCTGCTTGCGCAGCCGTCCCCCACGGCATGAGGAGTGCGGCTGTGACGCTGATGGCAGCGCCGGCCGCGAGGGTACGACGGATCACGCGGATCTCCCGTTCGAAGGATGGACCCACCGCACGCCGAGCGCGACCGAGGCGCATACGGACGACGTACGTGTGGGGCAAAGAGATGAACTCTTGTATCCCAAGTCACAACCGGGTCCATGTCAACAAATCCGGGCACGCAAAATCCTCCTGTGACGGGTCTGTTGCTCAGGACCCCCTCCGGAAGGTGACGCGAAGGTGACACGGAGTGCCGGCCACCCGGGCGCGCCACCGGAACGGCGTCCGCTCAACGCCGGACCCGGGCGCCGGTGACGAGCCAGCGGTCCCCCCGCGCACGCGCCAGGAGCAGCACCCCGCGCGCCCCCATGAAGACGGCGCCCATCGCCACCCAGACGGCGACGAGGCCGTGCGGCAGGGTCGCCGCCCACAGCGCCGCCGGGGCGTACGCCGCCAGCACCACCAGGCCGGCCCAGGCGAGGAAGGCCCCGTCCCCGGCGCCGATGAGCACGCCGTCGAGCACGAAGACCACCCCCGCCAGCGGCTGGCCCAGCGCGGCCACGAGGAGCACGGGCACCAGCAGGGCGCGCACCTCGGGATCGCTGGTGAAGACCGCGCCGATGAAGGGCGAGAGGGCCGCGAGCGCGAGGCCGGCGACGATCCCGCTGCCCCAGCCCCACCGGATCATCCGCCGGGTCAGCGCTCGGGTGCTCTCGACGTCGCCGCGGCCGAGCGCACGACCGGTGAGGGCCTGCGCGGCGATGGCGATGGCGTCGAGGGCGAAGGCGAGGAAGGTCCACAGGGTGATGGCGATCTGGTGCGTGGCGATCGAGACCTCGGCGCCCTGCGAGCCGACGCGCGTGACGGCATAGGTCCCGACGAGCAGGCAGGCGCGCAGTGCCAGGGTGCGGATCACCAGCGCGACAGCAGCATGCGCGGCGGCCAGGATCCCGGCACGGTCGGGGGACAGCGGGGCCTCGTGCTCGCGAGCGGCCCGGACCACGACCGTGACCAGCCACGCGGCCGAGAGCACCTGCGCGACCACGGACCCGATCGCGGACCCGGCGATGCCGAGGTCGAGGCCGTAGACGAGCAGGAAGTTGAGGGCGATGTTGAGGCCGTTGCCGACGACGGCGACGAGCAGTGGCGTACGCGTGTCCTGCAGGCCGCGCAGCACGCCGGTCGTCGCGAGCATGACCAGCAACGGGGTGGTGCCGAGGAAGGCGATCGCCAGGTAGGTCTCGGCCTGCCCGGAGACCTCGGGCCCGGTGTCGAAGGCTCCCACGAGCGCCGGGGTCGCGAGGATCCCGCCGGCCGTGGCGACGGTGCCGATGAGGATCGCCAGCCAGACGCCGTCGACCCCCTGGGCGAGGGCGGCCCGCAGGTCGCCGGCACCGAGGTGTCGGGCGACGCTGGCGGTGGTGCCGTAGGCCAGGAAGACGCAGAGGCCGACGACGGTCTGGAGGATCACCGCAGCGATGCCGAGGCCGGCCAGCTCCGTGGTGCCGAGGTGGCCGACGATCGCGGCGTCGGAGAGCAGGAACAGGGGCTCCGCCACGAGGGCGAGGAACGCGGGCACCGCGAGACGGAGGATCTCGCGGTCGGTGGCCTGCACGCCGCCAGCCTAGGAAACGGACCGGGCGCTCCCCCCTGGGGGTGGGGCGCGCACGTGCCGGCAATCCGGCTCGGGAGTGACTCCGAACACATCCCGCCCCCGGCCCATTCACGGAGTCTCGGGCTGCCCGAACCGGCGCACGCACCATCGCGCTCCGGGCCGACACAAGGAGTAGTTGCTGATGAACCGCTCACGACCCACCAAGCGGCACGGGGCAGTAGCCCTGGCCTGCACCGGCGGACTGCTGGCAGCAGTCGGTTTCGCCGGTCTCGGTCCGCTGGCCGCCACCGCGTCCAGTCACCGTGAAGCACCACTGATCTCGGGGACGCCGCAGTACGACGGGACGGACCTCTATGCGTTCCGCAGCCCGGAGAAGAAGAGCACCGTCACCCTGATCGCCAACTGGCTGCCCTTCGAGGAGCCCGCCGGCGGTCCGAACTTCTACAGCTTCGCCACCGACGCGCAGTACGACATCCACGTCGACAACAACGCCGACGCCAAGCCCGACGTGACGTTCCGGTGGACCTTCAAGGACCACTACGTCACCAAGGACACCTTCCTCGCCGCCACCGGCCCGGTCACGTCCTTGAAGGACAAGGACCTGAACTACTACCAGACCTACAAGCTGGTCCGGATCGGCAAGAACAAGAAGAAGACCATCATCAAGAGCCGTCGCGTGGCGCCGTCCAACATCGGCTCCGCGTCGATGCCGGCCTACAACAAGCTGCGCAGCAAGGCGACCACGCGGGTGGGCAAGAACGTCAAGTCCTTCGCCGGCCAGGCCGAGGACCCGTTCTTCCTCGACCTGCGCGTGTTCGACCTGCTCTACGGCGGTGACCTCTCCGAGTCCGGCGACGACACGCTGGCCGGCTTCAACGTGCAGTCGGTCGCGCTCCAGGTTCCGCAGAAGTGGGTGGCCAAGAACCAGAACCCCAAGAAGAACCCGGTGATCGGCACCTGGACGACCACGCAGAAGAAGTCGACCAACGGCAAGTGGGTCCAGGTCTCGCGCCTGGGCAACCCGCTGGTGAACGAGGTCGTCATCCCGCTGAAGCTCAAGGACGGCTTCAACGCCTCCAAGCCGACGCAGGACGGGGCGGCGCTCAAGTACGTCACCAACCCCGAGCTGCCCAGGCTGATCGAGGCCGTCTACGGCATCGACGCGCCCAAGACCCCGCGCAACGACCTCGTGTCGGTGTTCCTCACGGGTGTCAAGGGCCTCAACAAGGCCGAGGGCAAGGTGACGCCGAGCGAGCAGCTCCGCCTCAACATGTCGACCCCTGTCACCGCGGAGCCCAACCGGCTCGGCGTGATCGGTGGCGACACCCAGGGCTTCCCCAACGGCCGCCGGCTCGGTGACGACGTCATCGACATCGCGCTCCAGGTCGTCGAGGGGGAGCTCGTCGGATCGGCGAACGACCTCGGGGACGGCGTCGACAAGAACGACGTCGCCTTCGACAACACGTTCCCCTACCTGGCCCTCCCGGCCAGCGGCAGCAACGCCGACCCGCACCCGTCCGCGGGTGGATCGGCGAAGCAGTCGGCCAGCAAGGGCGGTGTGCTCCAGGGCATCGCTCCGGGTCGTCAGAGCTCGATGGCATTCGTCGGTGTGGGCCTCCTGGCCCTGATCGGCGGCATCGGTGGCGCCACCCGGCGCCGCAAGGCCTGACCTCTCACCACCGGCCCGGCCGCGCGGCAACCCTGTCGCGCGGTCGGGCTGCACCCCCGCACCCCGGTCGGAAGGACCCCCATGCGTAAGAGCCTCATCGTGATCGGTGTCGGCCTCGTGCTCGCGGTCTCCGGCGGCATCGGAGTCGCCACCACCTCCGGCTCCTCCACGCCCCGGCCGGCCGCGGCCGTGCCCCGCGTCGTGCCCGACTCCGGGCAGGACCTCGCGGCGAGCATCGCCGCGCTGCAGGACACCCTGGGGAGGGTGCCCCAGGACCACGTGTCCTGGGCCAACCTCGCGGTCGCCTACGTCGAGCAGGCCCGCGTCAGCGGCAACGCGACCTACTACGAGCTGGCCGACGAGGCCGCCGCCCGCTCCTTCGACCTCGAGCCGGACGAGAACTTCACGGCCCTCGCCGCACGCGCCGCGATCTCCGCGGCGCGCCACGACTTCACCGACGCCCTCGCCAGCGCCGACGACGCGCTCGCCATCAACCCGCGGGACCTCGGTGCGCTGGCGATCCGTGTCGACGCCCTCAACGAGCTCGGCAGGTACGACGACCAGCTCGCCGCCCTGCGCCGCGCGGACCGGCTGCAGCCGAGCACCGCGATCGCGGCCCGCTACTCCTACGCCTACGAGCTCCGAGGCGACCTCGACCGTGCCCTCGACATCCTGCGCCGGGCCGCGGCGGCGGGCTCGCGCGCCGACCAGGCCTACACCCTGACCCTCGCCGCCGACATCGAGCGCAAGCTGGGTCGGCTGCCGGCGGCAGCCCGTGACCTCGACATCGCCCTGCAGGCGAGGCCCGACCACCTGCCGGCGCTCGTCTCGACGGCCCGCCTGCAGACCGCCCGCGGTCAGCTGGAGGCGGCCGTGAAGACCTGGCAGGACGTCGTCGCCCGCCAGCCGCTGCCGGAGTACCTCACCGAGCTCGGCGAGCTGCTCGAGCACCTGGGCCGACCCGACGAGGCGGAGGCCCAGTTCGCGGTCGTGCGCACCACGATCGAGCTCCTCGATGCGAGCGGTGTGCGCACCGACCTCGAGACCGCGCTGTTCGAGGCCGACCACGGCTCGCCGCGACGTGCGCTCAGCCAGGCCCGCGCCGAGTGGCGCCAGCGCACGAGCGTCCACGTCGCCGACGCCCTCGGCTGGGCGCTGCACCGCAACGGCCGCGACCGCGAGGCGCTCACCCTCGCCCGCCAGGCGACCCGGCTCGACTCACCGGAGGCCAGGTTCTGGATCCACCGGGGGACGATCGAGGCCGCGCTGGGGATGACCGACGACGCCCGGACGCACCTGCGCCGCGGACTGGACACCGACCCGGGCCTGTCGCCCTGGCAGCGCGACGAGGCGCAGGCCGTCCTCGGTGAGATCGAAGGAAACCGATGAGATCCCTCGCCCGCCTCCTGATCGCCCTCGGTGCCGTCGCCGGCTGCCTGTTCGTGGCGGCCGGGCCCGCCTCGGCGCACCCGCTCGGCAACTTCACCGTCAACCGCTACACCGGGATCCTCGTCTCGCCCGAGGGGGTCCAGGTCGACCACGTCGTCGACCTCGCCGAGATCCCGACCGCCCAGCTCGGGTCGGCCATCGACGACCTGCCCGCCCTGGCCGCACGGGAGTGCGTCACCACCGGCCGCGGGCTCGACGTGCAGGCGGGCGGCAGCGTCGTACGCCTCACGCTGGAGAGCTCGGCCGCGTCGATCGCCGATGGCGAGGGCGGCCTGCCGATCACCCGCATCACCTGCGCCTACTCCGGCGCCGCCGACATCGGGGCCGGCGAGGTCACCTTCACCGACAGCACCGCTCCGGGATCCGTCGGCTGGCGCGAGGTCACCGCCGTCGGCGACGAGATGACCCTCACCAGCTCCGACGTCCCCGACGTCAGCACCAGCGACCGGCTGACGTCCTATCCGAAGGACCTGCTGCAGTCACCTCTCGACGTCGCGTCCGCCACGCTCGTGGTCTCGCCCGGCGGTCCGCCGGGGGTGCTCCCCGGCAGCCCGGGCGCCGGGCCCACGGAGAGCGACGGCAGCTGGCTCTCTGCCCGGGCCACCGCCCTCGTCGACGACAACGGCATGCTCGCGGGCCTGCTGGCCCTCTTCGCCGCACTCGCGCTCGGCGCCACGCACGCCCTCTCACCGGGTCACGGCAAGACGGTGATGGCGTTCTACCTCTCCCAGCGCGGGGACTCCTCCGTGCGCTCGGCCTTCGCCGTCGGCAGCGCCGTCACCATCGCCCACACAGGCTCCGTGCTGGTGCTCGGGCTGCTCGTGTCGCTGAGCAGCGCGTTCGTGCCCGCCCGGATCTATCCCTGGCTCACCCTCGCCACCGGCCTGCTCATCGTCGGGCTCGGGCTCTACCTTCTGGCCCGGCTGACCCGCGACGGCGGGCACGGGCACGGACACGGCCACGGCCACGGGCACGGACACGGCCACGGCCACGGGCACGGGCACGACGTCGCCCCCGAGCCGGTCCACGGGCACGAGCACGACCACGGTCACGACCACCCGCATCCGCACGAGCACGCCACGGCGGCCGGAGCCGGATCCGTTGCCACCACCACGGCCACGGCCACCACCACGGCCACCGCCACCGCCACGGTCCCTGCCGTCGTACCGACACAGGCACCGGCGGAGCCGGGGACCGCTCCCGGCCGGTGGGGCGTGTGGGTGATGGGCCTGGTCGGTGGACTGGTGCCGAGCCCGTCGGCGCTGCTGCTGCTCCTCGCGGCCACGGCCCTGGGGCGGGCATGGTTCGGCTTCGCGCTGGTGCTCGCCTTCGGCATCGGGATGGCCGCGTCGCTGGCGGCGGTGGGCCTGCTGGCCCGCGACGTGGTGACGCGGATCGAGCGGCTGGCGCTCCAGCGTGGCTTCCTGGCCGGCAACGTCCGCACGTTCCTGCGCTACGGCGCCGCGCTGGGCATCTGCGCGGTCGGCGCGGGCGTCGTGATCCGCACCGTCCTCCAGTTCTGATGCCGGGTCGGTCCACGCCCGGTGCGGGGAGAGCCAGATCACATTCGGTGCCCTGATCGCCCATCCGGACGAGGGGTGGCGTCGAACCACTGTTGTTGCACATGGCGTGCAACAAGACCCGGGGAGGTCACCATGCACGTGCCCGACGGATTCCTCGACGCACCGACCTCACTGGTCACCGCGGGCGTGGCGGCCACCGGCATCGCGATCGCCCTGCGGGGGGCGCGCCGCGAGCTCGACGACCGGATCGCACCGCTCGCCGGCCTCATCGCGACCTTCGTGTTCGCGGGCCAGATGATCAACTTCCCGGTGGCCGGAGGGACGAGCGGGCACCTCATGGGGGGTGCCCTCGCTGCCGTCCTGGTCGGCCCCTACACCGGGTTGCTCTGCCTGACCGTGGTCCTCGTGGTGCAGGCGCTGCTGTTCGCCGACGGCGGCATCACCGCACTCGGCACCAACATCGTGCTGATGGGCGTCATCACCGTGGTCGTCGGCTACGCCGGATTCCGGGTGGCGCAGCTGGTGCTGCCCAAGCGGATGTCGATGGTCGCTCCCGCAGCCGCGATCGGGGCCCTCGTCTCCGTCGCCGCGAGCGCCACGACCTTCGTGGTGCTCTACTCCCTCGGCGGGGTCGTCCCGATCCCGTTCGACACGCTGCTCTCGGCGATGCTCGGGGTGCACGCGCTGATCGCCGTCGGGGAGGCCCTGATCACCCTGATGGTCGTCGCCAGCATCATCTCGGTCCGCCCCGACCTGGTGCACGGCGCGCGCCGGCTCGTCGCCGTACGCCAGCTCGAGACCAGGCTGGTGTCGGCATGAGGGGCCTCGCGACCCGTCGCCTCCTGCTGGTCGGGTTCGCCGTCTCCCTGGTCGTCGCCGGGGTGCTGAGCTTCTATGCCTCGGCCAGCCCGGACGGGCTGAACCGGGTGGCCGGCGACCTCGGCTTCGCCGCCGCGGCGCAGGCCTCGGACGCCGGCGGCGGTCCTCTCGCCGGCTACGCGGTGGCCGGGATCGACTCGCGCTGGTCGGGCGGCCTCGCCGGGGTGCTCGGCTGCGCCGTGGTGCTCGGCCTCTCGACGGTGCTGTTCCGGGTCCGGCGCTCGGGCGAGCCCGAGCCGGTCCCGGTGCGGACCCGCTCCCGCCACGAGGGCCACTGACATGGGTGCCCCGCACGGGCACCGGCTGCACTTCCACGGCCACTCCCCGCTCCACCGGGCGCCCGCCCACCTCAAGGTCGCCGGCCTCGTCGGCTTCATGCTCGTCGTCGTGGCGACCCCGCTGGCGTGGGTGCCCGCCTTCGTGGCGTACGCCGTCGTGCTCGGCGTGCTCGTGGCCCTGTCCGGGGTGCCGGTGACCTACCTGGCACGCCGGATGGTCATCGAGACGCCGGTGCTCGTCTTCGCTGCGGTGCTGCCGTTCGTCGCGACCGGAGCGCAGGTGCAGGTGCTCGGGCTGTCGCTGAGCGAGCCCGGCCTGGTCGCGGCCGCCGGCCTGGTCACCAAGGCGACGCTCGGGGTGCTGGCCAGCCTCCTGCTGGCCGCCACCACCGACCCGCGTGACCTGCTCGCCGGGCTGGAGCGGCTCGGCGTGCCCGCCCCGCTCGTGCAGATCATGGGGTTCATGGTGCGCTACCTCGACGTGGTCACCGACGAGCTCGGCCGGATGAGGACCGCCCGGGAGTCACGGGGCTTCACCGCCAGCGACCCGCGGCACTGGCCGGTGCTCGGCCGCTGTGCCGGGGCCCTGTTCATCCGCTCCTTCGAGCGCGGCGAGCGGGTGCACCTCGCGATGATCGCGCGTGGCTACGACGGCAGCGCACGCCGATGACCGCCCCCGTGCTCGACCTGCAGTCGGTCGCCTTCGCCTACCCCGACGGCCACCAGGCGCTGTTCGGCGTCGACCTGCACGTGCACCGCGGCGAGCGGGTGGCCGTCCTGGGCCCGAACGGGGCCGGCAAGACCACCCTCGTCCTGCACCTCAACGGCATCCTCATGCCCGGCCGGGGCACCGTCAGCGTGTCCGGCCTGCCCGTCGTCCGGGAGAACCTGACCGAGATCCGCCGCCGGGTGGGTCTGGTCTTCCAGGATCCCGACGACCAGCTCTTCATGGGCAGCGTGCGCGACGACGTCGCCTTCGGCCCGCGCAACCTCGGCATCCGCGGCGCGGACCTCGACCGCCGGGTGATGGCGGCGCTGGAGATGGTCGGCATGGCCGACTTCGCCGACCGTCCGCCGCACCACCTGTCGTTCGGCCAGCGGCGTCGGGTGGCCGTCGCGACCGTGCTCGTCATGGAGCCGGAGATCATCGTGCTCGACGAGCCCAGCTCCAACCTCGACCCGGCCTCGCGCCGCGAGCTCGCCGACGTCCTGACCGGCCTCGACGTGACCGTGATGATGGTCACCCACGACCTGCCCTACGCGCTGCAGCTGTGTCCGCGCGCCATCGTGCTCTCGGACGGCATCGTGGCCGCTGAGGGACGCACACTGGACATCCTCACCGACGACGCGTTGATGAAGACCCACCGCCTCGAGCTGCCCTACGGCTTCGACCCGCACACCTGCTGAGCCATACGAACACGGGGCGGTGCGTGTCCATAGTCCGTTCGGACTACCTGTGCAAGGCGGTGTGGATGATGGCCACCTGTAGCGATGTTGCCGTGTCGTGGAGCTCGTGTGGACGATGAAATCCAGATGTCGGACAGATGAACGACACCATCGCGGAGATCTTTTTCCTCCACAGGGTGTGCACCGTGTTTGCGCAGGTCAGGGGCCACATTCGCCGCCAGCTTGCTCGCTTCTCCACAGGCGGGTCCACCACATGTGCACTGCACCCTGCGTGTCGTCCACGTGAGTGCGCAGGTTGTCCACAGACCCTGTGGATAACTCGTCGTCCTCCGCTTCCCATGGGAGGGGCGAGCACGTAGGTTCGCGCACGGCCGGGACCGCCGCCAGGGCGCGCGGAACGACGTCGCATCCGGGTCGGATCGGCGCCGCACGGATGTCGGTGGCCGCCCCTAGCGTGGGCAGCGGAGAGCAGCACGACGAAGGGAGCAGGGGTGAGCGTCACCTTCGAGGGGGACACCGACCAGGCCTGGGGCGACGGTCCCGCGGCCTACGAGCCGGGCAACGCGCCGCGCTCGGCAGGCGACCGCACCCCTCCGCAGGACAACGCGGCCGAGCAGAGCGTGCTCGGCTCGATGCTGCTGTCCAAGGACGCCATCGCCGACGTGGTCGAGACCCTCAAGGGCGTCGACTACTACCGCCCCGCCCACGAGGTCATCCACGACGCCATCATCGACCTCTACGGCCGAGGCGAGCCCGCCGACCCGATCACCGTGGCGGCCGAGCTGGTCAAGCGCGGCGAGCTCCAGCGCGTCGGCGGCGCGCCCTACCTCCACACGCTCTCGGCCAACGTGCCGATCGCGGCCAACGCCGGCTACTACGCCGAGATCGTGCGCGACAAGGCCGTGCTCCGCCGCCTCGTCGAGGCCGGCACCCGGATCGCTGCCCTGGGTTATGCGGGCGAGGGCCAGATCGACGACGTCGTCGACAGTGCCCAGGCCGAGGTCTACAAGGTCACCGACCGTCGGGCCACCGAGGACTACGCACCGCTCAGCGACATCATGAGCGGCGTCCTCGACGAGATCGAGATGATCGGCAACCGCGAGGCCGGCCTCTACGGCGTGCCGACCGGCTTCGCCGACCTCGACGACCTGACCAACGGTCTCCACTCGGGCCAGATGATCATCGTCGCGGCCAGGCCCGCCATGGGCAAGGCCCTCGCCCTCGACACACCGTTGGCCACGCCCTCCGGGTGGACGACCATGGGCGAGGTCGCTGTCGGCGACCTGCTGTACGACGCCCAGGGATGGCCGACCCGTGTGGTCGCAGCGACCGAGGTCCTCGAGGATCGGCCCTGCTTCGAGGTCACCTTCTCGGACGGCTCCGTCATCGTCGCCGACGCGGAGCACCAGTGGCTGACCGAGACGAGGGCCGCGAGGAAGTCCAAGTGGGCAGCTGACAACCACTACAACCGCATGCGCAACCAACGGCGGCACGCGTCGGTGGTGACCACCGAGGAGATCGCCCGGACGGTGCGCCTCGGCAAGGAACAACGCGCCAACCATGCTGTCGTGAATGCGTTGCCGCTCCAAGGCGGTGTCCAGTCGCTGCCGATCGAGCCCTATGTCCTGGGCGTCTGGCTCGGTGACGGCCACAGCGCAGGCGGTCGGATCACCTGCGAGACGCCCGAGATCCCCATGCGTGTCGAAGGACTCGGCTACCACGTCACGGCCCATGCAGACATGCTCTACGGCATCAAGCTGGTGCGCACACCCGCCGCCGTGCCGGGCACCTGCCCGAGCTGTGGCGGCCCCATGCACGGTGCCTACTTCTGCGCCGGCTGCCAGGAGGACCACGGTTCGTTCACGGCTCTGCTTCGTGGGCTGCGAGTTCTGGGCGACAAGCACATCCCGACGGCCTACCTGCGCGCCTCCGAGCAGGCGAGGCGTGACCTCCTCGCTGGACTTCTCGACACCGACGGCACCGTGGTCAGGGGAGTGGGTTCGGTGCAGTTCGCCGTCACCAACAAGCGGCTGGCTGACGACGTGTACGAGCTCGTCGTGAGCCTCGGCTACCGCTGCGGCCGCACGACCAAGCAGGTGAAGGGCCGCACGGAGGCGTCGTCCACCTGCTACATCCTGAACTTCTCCACGACCGACGACGTCTTCAAACTGGAGCGGAAGGCACTGCTCCACAAGGAGGAGCGGCCCCAGAGCACCGTGCGTATCGGGAGGCGCTACGTCACCTCCGTCAGGTCGATCGACTCGGTCGCTGTGCGGTGCGTCCAGGTCGACAACGAGGACCACCTCTACCTCGCCGGTCGGTCGATGATCCCGACCCACAACTCGACCCTGGCGCTGGACTTCTGTCGCGCCGCGTCGATCCACAACAACCTGACCAGCTGCTTCTTCAGCCTCGAGATGACGCGCTCGGAGATCATGATGCGTCTGCTCTCGGCCGAGGCGAAGGTGCCGCTCAACCACATCCGCAACGGCACGATGCGCGACGACGACTGGGAGAAGCTCGCGCGCAAGATGGGCCAGGTCTCCGGGGCACCGATGTTCATCGACGACAGCCCCAACATGACGATGATGGAGATCCGGGCCAAGGCCCGCCGGCTCAAGCAGCGCCACGACCTCAAGCTCATCGTCATCGACTACATGCAGCTGATGAGCTCGGGCAAGAAGGTCGAGTCCCGTCAGCTCGAGGTCTCGGAGTTCTCCCGCAACATCAAGCTCCTCGCCAAGGAGCTCGAGCTGCCGATCATCGCGCTGTCCCAGCTCAACCGTGGTCCCGAGCAGCGCGGCGACAAGCGCCCGATGATGAGCGACCTGCGCGAATCGGGGTCTTTGGAGCAGGACGCCGACATGGTGATCCTGCTGCATCGCGACGACGTCTACGAGAAGGAGTCGACCCGCCCCGGCGAGGCCGACCTGATCGTGGCCAAGCACCGCAACGGCCCGACCCGCGACCTCACCGTCGCCTTCCAGGGTCACTACTCGCGGTTCGTGGACATGGCGCAGGGCTGATCAACAAGGGACGGCGGCGTCGCGGGCATAGAGTCGCCGCATGCGGGCCGTCGTGATCTATGAGTCCATGTTCGGCGACAACCAGCAGGTGGCGCGGGCCATCGCAGCTGGGCTGATCGGGGCGGGGGTTGCAGCCGAGGCGATCGAGGTGGGCACTGCCCCGACTGCGATCGGCTCGGACGTCGACCTCCTCGTCGTGGGGTCGCCCAACCACGCCTGGAGCATGCCGAGACCCCACACTCGTGAGAGCGCCGAGGCCCAGGCGGACAACCCACTGGTCAGCCAGGGGATCGGGGTGCGCGAGTGGCTCGGGAGCGCCTCCCTCATTCCCGGACTGCGGACGGTCGCCTATGACACCCGCGGCTCGCACCCCAAGGCCGTCGTAGCGATAGACCATGCGTCGAAGAGCATCGAGAAGGGCCTGGCGAAACTCGGAGGGACGCGCCTGGTGCCCGCCGAGCACTTCCGCGTAGCCGGCTTGAAGGGCCCGCTGGAGCCCGGCGAACCTGAGCGCGCGCACGCCTGGGGCGTGACCCTGGCCGGCCTGCTGACGGGCTAGGGCCCAGCACCAGCCGACCTTCGGTGCACCCTTGTTCGCGCTGCCGTCGCGGCCGGTCGGGGACGACGACGTCTGTGATCGGTACGAATTTCTCGAGGTCGGTCATGTCACCGACGACGAATCCTGGCTTGTCACGGCGACGAAGCAGTGTTGCCAGCGAGCTCGGGTACGCCGGCTTGAAGGCCCCCCGTCCGGCTTCACCGACGTGCGCCACGTCGTGCGCGAGCGCCCGGACCGTCCCTGTGGGCGATGTCGTAGGCCTGCGAGAGCTTGTGCGGGACCACCATCCGCCACGCGTCGACGACCAGCTCGCGTGCCTCTGCCTGGTCCAGTGCCGCCAGGTCCACCTGGACCCAGTGGAAGCGCAGGTCTGACTTCGGAGGCAGGTGGAAGCGGTGGTCGCTCTCGACCAGCGCGGTGCGCTCGTCCTTGGGGAACGTGAAGCCCATGACGCTCTCGTCGTAGGAGAACGCGACATAGACGATGGAGCCGACCCGGAACTTCAGCCGACCGCGCACGGTCGCCACATAGGACCGCTCGAGTGTCTCGCCGAGCTGCAGCACGTCGTCGACCACGGCCATCTCGCGCCTCCCACCCGTGATTCCTCGAGTATCCGCCTTCGCCGGCTGCAGGGCGAGTGAGATAGGCGCACGTCTCACGCAGGCGAGACCAGCACCGGCAGGCGAGCGTTCTTCACCACACGCTCGGCCACGCTGCCCAACACCATCTCCGAGAGCCCGCGGCCGCGACGTCCCACCACCAGCAGGTCCATGTCCTGCTCGCGAGCCAGCGTGCACAGGGTCTCTGCGGGTGGTCCGGCGAGGACCTCCAGGACCGCCTCGGGGACGCCGAGCTCGGCGGCCGCCTCGGCCAGCCGGTGGCGTGCGGCATCGACGTCGGTGTGGTCGACCTCCTCGGCCGCGTCGTGGGACACCACCTGGGCCAGGACGAGCGTGATGGCTCGGGGGTCGAACATCCGGTGGACCGCGGTCACGGCGCCGCGCGACTCCGGCGAACCGTCGTAGCCCACCATCACGCGCAGACCACCGTTGCCCCGGGAGGCGGGACGGTCCCCGACGACCACGGGGCCGTTGCGGACGCGCTCCACCGCGATCGGCACGAAGACCGGACCCAGCAACGCACCGAGGTAGATCCAGCGCGGGTCGTGGCCGCGACGCACCATCCAGAAACCCGCGACGAGGCCCAGGCTCCACAACGCGAGGAAGATCAGGGTCCGTTCGTCCATGACCCCATGGTCGCGTCGGTGCCGTGTCACCACACCGGTCATCGGTCGGGGATGCACAGGACCTTGGACTCTGGTCTCCGCCCAGTGAGAAGGTGAGGCTGCGTGGGACGGGAGAGCACCCCGGCGTGCTCCCGGTCCTGTCCTCGCTGACCAAGGAGTTGTCATGAGCACCGAGAACCCGGACCAGGCGCAGGCTGTCTCCCCACCGAGGCTGGTCGTGGGCGACGACGGCTCCCCTGCCGCGGACGTGGTCTGGCTGTGGGTGAACAACCACCGCTGGCCCGCTTGGCGGATCTCGGTGGTCACGGCCCAGGTCCCCAGGATCGGTCCACCCGTCGGGGCGGAGCGGGCCACGCTCCATCCCTGGGAGTCCCCGCACCCGCGGCGGCTCTTCGCCGGCGAGGCCGAGGTCGAGCACCTGTTCGCCGAGACCGATCCCCGCCTGGCTCTCGACTCCTGCGCCGACGCGGCGTTGGTGGCTGTCGGCCCCCGTGGCCACGGACTGTGGAAGAGCCTCCACCTCGGGAGCACCACGGAGTGGCTCGTGGGGTCGCACCGGCCCCTCGCACCGGTCGTCGTGGTGCGTTCGGCGAAGGCCACCCAGGACGTGCTGCTGTGCACGGACGGATCCGAGCACTCGTTGACGGCCCTCGAGTCGCTGCTGGCACTGCCCTGGCTCACCACCTGCCGGGTCACCGTGCTCGGGGTCGACGACTACCGCAACCAGACCGGTGCGGCGGTGGAGGAGGCAGCCGCAGCGCTGCGAGCACACGGCGTCGACCAGGTCACCCAGGAGGTCGTGGGGGCGCTGTCGCACACAGCGGACTTCGACACCCGCTCCGTGATCCTGACGGCCATCGCCGACCGAACGCCGGACCTGGTGGCGCTGGGAGCGCGCGGCAGCGGGGGCGTCCGGGGGATGCTCGTCGGTTCCGTCACCGCTGCGGTGGTGCACCACGCTCCCTGCTCGGTGCTCGTCGCCAAGGCATGACAGGCCGGCCGCGGCTCACGCGATGAGCACCGTGCCCACCATGTAGGCGGCCCCGACGGCAAGCAGCAGGACTCCGCGAGCCCTGCCCATCGGTACCGCCCGGAACGGCGTCACCAGCCCGAGCGCGACCAGGCAGACGACGATGGCGAGCAGCACCTCGCTCACGTCGGCCCGGATCGGATGGATCAGGGCCGCGACGCCGACGATCCACAGGTTGTTGAAGACGTTGCTGCCCAGCAGGGTGCCCACACCGATCTCCACGTGCCCGCGCCGTCGCGAGACGATGGCGGTGACCAGCTCGGGGGTCGACGTGCCCAGGGCGACGAGCGTGGCGCCCACGACGAAGGGCTCGAGCCCGAGGTCGGCACCGATGCCGTTGGCGGCGATCACGATGAGTCGACCGGCGAGCACCAGCAGCACCAGGCCGGCGACGGTGCTCACCAGTGCCACCCGGTGGGTGATCGCACCGAGCTCCGCGGGCACGTCCCTACGCGCCCGGAGTGCCGCCCGGGTCACCAGCACCAGCCATCCGGCGAACACCGCTAGCAGGACGACCGCCTCGAGGGCGACCAGCTCCCCGTCCACGAGTGCCAGCAAGGTCAGCACCGGTGCGAGTGCGGCGACGTTCAGCTCACGGCGCAGCTCACGCCGGTCCACCAGGAGCGGTCCACTGACGAGCATGATCCCCAGCACCACGGCGATGTTGATGACGTTGCTGCCGAGCGCGTCGCCCAGGGCGATCTCCGGGGTGCCCGCCAGGGCGGCCTGTGTGCCCACGGACAGCTCGGGACTCGAGGTGGCGAACGCCGCAACGGTCGCGCCGATGATGCCGGCCGGCACGCGGGCCCATGCGGCCAGCCCCACGGCGCCGCGCACGAACAGCTCACCCCCGACTGCGGCGGCCACCACCCCCGCCACCAGCACCGCGATGTTCACCGGGGGAACTTACCGAGCCTGCGTCGATCGCGGAGCGCCGATGTTGGTCCTCGGACGCGTCCCACCGACGGTCGAAGGTCCCTAGTGGGACCCACGTAGGGTCGAGCGCATGCAGACTCGCACCCTCGGAAACCAGCAGGTCGGCGCCATCGGCCTCGGCCTGATGACCTTCGACCAGACCGGCACGCAGCCGCGCCAGCAGCTCCTCGACACCGTGAGCGCCGCGCTGGACGCCGGCGTCACCCTCTTCGACACCGCCGACGCCTACGGCGACGGTGACGAGCTCGGCGCCGACGCCCAGGGCGCCAACGAGCGGCTGGTGGTCTCCCTCCTCGACGAGCTCGGTGTCCGGGACCAGGTCCTCCTCGCCACCAAGGGCGGCCACGTCCGCACCGAGGGTGGCGGCTGGGACGTCGACAGCTCGGCGGCCCACCTGCACGCGGCCGTCGACGCCAGCCTCCAGCGGATCGGCGTCGAGCAGCTGTCGCTGTGGCAGCACCACCGCCCCGACCCGAAGGTCCCCTACGACGACGTCATCGGCACGCTCAAGGAGATCGCCGACAGTGGCAAGGTCGCCCACGTCGGCCTGTCCAACGCCGACCCCGACCAGATCCGGGCCGCTCATGCGGTGCTCGGCGACGCCCTGGTGAGCGTGCAGAACCAGTTCAGCCCGAAGTTCCGCTCCAGCAGGCCCGAGATCGACGCCTGCGAGGAGCTCGGCCTGGCGTTCCTGCCGTGGAGCCCGCTCGGCGGCCTGTCCGACGCCAAGGAGCTCGCCGACCACCACCCGGCCTTCGCCGAGATCGCGGCCGAGCGCGGGGTCAGCGCCCAGCAGGTCGCCCTGGCGTGGGAGCTCGCGCAGTCGCCGGTCGTCATCCCCATCCCCGGCGCCAAGCGGCCGTCCTCGATCACCGACTCCGCGGCCGCCGCGGCGATCGAGCTGACCAGTGACGAGCTGGCCCGTCTCGACGCGAGCTGATCCGGTGACCCGCCCTCTCCTCGCCCGGGCCGTCGACACGGCCATGGACCGCACGCTCGTCCTCGGCTACACCACGATCGGCCTGGCCGTGCGACGTGCCCTGCCCGGCTGGCCGGCCGACCCGGTGCCGGGAGCGCTGGACGACCGGCACGTGCTGGTGACCGGAGCCAGCTCCGGTCTGGGCATCGCGACGGTCGAGGGTCTCGCCGACCTCGGCGCGACCGTGCACATGCTGGTGCGCGACGAGGCCAAGGGCGCCCGGGTCCTCGATGAGATCAGGGCGGGGCGGCCCGCTGCCGAGCTGCGGCTGTGGCGCTGCGACGTGGCCGACCTCGACGACGTACGCCGCTTCGCCGGGGAGCTCGCGGCAGCGGTGCCGGACCTGCACGCCGTCGTGCACAACGCGGGCGTGATGCCGCCGACCCGCACGGAGTCGCCGCAGGGCTTCGAGCTCAGCATGGCCGTGCACCTGCTCGGACCGGTGGTGATGACCGAGGCGCTGCGCGGTCCGCTCGCCGGGGGAGGCCGGGTGGTCCTCGTGAGCAGTGGCGGGATGTACGGCCAGCCGTTGCGGGCCGACGACCCGGGCTACACCGCGGGCGACTACGCCCCGGCGACGTCGTACGCCCGATCGAAGCGGTGGCAGGTCGAGATGGCGCCGCTGCTCGGCGAGCGGTGGGCCGCGGAGGAGATCACCGTCGCCACCATGCATCCCGGGTGGGCCGACACGCCCGGCGTGCAGGAGTCGCTGCCACGGTTCCGCACGATCACCCGGCCCGTGCTGCGCGACGATGCGCAGGGCGCGGACACCAGCGTGTGGCTGGCGGCCGTCGAGCCTGCTCCGCCCACCGGGCTCTTCTGGCACGACCGGGTCGAGCGGCCGACCAGCCTGCTGCCCACCACCCGCCCGAGCGCGGACATCCGAGCCCGGGCGTGGGCCTGGCTGAAGGACGCCGCGGGTCTCGCCTGACGTCAGGCGCACGACAGGGCTGGGAGCCTCTCCCAGCCCTGCCGTCGACGGTGCGTCCGCTCAGGTCTTGCTGGTCGGCCTGGACCTCGGGCGCTCGTCGCGGATCGGCCCGGGCGATGCCCCACTGACGCGGGCGACCTCGCCGGCCACCTCGGCGGCCAGCAGCCGTCGTTCGGCGCGTTGGTTGAGCCAGTGCTCGTGGTTCAGCGCCTTGGCCGTGGCGACCATCATTCCGATCATCACCAGGCTGAAGGGCAACGCCAACAAGATGGCCATCGTCTGCAGGGCACCGAGCCCGTCGCCCCCGGTCACCGCACCGGCGATCAGCAGCGTGGCCGCGATGACGCCCTCCAGGACTGCCCAGAAGATCCGGGTCCAGACCGGAGGCTGGGGGTCACCCCCACTGGCGAGCATGGTGACCACGAAGGAGCCCGAGTCGGAGCTGGTCACGAAGAAGATGACGACCAGGATCATGGCCACCACGCTGAGCAGGCCCGAGGCAGGCAGGCCCTCCAGGAACTCGAAGAGCGCGGCATCGGTCGACACCGCACCGTCCTCGCCGATCAGGCCGCCGGCGCCGTACATCTCACGGTAGATCGCGGACCCGCCGAGGACGGAGAACCACAGGAAGGTCACCAGCGTCGGCACCAGCAGCACACCGGTGACGAACTCGCGCACGGTGCGTCCCCGGGAGATGCGGGCGATGAAGACGCCGACGAAGGGTGCCCAGCTCATCCACCAGCCCCAGTAGAAGGTGGTCCAGCCGGAGAGCCAGGCCGTGCCGTCCTCACCCTGGAAGCTCATCGTGCGGAACGACAGCTCGAAGAAGTTGCGCGCGTAGGAGCCGATCTGCTGCACGAAGTCACCGAGGATGAACACCGTCGGTCCGAGCGCGGCGACGACCAGGAGCAGCGCAGCCGCCATGCCCATGTTGATGTTCGAGAGCCACTTGATGCCCTTCTCCACGCCTGTGGCGACCGACACGATCGCGATCGCGCTGATGCCGGCGATGAGCACGACCTTGAGGGTCGTCGACGCCTCGTCCACGAAACCGAGGTAGGCCATTCCGGCGCTGACCTGGCTGACGCCGAAGCCCAGTGAGGTCGCGACACCGAAGAGCGTGCCGATGATCGCGATCACGTCGATGACGTCCCCGAGGAGACCCTTGACGCGGTCGCCGAAGATCGGCTCCAGGGCCCAGCGGATGGACACCGGACGGCCCTTGCGGTGGACCGCGTAGGCGACCGCCAGCCCGACGACGACGTAGATGGCCCAGGCGTGCAGACCCCAGTGCAGGAAGGTGGTGTCCATCGCTGCGCGTGCCGCGGCCGGCTCGCCGTCGGGGGTGCCGGGGGGCGGGGCGGCGAAGTGGTTCAGCGGCTCCGCAACGCCCCAGAACACGAGCCCGATGCCCATGCCGGCGGCGAAGAGCATCGCGAACCACGACTTGAGCCCGAACTCGGGGTCCTCGTCGTCCTTGCCGAGCACGACGTTGCCCATCGGGGAGAAGGCGACCCACAGGGCGAAGGCGATGCAGGCGCTGACCAGCAGCACGTAGTACCAGCCGAGGTCGCCGATGACCGTGTCATTGAGCGTGCCGAGGGTGTCGCCGAGTCCCTCGGGGAAGATGACGGCGAGGGCGACGAACACCAGCACGAGGCCGGCGGCCGGCCAGAAGACGCGCGGCGCCGTGATCGGCGAGCCGGGGCGGAGTCCGGTCTGGACCGGGACGTCTGCCTCCAGCGGTGCCGCTGGCGGATGGGAAGGGGTGGTGGACACGCGTCTGTTCCTCACTGGGATTCGGTCGGTCTCGGGTCCGAGAGGCCCTCGACCCTTCCACAGGTGCGGACGGAGTGCACACAGCGGCGGGGCACGCAGAAAACTTGACTCGTTCAAGAAAGCACGGCAGGGTGGGGATCGATGGACGACAGCGACTTCGAGCACCTGCTCCGCAGTGCGGACCTACGGGTCACCCGCCCGCGTCTCGCCGTCCTGCGCGCCGTACGCCGCCACCCGCACGCCGACACGGGCAGCGTCCTCGCCGCGGTCCGCGTCGAGGAGCCGGCCGTCTCGCACCAGGCCGTCTACGACGTCCTGGGTGCATTGACCGACTCGGGCCTGGTCCGCCGGATCCAGCCCGCCGGGTCGGTCGCTCGCTACGAGCTGCGCGTCGGCGACAACCACCACCACGTCGTGTGCCGCTCGTGCGGCACGGTGGCCGACGTCGACTGCGCGGTCGGCGTACGACCCTGCCTCGACGCCTCCGAGACCCACGGCTTCGTCGTCGACGAGGCCGAAGTGACCTACTGGGGCACCTGCCCCGCCTGCTCCACCGCGCACACCACCGCACGCCCCACTGCCAGCAGCAACTGAAAGGGACTCCTCATGCCTGACGACCTGCCCAACGACTCGGCCGCCGCCGTCGACACCTCCGACAGCAACCAGGCCAACGCCGAGGTCGGCGAGATGAACCAGTCGGCCCCGGCCGGTCAGTGCCCGGTGCTGCACGACGGTGGCGCCCACCCCACGCAGGGGGACGCCAACAGCGCCTGGTGGCCCGAGCGGCTCAACCTCAAGATCCTCGCCAAGAACCAGCCGGTGGCCAACCCGCTCGGTGCCGACTTCGACTACGCCGCTGCGTTCGCCTCGCTCGACCTCGGCTCGGTCAAGGCCGACATCACCGCGCTGCTGACCGACGACCAGGAGTGGTGGCCTGCGGACTTCGGCCACTACGGACCGCTCATGATCCGCATGGCCTGGCACAGCGCCGGCACCTACCGCGTGCAGGACGGTCGTGGTGGCGCGGGCACCGGGCAGCAGCGCTTCGCCCCGCTCAACTCCTGGCCCGACAACGGCAACCTCGACAAGGCCCGGCGTCTGCTGTGGCCGGTCAAGAAGAAGTACGGCAACGCGCTCTCGTGGGCCGACCTGCTCGTCCTCACCGGCAACGTCGCGCTGGAGTCGATGGGCTTCGAGACCTTCGGCTTCGCCGGCGGACGCGTCGACGCCTGGGAGCCGGACGACGACGTCTACTGGGGCCCGGAGACCGAGTGGCTCGGCGGCGACAGGGGCGGCGCGCAGCGCTACTCCGGCGACCGCGAGCTCGACAACCCCCTCGCCGCGGTCCAGATGGGCCTGATCTACGTCAACCCGGAGGGCCCGGAGGGCAACCCCGACCCGATCCTCGCCGCCCACGACATCCGCGACACCTTCGGGCGGATGGCGATGAACGACGAGGAGACCGTCGCGCTCATCGCCGGTGGTCACACCTTCGGCAAGACCCACGGTGCCGCCGACCCCGAGGCCAACGTCGGTCCCGAGCCCGAGGCCGCCCCGATCGAGACCGGCGGACTGGGCTGGCTCAGCAAGCACGGCACGGGCAAGGGCGCGGACGCGATCACGTCCGGACTCGAGGTCACCTGGACCGACGTCCCGACCCAGTGGAGCAACCGCTTCTTCGAGATCCTGTTCGGCTACGAGTGGGAGCTCTCGTCGTCGCCGGCCGGTGCCGCGCAGTGGGTGGCCAAGGACGCCGACGCGATCATCCCCGCCCCCGACGAGGGTGGTGCCAAGCGCCTTCCGACGATGCTGACGACCGACCTCGCCCTGCGGATGGACCCGGCGTACGAGCAGGTCTCGCGCCGTTTCCTGGAGAACCCGGACGAGTTCGCCGACGCGTTCGCCCGTGCCTGGTTCAAGCTGACCCACCGCGACATGGGGCCGGTCACCCGCTACCTCGGTCCGGAGGTGCCCTCGGAGGAGCTGCTCTGGCAGGACCCGATCCCGGCCCCGGCGCACACGCCGTCCGCCGAGACCATCGCCTCGGTCAAGCAGCAGATCGCCGACGCCGGCCTCACCGTGAGCCAGCTCGTCTCCACCGCGTGGGCGGCAGCGTCGTCCTATCGCGGCTCCGACAAGCGCGGTGGCGCCAACGGCGGCCGGATCCGCCTGGAGCCCCAGCGCAGCTGGGAGGTCAACGACCCGCAGCAGCTCGCGGGCGTCATCACCGTCCTCGAGGGGATCGCCGCGGGCGCGGACATCACCTTCGCCGACACCGTGGTGCTGGCCGGCAACGTCGGCGTGGAGCAGGCCGCAGCCGCGGCCGGCGTCACCGTCGAGGTGCCGTTCACCCCGGGTCGCGGTGACGCCACCCAGGAGCAGACGGATGTCGAGTCGTTCGCCTGGCTCGAGCTCAAGGCCGACGGGTTCCGCAACTTCGAGCGGTCCGACTCCAAGCTGCCGGCCGAGTACCTGCTGGTCGACCGGGCCAACCTGCTCAACCTGAGCGCCCCCGAGATGACCGTCCTCGTCGGCGGCCTGCGCGTGCTGGGTGCCAACACGGCGGCCTCCACCGACGGCGTGCTGACCGAGCGCCCCGGGCAGCTGACGAACGACTTCTTCGTCAACCTGCTCGACCTCGGCACGGTCTGGAGCCCCGCCGGCTCCAACGACCGCTTCGAGGCCAGCACCAACGGCCGGGCCTGGACCGGTTCGCGGGCCGACCTGGTCTTCGCGTCCAACTCCGAGCTGCGCGCCGTCGCGGAGGTCTACGCCAGCGACGACAGCCACGAGAAGTTCGTCCGCGACTTCGTCGCCGCGTGGGCGAAGGTGATGGACAACGACCGGTACGACGTGGCCTGACCCGTCGTCCCGCGAACGGGACGTCATGAGAATCGGGGGTTCGCACCTCGGATCCTCATGACGTCCCGTCGGCCGTGGGCGGCTGTTCCTCCGCTCGGGGCGTCATCCCGACCGCGATCGGTGCCGAGAGCTGGGCGAAGGTCGTCACCACCAGGGCGGACGCGAGCGCGATGGCGGCCAGGACGACGCCGGCGTCGAGGAGCCCGCTCCAGCCGCCGTCCGGGCGCACGCCCAGGGCGAGCAGCCCCGCCGTGGCCAGGACGACGCCGGTGATGGCGAAGACGCGGTGGGGGCGACCGGGGACCGCCTCGGGCGTGCCACCGCGTACGGCGCTCCAACCCGCGACGACCAAGGTGCCCCACGCCAAAGACACGAGCAGGGCCCCGAGGATGTCGGCCGGTCGGTGCCAGCTCGCGACCAGGGTGGCGGCCGCGGTCACGGTGATGACCGCCGAGCCGACGAGCGAGACGGTGGTACGCACCTGCTCGGGGGCGACGAGCAGCGCAGCCAGCACCAGTGAGGTGACGACCGTCGCATGCCCGCTGGGAAAGCTCTCCGCCGTCAGGAACCCGAAGTTGGGCCGGTCGGAGAGGGCCTTGATGGCCTGGGTCGTCACGTTGGCGCCGAGGACGAGTGCGCTCGCGGCAGCAGCGGCGGCGTAGCGCTGACGCAGCACCGCGACCCCGATCAGCAGGGCCACCACCACGGCCACGGAGCCGAGCGACACGTTGCCCAGGACGCCCACGAGCCGACGGGTGGCCGCCTGGTCGCCGACCACGATGTCCATGCCCGCCTGGTCGAGCGCCTGTCCCAGCCGCGTGCGCTGACTGCGGTCGCTCAACCAGACCAGCGCCACCATGCACAGGACGGTCGTCGCGAGAGAGGCTGCCGTGACGCGCCAACGAAGCCACGACTCGCGCGGCCACTGCAGCCGTGTCCTGATCCCGTCCACCCGCGCCATGAGGCAATGGTGGCATGAGGGACGGTTGTGGGGATTGCCACAATTCCTCCACCAGGGGGCCTGTTCAAGTCGCCCGGGTTGCGCCTAGGGTCTGCGAGGCAGGAAGTAGTCGCGGCGGTCCAGCCCCCCTTCCTGAGTCTCGGAAAGGAACCCTTCGTTGAGATCCACGCCCCTCGTGCTGTCCCTGGCCCTCATCACCGGAGCCGGCGCGTTGACGCTCGCTCCGGCCACCGCGGCCCCCGCACCGACCCAGCGCGGCGCCGACGAGGCCCGCTCCGCCAACGTTGACCACGTCATGCCGAACCCGCAGGCCGAGAAGCAGGCCGCCCTGCGCCAGCAGGCGTGGGCGGACGTGCTCAGCGGCGAGGCGACACCGCAGACGATCAGCGGCAACAGCGTGCTGAAGGTCGGCAAGGAGCCGAAGGCTGCTCTCCGGGGCACCGCGAAGTCGAAGAAGAAGGCGAAGTCGAAGGGGAAGGCGAAGTCGAAGGACCGCCAGGACCAGTACGTCGAGCTCAGCAACGAGCGCATCGACAAGGTCTTCGTGTTCCTGGTCGAGTTCGGCGACGAGCGTGATCCGGCCTACCCGGACGTGGACACCGACCCGGGCACCCCTGGTCCGGTCACCTACGACGGCCCCGGGTTCAACGAGATCCCCAAGCCCGGCCCGGACGACAACAAGACCCAGTGGCGCAAGAAGTACACCAAGAAGTACTTCAAGGACCTCTACTTCGGCGACGGCGAGCTCGACGACTCGCTGAAGAGCTACTACGAGCGCCAGTCCTCCGGGTCGCTACAGCGTCGAGGGGATGGTCACCGACTTCACGACCGTGCCCTACAACCAGGCCCGCTACGGTCGCGACGAGTGCGGGCGCGTTGTCTGTGAGAACACGTGGGAACTCGTCTCCGACGGCATGACCCAGTGGGTCGCCGACCAGAAGGCTGCCGGCAGGACCGACGCGCAGATCAAGCGGATCGGTGTCGCAGTACGACATCCGTGACCGCTACGACTTCGACGGTGACGGCAACTTCGACGAGCCCGACGGCTACATCGACCGCTTCCAGATCATCCACGCCGGCGGCGACCAGGCCGACGGTGACCCGATCTATGGCGAGGACGCCATCTGGAGCCACCGCTGGAAGGCCTTCTACGACCGAATCGGCCAGGGCCCGACGACCCCGAGCGGTGCGCCCAACCTCGACGGCGGCACGCAGATCGGCAACACCGGCATCTGGGTGGCCGACTACACCATCCAGCCCGAGAACGGTGGCGTCTCCGTGGTCGCCCACGAGTACGGCCACGACCTCGGTCTGCCCGACCACTACGACACCGCTGGCGGCGGTGACAACCCGGTGAGCTGGTGGACCCTGATGGCCCAGAGCCGGGTCTCCGACACCGGCGACCAGGGCATCGGCACCCGCGCCGCCGACCTCGGCGTCTGGGACAAGCTGCAGCTCGGCTGGCTCGACTACGAGACCGTGGTGGCCGGCCAGAACCGCACCATCGACCTCGGCCCCCACGAGTACAACTCGGACAAGGCCCAGGGCGTGGCGGTCGTCCTTCCCGACAAGCAGGTCTCGACGACCCTGCCCACGCCCCCCGAGGGCTCGAAGCAGTGGTTCAGCGGCTCCGGCGACGGCTATGAGTCATCGATGACGCGCGCCGACCTGGCCATCCCGGCCGGGACGACCACGCTGTCGCTGAAGGCCGCGTGGAACATCGAGGAGGACTACGACTACGGCTACCTCGAGGTCGAGTCACCGGCGGGCAGCGGCACCTGGACGGCGCTCGACCCCAGCGCGCTCGACCCTGACGGTGACGGAGCAGACCGACCCAGGCATCGACGGCGTGAGCGACTACGTCCCCGCGACCTTCGACCTGTCGGCGTACGCCGGCCAGACGATCGGGTTCCGTGCCCGCTACTCCACCGATGGCGCCTACCAGGGCCAGGACCCGAGCCTCGGCTGGTCGGGACTGCTGGTGGACGACATCGCGGTGACCAACGGCTCGACGACGGTCTTCGCCGACGGGGCCGAGACGTCACCCAACGGCTGGGCCCTCGATGGCTTCCGGTCGGTGGGCGCGAGCTATGACACGATCTCCAACCAGTTCTACCTGGCCAGCTACCGCGCCTACGTCTCCTACGACAAGTATCTCCAGACCGGTCCCTACAACTTCAGCTTCCCGGACCGGCCGAACTTCGTGGAGAAGTTCCCCTACCAGAACGGGCTCCTGGTGAACTACTGGGACTCCTCCTACGTCGACAACAACACCAGCCAGCACCCCGGTGGCGGTCTGGTGCTGCCGATCGACGCCAACCCGCAGGCGCACTACAACCTGCAGGGAGCAGCCTGGCGTGGGCGGATCCAGACCTACGACGCGCCGTTCGGCCTGGAGAGGTCCGACTCGTTCTACCTGACGGCCGGCGGACAGCGCAGCTACATCCGTGGTCGCGCGGCGAACCCGCTGTTCGACGACAGCGACCCCAACCGCTACTTCCAGCCCTTCGTCGACGCGGGGTTGCCCCGGGTCGGGGTGAAGACGGCCGGAGTGGGCGTCCAGATGCGGGTGCTGTCGCAGGACGACACCTCCATGAAGATCCGGGTGCAGTGACCCGGCGACACTGAGACACCGCGCGTACGGCGGGGCCGGGAGCCTGGTGCTCCCGGCCCCGCCGTACGTCTGTGGCGAGGCCTAGCGGACGACGATCGTCCTCGCCCGCACGATCGGACCACCACACCCCTGCGTGCGCAGGTCCGGGGTGCCGGTGACCTGCACCCGGGCGCCGAGCTCCAGCTCTCCCGATCTCTCGCCGGTGATCGTCCAGGTGATGGCGTTGTCGTCCTCAACGACCACGCAGTCCCCGACCTCGATCACCTCGCCGACCACCCGGACCTTCTGCAGGGCCTCGCTCGGTGGGGTGGTGACTGCGGTGGACGGCTCGTCGGTCGACGGTGGGGCGGACGGCTCTGCGGACTCGTCGGTCGGGTCGTCGGTCGGGCTGGTGTCGGTCGGGCTGGCGTCGGTCGGGCTGGCGTCGCGGTCGCCGCACCCGGCCACGGACAGCACCAGGAGGACGGTCGCGACGGCGACGCAGGTGTGACGATCCATGCGACTAGGACGTGCCCGAGGTGCGCGGGGCTCCCTCACGCGGGCATCCGCTGACGGAGGAACCGCACGGTGCGGTCCATCGCGGCGATGAAGGCCGGCCCGAAGGCGTGCCCGTCGTCGTACCACTCCAGCGTCGAGTCGACGCCGGCCTTCGTCAGTGCGCGCTGGGTGGCGCCCGCCCACCGGGGCGGGCAGGTGTCGTCGAAGCGACCGTGGACCAGCAGCACCGGCTCGGTGATCTGGTCGAGGGCCGGCCGCGAGGAGACGCCGCGCCAGAACTCGGGGTCCTCGCCGGGCAGGCCGTGCCGTCCGCGGAACTCGGCCTTGAGCTCCGCGAGCGGTGCGTCCGGGCGCTGGAACTGGTCGAAGTTCTCCGCCTCGAGGCTGGAGACCGATGCCCAGCCGACCCCGGCGGCGAACAACCCGGGCTCGGCCGCGAGTGCCTTCAGCATCACGCCGCCGCCCATCGACCGGCCGAAGAGTGCGAGGCGATCGGGATCGACGTCCACGGCACCGGAGTCGAGGAGCGCGCGCGCGGCGGCCACGACGTCGGCGGAGTAGCCCAGGCGCACGGCCGTCCCCACCCGCGGGTCGTCGCTCGACTCGGCGTGGTTGCGGTAGTCGACGTGCAGGGCGACGAAGCCGCGCTGGGCGAGGAAGCCGCGCTCGCGGGTCATCCCCTGTCCGCGGACATAGAAGGCCGGGTCGATGTAGCCGTGCGCCAGCACCACCGCCGGGAACGGCCCGCGACCGGCCGGCACGTTGAGCACGCCGCTGATCCGCAGCGGAGCCGTGCCCTCGCCCGCGGTCGTCGAGGCGAAGGTGACGTCGTACGACGTGTAGGCCGGGGTGCGCTCGCGGACGGCGCCGAGGCGGAGGTCGCCGCCTGTCAGGTCGGCCGCGGTGAGGGCGGCGACCGAGATCGGGTTCGGCGGTTGCCCCGTGGGCTGCTCGGTGGGCTCCTCGGTGGGCTCCTGGGTGGGCTCCTCGGCAGGGGGGCTCTCGGTGCTCGACGAGGGCGACGGCGCAGCGGGTGACGGCGGGTCGGGCGACGGTGACGCGGGCGCCGAGCAGGCGGCGATGAGGGGCAGAGCTGCCAGTGCTGCTGCGCCGTGGCGCCAGGGGCCGACCATGGAACCAGTGTGCGGGACCGGTCCCAGCCGGGGCCGTCACATCCGTGCTCGCTCGTTCGTCGGGGGAGTGGGAACAATGACCACGAGAGGGGAACCCATGGACCGGACGGAGATCTTCGAGGCCGAGCGGCCCCGGCTGATCAGCATCGCCTCGCGGGTCCTGGGCGAGCGTGCCGAGGCCGAGGACATCGTGCAGCAGGCGTGGCTGCGGCTGGAGCGTGCGCTGGCGCGCGACGAGACGGCGATCGACCACCTCCCGGCCTGGCTGACCACCGTGACGACCCGGCTGTGCCTGGACCGGCTCCGCTCGCGAACACCCGTGCCGGTGGAGGAGGTCGAGCTCGCCGGGACCGCGCCGGACCCGGCCGAGGACGTGGCGCTCGCCGACACCGTCGGCATCGCGCTGCAGGCCGTGATCGACCGCCTGACGCCGCGCGAGCGGGTGGCCTTCGTCCTGCACGACAGCTTCGGCTTCGAGTTCGCCACCATCGCCGCGGTGCTCGACACCACTCCGGCCGCGGCCCGCAAGCTGGCCTCGCGGGCCCGGTCGAAGGTCGCGCAGCCGGTGGCCGAGGACGCGCTGGCGGACTGGGAGGTGGTGGACGCGTTCATGGCCGCGGCGCGCGGCGGCGACGTCGAGCGACTGCTCCAGCTGCTCGCGCCCGACGCCGTCGTCGCTGCCGACGAGTCGGCGATCCAGGCCGGCACCCCGGCCTCGATCGAGGGACGGGGCGAGGTCGCGGCCTTCTTCAACGGCAGCGCCCACTCCGCGCTCGCGGTGTTCGTCGGGGAGCGACCCGCGTCAGCCTGGTTCCTGCGCGGAGAGGCGAAGGTCGTCTTCGACTTCACCGTCGATCATGGCCGGGTCACGGCCATCACCTTCCGCGCAGCACCCACCGTGCTCGCCCGGGTCGTACGTCGATCCGGCGCCCTGCGGACGTGACCCCGGTGTCGACCACGCCCCCCGGAACTGCCCCACCGAGGTGGCACGATCCGTGTCACCCAGCACCCAGCCAGCACCCAGGAGGAGAAAACACATGAAGACCATGACCTGCCGCCAGCTCGGTGGCCCGTGCGACCTCGAGCACCGGGGCGAGACGGCGGACGAGGTGATCAAGGCCCAGGACCAGCACCTCAAGCAGGCCGAGAAGGACGGCGACGCCGCGCACCAGCCGGCGCGCAAGGAGATGAAGGGCCGGTGGCGGCACCCGAGGAAGTCGCTCGGGTGGTATCGCGACATGAAGCAGTCCTTCGCGGACCTGCCCGCGGGCTGAGGCCGTCGGGGCTGATCAGCGGCCGGTGCGTCGGTCGGCCAGCAACCAGGCCGCGCCTGCGCTCACGGCGGTGACGCCGAGCACGGACGGCCAGGTGCCGACCTTCTTCGCGAGCGGGTGCGAGACGCCCATCGCGGTCCAGTAGCCCGCCGACAGACCGGCTGCCAGCGGCGCCCCGCCGACGGCGTACCACTGCCGCGCAGCGACCACGTTGGCGGCGAGCATCGCGGCCCCTCCGAGGGGACGTACGCCGCTGCGCTGCGCCAGCGCGAAGCCGCCGACGAGGCCGGCGGCGAGCAGGGGAGCGGTGGGGATGCGGGTCGGCTCGGGCACCCTCGAAGCCTAGCCGCCGCGGCCGACGCGACCCTTGCTGCCGGCGGCCCAGCAGACGTTCGCGACGCAGTCGATCGCGTGGTAGCCGAGGTCGCTGACGCGGGTCCACGTCGCGCCACCGTCGCGGGTGAGGCTGGATCCCACGGAGGTGCGGTAGTCGCCGGTCGCCACGGCGACCTTCCAGCCGCGGACGTGGGCCACGTCCTCGCCGATGTGGGTGAGCGAGGTGCCACCGGTCCAGGTGCGGCCGTCTCGGGTGCGGGCCACGTTGTCGGTGGTCTCGGTCTCCGCGGCGAAGTCCCCCCCGACCACGATGCCCCGGCGCGGAGAGGCGAAGGCGCCCGCGAACCCGCCGGCGGCCTCGCCCGCGGGGATGCCGGAGGCGACTGCGGTCCAGGTGCGCCCGCGGTCGTCCGAGCGCAGCACGCGTGACTTCGCGCCACCGGTGATGAGGAACGCGGCCCTGCCCGCGGTGACCAGGCAGTCGCCGCTGGCCGCGAAGCCGAACTCGTCGGCGGAGGCGGGCATGCCTGCGGAGGGCAGCACCCGCCAGGTCCGGCCGCGATCGCGCGTGGACAGGATGCGCAGCTTGCCGTCGACCGGGTCGCTCACCGCGAGACCCTTGCGGCCCCCACCGTAGAACGCCATGCAGTCGTAGAACGCCGCCTCGTCGGTGTTGCGGAAGGTCTCGGTCCACGACGCGCCACCGTCGGTGGAGCGGTAGATCCGTGACGCCTCGCCCGGACCGATCGCCAGCACGTGGGCGACCTTCCCGTGCACCTCGACATCCCGGAACGACAGCCCCTCGGTGCCGGCCGGGCTGACGTCGGCCCACGTCGTGCCGCGATCGGTCGTCCGGAAGACGCGGGCCGCGCCGTCGCTCAGGCTCTCGCCGGTGACCCACGCCTCCTTCCGACTCACCGCGGCCAGGCCGCGGAAGTTCTGGTCGGCATCGATGACCGTCTCGGTCCAGTCGTCGTCGAAGGGATGGTGCTTCACAGGGGTGCGCTCCGCTTGGTGCGGGGCCGACAGGGCAGCCGCGGGAAGGGCCAGCGCCAGGGCCAGGGCAGGGATGAGGGTGACTCCGAGTCGTCGCATCCGGCCACCCTGCAGCGACGTACGCCGGCTTGTCCAGAGTCGACCCGGGCTGGACCGGGGGCAGCGGATGGTCCGTTGGTGGGTCTAGCGTCGGACCATGAGCACTGGTGACAGCACCGACGTCTGGGTCCCCCCTCCCTGGGAGCCGCCGCTAGCGGGCACCGAGGTCGAGCACCTGCTCGGCGCGCTCGGACGACTGCGCGCGACCTTGCGGTGGAAGGCCGACGGCCTGGACGAGGTCGGGTTGACCCGCCGGCTCGCAGGCTCGAACCTCTCCCTCGGCGGCCTTCTGCTCCATCTCGCGATGGGCGAGGAGTACATCCTCACCACCAAGCTCCGCGGCGAGGAGCTGGTCGAGCCGTGGCGTTCGCTGGGCCACGACGGCACGGACCAGTGGGAGTTCAACGCCCGCCTGGGTGCCGCCGCGACGTACGCCGCCTTCGACGCAGCCGTCGCGCGCTCCGACGAGCGGATCGCCGCCGCCCTGACCGAGGGCGGGCTGGACCTGGTCGCGCACGTCCACGACGGCAACGGCAACCACGCCACCCTGCGTCGGCTGCTCTTCGACCTCGTCGAGGAGTACGGCCGCCACACCGGCCATGCCGACCTGCTGCGCGAGGCGGTGGACGGCCGGGTGGGCGAGGACCCGCCGGACGACTGGAGGCCCTGACCCGGCAGCGCGGTTTGCTGCGCCCAGATTGCGGGAACCGTGGTGGCATGTCGACCTACCGGGTGGAGCCCGACGAGCTGAGGGCCAGTGCCGGCGACCTGCGCACCGCCGCCAGCTCGGCCCGGTCCGCGGATGCCACCGAGGCGGGCCGGCCGGTGGGTGCGTGAGGCCGGGCCGGATCGCCGTCGCGCTCGCGATCGACTCCGGCGGCGATGCCGTGGCAGTCGCCTTCTCGCAGACGTCGCCGGTCCTCGCAGTGGCGACATCCGACGATCCGGTGACCCTGCGCGACACCTCGACGTGACCGGACCGGAGGGCTTCGCCTACGAGCTCCGTGGCGGCGAGGTCGTGATCACCCACCACGGCCGCCGCGCGACGGTGCTGCGCGGCACTGCGGCGGCTCGATTCCTCGACGACGTCGAGGAGGGCGACGACCAGGAGCTGATGGCGCGGGTCACCGGCAACTACCGCCGTGGCAACGAGCGCACGGCGAGGAACCACCCCCGCAACTCTGGTCGCTGACGCCTAGTTCGACGGCTCCGGGAGATCGACGTCAGCGCACTTCACCTTGGGGTTGATGCCGGTGTAGTTGAGCGGTCCGGCGACGATGTTGAGGGCGATGTCCGCGGTCTCGGAGCAGTTGGTGTCGGTGTCTTCGAAGTAGCCGCGCTGGAAGGCGGCGAAGGCGCCGATCACCAGCCAGATCACCAGCAGGATGCCGATCAGTCGTCCCATGGGGGCCTCCTCGTGTCAGCCGGCCGGGTGGCCAGTGTTCGATCATGGGCGCGTCTGGACCGCTGCCACCACCCACTCAGGGGTGCCCAGCCCTAGGGTGCACGCATGACCATCTTCACGGTGGGGTTCACCGCGCTGGCCGCCCTGCTCCACGTCTACATCTGGGTCCTCGAGTCGTTCCGCTGGACCGAGCCGTCGACCCGCCGCACCTTCGGTGTCTCGGAGGAGGACGCCAGGGTGCTGGCGCCGATGGCGTTCAACCAGGGCTTCTACAACCTCTTCCTGGCGATCATCACCGTCGTCGGCCTGGCCCTGCTCAGGAGCGAGCACTGGGTGGGGTCGGCCCTCGCCCTCGCCGGCACCGGCTCGATGCTGGCGGCCGCGGTCGTCCTGGTGGCGCACGACCGGAGGATGGTGCGTGCGGCGCTGATCCAGGGCACGTTGCCCGCGCTGGCGGTGCTGTTCCTGCTGCTCGAGCTCTGAGGCGGGTCGTGCAGCCTCCTAGTTGCGTCGGTGGAACCTGAGGTCGCCGTTGGGGAGGCGGTCGGTGCGGTAGCCGGTGTCGTGGACGCGGTGGTGGTGGTGTGAGCAGAGCAGGACGCGTTGGCGAGGTCGGTGGGTCCGCCGGTGTGCCAGGGGTCGGTGTGGTGGGCGTCGCACCAGGTGCCGGGGGTGTCGCAGCCCTCGGCCCGACACGTCTGGTCGCGGATCAGGAGGGCCTTGCGCTGGGCGGGGGTGAAGAGCCGCTTGGCTCGGCCGAGGTCGATCGGGAGGCTGTCGCCGCCGAGGACGGCGGGGAGGATCTTCGCGGTGCACGCGAGCCTGCGTGCTTGGGCGGCGGTGATCCGGTCGCCGGTGAGGTCGTCGCCGGGCACCAGGCCGGCGCCGAGGAGGTCCGCGGCACCGAGCTGTGCCTTCAGCGACGCGAGGGGGATGGTGACGATGACGGTGGTGGCATCCCCGCCGTGGACGGGGAGCCGGGTGGGGTCGATGGCCTCGAGGAACTGGCACAACGCTTGGCCGAGGCGTCGGGGGTAGGGCAGCCGGGTCACCGGGTCGGCTGGCATTCGCCTTGGTCTCGTCGCCGGCGGCGTCCGAGCCGGCCTGCTGGCGGGGGTTGGCGAAGGCTTCGAGGTACGTCGCCAATCGGGTGCCGATGGCGTCGGGCACGAGGCCGGAGATCCGGGTGGTGCCGTCGCCCTGGCGGCGCATCGTGAGCCGGGTCCGCTCGGCGGCGTTCTGCTCGAGGTCCGCGAGGCGGTCGGCCTCAGCGGCTTCGGCGATCTCGGGGGCGACCACGTCGAGGATCCGGCGGCCGAGGCGGCCGAGCTCCTTGGGCCCGAACTCCCCGGCATAGGCCACCAGGTGGGCCTCGGCCAGCGCGACCGTCGACGGGGTCGACCCGCGCGGGCAGGGCGTCCAGCGCCCGGCGGATGACATGGGCCTGCGCGAGCGTCACGTCCCCCTCGCGCATCCCCGCCGCCAGCACCGGACGCTCGTGATCCAGCGCCGTGGCGAGGGCGAGGTCGGCGCGGGCGTCGGTGAACCGGGTCCGGGTCTCGTGCGCCAACCACCCGGCCGCGTCCTTCGCGGCCGTGGCGTCGGCCAGGTCGCCGGCATCGGCCAGGACCCGCAACCGCAGCTCCGCCAACTGGGACTCGGCACGGACCAGCTCACATAGGGCGGTCGCCTTCTCCCGAGTGCTCAGGAACGTCGGGTTCGCCCCCGCCACCCCCTTCAGCAGCGCCCGGACCTCGGAGGCCACGACCACGATCGGGTGCTGAGTCTGGGTCATTCTGGGCCTCCTTCCGACGACGGCTCTCACCTCACGCGCACGCGTGAGGCTCAACGGTCGTCGCTCCTGGAGGCCCGGCCAGCCGGACTATTACGTCACCCTCGCAACTCGATCCGCCGATCTCGGGATAGCGCACTGGTGACTTGTCCTGGTGGCCCGACGATCATTGAAACGTGACACCCACCCTACCCGGTCGCAAGCACTTAACAAACACATGTTCGATCAAGAATCAATCAAGTCCTCGCCACGGCAGGTGCCGTCGGCGCCGAACCCGCCAGCCGGATCCACGGGGCGTGTCCCTGTTGCCCAGCCCCCGACCGGATCCTTCCTCAACGAGTGCGGCTCTGCTGCCGTAGGCGCACATGTGGCAAGTCGCTCGATCGGAAGGTGGCTGTCGGGATGGAGGGGGACCTGGGGCATCAGCCGTAATCAGCAGTGAGCTTCTGCCGGTCAAGGTCGACAGTCATCTGACCGCCGTACGGCACGATCCACTGCGGCCGGGTGTGGCCGAAGGGCGGTCCGACGACGACGACTGCGTCACCGTTGTAGCGGCCCACGCCGGTGATGGCCGCGTCGCGCTGCTCGTCTCGGCTGGCCCTTCGCTCAGCGGCGGGCGGCTGGGTGGCCAAGTTCATCGTGGGCGGTCGCGCCACAACGACAGCGGAGACGGCTTCCAGGATCCCTCGCTCGCCGAGTGAGCGCAGAATCCAACTGAACTCCTGGGCAGGGATCAGCTCCTCCGAGGTCTCGAGTAGAAGAACTCCGCCGCCGACGACGGCCGGGTCAACCGGAAACCGCCCAGCCGTCAGCATCCATTGGATGACCTCGATGCAACCGCCCCACGTGCGGCCTGTCACTGACCTGTTCGGCCCGGCCCAGGTCCAGGGCTCGGTCGGCTCGCGGTGGCCGTACTCGGCAAGAGCTCGAGGGTCATTCCAATCGTGGCCGACGTCCTCGGACTCGCCGGGCTCGACGATCTCGAGGCGCCCGCCCGTGAGCAGCGCCGCTCGGAGGGACGCTTCGTGCACGGGGTCGAGACCGGGGCCAGGTCCCAGCTGCACCTGTGAGGATCCGCCATAGAAACCAGGCACCCCATGGGTCCAGAGCCAGTTCAGGATGTTGGTGTTGTCGCTGTATCCCAGGAACGGTTTCGGGTCAGCAGCGACGAGGCTTGCGTCGAGATGGGGCACCACGGTGATCTGGTCGTCGCCGCCGATGGTGGCGAGCACTGCCCGGATGCTCGGGTCGCCAAGAGCAGCGTTCAGGTCCGCTGCCCGTGCGACCGAGGACGCGCCGAGCTGGCGCGTCGTCGGATATTCCACCGGCACGAGGCCTGTTACCGCCTCCAGTCGGCGCATCGCCTGCTCATGGACCGCAGGTGCGATCGCGGGTGCAGCGAATGACGGCGACACGACCGCGATCCTGTCCCCGGGACGGGCTTTGGGCACCGAGACGAAGTCCACGGCTCGAGCCTAGAGGGCAGGTCATCCGCTGTGTCTCGCAGTCGGCTTGCCCACGATGTGCTCATCCGCCCAAGCCGAGATTGGTCACGCTGCCCTTAGGTTCCGCCCGACGATGGCGACGCCCGAGCCAGGAGTGGCAGAGTTCTCGGGGTGGTCCCGCCCCCACCGACCGTGCGCGACCGGTCCGGTAGGCATGTTCCCCCTGCACGGTGTCGGCGCGCGGGTCGTCGGGTGTGGCGTCGGTGCCGGCCCTGGGTGGAGGGACGCCTCAGCCGGTGAGGTTGTGGACGTAGCACCATCGCCAGGACTCGTCCGGCTCCGCCGACTGCATGACCGGGTGGAGGGTCTGGTGGAAGTGGGCGCCCGCGTGCTGGCCGACGGAGGAGTCGCAGCAGCCGACGTGGCCGCACTCCAGGCACTGCCGCAGGGACACCCAGCGGGTTCCCTCCGCCAGGCAGGTGGCGCAGGCCGGGTCGGCCGCCGTCTCGACCGCCGGGAAGTCCTGGAGGTCGTCGCACTGGCGTCCGCCGGTGAAGGCCAGCGAGCCGATCCGGACCCGCTCCGGCGCCTCGGAGCCGGCATCGAGCATGGACTCCTCGATGTCGAGCATCCCGAGGACCTGGCTGACCACCTCGGAGGGAATCGTGCCCGTGCTGCGGACCGTGAGCACCCTGGCGCGCTCCGCGTCGATCATCTCCCTGCGGATGCGGGCGTAGAGCTGCGAGGGCGTCTCCTCGTCGGCGGCCGTCGCCAGCTGCTCCCACGCCGCGAACGAGCGCTGGTCGAGGCGGGACCGGATCTGCTCGGAGACGCCGTGATGGTCGTCGTACTCCATCGTGCCCAGGGTGGCCAGGCCCGCCTCGGCGGCCTGCTCGAGGAGCGCCGCGCGGGCCAGGGCGTCCTCGGCCGGGTCGGGAGCGGGCACGCCGAGCAGGCGAGTCAGCAGCGGCAGGGTCAGTCCCTGCAGCAGCAGGGTTCCGGCCACGACCGTGAAGGCGACCAGCAGCAGCACCTCGCGGTGCGGCGCGTCCTCGGGGATCACGAAGGCCGCGGCGAGGGTCACCACGCCGCGCATCCCGGCCCAGCCGACGAGGAAGGTCCACGAGGCCGGCGGCGGGTCGGCGTGCAGGCCCCGGGCCAGCCAGGTGACGTAGACCCAGGCGAGGCGTACGACGATGACGGTGGCGAGCGTGGCCCCGCAGACCAGGGCGATGCGACCCGGCGACAGCGTCGAGCCGGCGACCCCGGCGAGGATCCAGTCGAGCTGGAGGCCGATCAGCAGGAAGACCGTGTTCTCCAGGACGAACGCGACGGTGCGCCAGGTGATCCGCTCGGTGATGCGCGACTGCGCGGTCTGGAGGATCGGCGCCTTGTGGCCAAGCAGCAGGCCAGCGACCACGACCGAGATCACGCCAGACGCATGCACCTCCTCGGCCGCCACGAACGCCGCGAACGGCGTCAGGAACGAGATCGCGGTGTCCATCAACGGGTCCGTGATCCGCTTGCGCAGCCAGGCGACCAGCACGAAGACCCCGACGCCGATCGCCACCCCTCCGCCGGCGGCCACGAGGAAGTCGATGCCGACCTCGGCGATGGTCACCCCGCCGTAGAGCGCGGCGATCGCGGTGCGCAGCGAGACCAGCGCGGTGGCGTCGTTGAGCAGCGACTCGCCCTCGAGGATCGTGACCACCCGGCGGGGCAGCCCGATCTTGCGGGCCACCGCCGTGGCGGCGACCGCGTCCGGCGGGGCGACCACCGCGCCGATGGCGAGGGCGGCCGCCCAGCCGATGCCCGGCACCAGCCACTGCACGACCGCACCGACCGCCAGGGTGGTCAGCACGACCAGCAGCACCGACAGCCGCAGGATCGAGCCCCGGTTTGCGTTGAAGTCGACCAGGGACGTCTGGATGGCGGCCGCGTAGAGCAACGGCGGCAGGAGGCCGAGCAGGACCACCTCGGACTCGAGGTAGATGGTCGGCACGCCCGGGACGTAGGACGTCGCGGCACCGACCACGATCAGCAGGAGCGGGGCGGGGAGGTGCAGGCGGTCACTGACGGCCGTCGCGGCCAGGACGACGGCCGCCATCGAGACCAGGAGCAGGGCGAGTTCCACCCGGTGAGTCTCCCAGAGGGATCAGCGCACGACGTCGTAGCGCTGGAGGGTGATCCCGTTGGAGTAGGCGGCGTGCTCGACCAGGGCGAGGGAGGTCTTGTCGCCGTCGCCGAAGAGCCGCTTGCCGCTGCCGAGCGTGATCGGGAAGACGAGCAGGTGGTAGCGGTCGACGAGCCCGGCTGCGGCCAGCCCCTGCGCGAGCGTGGCGCTGCCGTGCACATGGATCTCGCCACCCTCGGTCTCCTTGAGCTCGGCCACCTCGTCGAGGGAGCCCAGCACCGAGGTGTGCTGCCACTCCGGGTCCTGCAGCGTCGAGGACACGACGTACTTGGGCATCGCGTTGTAGACGGCGAACTCCTCCATCGTGGGCCATGCCGGCGCGAACTCGTCGTAGGTCTGCCGGCCGAACAGCAGCGCGGTCGCCTCCTGCATCTCGCGGCCCTTGATCTCGTAGGCCGCCTCGTCGAAGGCGACGTCCTTGAAGGTCCAGCCGGCGTGCGGGTGCTCGCCTCCGCCGGGTGAGTCGACGATGCCGTCGAGGGTGATGAACTCAGTGACGACCAGGGTGCGCATGTGGGTGATCCTCTTCTGTCGGTGCGGTGTCAGTGGACGGGGCGGTCAGGACGCGAGCAGGGCGTCGACCTGGTTGATCGCCAGGGTCGACCCCTCGACGGCCCCCATGTCGAGGACCTTCTGCAGGGCATCGGCCGAGCCGTAGGTCGCGACGAAGGTGGCTCGCGTGCCGCCGTCGACCTCGGCGAAGTCGTAGACCTGGGACGACTCCGGCAGCGTGGGGTTGGCTGCGAAGGTCTCGTCGAGGGCGAAGCCGTCGGTGAAGGTGAAGCCGCGGGGCTCCTCGACGCCGGTCACGTCCCAGTAGGCGTAGAACCTCTCGCCCTCGGGGCTGGTCATGAAGTAGTTCATGCGGCCGCCGGGGACCAGGGCGTGGTCGACGAAGGTGGCGGGATAGCCGGGAGGTCCCCACACCTGCTCGAGCTGGCGCGGGTCGGCGTAGACCTGCCAGACGCGGTCGACGGGTGCGGCGAAGTCGGCGGTGATGGTCAGGGTGAGGGCGTCGAGGTCGTGGGTGACGTCGGTGACGGGCATGGGGTCAGTCCTTCTCTGTGGTCGTGTCCGTGGTCGTGCCGCTGGCGAGGAGCTCGTCCATGCGGGAGATGCGGCCGCGCCAGAGCGCCTCGAGCTCGGTGAGCATCACGCCCACCGAACGCACGGCCTCCACGTCTCCGCTCGCCAGGGCCTCGCGACCCTGCCGACGCTTGGTCAGCAGGCCCGCCCGCTCCAGCACGGCGACGTGCTTCTGTACTGCGGCGAAGCTCATGTCATAGCTCCGCGCCAGGACCGAGACGGAGTGCTCACCGGCCAGCACGCGACGCAGGATGTCGCGTCGCGTCCGGTCGGCGAGCGCGTGGAACCAGGCATCGGCCCGGTCCTCGCTCGCGTCCCTGTCCTGTGCGGTCACGGAAGTAACGTACAACCAGATAGTTGTACGTTGTCAACCCGGGTCCGGCGAATCCTCCTAGCGCTTGGTCGCCTCGTCGAGCAGCGCCGCGAGGGCGGCCGGCTGGGTGAACATCGGCCAGTGGCCGGAGTCGAGGTCGACCAGCTCGAGCGCGGTCGCGTCGGCCAGCTCGGGGACGTCGCCGGACTCGATCCACTCGCGTGCCTGCTCGGGGCTGAACTCCGGGCAGACCAGCGTCAGGGGCACCCCGTGGCGCCGTTCGTCGGTCCACTGCACGGTGCCCTGGGTGACCCCGACCGGCACCGGGTGTGAGCCGGCCGCGACCTCGGCCTTGAGCTCGGGGGACATGTCGTCGGAGTCGGGCCCGGCGAAGGGCTCCCAGCCGGGGAACGGCACGGCGTCGCTGTCGGTCTCGAAGAAGTCGGCGTAGGCGTTGCCGCCAGTGGTCGGGAAGCCGCCGATCAGGGCGACGCCTGTGATCGCGTCCGGGCGACGGTCCGCCGCCACCCATGCCAGCGTGCAGGCGGCGGAGTGGCCGACCACGAGCGGGGCAGCCTCGGCCGCGTCGACCGCGGCCAGGACCGCGCCCGCCTGGTCGTCGTACGTCGCTGAGCCGGCGCCGTCGCCCTGCCCGGGCAGGGTCACGGGGATCCCACGGTGGCCGAGCTTCTCCAGCTCGGGGAGCACGTCGTCCCAGGCCGAGCCGTCGAGCCAGAGTCCGGCTACGAGCACGATGTCCATGGGGGTTCTCCTTCGCCGGCGGTGGTGGGTCGCGACCCACGCTAGATCGGATTGCGGACGCTCCACGACCGGTATCAGTGGCACCATCGATCCATGAGCGAGATCAGTCCCACTGCGCGGGCGCTCCGCGCGCTCGATCTGTTGCAGGGTCGTCCCGGGATCACCGCGAGCGAGCTGGCGCGGCGCCTCGACGTCACCGAGCGGGCCGCGCGGCGCTACGTCGCGATCCTGCGCGAGGCCGACATCCCCGTGGAGTCCACGCGAGGGCCCCACGGCGGCTACCGCCTCGGCAGGGGCCTGCGGCTGCCGCCCCTGGTGTTCTCCGCGACCGAGGCCCTCGGGCTGGTGATGGCCGCGCTCGACTCCCAGCACGCGGTCGCCGATCCCGACGACCCGGTCGGTGCCGCGCTCGGCAAGCTCCTGCGGGTGCTGCCGACCAACGTCGCGAGGCAGGCGGTCATGCTGCGCGAGACCGCCCGCGCGGTGCCCGAGCGGTGGCCCGTGAAACCGGACCCGAGCACGACCAGCGAACTCGTCGCAGCAGTCGACGCCCAGCGCCGGGTGCGCGTCGGCTACCGCACCGCCGCGGGCAACGCCCGGACCTTCGAGGTCGACCCGTGGTCGGTCGTGGTGCGCTACGGGCGGTGGTACCTGCTCTGCTTCTCCCACCACGCAGAGGCGTTGCGCACGTTCCGCATCGACCGGATCAGCGAGGTGACGCTGCTGGAGGAGACCTTCGACGTGCCGGCCGACCTCGACCCGGCGCGGGAGCTGGAGGCCAACCTGGGCAAGGGCTGGAAGTACGACACCCACGTCCTCTTCGACGCGCCCCATGCCGAGGTCCGGCACTGGGTCCGCCCGACCCTGGGCGACCTGCGCGCGCTCCCCGACGGCCGCTGCGAGCTGGTCGGCAGCACCAACGACGCGACGGCGTACGCCGGTGAGTGGCTGGCCGGCGTCCCGTTCCCGTTCACCGTGGTCGGGGGCGAGGAGCTGAAGGCCGCCGTGGCGGACGTGGGCGCCCGGCTCACCCGCGCGGTCAGCGGCTGACCGCGACCTCCTTGCCGAGGTTCCAGCCGTCGGAGATCGGCAGGTAGTCGCCGCTCCAGAACTTGCCCGGGTCGTACCAGGTGGCGCGGCGGTCGTCGCGCAGGATGCCCATCTCGATGTAGCAGGTGGCCACGATCTCGGCGCAGAACGCCGCCTCGGGGGTGACCCGCTGGCCACGCTTGCGGCGGGGGACGTAGGCGTCGCGACCGCGCAGCCACCGGGCGCCGAGCCTGGTGAGGCTCGGGAAGGAGACCCCGTCGAGGCGCGCCACGGCGCGCAGCATGCCGTCCTCCTCGTCCCGGCCGATCTCCGGCTCGAGCTGGCGCAGCCACGCGTCCTGGTCGTACTCGGTCTGCCAGCGTGCCACCGCGTCGCGCAGATCGTGGAGCTGCACACCACGGTGGTGCGCGCCGGTCCACATGTCGACCTGCTTCTTGCCGAGCTCGGCATGGAAGATCAGCGGCGGCAGGTCGTCGACGACCACCGCCATGCCCACGTGGTTGACCGGCGAGTTGGTGACGGCGCGGATCGCGCGGTCCGGTGCCCGTCGTCCACGGAAGAGCCAGATGTCCCCGCTGCGGGTGAGGTCCACCGCCTGGTCGAGGGTCACGGACGTTGCCATGCGCGGAAGTCTGCACCACGTGTCGCCGGGCGAGGACTAAAGTCGGGCGCATGCGCGTGTGGAAGCTGCTCGGCCTGGCCGGGATCCTGGCCGGCGTGGCCACCGGTGCGGCCGTGGCCCGCGACGAGCGCGTACGCCGTCACTACGACGCGGGCGAGATCCGTGAGCGCCTGCACGCCCGTCACGACGAGGCCGTCGCGCGGGAGTCGGAGTCGCACGAGGCCTGAGCCCGGCTCAGCCCGGTCGGTCGTTCTCCTGCCAGGCCCGCTCGATGATCTCCCGCAGCACCGCCCGGTCGAGGTCCTCGAGGCGCTTGACGTAGAGGCAGCCCTTGCCCGTGGTGTGCGGGCCGAGTCGCTCCAGCAGGTCGGAGTTGGAGCCGTAGTAGGTCAGGCCGTAGAGGGTGAGCGCGGCCTTGCGCGGCGCCAACCCCACCGCGAACCACTCCCGCTGCTTGCCGTCGGCGGTGGTGTAGGGCTGCGTGCCGAACCCGATGATCGACGGACCCCACACGACGGGTTGGGCGCCGGTGACCTCGCGCATCAACTCGAGAGCCTCGCGCGCGTCGTGGCGCCGTCGGTCCGTGGGCGCCGCCTCGACGACCTCGTCGACGGAGGTGGCGGTCGGCTTGGTCTTGCGCTCGTCCATGGGTCCATGGTCCCTCGTCAGGCCGCGAGCCGTCGACCCTCGACCGTTGGTCGAGGAGGTCGCGCAGCGACCGGCACGAGGCCTCGATCGACAGCAGTGCTCAGGGGCCGACCGCCAGCCGGACCGCGATCCCCAGCATGACCAGGCCGATGAGCACGTCGAGGACCTGCCAGGCACGCGGGTTGGCGAGCCGCGGCGCCGCCCGCCGGGCGCCGTACCCGAGACCGACGAACCAGCCGACGCTCGCGACGCACGCACCCAGCGCGAACCACCAGCGGCCGGGGTCGCCGTGGGTGCCGGCGATCGAGCCGAGGAGGAGCACGGTGTCGAGGTAGACGTGCGGGTTGAGCCAGGTCAGCGCGACCGCCCTGGCGACGACCCCGCCCCGCGACTCCACGACGCCCCCGCTCGCGGCCAGCACCTGGGGCCGGCGGGCGCGGAGCAGCGAGGTGACGCCGTAGACGGTGAGGAAGGCGACCCCGAGCCAGCGGATCACCTCGATCGCCCACGGCGCGCGGTCCACCACGACGCCGATGCCGGCGACGCCGGCCAGGATGAGGACGACGTCGGACAGCGCGCAGACCGCGACCACCAGCCCGACGTGGCTGCGGCGCAGGCCCTGCCGCAGCACGAAGGCGTTCTGCGCACCGATCGCGATGATGAGGGTCAGTCCCGTCAGCAGGCCGGCCGCGATGTCTCCCACGGACCCAACCTAGGGGTCGCCCGGCGTCGTCGCGGACCTCCATCCGGCGCCCGGGACACCCGTGACAGATCTCAGGGTGGCCTGGGGGCGATGTCCCATGGATGCCCGCTTCGGATCCCTGCCAGACTGGCGTGATGACGGAGCAGCCCATGGGAGAGGCGGCGCGCGCTGTCGCCGCGAGCGCACACGACCTGATCAAGGTCTACGGCAAGGGCGAGGCGGAGGTCCGAGCCCTCGACGGGGTCACCCTCGACCTGATGAAGGGCGAGTTCACCGCGATCATGGGGCCGTCCGGCTCGGGCAAGTCGACGCTCATGCACTGCCTGGCCGCCCTCGACACCCCGACCTCGGGCGAGGCGGTCGTGGACGGCACCTCGCTCGGGCGCCTCAAGGACAAGGACCTCACCACCCTGCGCCGCGAGCGGGTGGGCTTCGTCTTCCAGTCCTTCAACCTGGTGCCGACCCTCAGCGCGGAGGAGAACATCCTGCTGCCGCTGAGCCTGGCCGGCCGCAAGCCCGACCGCGAGTGGTTCGACCAGGTGGTCGACGCGATCGGCCTGCGCGACCGGCTCGGCCACCGGCCCAGCGAGATGTCGGGCGGGCAGCAGCAGCGCGTCGCCTGCGCCCGTGCCCTGGTCAGCCAGCCGTCGATCGTCTTCGCCGACGAGCCCACCGGCAACCTCGACTCCACCAGCGGCGCCGAGGTCCTGGGCTTCCTGCGGCGCAGCGTCGACGAGTTCGGCCAGACCGTGGTCATGGTCACCCATGACCCCGTCGCCGCGTCGTACACCGACCGCGTCGTCTTCCTCGCCGATGGGCGCACCGTCGACGAGCTGCGCAAGCCCGACCGCGACCAGATCCTCGCCAAGATGGCGGCCCTGCAGGACCTCGCGATAGCGCGGGCGGCCGGCTGATGTTCCGGCTGACCTGGCGCAACCTGTTGGCCCGCAAGGTACGCCTGCTGATGAGCACGCTCGCCATCGTGCTCGGCATCGGCTTCCTCGCCGGCGTGATGACCTTCAGCACCGGTCTGAATGCCACCTTCGACAACATCATCAACGGGTCCACCTCGGATGCCGTGGTGCGCCCGGCCGGTGACATCCAGGGCTCCGACGCGGGTGTCGCGACGACGCAGCTGATCACCCCGGCCGACATCGAGAGGCTGAGCGCCCTGCCCGAGGTCGAGCAGGCCACCGGGTCCGTCGACGGCATCGGCTCCTTCCTGCTCGGCAAGAACGACAAGCTCGTCGGCGGCCAGGGAGCCCCCACCCTCGCCTTCAACTACGCACCGGCCGACAACATGGCCGGAGAACAGACTCTCGAGCTGTCGGCGGGGGACTGGCCGAGCAAGCCCGGTGAGATCACCCTCGACACCTCTTCGGCCGAGCGCGGCTCCTACGAGGTGGGTGACACGGTCACCATGATCGTCCCCACGGCCGAGCCGCGACGCACGTTCACGCTCGTCGGCACCGCCGAGTTCAACGGCGGAGGCACGGCCGGGGCCACCATCGTGCTCCTCGACACCGCCGAGGCGCAGCAGATCTTCCTCGGCGGTCAGGACGCCTTCACCTCCGTCGCGCTGACCGGCGTGGACGGTGTCTCCCAGACCGCGCTGGCCGAGGCCGCGGACGCGGTGGTGCCCGACGGCTTCGCCGCCGCCACCGGGGACAAGGTCGTGAAGGAGACCCAGGAACAGATCGGCCAGTTCCTCGACGTGATCTCCTACTTCCTGACCACCTTTGCCGTCATCGCGATCGTGGTCGGCGCGTTCATCATCTTCAACACCTTCTCGATCCTGGTCTCCCAGCGGGTGCGCGAGTCCGCGCTGCTGCGCGCGCTCGGCGCCAGCAAGAAGCAGGTCACCCGATCGGTGCTCGTCGAGGCCTTCCTGATGGCGGTCCTCGGCGCCTCCCTGGGCCTGCTGCTGGGGCTGGGCCTGTCCCGGCTCCTGGCCGGTCTGTTCCGCACCTTCGGGCTCGACATCGCCGGCGACGTGCTGACACTGACTCCGTTCACCATTGCTGCGGGCTACGTCGTGGCCATCGTCGTCACCATGGTCGCGGCCTTCGTCCCGGCCCGGAGGGCGGCCAAGGTCCCGCCGGTCGCCGCCATGCGTGACGACCTCGTCGTCCAGGAGAAGGGGATGCGCCGCCGGCTGGTGCTCGGCACCCTCGCCTTGGGCATCGGCATCGTGCTCGCCGTGGTGGGCCTCGTCGGAGGCCCCGGCAACGACGCCCTCTGGATCGGCGCGGGTGCGGTGATCTGGGTCGTCACCACGGCGGTCCTCGCGCCGGTGATCGGGCACCCGGTGCTCGTCGCGTGCCGTGCCGTCTTCGGACGCCTCTTCGGCACCGCCGGCAGGCTCGCCGGTGAGAACGCCCTGCGCAACCCGCGGCGTACGGGGGCCACCGCCTCGGCTCTCATGATCGGCCTGGCGGTCGTCTCGGCCGTCGGCGTGCTCGCCTCCTCGCTCAGCGCGACCAACGACGCCACGGTGGACGACGCCTTCAAGAGCGACTTCCTCGTGCAGATGCCGACCTTCCAGGGCTTCCCGTCGCAGTACGGCGACCAGATGGAGGAGGTCGACGGAGTGGACCTGGTCTCGCGCCAGCAGGGCACCCCGGTCTCCGTCGAGGTCGACGGCAACCCCGACCGGACCTTCGCCATCGGCGTCGACCCGGGGTTCTTCGACATCTACGACCTCACCATGGTCGACGGCACGGACTCGATCTCGGGGCACCAGGCCCTGCTCAGCCAGGGACGCGCAGACGACCTGCAGGCCGGCCCGGGAGACACCATCGACGTGCAGTTCCCCGGCGGGAAGACCATCGCGCTCGCGGTGGCAGGTGTCTTCGAGGACACTCCGACCACCGGCGGCATCACGGTCCCCCTCTCGGTGCTCGCCGATGCCGGCCTCAAGCGCAGCGACTCCACCCTGAGCATCACGGTGCAGGACGGCGCCGATCGCGGTGCGGTCAAGCAGGACCTCGAGGACGTGGTCAAGGACCTGCCGATCCTCGCCGTCCAGGACAAGCAGGAGTTCAAGGAGCTGATCAGTGGCCAGGTCAACCAGCTGCTCTACGTGATCTACGGACTGCTGGCGCTCGCCGTCATCATCGCGGTGATCGGCATCGTCAACACGCTCGGCCTCAGCGTGATCGAGCGGACCCGGGAGATAGGTCTGCTCCGTGCGATCGGCCTGTCGCGGCGCAAGCTGCGCACGATGATCACCTTGGAGTCGGTGGCCATCGCGCTCCTCGGGGCCGTCCTCGGGATGGTGCTGGGCCTGGTCATCGGCGTGGTCCTGCGCGAGTCCCTCAAGGACGACCTGACCGAGCTCTCGCTGCCGGTGAACAGCCTCCTCGTCTTCCTCGTCGTCGCGGTGATCTTCGGCGTGCTGGCCGCGATCGTCCCGGCCATCCGCGCCTCGCGGATGAAGGTGCTGGAGGCCATCGCCACCGAGTAGGGGCGGCCAAGGGGCGGTCGGGGACGCCTCGTCGCCGGGTCTCGACCTTGCCAAAAGCGTTAGTCGCGACTAACGTATTGACGTGACCGACGCCTTCTCCGCAGCTGCCGAGCCCACCCGGCGACGCATCCTGCAGATGCTGGCGAACGGCCCACTGCCGGTGTCGGACATCGCCGCCCCCTTCGACGTGACCCGCTCGGCGATCAGCCAGCACCTGCTGCTGCTCGTCGACGCCGGGCTGCTGGAGGCGGAGAAGGTCGGCAGGCAGCGGGTCTACCGCGTACGCCCCGAGGGCCTGCGCCGACTGCAGGCCGAGATCGACCGGTTCTGGACGGCCGAGCTCGACCAGCTCGTCGCCGACGCCCACTCGATCCACGACTGAATCCCCCGCCCCACGCCCACCAGGAGATGCCATGAGCTTCACCTCCACCGTCACCCTCCCGTGCACGCCCGAGGAGGCCTTCGACCTCCTCACCCAGCCCGAGCGGCTGCGGCGCTGGCAGACCGTCTCGGCCACCGTCGACCTGCGCGCCGGAGGCGACTTCCGCTGGACCGTCACGCCGGGCCACATCGCCGCCGGCACCTACCGCGAGGTCGAGCCCGGCCGCCGCGTCGTCTTCGGCTGGGGCTGGGACGGCAGCGACGACCTCCCTCCCGACGCCTCCACCGTCACGGTGACCTTCGAGCCCGCCGCGGACGGCACGACCGTCACCCTCATCCACGAGGGCCTCACCGAGCAGCAGGCTGCGATGCACGCCGAGGGCTGGCACCACTACCTCGAGCGCCTCGAGAAGATCGCGGCCACCGGCGATGCGGGCATGGACGAGTGGGCCTGGACCCCCGAGGACCTCACGCCGCTGACGGCCGCCGATGCGGCGCTGGCCTCCCTCCAGCCGGTGCTGCGGGGCCTGACCGACGACGACCGCGTCAAGCAGACGCCGTGTGCGGACTTCACCTGCCACGACCTCGCCGAGCACGTCTTCGGCTCGCTCACCCAGCTCGGCGCCATGGCCGGTGCCACCGTCCGCAACCCCGAGGAGGGCCCGCTGGAGCACCGGGTCTCCACCATGGCCGCTGAGGCGATCGACGCCTGGCGGGCGGTCGACCTCGCCGGCACGGTCCCCGGACCCGGCGGTCAGGAGATGCCGGCGGCTCTCCTCGCCGGCGTCCTGCCCCTCGAGATCGCTCTCCACGCGTGGGACTTCGCGCAGGCCTCGGGACAGGAGATCCGGATGTCCGACGAGGTCGTCGCCTACCTCGCCGAGCTCGGCCAGGACGTCATCCCGGGCGGGCGCGGCCGCTCCTTCGGCGACGAGGTCGCTCCGGCACCCGACGCCACCGCCCTGGACCGCCTCGCGGCGTTCTCGGGTCGCTCCACCCTCTGAAGAGTTCACCCACCCACCCACCCAGCAAGGAGCACCACCATGAAGTTCCTCGTCCTCTACAAGTCAGACGTCACCGCGCAGCAGCAGATGGGCCAGTCCACCCCCGAGCAGGCCGAGGCCGGCATGCAGGAGTGGATGAGCTGGGCCGGCCGTGCCGGTGCGAGCCTCGTCGACATGGGCTCGCCCGTCGCCCCGGCCACCGACGGGGCCGACGCGTCCATCGGCGGCTACTCGATCATCGAGGCCGACTCACGCGAGGCGCTCGACGGCCTGCTCGAGGGTCACCCGCACCTCCAGATCGGCACGATCGACGTCCACGAGTTCCTGGCCATGCCGGGGATGTGAGCCCCCCGCCCGAGGTGCGGTCGCTGACGTCGTCAGTAGCCACCCTCGGGCGGCACCATCTCCCCGCGCACGCCGAGCAGCCGCACCGGCCGCTGGTCGTCCAGCGCGAGGTAGAGGTCGTACGCCGTCTGCGTGAGGACGTCGACGTCGAAGGTCGGCTCGGGCAGCTTGCGGACCTTGGTGAAGGTGAAGAACGGCGCGAAGCGCACCTTGAGGTGCACCCGCTGCACGGCCCGCTCCTCCTGGCGTACGTCGTCCACCACCCGGGAGGCGAGCTCGCCGAGCGCGGCGCGCACGTCCTGGGGTGTCGTGAGGTCGGCCTGGTAGGTCGTCTCGCGACCGTGCGCGCGCGCCACCCACGGGGTGTCGTCGGGCTTCGTGCGGCCGCCTCCGCGGCCGAGCCTGCCGAGGTGGGCCCCGCTGGCGGGGCCGAACGCGGCGACCAGCGCCTCCTCGTCGGCGACGGCCAGGTCGGCGACGGTGCGGATCCCGATCGCCTCCAGCCGCGCACCGATCTTCGACCCGACACCCCAGAGGGCGTTCGTCGGGCGGTGGCCCATGACCTCCATCCAGTTGTCACGGGTGAGCACGAACGTGCCCTGCGGCTTGCCGAAGTCGGTCGCGATCTTGGCCCGCACGAGGGTGTCGCCGACGCCGACCGAGCAGTGCAGGTCGGTCGCCTCCAGCACGGCGGCCTGGAGGGCGCGAGCGGTGGCGAGCGGGTCGTCGGTCTCGATCCCCACGAAGGCCTCGTCCCAGCCGAGCACCTCCACCACGGCGCCGGGGGTCGCGCGCAGGGTCTCCATCACCCGCGCCGACGCGGCCTCATAGACCGGGAAGTCGACGGGCAGGAAGATCGCGTCGGGGATGCGCCGGAGGGCGGTCTTGAGCGCCAGCCCGGAGCGTACGCCGTGGGCGCGGGCCTCGTAGGACGCGGTGGACACCACCGCGCGCTCGGTCGGGTCGCCGCGCCCACCGACCACGACCGGCAGACCGGCGAGCTCGGGACGGCGCAGCAGCTCGACGGCGACGAGGAACTGGTCCATGTCGACGTGGAACACCCAGTGCTGCGCCATCTGCTCAGTGTGGCCCGTGGGTCCGACAGGGGGCAGGCACCGCTGGCGGCTCCGCGCTCCCCGAAGACGCGCGGACATTGGTGGGCGCCAGGTGGTTGGCCGAGCGTGAACCCAGTGGCCGCGATGGAGCATGGTCCGCGCGTCTACGTCCAGCCGATGTCGGCGTACGGTCGAGGCGAGGCCGACTGAGCGACAGGGATCGGGAAGGTCGAACTCTGCTCGTGGAGGTCGCGAGCAGAGTTCGAGTCAGCCGACGAAGTCCGTCAGCCCCTCGAGCAGCCGGTCCACCTCGGCGTCGTCGGTGTAGGCCGCCAGCCCGATCCGCAGGCCGGAGTCGACGGGCAGGCGCAGCGCGCGGAAGGTCTCGTGGGCATAGAACGTGCCGGCCGGGACCAGCACGTCGCGCTTCGCCAGGAACTCGTAGGCGTCGACGGCCAGGCCCTCGCGCAGGGTGAGGAACAGCGTCGAGGTCCGGTCGGCGGCGCGCGAGTGGAGGGTGAGGTGGTCCCCCAGGTCGGCGATCCCCTCCTCGATCCGTCGGCGCAGCCGCAGCTCGTGGTCGGCGATGAGGGCGTACGCCGCCACCAGCCGCTCGCGTCGGGAGCCGCCCGTGGGGGCGAGGTCGGCGATGAAGTCGATGGCCGCGGTGACGCCGGCGAGCATCTCGTAGGGCAGCGTGCCGAGCTCGAACCGCTCGGGCACGGCGTCGCTCGACGGCAGGAGCTTGTCGGGGCGCAGGGTCTCCAGCAGCGCCGGGTCGGCGACGAGCGCGGCGCAGTGCGGGCCGAAGAACTTGTAGGGCGAGCAGACCATGAAGTCCGCACCCATCGCGGTGAGGTCCGGTGCCGTGTGGGCGGCGTGGTGCACGCCGTCGACGTGCACCAGGGCACCGACCTCGTGCGCGCGCCGGGCGACGGTGGCGACGGGAGGGCGGGTGCCGATCAGGTTGGAGGCGGCGGTCAGGGCCACCAGACGGGTGCGCTCGGTGACCACCTCGTCGAGGTCCGAGAGGTCGAGCTCACCGGTCGCCGGGTCGAGGCGCAGCCACCGGACGGTGACCCCGGCGCGCCCGGCGGCCTGGGCCCACGGTCGCACGTTGGAGTCGTGGTCGAGCTCGCAGAGCACCACCTCGTCGCCGGCCGACCACGACCGCGCGAGCGTGCGGGAGACGTCGTACGTCAGCTGGGTCGCGCTGCGGCCGTGGACCACGCCCCCGGGGACACCGCCGAGCAGGTCGGCGACGGCGGAGCGGAAGTCCGCGACGCACTGCTCGGCGTTGCGCTGGCTGACCAGGGCCGCACCACGCTGCGACAGCGGACCGGTCAGCGAGCGGGCGATCGCCTCACCGACCACGGCCGGCGTCTGGGTGCCGCCGGGGTTGTCGAAGTGGGCGATGCCCGACGCGAGCGAGGGGAATGCCGCGCGGAAGCTCGCCACGTCGAAGGCCGAGGCATCGAGACTCATCCAGGTTCCTGTCGGTCGGTGTGTCAGTCGGCGATGTGGACGACCGCGTCGCCGGAGTTCACCAGCGGCGCCTCGGTGCGGCCGATGACGATCCCGTCGCGGCTGGCGTAGACCGCGCGCAGGGTTCGTCCGAAGGAGTCGAAGAGCGTGCCGAGCCGTTCGCCGTCGGTGACCTTCTGGCCGAGCGCCACGTCGAGGTGCAGGATCCCGGTGCGCCGTGCCCGCACCCACCCGCTCGAGCGGCACTCCTGGCTCGGCTCGACCGGGGGCTCGTCGACCGGCTCGGTCATGCCGAGCGAGGCCAGCACGCGGCGTACGCCGATCACGCCGGCGTCGACGGCGTAGGTGTCGAAGCGCAGGTTCTCTCCCCCCTCGTAGAGCAGCACCTTCGCGCCCTGCTCACGCGCGGCGTGGCGCAGCGAGCCGTCGCGGATCTTGGCGTGCAGCATCACCGGGGCGCCGAAGGCCTGGGCGAGCTCGCGAGTGCCCGGGTCGTCGAGGTCGGCGCGGACCTGCGGCAGGTTGCTGCGGCGGTCGGAGCCGGTGTGGAGGTCGATGCCCACCTCGCAGCCCGCGACGATCTCGCGCATGAAGAGGTAGGCGATCCGGCTGGCGAGCGAGCCGCGCGCGGAGCCGGGGAAGGAGCGGTTGAGGTCACGGCGGTCGGGGAGGTAGCGGTCGCCGGTCATGAACCCGAGGACGTTGACGATCGGCACCGCGACCAGCGTGCCGCGGAAGGTCTTGGGGTCCAGCCCGGCCATCACCTGACGGACGATCTCGACACCCGCGACCTCGTCGCCGTGGATCGCGGCGTCGATCCAGACCGAGGGTCCGTCCTCACGCCCGTGCACCACGCGCACCGGGAGGGTGACGTCGGCGCCGGTGACCAGACGGGTGATCGGCAGCTCGAGCGCCCGCACCGTGCCGGCGCGGATCCGGACGCCGCCGATGGCGAAGGACTCGCGTGCCACTAGGCGACCGGGGCAGGAGCGGCGGCGGTGGTCACCGGGTCAGGGTAGTGGGAACAGGACCCACCCCGGACACCTCTCGGGGGGAGGGGGTGTCCGGGGTGGGTCGGCTGGGGTCAGCTCTGCTGCGTCGTCGAGCTGGACTCGGTGCCGTCGCCGTCGAAGTCGGGCGCCTGGCCGGTCGTGCCGCCCTGGTCCTGGGTCCCTCCACCGGGCGGGCCACCGGGCTGGCCGCCGGGCGGTCCGCCCGGCCGCCCGGCCGTGTCGCCGTCCAGCTCACCCATCGGGCCGCCGGGGTCGCCCCCGTCGGTGGTGGTCTGGGTGGTGGTGCCGGTCGAGGCGGCGCCGTCGTCACCGACGGCGTACCCGGCTCCGAACCCGGCACCGCCGATCGCGAGCCCGGCCACGACGGCACCCGCGGCCATGGCCTTGCGGCTGCGACCCAGGCGGCGCCAGTCACGCGCGCGGGTGGAGCGTTCCTCCGCGGGCTCGGCGTACGGCGTCGCGGTGGCCGGGGTGGAGCCGGCCGGGTCAGGCGCGGTGGGCAGGTCTGGTGCGTCAGTCATGGGAGTTCCTTCTCTCGGGTGGCGCTCATGTGCGGGTGCGCGATGTGTCGAGGGTGGCCGGCGCACCTGTCGCGGAGGTGGGCTGACCTTGTGCGCCTCCTGTGAGCCGTCGCGAGGTCCGGAAGACGAAGCGGCGCTGGGCCGCGAAGCTCGTCGAGACCAGCGCCAGCTCGGTCAGCACCTTGGCCGGGAGCAGGGCCAGGCCCAGGCCGGTGAGTCCGCTGAGCACGAGGTAGTTGAGGACGAGGAGCGCCGTCGCGAGGAGCGCGTACCGACCGCACGGCGCCCCGGGTGCGGTGGCGTCGTGCGCTGACGAAGACGAGCCGCCGGTTGACGACGAAGTTGACGCCGGCGCTGGTCAGGCGCGCACCCACGACGGACAGCAGCAGGTCGCCGGTGGCTGCGGTGAGCAGCAGGAGCGCGACGGTGTCGATGGCGAACGCGGCCAGCGACGAGGCCAGGAACGCCAGCAGCGGGACGTAGACGCGGAGCGAGTCGGTGACCGGCCGGAAGTGCGAGGACGCGTTGTCGTCGAGGTAGATCGTGGCGATCGGCACCGGGTCGAGCGCGATGCCGGCCCGACCGGCCCGCAGGAGCACCTGCAGCTCGTACTCATACCTCTCACCCGGCACCGAGCAGGCCCACCCGAGCAGGTCCGCGGGGATGCCGCGCAGGCCGGTCTGGGTGTCGGTGACCCGGCTGCGGGTGGCGGCGGTGAAGAGCCAGCGGGTGACGGTGTTGCCGATCCGGCTGCGCAGGGGGACGCGTGCGTCGAAGGTCCGTGTCCCCAGCACCAGTCGTCGCAGGTCGGGTGCGGCGAGCAGCCGCTCGCCGATCGCGACGATGTCACCCACGGCGTGCTGGCCGTCGGCGTCGGCACAGACCACGGGCGCGCCGGGTCGCGTCGCCGCGACGTGGGCGAAGCCGGCCTTGAGGGCCGCGCCCTTGCCGCGGTTGACGGGCAGGGTGAGGATCTCGGCGCCTGTCGCGCGCGCCGCGTCGACGAGCGCGGCGTACGCCGGTCCGGAGCCGTCGTCGACGACGACGAGTCCCCAGTCGGGGCGGGCCGATCGCAGGTCGGCGAGGGTCTGGAGGAGGGCAGGTCCGGGACGGTAGGCCGGGACCAGCACCGTCGGGGCGGGTGCGGTCACGGGTTCAGCCCTTGACGTAGAGGATGTCGGAGGTGCCGCGCTCGCCGCCGTTGCTGGGCCGGTTGACGACCTCCCCGTCGAAGAACATCGTCGCGGAGCCCCCGCCGTCGAGGTTGTAGGCGGTGACCGCACCGAGCGACTGCATCAGGGTCGCGAGCTCGGTCATCGAGGCGCCGGCGCTGTAGCCGGTGGAGCGGCCGTCGACGACGACGAGGACGAGGTGGTTGTCCCCCACGACCCCGACGGCGGTGCGCGGCTGGTCGCCCTGGATGGAGTGGTTGCCGAAGTTGGTGTCGACCTCGACGTCGTCGATGCCCTCGAGGACCTGGCCACCCGAGACGAGGGCCGGCCCGAAGGACAGCGTGTTCCAGGCACCGGCGTCGACCAGAGCCTGGGCGTCGGTGGCGGTCTCGTCGTAGAGCTCGACGTGGCCGTCGCGGTAGAAGGCAAGTCCCTCGCGCGCTCCTGAGTCGCGGTAGACGACGCCGTTGCGGATGACCATGCCGGTCTCGCGGAAGCCGTAGTAGTCGCCGTTGATCGCGAAGATCGCGCCGTTCTGCTCGGCGATGTCGGAGGTCTCGTCGACGATGTTGGTGCCGAAGGCGTCCTGGGCGAAGGCCGAGCGCAGCACGGTCGCGTCGCTGAGCACGAGCTCGGCGACGAAGTAGGTGACCGTCGCGCTTCCCGACCCGGTGCTGACCTCGCGCACGGTGATCGCGGTGCCGTCGGCGCTCCAGCCGTCGTCGGTCAGCACCGCCCGGGACGTGTCGAGCTCGGCGCCGCTGCTGCCCTGGCTGGCCTCGTACGCCGAGGCGTCGGCGACCTCGACGTGGTCGATGACGTAGCGGTCGAGCGCCCACGCGCCCGTGCCGGTGGTGAGGGTGAGGGCGCTCAGTCCGCCCACGAGGAAGCCGCGTCGGGTGGGGGTCGGCATGTGGGGACTCCTGTCGTCGGTGTCCCTCCGACGATCGGTCGACTCCCTGTTCGGACCCTGTGGTCCAGCCAACGATCAGGTGTGGCTACCTGCCCCAGTTCTTGCGGCGCACCGCCCGCCGCGGCCTGCCTCCGGCGTAGGACAGGGAGGAGTCGACGAGGAACCCCCGCTCGAGAGCCTCGCGGCCGATCAGCATCCGGAAGCCCATCTCGTCGCGGTTGCTCAGCGTCATGACCGTGGTGATGGTGCGCCCGGCCAGCGTCACGTCGAGCGCGACGACGTACCTGGGCTCGGTCTGGCCGTTGCTGCTGCGCACCTCACGCCGGTCGAGCACGGGCAGGCTCAGCTCGACGTGGTCCTCGTCGGACCTCTGCCACGGGTGGATGGAGAACCGCACGTGCTCCTGGCCGTCCTGCTCGACGACCTCGAGGTCGAAGGCATGGATGGAGGAGGACCGGGCGCCGGTGTCGATCTTGGCCTTGACCCAGTCGACATCGGCCTGCGGGAGGGACACCCACTCGCGCCAGCCCACCACGGTCCGCTCGGCCGCGGGCTCGACTGCGGCGGTGGGGGACACCGCGCCATCTTGTCAGGTGACGGGTCCGCCCGGCGTGCTTGGATGTCTCCCACCATGAAGCTCGCCATCCTCTCCCGTGCGCCGCGCTCCTACAGCACGCAGCGCCTGCGGACCGCAGCCGTGGACCGCGGCCACGACGTCAAGGTCCTCAACACGCTGCGCTTCGGCATCGACCTCACGGGAGAGGAACCCGACCTGCTCTTCCGCGGCAAGCAGCTGTCGACGTACGACGCCGTGCTGCCGCGCGTCGGCAACTCGATCACCTACTTCGGCACCGCCGTCGTGCGCCAGTTCGAGCAGATGGACGTCTATACGCCGAACACCTCGTATGGCATCGCCAACAGCCGCGACAAGCTGCGGGCGACCCAGATCCTGTCGCGCCACAAGATCCCGATGCCGGCGACGACCTTCGTGCAGGACCGCGCCGACGTGATCCCGGCGATCGAGCGCGTCGGCGGTGCCCCGGTCGTGATCAAGCTGCTCGAGGGCACGCAGGGCATCGGGGTGATCCTGGCGCCGACGATCAAGGTCGCCGAGGCGATCATCGAGACGCTGCAGAGCACCCGTCAGAACGTGCTGATCCAGCGGTTCGTCAAGGAGAGCAAGGGCCGCGACATCCGCGCCCTCGTCGTCGGCGACCGCGTGGTGGCGGCGATGCGCCGCGTGGCGCAGGGCGATGAGTTCCGCTCCAACGTGCACCGCGGGGGCAGCGTCGAGCCGGTCGAGCTCGACGAGGAGTTCGAGCGCGTGGCCGTGCGCTCCGCGCAGATCATGGGCCTGCGCGTCGCCGGTGTCGACATGCTCGAGGGCCGCCACGGCCCGCAGGTGATGGAGGTCAACTCCTCACCCGGCCTCGAGGGCATCGAGGGTGCGACCAAGCTCGACGTCGCCGGCGCGATCATCGACTTCATCGACAACCAGGTCGCCTTCCCCGACATCGACGTACGCCAACGGCTGACGGTCTCGACCGGCTACGGCGTCGCCGAGATCGTCGTCCACGGCGGCTCCGACATGGTGGGCAAGAAGCTCGGCGACTCCGGCCTCGACGAGCGCGACATCACCGTGCTGACACTCCACCGCGGCACCCAGGTGATCCCCAACCCGCGCATCAAGACGGTGCTGGAGGGCGAGGACCGGCTGCTCTGCTTCGGCAAGCTCGAGGAGATGCGCTCGATGATCCCCGACCGCAAGGAGCGCCGGGTCAAGCGGCTGATGAAGAAGCACCTGCCGCCGACGGCGCCCTAGGTCCTCTGGGAGAGTCTGTCCTCGTGGACGGACCGCTGCCCCTCGTGCTCATCTATGCGTCGCTGGCCTTCGCGGCCGTCGTGCTGATCTATGTCGCGCTCGGCCGGACGCCCGACTGGGGGCTGCTCGGCTTCGCCGGCGTCATCGAGGTGGGCGCCCTGGCGCTCCTGGTCGTCGCAGCGCTCCAGGTGGGTGACGTCGAGCTCAGTGGTGGTGGGGCGGTCACCCTGTTCGGCTATCTGCTGGCCGCACTCGTCCTGCTGCCGATCGGCTTCGTGTGGTCGCTCGCCGAGCGCAGCCGTGGCGCCACCGCCGTGCTGGCGGTCGTCGCGCTGACCGAGGCCTTCGTGGTCGTGCGGGCCCTGCAGGTGTGGTCGTCGTGAGCTCGGACCACACCTCCCCGCCCACCTCCACGCCCACCTCCACGCGCAGCGGTGCGGGCCGGGTCCTCGTCGCCGTCTACGGCGTCTTCGCCCTCGCGGCGACCGCCCGCTCGCTGGTGCAGCTGCTGACCAAGGCCGACGAGGCGCCGCTGGCGTACGCCCTCTCCGCGCTCGCCGGCGTGGTCTACATCGCCGCGACCCTCGGGCTCGCGGAGGTCGGACCGCAGCCGCGTCGCCTGGCCTGGGCCGCGGTCGGCTTCGAGCTGGTCGGAGTGCTGAGCATCGGGACGCTGACGGTGCTCGACCCGGAGCTCTTCCCCGACCAGACCGTGTGGTCGTCGTACGGCGCGGGCTACGGCTGGCTGCCGCTCCTGCTCCCCTTCGCCGGCGTGGCCTGGCTCCTGCGCACGCGGCCGGGGCGCAGGTGAGCCCACCGATCCGGGACCTGCCCGGGGTCCGGCCGCTGATCGCGATGACGCTGGCCGGCTTCAGCGGGTACGCCGTGCTGCTGCCGGTGGCGCCGCTGTGGACCGTGGAGGGTGGCGCCGACCCGGGGCAGGCGGGCCTGGTGAACGGAGTCCTGCTGCTGGTCACCGTGCTCACCCAGGTGCTGGTGCCGACGGCCCTGCGGCTCCTCGGATGGGGCCCGGTGCTGGTGAGCGGGCTGGTGATGCTCGGTGCGCCGGCGGCGCTGCTGACCCTCAGCGACAGCCTGGGGCCGGTCCTGGCGTGCTCGGCGGCGCGGGGGGTCGGGTTCGGAGTCCTCACCGTCACGGGTGTGTCGGCCATGGCCGCGCTGGTCGACCCGCGACGGCGCGGGGAGGCCATCGGCGCCTACGGGCTGGCCGTGGCGGTGCCCAACGTGCTGCTGCTGCCGCTCGGCCCGTGGCTGGCCCGCGAGGTCGGGTTCACACCTGTCCTGCTGCTGGGCGCCCTCCCGCTGCTCGGCGTCCCCGCGGCCTGGGGCGTGGCCGCGGCCCTGGACCAGGACGCTGCCGACCGGCTCGCGGCCGGGTCGAGCGCCGACGACGAACCGGCGACCCTCGGCTCGGTCTACCTGCCCCTCCTGCCGCCCGTCCTCGTCCTGCTCTGGGTCACGCTCGCCGGCGGGGCCCTGATCACGTTCGCCCCGCAGATGGTCAGCGACCCGGCACTGGTGACGGTCGGTCTCTTCACGATGGGTCTCTTCGGCGCCCTCACGCGCTGGCGGATCGGCGTCCTGGCCGACCGGTTCGGCGCGCGTGTGTTCCTCGCACCGATCCTCGTCGCGACGGCTGTCGGCGTGGCACTGGTCGCCTGGTCGATCGGCGGCCCTGGCGCCGCCGCCTCCGCAGGTCGGACCGCGGCGTTCCTCGCCGGCCTGTTGCTCCTCGGGCTGGGCTACGGCGCGCTGCAGAACCTCACCCTCGTGGTCTCGTTGGCCGCCGTCGGCAGGCGGCACCAGCACCAGGCGAGTGCGGTGTGGAACGTCGGCTTCGACCTGGGCACCGCGATCGGCTCCGTGGCGGTGGGTGCGCTCGCCGTGCAGGCATCCTTCTCGACCGCGATGTGGGTGACGGCGGGTCTGGCGGTCCTGGTGCTGCCCCTGGTGTCGGCCGTGCGGGAGACCCGCCAGCTCGCGGGTTGAGCCCGGCGGACGCCGGACGTTCGCGGAAAACCGCACAGGAGCGGCACAGGTCGGTGTCAGGCGACGGACAGACCTGATCGGCAGGGTCGGGGGCACACCGACCTGAAGGAACCCCCCTCATGAACACCTACCTCCTCGCCGGCGTCGACCTCGTCGCCGTCCTCACCCTCGCCCTCGGCGTCTACTACCCCCGCCACCGTCGCGCAGACCTCGTCACCGCGTTCATCGCTGTCAACGTCGGGGTCCTCGCCGTCACGGTCGTGCTGGCCGGGAGTGCCGCGACGATCGGGCTGGGCCTCGGGCTCTTCGGCGTCCTCTCGATCATCCGGCTGCGCTCCGACGAGCTCGGCCAGCACGAGATCGCCTACTACTTCGCTGCCCTCGCCATCGGCCTGATCGGCGGCCTCGGCACGGCAGACATGGCCTTGTCCATCACCCTCATGGCCGGCCTGGTCGGCGTGCTCGCGCTGGCCGACAGCCGCCTGCTGCACGGCACCGAGCTGCGCCAGGTCGTGGTGCTGGACTCGGCGATCACCGACGAGCCGGCGCTCGTGGAGCGCCTCGAGATGCTCCTCGACGCCCGCGTGACCCGCGTGACCCCGGTGCGCGTCGACCTGGTCAACGACACCACGACCGTGGAGGTCCACTACGCAGCCGCGCCCCGGCCGGACCTCCCGCACGCCGAGCGCCAGACCACAGCGGCGCTGACCCGGTGATCGGCCCGATGACCGACATGGGCGCGATCGACCGGTTGCCCGGCGTCTCCCTCGCCGAGCTCAACGAGGAGGCGGCGCTGCTGACCCGCATCGACCGCAAGTACGTCATCGCGAGCGCCGAGCTCGACGCCGTACTGACCGACATCCCGGGGCTGCGCGTGCTCGACATCGACGGCCGGAGGTCCTCCCGCTATGAGTCGACCTACCTCGACACCGTCGACCTCGACAGCTGGACCGCCGCGGCACACCGGCGCCGACGCCGGTGGAAGGTGCGCACCCGGGTCTATGCCGACAGCGGCGAGTGCTGGCTGGAGGTGAAGACCCGCGGACGTCGTGGGGTGACCGTCAAGGAGCGGCTCCCGCACGACCGGGCCGACCACCTCGACGTCTCCGCCGCCACCGGCCAGTGGGTCCGCGACCGCCTGGGCGCGGCGCACGTGCACGACGTCGATCCCGGAGGACTCGTGCCGACCCTGCACACCACCTATCGACGTACGACCCTGCTGCTCGATGCCGGCGCCGGTCGGGCCACCATCGATCGCGACCTGCGCTGGGTGTCGGGCCACGGCACCGCCGAGCTCGGCGACGTGCTGGTCGTCGAGACCAAGTCCGCCACCGCACGCCCGGGCCCGCTGGACCGCCGCCTGTGGGAGCTGGGCCACCGACCCGTCCGCATCTCCAAGTACGGCACCGGGCTGGCGCTGCTGACCCCCGACCTCCAGCGCAACCGCTGGCACCGGGTCACCTCGCGCCACCTCGCCGACCACCTCACCCACCATCAAGGAGTCCTCGCATGACCTCGAACCCGATGCCCTCTCGACCCAGGCGCCTGGCGGCGCTCGCCACCCTCGCCGTCCTGACCCTGGGCGGGTGCGCCTCCACGTCCAGCGGGTCGGTGGTCGCCACCAGCAGCGTCACCTCGGCCGCGCAGACCGTCGCGGACGGCACCGGCGTGTGGGACGCGACCACGGTGCACGACATCTCGATCGAGGTCGACGACTCAGCCGTCGCGACCATGATCGAGACCTACCTCGAGACCGACGAGAAGGAATGGATCGAGGCCACCGTCACCATCGACGGGGAGGTCTACGACAACGTCGGACTCCGGCTCAAGGGCAACTCCTCCCTCCGCGGGGTCAGCGCCGACGCCGACGCGGCGGACCTGCCGTGGCTGGTCCGGCTCGACAAGTTCGTCGACGGGCAGGCTCTCGACGGCTGGAGCGAGTTCATCGTCCGGTCCAACAACTCCGAGACCGCCCTCAACGAGGCGGTGGCGCTGGACCTGCTGGCCGAGGCCGGGCTCGCCAGCGAGCACGCGATCGCGACGTCGTTCAGCGTCAACGGCGGCGACGCCCGGCTGCGCCTGGTCGTGCAGAACCTCGACGAGGCCTGGGAGGAGGAGAACTTCACGTCCGACGGGCTGCTCTACAAGGCCGAGGCCGGTGGGGACTGGACCTACCGCGGCGACGACCCGGACCTCTACACCGACGTCTTCGACCAGGAGACCGGCGACGACGACCTGACGCCGCTGATCGACTTCCTCGAGTTCATCAACACCAGCGACGACGACGAGTTCGTGGCCGAGCTGCCGGGGCGCCTCGACGTGGAGGCGTTCGCCCGCTACCTCGCCTTCGAGGAGCTCGTCGACAACTTCGACGACATCGATGGTCCGGGCAACAACTCCTACCTGCGCTACGACGCCGAGTCCGGCGGGTTCACCGTGGTGGCGTGGGACCACAACCTCGCCTTCGGCGGATCGCCGGGGGGTGGCCAGGACGGCGCCGGTGAGCGGCCGGAGGGAATGCCGGACGGTGAGCGTCCCGAGGGGATGCCGGACGGCGAACGTCCCGAGGGCGGTCCGGGTGGCGGTGCCGGCGGCCGTGCTGCCGGGGGCGATGAAGGTGGGGATGGCCGCGGCGGGGACAACGTCCTCGTCGAGCGGTTCACCGCGGTCGAGGAGTGGGCAGACCTGGTGGCCCAGGCGAAGGCCGACCTGACCGCGGAGCTCTACGACAGCGGCTACGCCGAGGAGGTCCTCGAGCCAGTGGGAGGGCGTGCTCACCGAGCAGGCCGGCGACCTCGTGGACGCCACCACGGTGCAGGAGGAGGCCGACGCGATCCGGGAGAAGCTCAGCTGACAACTCGGTAGCTGTCGCCCCGGCCGGCCCTCCGCAGCGGTGGTCCAGCCACATTCGGAGCCCAGCGAATGTGGCTCCAGCACCGCTCACCCGGCCGGCACCGCTCCTCGGAGGTCAACCCTGGGGCTCGATCGAGGAGCGGAAGCCGCGCAGCCGGAGGCTGTTGGTCACCACGAAGACACTCGAGAACGCCATCGCCGCGCCCGCGAGCATCGGGTTGAGCAGTCCGGCCGCGGCGAGGGGGAGCGCGGCGACGTTGTAGGCGAACGCCCAGAACAGGTTGCCCTTGATCGTCCCCAGGGTCCGCCGCGAGAGCCGGATCGCGTCGACCGCGACGAGGAGGTCGCCACGCACCAGGGTCAGGTCGCTGGCCTCGATCGCGACGTCGGTGCCGGTGCCCATCGCCAGCCCGAGGTCGGCCTGCGCCAGGGCTGCGGCGTCGTTGACGCCGTCGCCGACCATGGCCACGACCTTGCCGGCGGCCTGGAGCCGCTGCACCTCCGCCACCTTGTCGGCGGGGAGCACGTCCGCCACGACCGTCTCGATGCCCACCTCCGCGGCGACGTGGCGGGCCGCGGCCTCGTTGTCCCCGGTCAGCAGGATCGGGGTCAGCCCGAGCTCGCGCAGCTCCGCGACGGCGCGGGCCGAGGTCGACTTGATCGTGTCGCCGACGACGATCACCCCGCGGGCCCGGCCGTCCCAGCCGACGGCGACGGGCGTGTAGCCCTCGGCCTGGGCACGCTCCACCGCGGTGACGAGCTCCGGGGTGAGGTGCTGCGACCAGTCCTCCAGCAGGCGCGGGCGGCCGACGACCACCGCGTGGCCCTCGACGATGCCCTGCACCCCCAGGCCCTCCTGGTTGGCGAAGTCCTCCACCGGGGCGAGCACGTCGACGGAGGCCGCGATGGCCCGGCCGATGGGGTGCTCGGACGCGGACTCGAGCGCGGCGGCGAGACGTCGTACGACGTCGACGGACTCGCCGTCGGCAGCCACCACGTCGTGGACGGTCATCTCGCCGGTCGTCACGGTGCCGGTCTTGTCGAGCACGATCGTGTCGACGCGACGGGTGGACTCCAGCACTTCCGGCCCCTTGATCAGGATGCCGAGCTGGGCGCCGCGGCCGGTGCCGACCATCAGGGCGGTCGGCGTGGCGAGGCCCAGGGCGCAGGGGCAGGCGATGATCAGCACCGCGACAGCAGCGGTGAAGGCGGCGGTGGCCCCGCCGCCGGCGCCCAGCCAGAAGCCGAGCGTCGCGACCGACAGGCCGATCACGATCGGCACGAAGACCCCCGAGATCCGGTCGGCGAGGCGCTGGACCTCGGCCTTGCCGTTCTGCGCGTCCTCGACCAGGCGCGCCATCTGGGCGAGCTGGGTGTCCGCCCCGACCCGGGTGGCGCGGACGACCAGCCGGCCGCCGGCGTTGACGGTGGCGCCGACGACGGCGTCGCCGGGACGCACCTCCACCGGCACCGACTCGCCGGTGAGCATCGAGGCGTCGACCGCGGAGGTGCCCTCGACGACCTCGCCGTCGGTGGCGACCTTCTCGCCGGGGCGTACGACGAACTCGTCGCCGACGACGAGCTGATCGGTCGGGACCTTGATCTCGGCGCCGTCGCGGAGGACGGCCACCTCCCGCGCACCGAGCTCGAGCAGGGCGCGCAGTGCCGCCCCGGACTGCCGCTTCGAGCGGTGCTCCAGCCACCGCCCGGCGAGGAGGAAGGTCGTGACGCCGGCGGCCGCCTCGAGGTAGATGTTGCCCGCGCCGTCGGTGCGGTCGACCGAGATCCGGAACGCGTGCGTCATGCCGGGCTCGCCGGCGGTGCCGAGGAACAACGCCCACAGCGACCAGCCGAAGGCCGCCAGCACGCCGACCGAGACGAGCGTGTCCATCGTGGTGGCGCCGTGGCGGAGGTTGGTCCACGCCGCCCGGTGGAAGGGCCACGCGCCCCACACCACCACGGGCGCGGCGAGGGTGAGCGAGGCCCACTGCCAGTTGGTGAACTGCCAGGCGGGCACCATCGCCATCGCGATGACGGGGATGCTCAGCGCGGTGCTGATCAGCAGCCGCTGGAGCAGCGGGTCGGTGCTGGGCTCCTCGGGTGGGGGCCCGGCGTCGGGCGGGGTCGGCAGCATCGCGGCGTACCCGGCGGCCTCGACGGTGCTGAGGAGGTCGTCGGTGGAGACGGTGCCGGGGTAGGACACCTTCGCCTTCTCGGTGGCGTAGTTGACCGAGGCCGTCACGCCCTCGAGCTTGTTGAGCTTGCGCTCGATCCGGTTGGCGCACGACGCGCACGTCATGCCGGTGATGGCGAGCTCGACGTCGGTGGTGGTGTCAGTGGCCATCGGAGGAGTCCTCCATCTGCTGGTGGGGGGCCTGCGGCCCGGTGTCGATCGGCCCGACGAGCCGTCCGCCGCTCCACGCGAGCGCGAAGACGGCGACGAGGGCGGCGACGAAGGCGGCCATGCGCAAGGGCGTGCTCATCGAGCTCATGCCATCGCGTAGCCGGCTTCCTCGACGGCTGCCCGGACGGCGGCTGGGTCGAGGGGCGCGGTGCTGGTGACGGTGACGGCTCCGGTCTCGACGACGACGTCGACGTTGTCGACCCCGGCGAGCTCGGAGATCTCCTCGGTGACCGAGGCGGCGCAGTGGCCGCAGGTCATGCCGGTGACGGTGTAGGTCTCGGTGGTCATCTCAGTCCTTCGGTCGGTCGGGTGGTCAGGACCTCACGAGGCGGGCGATCGCCTCGGAGGCCTCCTTGAGCTTGAGCTCCTGCTCGGCGCCGCCCTGGCGGGCGGCGTCCACGACGCAGTGGGCCATGTGGTCGTCGAGCAGCGAGAGCGCGAGCGCCTGCAGGGCCTTGGTGGCCGCGGAGACCTGGGTGAGGATGTCGATGCAGTACTTCTCGTCCTCGACCATGCGCTGGATCCCGCGCACCTGCCCCTCGATCCGGCGCAGCCGCTTGAGGTGGGCCTGGACGGCCGCGTCGTTGCCCTCGAGGTGTCCGTGCTGCTCGCTCATGCCCCCAGAATACCCCTAGGGGGTATCTTGTTTCAACCCCCCCGCTCGGTAGTCCCCATCAGATGGGTTGCTGGATGATCCCCGGGGCAACCCGATCGATGGGGACTACCGAGGTGGGGGGAGGGGTCCACTGCCCCCGGCTGATCAGCACGTCGCGCAGCACGTCGGGCCGGTCGGTGATGATGCCGTCGACCCCGGCGTCGAGCAGCGAGCGCATGGTGACGGGGTCGTCCACGGTCCACACGACGACCCGGATGCCCAGCTCGTGGGCCCGAGCGATCACCCGCTCGGAGTGGATCGGCATCCGCCCCAGTCGCAGAGGCACGTGTGCGAAGGCGCCGCTCGCTGGGCTCGTCGAACGCACGCCGACCGGCCGTACGCCGCCGCGTGAGCACGCGATCAGCGCGGTCAGCGAGCGCCAGCCGAGGGCAGTCGTCACGCCCGGGGCCTCGTCCTGCAGCCGCCGCAGCCACCGGCTCCAGGCGCCGGCCACGCAGATCCGCTCGGCCCATCGCGGGTGCGCGCGCAGCAGCCGGGCCATGGCGCCGATGGAGGCCTCGTCCTTGAGGTCGATGGCGAAGCGAGCCGTCGGGAAGCTCGCCATCGCCTCGGCCAGGGTCGGGATCGGGTCGGTGCCGTCCACCCGCAGCCGGCGGAGCTCGGCGAGGTCGAGGTCGGCGACCCTGCCGGGGTGCCCCGTCACCCGCCGCAGCGTCGCGTCGTGGAAGCACACGACCTGCCCGTCGCGGGTCGTCTGCACGTCGGTCTCGAGGTAGGTCAGGCCCAGTGCGGTGGCCCGGCCGAAGGCGGCCAGGGTGTTCTCGGGCGCGAGCGCCATGCCCCCGCGGTGCGCGATCGCGAGCGGTCCGGAGTGGTCGCCATAGCTGGTCACGCCCCCAGCATGGGCCGCGCCGGCGGCACTGGAGGCGGCGGCGGCCAGTGTTCACCGACGCTTCGCCGCCGCGTCCGGAGGGCGTCGTACGACGTCCCCCGCAGGCGCACGGTCAGACCCGGTAGCCGCCGAGCAGCTCGGCCAGTCGCAGGTGCGGCTGGGCCTCCTCGCGGCGGCCCTTGCGCTGGAGCGCGCGGCCGACGAGGAGGTGGGCGTAGGGCTCGTTGGGGTCGTGCTCGAGCAGCTCGGTCGCGACCCGGATGGTCCCGTCGAGCTGGGCGGAGTGATAGAGCGAGCGTGCCAGCAGCAGGCGTACGTCGGTCAGCTCGTGCCGGACGTCGTCGGAGTCGTCGAGCAGCTCGGTGAGCAGGATCGCCGCGTCGCGGTAGGCGCGCTCCGCGAAGAGCGCCTGGGCGCGCAGCCAGCGGTCGTGGGCGGTGTCCTGGAGCAGGCCCGCATGTCCGCGCAGCAGGTCCTCGAAGGGGGTGAAGTCGGTCATCGTGACTCCTCTCGCACGTGTCGACGTCAGCTTTCGACGACATCGATCGTGCCCGGCTCAACGCCCCGGACGTGGGAGGCATTCCGCGGGCGCGTCGGCGACGGCCCCCGGGGTCAGTGAGGGAGCTCGCCGGTCCAGCTGGACGTGAAGGACTTCATGACCAGGCGCACGCCGCGCAGGGCCAGGCGGTGGGTCTGCCGGGCGGCCCGGCGATCGGCGGCGTCGTCGGCGGCCGCGAGGTCAGCCGACAGCCGGCGCTCCGCCGCGACCCGAGTGGCGGGGGTGACCGTGAAGGTCCTCTTCGTGCCGACCCTCCCGTTGAGGTTTGCGGTGAAGGTCGTGCGCGTGTGCGTGAACGTGTAGGGCTGGTTGCGCCATGGCTCCGGGAGCATCGCGGCGTCGGGCATCGTGCCCTCCTCCACGTCGAGGAAGACCACGGCGGCGAGGACGAGGTGGTTGGCCCGCCGGATGGGATCGGTTGTGCCGACGCCGCGGGAGAGGGACGTCTTGGCGATCTCGCCCTGGCTCGTGCCGCTGATGACGAGGTCGCCCATGGTCGTCAGGCCCAAGCCGTAGCCGGTCAGCTCTCGACCGAACGGCACCCGTCCGTGCAGGTGCACCAGGTCGCACCTCACACCGCTGGCGAAGGTCACGCGCTCCGCGGTGAGCGTGAGGGACGGCACCTGCTTCACGCGTTGAGTCCGCTTGTCCGTCACGGTGAAGGAGCCGAGGGCCAGTCCGTCGTGATTCTGCTCGGCGCAGGCCTCGGTGCGCCAGTCGCTGGCCTTCGCGGCCTGCGCGGGCGCGGTCCCCAGCGGGGCCAGGGCTGCCAGCACTGCCACGGTGGTCACGGACGCGAGGGTGGTGAAGGCACGCATGGCATGGAGGCTAGGTCGGCTCGGCGTCGAGTGCTGGTGAATGCGCGGAATACTGGGCCTCGTAGGCTCGTTGGAGGTGATACAACCTTCAATCACATTCGGAGGAACCATGCAGTTCGGCATCTTCAGCGTCGGCGACGTCACCACGGACCCGACCACGGGACGTACGCCGACCGAGGCCGAGCGCATCGCCTCGATGACGCAGCTCGCGCTCAAGGCCGAGGAGGTCGGGCTCGACGTCTTCGCGACCGGTGAGCACCACAACCCGCCGTTCGTCGTCTCGTCCCCGACGACCCACCTCGGCTACCTGGCGGCGCGGACCGAGAGGCTCATCCTCTCGACGAGCACGACCCTGATCACCACCAACGACCCGGTGAGGATCGCCGAGGACTACGCCGTCCTCCAGCACCTCTCCGGGGGCCGCGTCGACCTGATGATGGGCCGCGGCAACACCGGCCCGGTGTACCCCTGGTTCGGCAAGGACATCCGTGACGGCATCAAGCTCGCGGTCGAGAACTACCACCTCCTGCGCAAGCTCTGGCGCGAGCCGGTCGTCAACTGGCAGGGCCAGTTCCGCACGCCCCTGCAGGGCTTCACCTCCACGCCGGCGCCGCTCGACGACACGCCGCCCTTCGTGTGGCACGGCTCGATCCGCAGCAGCGAGATCGCCGAGCAGGCGGCGTACTACGGCGACGGGTTCTTCCACAACCACATCTTCTGGAACAAGGAGCACACCGAGGCGATGGTGAAGCTCTACCGCCGCCGCTTCGAGCACTACGGCCACGGCGCTGCCGACCAGGCCTACGTCGGTCTCGGCGGCCAGGTGTTCATGGCGTCGACCGAGGCGGAGGCCAGGCGGAGCTTCCGGCCCTACTTCGACAACGCGCCGGTCTACGGCCACGGGCCGTCGCTGGAGGACTTCACCGAGATGACCCCCCTCACCGTCGGCACGCCCGAGCAGGTCATCGAGCGCACCCTGGGCTTCGCCGACTATGCCGGCGACTACCAGCGTCAGCTCTTCCTCGTCGACCACGCCGGCCTGCCGACCTCGCTGGTGATGGAGCAGGTGGAGATGCTCGGCACCGAGGTCGTGCCCGTGCTCCGCAAGGAGTTCGAGCGCCGCCGCCCCGCCCACGTGCCGAGCGACCCGCCCACCCATGCCTCGCTCGTGGCGGCCGGCCCGGACGCCCCGCACCACCTCGTCGAGCCCGCGCGGGCCGCGGCCTCGCAGGTCGAGGAGGGCGCCCAGCGCCCGTCTCGAGACCCGGTGCAGGCATGAGCCGACGCATCGTCGTCATCGCCGCCGGGCTGACCGTCCCGTCGTCGACCCGGCTGCTCGCCGACCAGCTCGCCGAGGCGACCTCGACGCAGGTCACTGCGCGGGGTGAGTCGGTGGACGTGGAGTTCGTCGAGCTGCGGGAGGTCGCCGGGGAGCTGGCGACGTTCATGGTCACCGGCGGCATCCCGACGCCGCGGCTCACCGCGCTGCGCGAGCGGGTGTCGTCGGCCGACGGGCTGATCGCGGTGACCCCGGTCTTCAACGCCAGCTTCAGCGGGCTGTTCAAGATGTTCTTCGACGCCCTCGATCCCGATGCACTGACCGGTACGCCGGTGCTGATCGCCGCGACCGCCGGCACCGCCCGGCACTCCCTGGTGCTCGACCACGCGATGCGGCCGCTCTTCGCCTACCTCCGCGCGGTCGTCGTGCCCACCGGCGTGTTCGCCGCCACCGAGGACTTCGGCAGCCACGGGCTCTCGGACCGGATCACCCGCGCCGCGTCCGAGCTCGCCGCCGGCGTGCTGAGCCAGGGCGACTACGGCCTCGGCGGGTTCGCGCCCGACCTCGCCGCGCGCCCACGGCGTACGCCCGGCACCCAGGTCGAGTCCGACGTGACGCCCTTCGGCGACCTGCTGCGGGGACACTCCGGCGGCGAGTGACCACCTCGGGGAGGGGCTCGGGCCGGTAGCCCGGTGCTGGGGGTTCCGCTCCGCCCTCGGCGATGGTTGCGTAGGTGGTCCAGATGCAGCCGGACCCCGGGGAGGGAACCCATGGACGACATCGTGTGGAGCTATCGCGACAACGACTTCAACACCGACCGCGACCTCGTCGGCTACGGCGTGATGGCCAGCGACGGCGCCATCGGCCAGATCGACGAGTCGAGCACCGAGGCGACCGGCCAGTGGCTGGTGGTCGACACCGGCTTCTGGATCCTCGGGAAGAAGCGACTGATCCCGGCGGGCACCGTGACCGGGATCGACCACGAGGGAGAGACCGTCATGGTCAACGTGTCGAAGGACGAGATCAGGTCCGCTCCCGACTTCGACAAGGACGAGTGGAACGACGAGGCCAAGGCCCGACACACCGACTACTACTCCGGCCTCGACGAGCGCTACCCGCAGGCTTGACGATCCCTTGCTCGAACATGTGTTTGTAAAGTGTCCTGCGACCGGGTAGAGTAGGTGGCACGTTCCGAGATCATCGGGCCACCAGGACAAGCCACCAGTGCGCCATCCCGAGTCAGGGGAACGAGTTGCGAGGGTGACGTAATAGTCCGGCGAACCGGGCCTCCAGGAGCGACGACCGTTGAGTGTCACGCCTATGTGCGTGGCGTACGCCGTCGTCGGAAGGAGGCCAGCCGTGAGTCATCCGATCGTTGCCGCGGTCGCCGACATCCGGTGCCTGCTCAAGGGTGTCGCTGGTGCGAACCCGACGTTCATGACGACGGACCAGAAGGCGACCGCCCTGACCGAGTTGGTGCGTGCGGAAGGCCAGCTTGCGGAGCTGCGCTTGCGGGTCCTGGCCGACGCCGGCGACCTCGCTGACTCGACGGGTGCGAAGGATGCGGCCGGGTGGTTGGCGCACCAGACCCGGACCCGGTTCACCGACGCCCGCGCCGACCTCGCCCTCGCCACCGCGCTGGACCGGGACCGGCCGGTGCTGGCGGCCGGCATGCGTCACGGCGCGGTGACCCTCGACCAGGCCCACGTGATCCGCCGCGCCCTGACAGCGCTGCCGTCACGGGTGGATGCCTCCACGATCGCTCTCGCGGAGGCACACCTCGTCGAGCAGGCCCGGGAGTTCGGGCCCAAGGAGCTCGGCCGCCTCGGCCGGCGGATCCTCGACGTCGTCGCCCCCGAGATCGCCGAGAAGGCCGAAGCCGACCGCCTTGCCGACCTCGAGGCCAACGCCGCGCAGCTGACCCGGATGACGATGCGCCGCCAGGGCGATGGCACCACCCGCATCTCCGCACGCGTCTCGGATGCGGCCGCGACCCGGCTCGCGACCTACCTCGAAGCGTTCACCAACCCCCGCGCCCACCGCGATGACGAGGGCGCGGCTCGCGGGGGCACCGACCCGCTCACCCGGCTGCCCTACCCCAAGCGCCTCGGGCAGGCGTTCGTGCAGTTCCTCGAGACCATCGACCCCACCCGGCTGCCCGTCCACGGCGGCGACGCCACCACGGTCATCGTGACCATCCCCCTGGCCTCGTTGAAGGCCGAGCTCGGTGCCGCGGACCTCCTCGGCGCCGGCCTGGTGCCCGGTGACGACCTCACTGGTGACCGGATCACCGCAGCCCAGGCCCGCAGGCTTGCGTGCACCGCGAAGATCCTCCCCGCCGTCCTCGGCGGCCAGAGTCTCCCGATCGACCTCGGCCGCGCCAAGCGGTTGTTCTCCCCCGCCCAGCGCAAGGCCCTCCTGATCCGCGACCAGACGTGTCGCGCGGAGGGGTGCGACACCCCCGGCACCTGGTGCGACGCCCACCATGCTGACCCCTGGCACGCCGGCGGTCCGACGGATCTGGCCAACGCCGTCCTGCTCTGCTCACATCACCACCACCGCGTCCACGACACCGGCTACCGCACCGACCGCCTCCCCAACGGAGACCTCAGATTCCACCGACGCAGATAGGCCGGCGGTGTCGAGACCCCGCCAGCGCGGCGTCGAATCCCCTCGGGATGCCTGACCTGCTGGTGAGCTCTTCACTTCGTAGCTCACTAGGACGCAGTAGAAGGGTGCTGCCCAGCGCCGCGACTGCCCTGGGAGGCAATAGCCAACTCCAAACCTGATCGGGTAGTGCGTGCAGGATGGCCTGCGACTCAAGGCCCGCGGACGTGGATCTGCGGGATACTCCAACGCATGGAGTTGTCCGTAGGACCTCGATTACGGGGAGTGATGCACGAGTGGACTTCCACAAGGTGGTGATGCGGTGGTAGCAGCGGTGCAGGAGCGCTTGGGCGAGGTCTGCCAGGAAGACGGCCAGGAGGAACTGGACGATGAACGGCATCGCGCCCACGAAGGCCTGCACGGCTGGCATGTGCGCGGCGCCGACGACGATGAACGTAAAGGCTGTGACCATGAGCAGGATGAACTGGACCATTACGTGACTCATGAAGAAGTAGACCGCGTCGGTGCGCCACGTGGCGAAACTGCCACCGTGCGTCGCGCGAATTGCTCCTCGCGCGTTCGTCAACGAAGCCTTCACTGTGGAGATGTACGGTCCAGCGATCCTCGAGCCGGGGTGGGTCTTGGAGTCTGTTGACTCCTCGATTGACGGAGTGCGCGAGGAGGCTGGCCTGCGTGGCGCTCACGTGAGCGACGTGCTGGTCGGCGTCGTCATGAGGAAGACGTCCGGGCAATGCCGGCTTTGTCGGGTGCTTGCGCGCGAGCCTCGGCCAGACGACTCTCTCCTCGCCATCGACTGGCAGTTCCACCAGAACGTCGCCGAGGTCCATGGACGGCTCGGAGAGCACGCTTGGGTCGAGAAGGCTGTCGTCGAACCTGCGCTTCATGGTCTGGGCATCGGGCGTCAGCTGCTCGAGGCCGTTGCGGCGGCGCTCGAGATCGGGGAACCAGCGGAACTGGTTCTCGAATGCGCCCCTGATCGAGTCAACTTCTATGCAGGCTTGGGGTACGAGGTGTTCAGTACCACTTCGCAGATCCCGCGGGCTCATCGACCGGATGCGTTTACTCAGCTGACGGCTCGCGACGCGGGACGTGTCCTATCCGCCGCCTGTCGGTGCCTGTCGGTTCCGAGATGTAGCCGGCGTAAGGGCTATTCACCTAGCGTGTGTGAGTGCCCGACGCCGCTACCCCCAACCTCCCCTCGCGCGACTTTGCGGCGACGTCCGCCTTCTACGATCGGCTCGGCTTCTCGGAGGCGTACCGGGACGAGGGCTGGATGATCCTCATTCGCGGCGAGGTCATGCTGGAGTTCTTTCCCTTCCCTGGCCTCGACCCCGCCGAGAGTTCCTACGGCTGCTGTCTGAGGCTCGATGACGTCTAGGACTTCTCGCGTCACTCGCGCAGGGCTATGGAGTCCGCCTCGCGCCACGACCATCCGCCGCCGGAGAGTCCTGTGGCTGGAAGTTGCGTCTATCCGCCGCGAGCGCCCTGCAGGCGGAGGAAACGTCCCCTTGTGATGCGCGGACCATCCCGCCGGCATGCGAGCCGCAAGCTGCCGGACCGCGTGCCGTCGCCGCGATCGCCTCCGAAAGCGGCACACGCGTACGGGATTCCGCTGCGGCCCGCTTGAGGAGCCGTCGTCGCACGGGTGCCCTCACCTGTCCATAGGGCGACACGTGCGGCGCGCCAACGGCAGTACGCCGCGTCGTGGGGCCACGTGAGCTGGTCGAACTCGGTGGCAGCCCGGACCCACAGCTCAGTCGTGTCAGTAGCTTCGACGCGTGCGAGCTCGGCGCGCCACAGATGGGACATCGCCGGGATGGTGACGTGGCGGCGGGTCGGGAAGGACCGACGCCGCTCCTCCCGGTTCGTCGAGGCGTCGTGCACCCGGAGCGCGCAGCGATCAGGGCTCCCGAGGGTCCGGCAATGTGCCGTCCTGCACCAGCTTCTCGAAGCGTTTCCTTCGGTCGCGCGACGTGCGGGCGTCGTCCGCGTCAAGGATGCCATGTGCAACCGCCTTGCGAACGATGAAGTAGAGGACGAGGCATAAGGCGGCGGTGAGCAAGAGGCTGAGCAACAGTGGGAACACGGCGGCAGAATATCGATGAGCGAGGACCTATGAGAGGTGTTGCGCCTAACGTTCGTCCTGGCCCGGTACTTGCGGCTAGCCGCCGCCATCGGAACCTTCCTCCTGGTTACACGTATCCGAGCAGGCCAAGCGGATCGCCGAGGCGAGCATGATCCTGCGAGTACAGGTCGGCTCCACGAATTACACGATTGATCTTCACTCAACGGCGTGGCGGGCTTGACTCGGGGCCCATACGATCACTCATCGTGCAACAACAGCCTCATTGGTCACAGCCGTCACAGCCGTCACGGCGCCCACGCGCAGCCCGGTCTGCGCTCCAGCGCGCCGTACGGTGTGCTGGTCATGCGATCAAGCTGGTCACCGGCGTACTTGCGCTCCTCCTGGTCGCCATGCCGATCACCGTCGACAGGATCAACCTGGCCACATCGACCTACCTGTGCACCGGGTACGCCGAGTGCCAGGCGGCCGGCTACGGGCACGCCGGCTACCGCCAGGCGTCGTCCACGATGTACTGGCGGATGTTCACCGGGCACAACTGCACCAACTACGTGGCCTACCGGCTGATCCAGTCCGGGATGCCGAACGTCCGGCCCTGGGACGGCAGCGGCAACGCCTCGAACTGGGGTGTGGCGATGGCGAGCATCACCGACCAGACCCCCACTGTGGGATCTGTCGCCTGGTACAAGCCGCACGTGACACCGGCAGGGTCGAACGGCCACGTCGCCATCGTGGAACAGGTCATCTCCGACACCGAGATCGTCGTCTCCGAGGACTACTGGGGCGGAGACTTCTACTGGCGGCGCGTCACCAAGTCCGGCGGCGGCTGGCCCACGGGGTTCATCCACTTCAACGACCGCGTCGTCGCGCCCACGACGGCTCCTGCCATCGTCGGGTCCCCTGCGGTCGGTGCACAGCTGGAGGTGGCGGCCGGCGCATGGACTCCCACGCCCACCAGCGTCGCGATTCGTTGGCTCGCCGACGGTGCCGCCATCCCCGGCGCCACCGCCGCCAACTACGTCCCCACGCCCGACGTGAAGGGCAAGACCCTCACCGCCGAGGTGACGGCCGAGCTGAGTGGCTACACCGCTGGTCGAGCCGTGCTCGCCACCGCCCCCGTTGCGCCCGGGGCGTTCCAGCCCACCGCGCTGCCGACGATCCAAGGTGTTCCGGAGGTCGGTCAGACGTTGACCCTCGCTTCCCCCTCGTGGTCGCCGCAACCCGCGAAGGCCACGACGCAGTGGTACGCCGACGGGGTTGCCCTTCCCGGGGCCACCGGGGCGTCCCTCGTGCTCAGCCGGGACCACATCAAGAAGCGCATCACTGCACGCACCACCGCGAGCGCGAGCGGCTACCGGAAGTCGACCTCGACCGCGCCGGAGACCACCCGCGTCCTTGCCAAGCCCGTTGCGATCACCAGCCCGTCCCGCGTGAAGGGCACGCCCCAGGTGGGGCGCCGACTCCGCGCCCGGGCCGGGAGCGTCCGGCCCACCGACGCGGCAGCCACCTACGCCTGGCTCCGCGACGGCAAGCGCATCGCCAAGGCCACGAACCCCATCTACACGGTCCGCCGGGCCGACGTCGGCCGCACCCTGACCGTCCAGATCACGCTGACCCGGCGCCACTTCCGCAGCACCACGGAATCCGTTGCCGTCCCGGCCCCCGTCACGACCGTCCCCAAGGTCAAGGTGCGCTCCGACGCCACGAAGAAGCGCGTCGCTGTGGACGTTCGCGTCCGCGCTCCCGGAGCGCCGAGGCCGGATGGGGCGATGACCGTCAGCGTGGGAGGACGCACGGTCGACGTCCAGGTCGTCCGAGGGAAGGCGCGGGTCGTCGTGCGTGGCGTCCGTCCGGGCGCGAAGCCGGTGGTCGTGCGCTATGCGGGCACCGATGTCGTGCGACCTGCAGTCGCGCGCTCGAGCGTCAGGGTGCCGTCGGGCGGGTAGTTCCGCCAGGCCGCGTCCGGACGCCAGCTCACACCAGCCGCAGCCGGTGCTCGGTCTCGTCCTCGCCGACATAGGTGAAGCCGCAGCGCTCCCAGAATGCCCGCGCCCGTGGGTTGTCCTTCTCCACGCCGAGCTCGACCGGCAGGCGGTCCGCGCGCGCCGCCGCGACCACTTGGTCGACGACGATGCCGCCGATGCCACGGGACTGGTGACCGGGCAGCAGCTGAAGGCCGGCGATCTCGACCAGCCCGTCACGTCGTACGACGCGCAGGCGGCCGGCGGCCACGCCATCGACCTCCACCACCGAGATCGACGAACCGCTCCCGTCCCCGGTGACCTGCTCCGCCGTCCAGGCCCCGAAGCCGGCCCGGAAGTCCGACTCGTCGAAGTCGTCGGGCAGCCGACCCTGGTGCAGCGTCGCCTCGATCACCACGTCGGTCAGGAAGTCGACGTCGTCGACGCTCGCCGGCCGGACGGTGACCTCGGGGTGCTCAGGCATCCCACACCGGCCCGTCGCCACCGAGACGCTCGACGAGGCGGCGCCCCACGTGCCCGGCGTTGGCACGGCGTACGTCCTCGGGGACCGCGGGCAGGTTCTCCTCCCAGTCGAGAAGCGTCGAGCCGCGCAGCTGAGCCATCCGCGCCGGGCGCCCGAAGAAGAAGGGGTGCAGGTGCGCGCCACCGTCGCCGTAGCGACCCAGGTGGCACCGGCCGACGCTCGGGAGCTCCTCCACCGCGGCGGTGATCGCGACCATCAGCCGGCCCATCTCCGCGGCGAGGTCGTCGGGCAGGTCGGCGAGGTCGTGGTGGGCGCGGGGTCGCAGGATCATCGCCAACGGCAGCCGCATGTCGTCGAGGACGCTGAGGAGCCAACGCTGGTTGCTCCAGGCGACCTGGGCAGCATGCTCCGGCGGCATCGGCAGGGCGCACCCGCAGTCGGCGGGGTCCTCGCCCCGCCTCGGCGGCTCCTCGTCGAGCAGGGCCTCGAGCGGCTTGACCCGCAGGCCGTCGAGCTCGAAGGGGAAGATGTCCCAGCCCGGCATCAGCTCGATCGCGACGGGCAGCCGGCCCTCGTCGTCGGTCGCGGCGGCGACGCGGGCGTGGAACTCGTCGGCGGTCTCGAGATGGTCCATGGCGCCGAGTCAATCAGGTGCGGGTGTCACCAGGGCGAGGGCTGGTAGTCCTTGACGAAGCAGCCGAACAGGTCGGTCCCGGCCTCACCGAGCACGACGGGGTCATAGACCCGAGCTGCCCCGTCGACCAGGTCGAGCGGCGCGTGCCAGCCCTCCGAGGCGATCCGCAGCTTCTCGTGGTGCGGACGCTCGTCGGTGATCCAGCCGGTGTCGACGGCGGTCATCAGGATCCGGTCGGTCTCGAACATCTCGCCCGACGAGGTGCGCGTCATCATGTTGAGCGCGGCCTTGGCCATGTTGGTGTGCGGGTGACCGGCCCCCTTGTAGCGCCGCGAGAACTGGCCCTCCATGGCGGAGACGTTGACGACGTACGCCCGACCGGAGGCCGCAGCGGAGGCAGCGGCAGACAGGGCCGGGCGCAGCCGGGAGACCAGCAGGAACGGCGCGATCGAGTTGCACAGCTGCACCTCGAGGAGCTCGAGCGGGTCGACCTCGCTGACGGTCTGGGTCCACGAGTTGTTGGTCTGCATGTCCGGCAGGAGGCCGCCGGCGTCGACGGCGGTGCCGGCCAGGTGCGCGTCGAGGGACGCGTGACCGGCCTTCAGCGCGAGGGCAGTGAGGCTCGCGGCGTTGTGGGCGGCCATCGCCTGCTCGTCGGACTCGCCCTCGTGGTGGGCGACGGCGGTGTCGGTGAGCGCACCGGCGATCGCGGCGGGGTGGGCCTCGGAGATCCGGTCGAAGGTGACCAGCTCGGGCAGGTCGATCCCGGTCGGCAGCGGCTGCTGCTCGGCGTCGACCAGCGGCGCGTAGGCGCCCGGCGTGCGGCGTACGGTCTGGCACGCGTTGTTGATCAGGATGTCGAGCGGACCGCTCGCCGCGACGTCGTCGGCCAGCGAGATCACCTGGGTGGGATCGCGCAGGTCGATGCCGACGACCTTGAGCCGGTCGATCCAGTCGGCGGCGTCGGGCAGGGACGCGAACCGGCGTACGGCGTCCTTGGGGAAGCGGGTCGTGATCGTGGTGTGCGCGCCGTCGCGCAGCAGCCGCAGCGCGATGTACATCCCGATCTTGGCGCGGCCGCCGGTGAGCAGCGCCCGCTTGCCGGTGAGGTCGGTGCGCTGGTCGCGCTTGGCGTGGCTCATCGCCGCGCAGGTGGGGCAGAGCCAGTGGTAGAACGCGTCGACGAGGGTGAAGTCGGTCTTGCAGATGTAGCAGCCGCGCGCGACGAGGAGCTCGCCGGCGAAGGCGCCGGCGGTCTGGGAGACCAGCGGGATCCCGGCGGTCTCGTCGTCGATGCGCATCGGCGACCCGGTCGCGGTCTTCTCGATGATCTCGCGGTCGTGGGCCAGCTCCTCGGCCCGCTTGGCGAGCTTGCGCTCGGCCTTGATCGACTTGTACATGTGCGAGGCCGCCCGCTTGACCGTGATGTGGTCGGGGTGGTCGCCCGGCAGGTGGTGCAGCGTCTGCAGGACCCGCAGGGTCGTGGCCAGGTCGTCGGGGTCGATCCCGCCGAGGTGCTGCTCGTTCACCGGGGAAGCGTACGGCCGATGTCGCGATCCCCGGCTATCCGGGGAAACTGGAGGTTCCAGTGCGAAACTTCGGGGGTGAGGCTCCAGTTTCACCGGGTACCCGGGGAAACCGACGAGAGCCCAAACCGACCGACGAGAGCCCCCGGCCGCTCAGCCCTCGCGAGCCGGCGACCCGTTGATCCGCACCCGGTCGGCGCGCATGCCGTGCTCGACGCCCCAGAGGACCGCCTTGGAGCGGGAGTCGACCTCGATCTTGCGATAGGCCGAGCGGATGTAGGACTTGATCGAGTTGAGCGACAGCAGGGTGCGCTCGGCGATCTCCTGGTTGCTGAGGCCCATCGTGATGAGTGACAGCACCTCGGCCTCGCGGGCGGTGAGGCCCTCCTCGCGCCCGGGCCAGTCGCCGCCGACGAGCGACGAGCGCCCCCGGGAGGGGGAGACCACGAGCTGCCCGGCGGCGATCGCGTGGAGCGCCTCGACCAGACGTGCGGCGGGAAGGCTCTTGGAGAGATAGCCGCGCACGCCCGTGCTGAGCGTGTCGCGGGTCAGCCAGGGCTGGAAGTTCCACGTGTAGACGGCGACGCTGCGCACCTGCGGGCTCTCGACCAGCCGCTTCACCGAGGCGCCGTTGCCCTGGCCCATCCCGAAGGTGTCGTAGAGCGCGACGTCGACGGGCTGGGCGACCGGCTTTCCGGCCACGAGCTCGACCACCTCGACCCGGTGGCTGTAGTTGCGCATCATGGCATCGAGGCCGCGCACGACGACCTCGTCGTCGTTGACGAGCGCCACTCGAATTGCCATGCGCTCAACGTACGGCAGTTTATGTATGTTGAAGCCCGTTGTGTCATCAATGAGGGGGATACGTGCGGGAGAGCGCGGCCATGGTCCGGGAGGCCCGCACCGGTGGACTCGCCGTGCGATGCGAAGGGGTGGTCCACCTCTACAAGACCTTCGGGGGGCACGACGTCGTCGCCCTGCGCGGTGTCGACCTGGCCATCCGGGCCGGTGAACGGGTGGCGTTCCTGGGTCCCAGCGGCTCGGGCAAGTCCACCCTCCTCGCGCTGCTCGGCGGGATCCAGAAGCCCAGCGCCGGCAAGATCTTCCTCGGCGAGGAGGAGATCTCCCGGATGGGTGAGCGCTACCTCGCCCGGATCCGCTCGCGCCAGGTCTCGACCATGCTCCAGGGCGCCACCCGCAACCTCCTGGCCTACGCCACCGCTCGCCAGAACATCGCCTTCGCCCGGCTCTCGCTCTCCGGCACCGAGCGCGAGGACGCGCTGGCCGACACCGAGCTGCTCGACCGGGTCGGCCTCCTCGACCAGGCCGACCAGGTGGTCTCGACGATGTCCGGCGGCCAGCGCCAGCGACTGGCCCTCGCCTGCGCCGTCTCGACCTCGCCGCGGCTGCTGCTCGCGGACGAGCCGACCAGCCAGCTCAGCCACGCCGACCGCGACCACGTGCTCCACCTGATCCACTCCCTCGGCGACGACTTCGGCACCACCATCGTGGTGGTCACCCACCAGCCCGAGGTGGCGGCGACCTTCCCCCGCACGGTGACCATGAAGGGCGGCCGCGTCGGCGCGGAGGGCCACGGCGGCTCCGAGTACGCCGTGGTGGGCGAGGACGGGGTGATCCACCTGCCCGGGCACATCGCCGCCGAGTGGCCTCCCGGGACCCTGGTGCGCTTCGAGGACGACGAGCAGGGCCGGATCATCGTGACGCGCGCCAGCAGCGAGGGGAGCGCCCCGTGAGCCACCGGGACGACATCACCTCGCCCCTCGCCGGGACCGCGCTGCGCCTCGACGCGATCACGTACGTCGCCGGACGCACGCTGCTCGACGACGTGAGCCTCACCTTCCCGGCCGGCAAGGTCACGGCGCTGTCGGGCCCCAGCGGGTCGGGCAAGACGACGCTGCTCTCCATCGCCGGCGGTCTGCTCCAGGCCACCTCCGGCACCGCCGAGATCGACGGGCTCGAGATGTGGACCGGGAGTGGCGATCCGCTGCCGCAGGTCGCCTTCGTCCTGCAGGTCTATGGACTGGTGCCGATCCTCTCCGCCCGGGAGAACGTCTCCATCGCCCTGCGAGCCCGGGGCACGGCACCCGCCGACGCGGACGAGGCGGCCGAGGCGGCGCTGGCCCGCTTCGGCATCGCTGACCTCGGCGAGCGCCAGGTCGAGGAGCTGTCCGGGGGGCAGATGCAGCGCGTCGCCTGTGCCCGCGGCTTCGTCGTGGGCGCCGACATCCTGCTCGCCGACGAGCCGACCTCCGAGCTCGACGAGGGGAACCGCGCCGTCGTGCTCGACGAGCTGCGGGAGGAGGCTGCCCGCGGTGCCGTCGTGGTCGTGGCCACCCACGACCCCGCCGTCGTCGAGGCCTGCGACCTCCACATCGCGCTGGACGAGGGCCGGGTCGTCCGTTGAGCCGAGTCCTCCGGGGGGCCTGGAGTCGTCGTGGTGCCCTGACGACGCTGGTGCTGATGACCGTCGTCGTGGTGGGCGGCGTGGTCACCGTGCTCCAGTTCGCCGTGGCCGCCGACACGTCCCGCTGGCTCACCGCGCCCCTGCTGCTGCTCGGCGCGGTGGCGGTGCCCAGCATCGGTGCCGAGCTGGCCGTCGCCCGGCGCGAGGAGGTCGGTCTGGCCCGCCTCCGCGGCATCCACGGCCTGCGGCTGTGGCGGTTCCTGCTCGCCGAGCCGCTCCTGGCGATCGTCGTCGGCACCGCTGTCGGACTGCTCGCCGGAGCCGCCGGCACGGTCGCGACCACCACGAGGTGGCTCGACGCTTCGTCGCCTGCCCTGTCGCGGCCCGCCCTCGCGGCCGCGACGGGCATCGCCGGCGCCGCGCTGCTGATCGTCGGGCTGTCCGCGGCGAGCGCCCTCCGCGAGCCGCTCGCCGCGCAGGTCTCCACCCGTCGCCGGCCCCGACGCGCGACCACCCTGGCCCTGTTCCTGAGCGTGCTCGTCCTCGTCGGCGCCGGTGTCGCCGCCTACCGCAGCCGCGCCGCTGCCGGCGAGCCCGACCTCGTCGTGCTGGTCGGCCCGGCCCTGGTCGGGCTGGCGCTCGGCCAGGCGGCGATCTGGGCCATCCGGATCGCGGCCCGCGGGCTGACCCCGACCACGGAGAGGCGCGGCCTGGGTGCCTTCCTCGCCGCCCGCCGGCTCGCCCGTGCCGACGACCTGGTCACCCCGATCCGACTCGTCGTCGCGGCTGCCGTGGTCGGGTCCCTGGCGCTCAGCGGCGCGGTCAGCGTCAGCGGCTGGACCCGGGAGCAGGCGGCGGTGGAGGTTCCCGGCGCACGCAGCATCGACGCCACCGTCCTCGGGGCAGTGGGTGCCGTGGACCTGACCGAGCAGGTGGACCCGGAGGCCGAGCACCTCATCGCCTCGGCCATCGTCCGCAACGAGGGCCGCCTGCCCGAGCGCCGGGCGTACGTCGACGCAAGCCGCTGGGACGCCGTCGTCGGCGACTTCTACGACGGCACTCCCGCTCGCGCGGCGTCCGACGCGATCGGGCGGCTGAGCACCGACGTCGACCCGTTCCAGGTCAGCGGCGGCCGGCTCGAGGTGACCGCATCGGGAATCACGGTGCCGCGCCCGCGCACGTTCCCCGGCCGCGGCCCCGGCGGCGAGGACCTCGAGGCGGGCGGCGGGCGTCTGGAGCTCACCTTCAGGTTCGTCACCACGACCAACGCCTCCGGTGCGGTGACCCTCCGGATGTCGATCCCGCAGGACGGGGCTCCGGTCACCCGCTCGGTCCGGGTCCGCCAGTGCGTGAGGGGCTGCACGGTGACGGGCCTGGGCGTGGGCCGCGACAGCCGCGGACTCACCGATCTCAGCGACTTCGACGTGCTGTTCGACAGCATCGCGCTGGGCGATTCGGACCTGCTCCAGCGGCCATGGGCACCGGACCCGGTCTCGGTGGAGTCGTTTCTCAACAGCACCTTCTTCCGCACCTACCAGCCGCCCCCCACCCTCGTCGTCAACCGCCCGGACGGTCTCCAGGTCAGCCTTCTCCCGGCGTCGGCGCTGGCCCTCGGGCTCGACGACACCGAGATCGAGGTGCCCGCGCTCGTCGCGGACGAGGAAGCGCCCCTTGCCCTCGACCTGGGTGGCGACGACCTTCCGACCGACGTCATCGGTGTCGCCCGGGCGCTGCCGCTGCTCGGCAGCATCGGCCTTCTCTCCGACATCCGCACCTCCGCGGTGGGCTCCGGTCCGACGGTCCCGTCAGCCGAGGTGCAGATCGTCGCCGCCGACGGCACCCCGCAAGCCGTGCTCGACGAGGTGGCCGCCGCCACCGACGGTTCCTGGCGCACCCTCGACACGGTGCGCTCCTCGCTCGGGGATCGCTACGGCGGCGCACAGTCCGTGGCGTACGCCCTCACCGCTCTCGCCTGTGCCCTCGTCGCCCTCCTGGCGCTGGGCGCCGGTGTGGCGCGCCATGTGCGCGACTACCGACGCGACGTCGCGTCCCTGCGGGTCCTCGGCGTCTCGCTCGGCACGGCGCGACGCGCCGGCCGAGCAGAGCTGCTCAGTCTCACCGGGCTCGTGCTGGGCATCGTGGTCGTCGGCGGGTGGCTGGCCGTGACACTGCTGCTCGAGGGCCTGCCCCTCCTGTCGATTCCTGTCGCGGGGCTGCCCCTCGACACCACTCCGCACGCATGGCCCCTGGCCATCCCCGCGGCGCTGTCGGCCGCCGCCGTGCTGCTGGTCGGCGGCCGCGCCCGCGCCGTGCGCGCCGCCACCACCCGACCCAGCCTGCTGCGCGAGGAGGAGGGCCGATGAGCTCACCCCACGACCTTCTCCTCCTCCGCTGCGCTCCTCCGGCCAACGCCGTAGGGACCCCGAGATGACCCACCTGCTCGGCGCCATCGTCCGTGGCCTGCGCTCGCGCGCCCTGCTCTCGGCGGGGTCGGTCCTGCTGACCGCCCTCGCGATCGGGTCCGCGGTGCTGGGGCCGGTGTTCTCCGAGGCGGTGACCAACTCCTACGTCGTCACCCGCCTCCAGGAGACGCCCGGCGGGCTCACCGGACTGAGCCGGGTGTTCACGCCCGAGTCCGGATCGACCCTGGAGCAGGCCGAGCGCGACGCTGTGGCCGCGTCGACGGAGCTCACCCCGGGCCCGTGGCGGGCCCCGGTAGCGACCGTGCAGTCCGAGCGGTTCAGCGCGCTGCGTGGCGTCGTCACCTTCTGGTCGCGCGCCGACGCCTGCGACCACCTCCAGATCGAGGGCCGGTGCCCCGAGGCGCGGGGGGAGGTCCTCATGCTCGCCGCCGACGTGGAGAAGACCGGCGCCGAGCTGGGCGAGCCGCTGCCCCTCGCGATCTTCGAGACCCTCGGCGTCAAGCAGCTCGGGCTCCCGCGTCCCGCGCTCGACGAGGTCGTGGTGGTCGGCTCCTACCTCACCCCCGGTCCCGGCGACGGCTGGCTGATCCCCGGCCGGCTCACCAGCACCAACGAGCAGGAGAGCCTCAGCGGCGGCTACCAGCCCTACGCCCCCGCGCCACTGATCACGACCGACGACACCGTCACGGCCGTGGGGGAGTGGAACGTCCGGGTCGACACCGAGCTGGACATCCGCGCCGACCTGACACCGGAGCAGCTCGACGTGGCGGCGTCGGCGGCGACGGGCGTCCCGCGGGACGGGGAGCTCGAGGTCGCGGGCGGCACGCTTCGTGCCGACGACACCAACTCGCTGGCCGACGTCGTCGAGGAGGTGCGCTTCCAGCAGTCCACGGCGCGCGGCTCGATCGCCCCGGCCGTGCTCTCGCTGGTGCTCGTCGCGCTCGCCCTGCTGATGCGGCTGCTCAACGCGGCCAGCGAGCTCCGCGTGCCCGAGCTCGCCCTGGCCTCCCTGCGCGGGGTGACGGCGCGCCGGCTGTGGGGGCTCGGGATGGCGGAGCCGATGGTGGTGCTGCTCATCGCGACCCCGCTCGGCATCGCCTTCGGGCTGGGGCTGTCGGTCGTGCTCGTGCGCACCTGGCTCGTGCCGGGCCTGCCCCTGCCGCTGCCCTGGACCAGCTGGATCGCCGCCGCGCTCGTGCTCGCCGCGGCATTCGCGGTCGCGTGCGTCGCCGTCGGGCTGGTCGTCCGCGAGTCGCTGGCCTCCCAGCTCAGCGGCGTACGACGCCCGGTGGCCGCACGCCGCTGGTCGGTCATCGCCCAGCTCTGCCTGGTCGCGCTCGCCGCGGCGACCCTCGTCAGCAAGCTCTCCGCCGGAGGACCGGGAGAGCCCGACGCGACCGACCTCGTCCTGCCGGTGCTGCTGGCCGTCGTGGCCGGCCTGGCCGCCACCCGGCTGACCGCGGCGGTGGCCACGTGGTGGACCGGCCGCTCGCGTGGACGCTCGCTCAGCGGCTTCGTCTCGTGGCGGGCGATCTCCCGCCGCCAGGAGGGCACCCTGGTGATCCTGCCGATCACCGCCGCCATCGCGGTCGCGGTCTTCGGCGCAGGCGTCTATGACTCCGCGGCGACCTGGCGCACGAGCGTGGCCGCTACGGCGTCGCCGGCCGACACCACCTGGTCGACCTCCCTCACCCTGTCCGAGGCCGTCGACCTCACCCGCCAGGTCGACCCCGACGGGGACTGGATCATGGCGGCGGCCAGCGCCACCAACCCCGGTGCGAACTTCTCGATCGTCGACAGCAGCCGCCTCGCCCGGGTGGCGACGTGGCCCGCCACGTGGAGCCCGGGCCGCGACGTCGCCCAGGTGGTCGACGACATCTCTCCCGGTGGCGTGGTCCCCACCCTCACCGGCAGGCGGCTCTCGCTCACGATCGACAACCGCGCCGACATGGATCGCGACCTGGCCGTCGAGGTCCGCTTCGGCAGCCGCAACGGCCTGCCGCTGAAGGCCTACCTCGGCCCCTTCCCCACGGGCGAGTCCACGCAGTCGGTCCGGGTCCCGTACTGCCGCGAGGGCTGTCCGCTGGAGGGCATGACGCTCGCCGGCGGTGCCGGAACCAACACCCGGATGTCCGGGTCGTTGCGGCTCGTGGCCGTGCAGATGGACGGCTCGGCGGTCGCCGGTGCTGTCGAGGGCGCGGGCTGGACACCGACCCCCGATCCGGCCGTGCGCACCTCGATCGTCGACATGGAGGAGGCCGACGGTGAGCTCGCCATGGCCGTCGACACCGGCGACTCGGTCGGCATGGCCCGCATCACCGCCGGCGGCATCACCCGGTCCCGACCCGCGCTCGCCGGTCCCGGGGTCCAGGACCGGGCGATCTCCAAGCTCGACGAGGGTTACGGCCTGATCCCGGTCGACCTCGTCGACGAGATCGAGGGGATGCCGTTCACCGGACCCTCCGGCCTGCTCGTCGACTACTCGTCCTTCCTCACCGACCGTCCCGTCTACGACAACCTCGTGACCGTCCACGTGCTGGCGCGCGCGGGCACGCCGACCTCGATCACCGAGGCGCTGTCCGAGGCCGGTCTCAGCGTCGGGACGACCCTCGCCCAGGAGCGACACGTGCTCGACCAGAGTGCGTACGCCCTGGCCCTGCGGCTCTACGGCGTCGTCGCGGCGCTGGTGCTGCTGATGGCGCTCGCCGGGCTCTTCGTCAGCGCGGCGGTCCAGCTGCCGGCACGGCGTCGCGACGCGGCGGCGCTGCGCGTGGTCGGCGTGCCGAGGTCGGCGGTCATGGTGGCGGTCGTGCGCGAGCTGGCGGTGGTGCTGGGCAGCGCCGCCCTGGCCGGCATCCTGGCGGGCTCGCTCGCGCAGTGGGTGGTGCTGCGCACCATCACGCTGGGCTATGCCGACGACCCGACCACACCTGCCCTGGTGGCAGCGATCTCACCCGTACGACTGGTGGTGCTGGCGCTGCTCGCGGCCGCGGTCTTCGGGGTCGTCGCGCTCATCAGCGCCTCGATGACGGTGCGCGGTGCGCGGGGCTCGACCCTGCGCGAGTCGGCGCGCTGACCCGCTCCGGCGGGCGCGCCGTCAGGTGCAGCAGGGGTCGAAGCGGAAGCCGACACCGCGGATGGTGCGGATCCACTGGTTGTCCGACGCGGCGGCGCGGAGCTTGCGACGCAGGTTGGCCAGGTGCACGTCGACGACGTGGGTGCTGTCGGGGATGAACTCGGTGTCCCAGACCGCGCGCAGCAGGTCCTCGCGCGGGACCACCACTCCCGGGTTGCTGACCAGGTGGGCGAGCAGGTCGAACTCGGTGCGGGTCAGGTCGATCTCCGCGCCGGCGACCAGGACCTCCCGGGCGTCGTGGTTGAGGCTCAGGTCGCTGCAGCCCAGCGCGTCGTCCGCCAGGGGCTGGAGGACCCGGGCGGCGACCGGGCGCTCCGGCGCGACCTCGACCCCCGGAATGTCCTGGCTGCGCGGACGACGGAACAGCGCGGCCACGCGCGCCTGGAGCTCGCGGATGGAGAACGGCTTGACGAGGTAGTCGTCGGCACCGACCTCGAGCCCGATGAGCCGGTCCAGCTCACCCGTGCGGGCGCTGACCACGATCACGTAGCAGTCGCTCATCTGGCGGATCCGGCGGCACACCTCGACACCGTCCATGTCCGGCAGCGTGAGGTCGAGGGTCACCAGGTCGGGACGCTGCTCAGTGATCACGGCCAGTGCGTCGGTGCCGGTGCGCGCGACCGTGACGTCGAAACCCGCGTTGTCGAGCAGCCGGGAGATGACGTCGCCCACGTCATGGTCGTCCTCGACCACCACTGCGGTGCGCTGGTTCATCATGGGTGGGCCCCTGGACGGTGAGGTGGGTGGCGCGGTCGCGGTCAAGGCCCGAGCGTCGCGCCGTACGCGCGCTCCCCAGCCGTTCCCGATGGTAGGCGGGCAGGCTGGGTCGCGGGTGCGAATCGCCAGACTTGCGTCCGTGACGCGCCCACCGGGGTGGGTTCTTCAGTGGTGCGGCACCGACGGCGTCGCGACGGCGGCTCAGAAGTCCAGGCCGCGGGCCCAGTCCTCGGAGTCGATGCGCGCGACGAGGTAGGGACCGCCGCCGGCGCGCCGGTCCTGCGGCTGGCCCTCCCGGTCCAGCCGGTAGCCGATGCCCCGGATCGTGTGGATCCACGTGGCGTCGGAGTGTCGGCGCAGCTTGCCGCGCAGGTTGGCCACGTGCACGTCCACCAGGTGGTGGTCGTGGGTGAGCGCGCTGCTCCAGATGGCGAGGACCATCTCCTCACGCGTGCACACGCGCGACAGGTGCGTGGCGAGGTACTCGAGCACGTCGTACTCGATGCGGGTCAGGTCGACGATCGTGCCGTCGACCTGCACCTCGCGCCGTGCGGAGTTGATGACGAGTCCTGCCCCGCAGGAGATCGTGCTGGGCTCGTCCGCCGGCAACGACGGGCTCGGCACGTGCGGTGCCGGTGCCGGTGCCTCGTCGACGGTCATGACCGAGCGCGGACGCCGGAACAGCGCGGCCACGCGGGCCCGCAGCTCGCGCGGCGAGAACGGCTTGAGCACGAAGTCGTCGGCGCCGACCTCCAGGCCGATCAGCTTGTCCACCTCGTCGGAGCGCGCGGACACGATGACGATGTAGCAGTCGCTGGTCTCGCGGATCCGGCGGCACACCTCGATGCCGTCCATGTGCGGCAGCGTCAGGTCGAGGGTGACCAGGTCGGGCGGATCGGCCATCGCCACGTCCACCGCGGCCCGGCCGTCGCGCGCTGAGGTGACCCGGAAACCGGCCCCCTCCAGTGTCTCCACCAGCGCCGAGGAGATGTCGGGATCGTCTTCGACGACCAATGCGTGTAGATCTTGCACGAATACCCCCACAGAAATACCTGGGCAGGGACCCCACGTCCCTGCTCGACGTCGCCCGAGACGGCGTGGCTTGATCGTAAGGGGTGGAGAGCCCCATGAGGAGTTCCGGTTTCTCCGGCGGACAACAGGTCTAGACCAGCAATGCTTGACGGAATCTTTGGTCAGCGCTGATTCAGGATGCGCTTTCCTCGGTCGGAGTCAGGTCGATCCCACGATTGACCCAGATCTGGTCGACGACCATGCCCACCTTTTCGTAGAGACCGAGGGCTCCGGTCCGCGAGTCGGTGCTGAGCTCCGAGGTGGAGGTGCCGTGCTCGCGCGCCTGGGCGAAGGAGTCCACCAGCAGCGCCTGGGCCAGGCCGCGGTGGCGCTGGTCGCGGCGTACGGCGAGCCGGTCGACGTAGCCGGTCGAGCCGTCGTCGGAGACCAGCACGAGGGAGACGCCGGCGACCCCGCCGTCGGCGTCGAGGGCGACGCGGAGGTTCCACGGCTCGAAGCCCGGTCGGGCACTCGTGGCTGCCTCGAAGTCCTCGAGTGTCTCCCGATCGCGCACCGACCACTCCAAGAAGGCGTCCTCCAGCACGTCGTGCGCCGCCCGCAGCTCGGTCGGCTCAGCCGTGCGGACGACGTAGCCGTGCGGCAGCTCGCGGTCGGGGATCGTCGCGCCCTCGGGCAGCCGGAGCACCCAGCTGGTCCAGCGGACCCGGAATCCCAGCTGCTCCAGCAGGCGGTCACCCGGTGACCCCTGCGGCACAGGCATCCCGACCACCGTCGACCCGACGCGGCGGCCCAGGTCCTGGAGCCAGTGGGCCAGCCAGGTCCCGATGCCCCGGCCGCGGTGGGTGGGCAGGACGGCGGTGTCGGCCCGGTCGCTGCCCATCAGCTCGGCGTACGCCACCAGGGTGTCGCCGTCGAAGACCCCGACCGAGCGGGCACCGAGGTCGTGGCTGGGTCGGGCCCAGTCGCTCACGATGTCGGCCTCCTCGATGGAGACGATCCCGACGTCCGCCCGCTCCTGCTCGGCCATCAGCTCGAAGACCGCGCGGGCGTCGGTCGTGCGGAGGGGCCGAGTGGTGAGCCCGTCGGGAACCGACGGCGCGAGGGTGACGGGCGCGGAGGACGTGTCCGGTTCGGGGTGCTGGGCCATGAATGAAGTGTGCTGCCTCACGTGGCAGGCTGTCGCGCGCTTATCGAGGCTCCCGCGGCCCGCTGGGGAATGTCCGATTCCCCCGTGAGGCCCTACCGTGGTGAGCGTGAGCGACGACCAAACTGAAGCCCCCCAGCAGACCTTCTCCGACCTCGGCCTCTCGCCCGAGGTCCTCAAGGCGCTGTCGGACGTGGGCTACGAGACGCCGTCGCAGATCCAGGCACAGACGATCCCACCGCTGCTGGAGGGTCGCCACGTGGTCGGCCTGGCCCAGACCGGCACCGGCAAGACCGCCGCGTTCGCGCTGCCGATCCTCTCGCAGCTCGACTTCTCCCAGAAGACGCCGCAGGCGCTGGTCCTGGCCCCGACCCGCGAGCTCGCGCTCCAGGTCTCGGAGGCCTTCGAGAAGTACGCCGCGCACATGAAGGGCGTACGCGTCCTGCCCATCTACGGCGGTCAGGGCTACGGCGTCCAGCTCTCGGCCCTGCGTCGCGGCGTGCACGTCGTCGTCGGCACGCCGGGTCGCATCATGGACCACCTCGAGAAGGGCACCCTCGACCTGTCGGAGCTGCGTTTCCTCGTCCTCGACGAGGCCGACGAGATGCTCAAGATGGGCTTCGCGGAGGACGTCGAGACGATCCTCGCCGACACCCCCGACGGCAAGCACGTGGCGCTGTTCTCGGCCACCATGCCGGCCCAGATCCGACGCATCTCCAAGAAGTACCTCGACAACCCGGTCGAGATCACGGTGAAGAACAAGACCTCGACGGTCTCCTCCATCACCCAGCGCTACCTGATCGTCTCCTACCCCCAGAAGGTCGACGCCCTCACGCGCATCCTCGAGGTCGAGAACTTCGAGGGGATGATCGTGTTCGTCCGCACCAAGAACGAGACCGAGACCCTCGCCGAGAAGCTCCGCGCCCGCGGCTACTCCGCGATGGCGATCAACGGCGACGTCGCCCAGGTGCAGCGCGAGCGCACCATCAACCAGCTCAAGGCCGGCAAGCTCGACATCCTCGTCGCCACCGACGTCGCCGCCCGCGGCCTCGACGTGGAGCGGATCAGCCACGTCGTCAACTACGACATCCCCACCGACACCGAGTCCTACGTCCACCGCATCGGGCGCACCGGGCGCGCCGGTCGCACCGGTGACTCGATCGCCTTCGTCACCCCGCGCGAGCGCCACCTGCTGCGGGCCATCGAGAAGGCCACCCGCCAGCCGCTCACCCAGATGCAGCTGCCGACGGTCGACGACGTCAACGCCACCCGCCTCTCGCGCTTCGACGAGCAGATCACCCAGGCGCTCACCCAGCCGGAGCGGATCGACTTCTTCCGCGACGTGGTCTCCCACTACGTCAGCGAGCACGACGTCCCCGAGGTCGACGTCGCCGCCGCGCTGGCCGCAGTGATGCACGGCGAGCAGCCCTTGCTGCTGGAGCCGGAGCCCGAGCGCGCCAGCCGCAGCTTCGACGAGCGGCCCACCCACGGCGGCAAGGCCGAGCGGCACCCGGCCCGCGAGTCGCGCAGCGGCGTGCCCATGTCGTCGTACCGCATCGAGGTCGGCAAGCGGCACAAGGTCGAGCCGCGCCAGATCGTCGGCGCCCTGGCCAACGAGGGCGGGCTCTCGCGCCAGGACTTCGGCTACATCTCGATCAAGCCGGACTTCTCCCTCGTCGAGCTCCCCGCCACCCTTCCCTCGGGCACCCTCGACCGGCTCGCGGGCACCCGGATCTCCGGCAAGCTCATCGAGCTCAAGCCGGACAACGGTCCCCAGCGCGGCTCGTCCGCCGGTCACCGCAAGGGCGGCTCGTCCTCGGGCGGCGGCTACAAGGGCAAGAACCCCCGCTGACCGGGCGGTTCCTCCCCGTCCCGGACGCTGACCGGGCGGTTCCTCCCCGTCCCGGACGCTGACCGGGCGGTTCCTCCCCGTCCCGGACGCTGATCTCCCCCCACCTCGACGAGGCAGGGGGAGAGCTCTGTGTGGCGGACGGGAACGAAGTGCCCGCTCGGCGTGCAAGACGGGAACGAAGTGCCCGCTCGGCGTGCAAGACGGGAACGAAGTGCCCGCTCGGCGTCAGGCGTTGCGGATCGCCGAGATGTCGAACTCGAGCTTGATCTTGTCGGAGACGAGGACGCCGCCGGTCTCGAGGGCGGCGTTCCAGGTGAGGCCCCAGTCCTTGCGGTTGATGGTGGTCTCGCCCTCGAAGCCGACGCGGAGGTTGCCGAAGGGGTCCTGCGCGGAACCGGTCTGCTCGAACTCCAGGGTCACCGGCAAGGTGACGTCCTTGATCGTCAGGTCGCCGACGATGGTCCAGTCGCTGCCGTCGCGGGACACCCCGGTCGAGGTGAAGGTCCAGGTGGGGTAGGTCTCGGCATCGAAGAAGTCGCCGGAGGTGAGGTGGCCGTCGCGGTCGGCGCTGCCGGTGTCGACGGACGTGACGTCGATGGAGAGCTCGACCCGGGAGTTGGCCGGGGTCGCCTCGTCGATGCGGGCGGTGCCCGTGAAGGCGCCGAACTGGCCGCGCACCTTGGTGACCATGGCGTGGCGGGCGACGAAGCCGAGGCGGCTGTGGCTCACGTCGAGGGTGTAGTCACCGGTGATGTCGGCGATGGCAGTGGTGGGGGCGTCGAAGGCGGTGGTCATGGGGACTCCTCGTGGTCGTGAAGTTGGTAGAACTTTCAACCACTAGAACGGCGAGGGGGGCCGCTTCATTCCCGGGAGTCGGGACGGAGGCTCACCGGGGTCCCGACATGCATCGAGCCACGCCCCCGACGGGGGCGTGGCTCAGGAGCTGGCGCAGCGCTCAGGCGGCAACGGTGTGGGCGACCGTGGCGACCGACCAGCGTGCCTCCATGTGCGTGCGACCCGACGCGTCGGTGACGGCGACCCAGGTGCAGACCGGTGCTTCGGTCATCGTGTGCTTGCTCATGTGACATCCCCCGTTCACTTTCTGTTCACCTAAGATATCACGCCCCCACTGGCGCGCCACCATTTCGCTCAAGGTCGCTGAAGATATCCCCACCGGGGTGGTCGTGCACGGCGTGTTGCCCCCTCGGTGCCCCACTTGGGACTCGAGTGACGCGCACGGGAGCCCCCACCTCGCCCAGATTGAGGAGCATCTGCCCGAATTCGGGCAGGAAGTTGTCATTGGCGAGCGTCGGAGGCACTCTTCTCGGGTGCCCGACCCCGACCTCGTCTCCCATGTCGTCGCCACCACGTCGCTGACAGCGGGTGAGGCGGCCCGCGTGATCGAGGACGTGATCTCCTTCCACGCCCAGCCCGTGGAGGCCTACGTCCGGGAGCGGCACGCCCACCTCCAGACCTACGGCGCGCGCAACTCCGAGATCTTCACCCGGATCGCTGCCGAGCTGCGCGGTCGCGTGGTGGCCGCGCCCGAGCTCTCCGAGCGGCAGCTGCGGCGCATCGTCTATGGCTGACCCGCCGGTCGCCACCGCCCACCCCCTCACCGACACGACCAGGACAGGACCCAGCACATGTGTGGAATCGTCGGCTACATCGGCCGCCAGGACGCCGCCCCCGTCGTCCTTGAAGGCCTGACCCGCCTCGAGCACCGCGGCTACGACTCGGCAGGGGTCGCCGTCCTCGGCACCCGCGGGATCCGGGTGGTCAAGCAGGCGGGCCGGGTGCGTGACCTCGCCGACGTCCTGCCCAAGCGCTTCGCCGGCTCCACCGGCATCGGCCACACCCGGTGGGCCACGCACGGCCCGGCGACCGACGCCAACGCCCACCCGCACTCCGACGAGTCCGGCCGCGTGGCGGTCGTGCACAACGGCATCATCGACAACTCCGCCGCGCTGCGCACCGAGCTCACCGACGCCGGGGTCACCCTGTCCAGCGACACCGACACCGAGGTGCTGGCCCACCTCGTCGCGCGCAGCGATGCCGACACCCTCGAGGGCAAGGTCCGCGACGCGCTGCGGGTCGTGGTGGGCACCTATGGGCTCGCGGTGCTCCACGCCGACTTCCCCGACCGGATCGTGGCCGCGCGCAACGGGAGCCCGCTGGTGGTGGGCGTCGGTGACAAGGAGATGTACGTCGCCTCGGACCTCGCCGCGATCGTGCGCCACACGACGACGGTGGCGATGCTCGACGACGGTGAGATGGCCACCGTCACGGCCGCCGGCTTCAGCACGATGCGGCACACCGATCTCTCCTCGACCGGCAAGACCGCCTCGCAGGTCGACATCGACGCGGCGGCGTACGAGGCGGGCGACCACGAGTCCTACATGCGCAAGGAGATGCACGAGCAGCCGACGACCGCCCGGGCCGTGCTGCGCGGCAGGCTCGACGAGCGTTTCGGCACCGCCCACCTCGGCGGCCTCGACATGGACGCCCGCGACCTGCGTGCCGTCAGGCGGGTGAAGATCCTGGGCTGCGGCTCGGCCTACTACGTCGGACAGATGGGTGCGGCGCTCATCGAGGAGCTCGCGCGGATCCCGGCCGACGCCGAGGCGGCCAGCGAGTTCCGCTACCGCGACCCGGTGATCGAGCCCGACACCCTCTATGTCGCGGTGAGCCAGTCCGGGGAGACCATCGACACCCTGCTCGCGGTCCAGGAGGTACGCCGCAAGGGCGGGCGCTGCGTCGGGCTGGTCAACGTGGTGGGCTCCGCGATCGCCCGCGAGTGCGACGGGGGGATCTACCTCCACGCCGGCCCGGAGGTCGCGGTCGCGAGCACCAAGGCGCTGACCAACATGTTCCTGGGCTTCGCCCTGCTGGCGCTCCAGCTGGGTCGGGTCCGCGATCTGTCCATCGCCGACGGCAAGCGACTGGTGGCCGGGCTCGAGAGGCTGCCCGGCCAGATCGAGGAGATCCTGGCCGGCGAGGACGCCCTGGTCGAGGTCGCGCAGTCGCTGGCCGCAGCGCGGAGCCTGTTCTTCATCGGGCGGGTGCGCGGCTTCCCGGTGGCGCGCGAGGGCGCGCAGAAGTTCAAGGAGATCAGCTATCGCCACGCCGAGGCCTACCAGACCTCCGAGCTCAAGCACGGCCCGCTGGCGCTGATCGACCCCGAGGTGCCGACCGTGGCCCTGGTGCCGCGCGACGAGCTCACCGAGCGCAACATCGGCGCGCTGCACGAGATCGACGCCCGCAAGGGGCCACTCGTGGTGATCACCCACGCGGAGGTCGACCTGGGGGAGATCGGCGCCCGGCGCATCGATGTGCCGCGCAACGAGCCGGAGCTGGACCCGATCCTGCTCACCATCCCGCTCCAGCTGCTGGCCTACCACGCGGCCCAGCACCTGGGCCACGACATCGACAAGCCGCGCAACCTGGCGAAGTCGGTCACCGTCGAGTAGCGGGTCGGCCTGGAGGTGGATCTGCTAGGAACGGTGCATGGCGCAGCAGATGAACCTCCGCGAGTACATCGACAACCTCCGGGTCGAGGGCTACACCGTGCACGGCAGCAAGGGCGAGGACCCGATGCTGATCGCTCCCGACGGGAGCGCGGTGGAGACCTGGCGGGAGGACTACCCCTACGACGAGCTGCTCGACCGCGAGGCCTACGAGGAGGAGAAGTACCGCCTCCAGGTGGAGCTGCTGAAGTTCCAGTACTGGTCCGAGGACAGCGGCGCCAAGCACGTGATCGTCTTCGAGGGCCGCGACGCAGCAGGCAAGGGCGGGACCATCAAGCGCTTCATGGAGCACCTCAACCCGCGCGGCGCCCGCGTGGTGGCGCTGACCAAGCCCTCCGGCAGCGAGCAGGGGCAGTGGTACTTCCAGCGCTATGTCCAGCACCTGCCCACCGCCGGCGAGATCGTGCTCTTCGACCGCTCCTGGTACAACCGCGCCGGCGTCGAGCGGGTGATGGGCTTCTGCACCGACGACCAGTACGACACGTTCATGACCCAGGCGCCGGTGTTCGAGCGGATGCTGGTGGACTCCGGGACGACGGTGACCAAGCTCTGGTTCTCGGTGACGCGCAGCGAGCAGCGCACCCGCTTCGCGATCCGCCAGATCGACCCGGTGCGCCGGTGGAAGCTCTCACCGATGGACCTCGAGAGCCTCGACCGGTGGGAGGGCTACACCGCGGCCAAGGAGGCGATGATCACCATGACCGACAAGAAGCGCGCGCCGTGGATGCAGGTGAAGAGCAACGACAAGAAGCGAGCGCGGATCAACGCCATGCGCGCCTTCCTGCACCAGTTCGACTACGAGGACAAGGACCACGACGTGGTCTACCCGCCCGACCCGGTGGTCGTGCAGCGCGCGAAGTACTCCGAGGGCGACTGATCGGCTCCGCCGGCACAGCGCACGGCCACGCGAGGGTGGAAATGGACCGGGCGCCCCTCGCCGCATGGGGTCGGCAAGGGGCGCGCCGTGGAGAACTGTGGCACGCGCCCCACGCCGTGTCCGGGGTTCCTCGCAAGTCCTGGGCAAAATGGATGTGCGCCTGACAAGGCGTGGCACAAGGGCTCAGGCGGGTGCGCCTCGGGAGGCCGTCACGAGCTCCAGGGCCCGCCTGGCGAGGGGCTCGGCGACCGCGCGGTCGGACGCCACGAGGCCCACTCGCACCCGGCGATCGAGCAGGTCGCCGACGTCGTGTGCGCCCTCGTGGGTGAGCGCGAAGACGAGCTCGGCCAGGGTGAGCGGGGCGTCGTCCGAGGTGGGCGCGAGGAGCTCGTCGTCACCCAGCCCGGTGACCTCGCGAGCCGTCGCCAGCACCAGCTCGGCGTCGGTTCCGAAGCGGCGTACGAGTCGGGCGGGGGCGTTGCCGCGGCGCAGCTCGTCCGCGGTCCCGGCGCCCAGCAACGGCAGGGAGGCGGTGCGGCAGGGACCGGCGGTGAGCCGGCCGTCGGCGACGAGCGCGTCGAGGACGTCCTCCGCCATCCGGCGGTAGGTCGTCAGCTTGCCGCCGACCACGGTCGTGACACCCGTCGCCGAGGTGAGGATCGCGTGGCGCCGCGACAGGTCCGTGGTCGTGTCGCTGCCGGCGACCTCGAGCAGGGGACGCAGCCCGGCGAAGGCACCGATGACGTCGGCGCGCGTGGGCGGGGTGGTGAAGGCGGCGGCGACCACGCCCAGCAGGAAGTCGATCTCGCCCTCGCTCGGCACCGGCACGTCCGGCACGGGACCGGAGACCGGCTCGTCGGTGAGGCCGACATAGAGGGTGCCGTCGGGCTGGGGCAGCACCATCGCGAAGCGCGCTCTCGACCCCGCGATCGGCACCATCACCGCGACCCGGGTGTGCGGCAGTGCCGTGCCGCGCAGCACGAGGTGCGTTCCCCGGCTGGGCCGCAGCCGCACCTGGTCGTCGAGGTCTGCTGCCCAGACCCCGGTCGCGTTGACGACCGCCCGGGCGCGGACGGCGTACGTCTGCCCGGTGAGCTCGTCGCGGAGCTCGACGTCGGTCCCGCTCGCGCGCGTGACCCGGGCGCGGGTGCGCACGTCGGCGCCGTACGACGCCGCGGTGCGGGCCACCGTGACCACGAGCCGGGCGTCGTCCTCGAGCTGCCCGTCCCAGCCGAGCAGTCCGCCGCGGAGCGTGTCGGCGCGCAGGGAGGGCGCGAGAGCCAGGGTCTCGGTGGCGTTGAGCCGCCGGGGCCGCGGGAGGGTGCGGGTGGAGGTGTGCGCGGTGCGGCGGAGCACGTCGCCGGCGTGCAGCCCGGCCCAGGTCAGGGCGGTCCGGCCGCGGGACATGGAGGCGTCGAGGGGCGTGAGCATCGGCAGCGGCCGGATGAGGTGCGGGGCGGTGACGTCCATCAGGATCCCGCGCTCGACCGCGCTCTCGTGGGCGATCGCGAGCTGGCCCTGCGCGAGGTAGCGCAGGCCGCCGTGGACGAGCTTGGACGACCAGCGGGAGGTGCCGAAGGCGAGGTCGTGGGCGTCGACCGCGAGCACGCTCAGCCCGCGGGTGACGGCGTCGAGCGCGACCCCGACCCCGGTGATCCCGAGCCCCACGACGACCACGTCGACCTCGCGTGGGATCCCCGCGAGGCCGGGGGTGATCGTCCTCGCGCTCACGGTGCCAGGCCCCGCTCGAGCGAGGAGGTGACCAGGCGGGCGTACTCGGCGTCGAGGTCGTCGAGCCCGACTCCGGCGTCGACCATGGTCAGCGCGGAGAACACGTAGCCGTGGCCGGCCAGGGTGAGCGAGCGCGCCATCAGCACGGCGTTGCCGTCGCGGATCGTGCCGGCCTCCTGACCGCTCTCGATCTCGGCGGCGAGGATCTCGATCACGGCCTCCTGCGAGCGCCCGCGGCGGGAGAGGAGGTAGGGGAGCATCAGGTCGGGGTCGAGCTCGACGATCCGGACGAAGAGCTCGTTGTCGCGCAACGCGCGCACCGTGGCCAGGGCCGCGGCGGCGATCCCGGCGGGGGTGGTGGTGTCGACCGCGGCGGCCCGGGTCGCCGCGGCGATGCCCACCCACTCGCGGGTCATCAGGTCGCCGAGCAGGGACCCCATGTCGGGCCATGCGCGATAGATCGTCATCCGGGAGACCCCTGCGCGCTTCGCGACCTCGGTCAGCGTCGTACGCCGCCACCCGACGTCGAGGATGCAGTCGCGGGCGGCGTCGAGATAGGCGTCCAGCCGGGGCTCGACGATGTGACGAAGTGACGACATGTGTCACACTGTAACGCATGACCCCGGAGATCCCCACCGTCGAGATGCACCCCCAGCGCTGGGGAGACCCGGCTGCCGCCACCGACCTCCCCGAGTCCGCCCGCGGCCTCGTCGAGCTGGCCTTCGGCCTGCAGGACAGGCCGGCGACGACCGTGGCGAGGCCCCCCGCGCCGGAGCTGGGCCCCGACCTGCTGGCCGGGCTCCGCGGGATCGTCGGTGCCGACCACGTCCTCGACGACGACGAGACCCGGACGCTGCGCACTCGTGGCAAGTCCACGTCCGACCTGCTGCGCGCCCGGGCCGGGGACCTCGCCGACGCCCCGGACGCGGTCGTGCGCCCCGACGGTCACGGCGAGGTGGCCGCCGTGCTGGCCTGGGCCAGCGAGCACCGGGTCGCGGTGGTCCCCTTCGGCGGCGGCACCTGTGTGACCGGTGGACTGGCGGCCCGCCGTGACGGGTTCGCGGGGGTGATCAGCCTCGACCTGGTGCGGATGAAGCGGCTGCTCGCCGTCGACGACCTCTCGATGACCGCGACCCTCCAGCCCGGGCTGCGCGGTCCCGAGGCCGAGGCCCTGCTCGCCGGCCACGGCCTCACGCTCGGCCACTACCCCCAGTCCTTCGAGCACGCCTCGATCGGCGGCTTCGCCGCCACCCGCTCCAGCGGCCAGTCCAGCGCCGGCTACGGACGCTTCGATGCGATGGTCGTCGGACTGACCGCCGCCACGCCCACCGGCTCGCTCGACCTCGGCTCGTCACCCGCCAACGCGGCCGGCCCCGACCTCCGTCAGCTGCTGCTCGGCTCGGAGGGTGCCTTCGGCGTCCTCACCTCAGTGACGGTCCGCGTGCGTCGCGCGCCCGACGTGACGACGTACGAGGGATGGCGCTGGCCGTCGCTGGACGCCGGCTCCGACGCGATGCGCACCCTCGCCCAGTCCGGGCTGCTGCCCACGGTGATCCGGCTCTCCGACGAGACCGAGACCGCGATCAACCTCGCCGACCCGGCGTCCATCGGCGGGACCGACGACCCCGGCTGCCTGATGATCACCGGCTACGAGGGCACGGCCGAGCAGGTCGGTGCGCGGCGTGCCGCGGTGACCGCCGTGCTGACCGGTCTCGGCGGCACCCCCCTCGGCGAGGAGCCCGGTCAGAAGTGGGTGCACGGCAGGTTCGACGCGCCCTACCTGCGCGACGCGCTCCTCGACCACGGCGTGCTGGTCGAGACCCTCGAGACGGCCACCTTCTGGTCCAAGCGCGAGCGGCTCTATGCGGACGTGAAGGCGGCGCTGCAGTCCTCGCTGGGCGAGGGGGCGCTGGTCCTGTGCCACGTCTCGCACGTCTACGAGACCGGGTGCTCGCTCTACTTCACTGTCGCCGCACGTCAGGGCGACGATCCGCTGGCCCAGTGGCAGGCCGCCAAGGCAGCCGCCAGCGACGCGATGATGGCGGCCGGCGCGACCATCACCCACCACCACGCCGTCGGCACCGACCACAAGCCGTGGTTCGCGCAGGAGATCGGCGAGGTGGGGGTGCGGATGCTGCGCGCGGTCAAGGCCGAGGTCGACCCCTCCGGGATCCTCAACCCCGGCGTGCTCATCCCCTGAGCTGTCATCGGGGGGCAAAGGTCCAGACCAGCAGCTCGGTCGCCTCGCTCGCCCGCACCACCCGGCCCGGCTCGTCGGTGAGGCGTAGGGCGTCGCCGGCCGCCACCGCCACATCGTCGAGCGACACTGCCCCGCTCGCCGCGAACACGTGCTGGAGCGGGTCCTCGGGCAGGGCGACCGACTGACCGGCCTCGAGCCGGGCCAGCAACAGCCGGGCGCCGGGCGTGCCGATCGGGAGGCTGTCGCCGCCGACCACCTCGACCAGGCCCGACGTCGCCGGCGGCGCCTCGCCCCGGACGTACGACGGCTCCGTCCCCGGCGTGGCGGGCGTGAGCCACGCCTGGATGAAGCGGCAGCGTCCCGACGAGGGGTCGGCGACCTCGCTGTGCCGGATGCCGGAACCGGCCGACAGCACTTGCGCCCGGCCCGCCTCCACCACGTGGGCGACCCCGGTCGAGTCGGTGTGCACGAGGGCCCCCTCGAGCACCCAGGTGACGATCTCCAGCTCGGAGTGGGGGTGCTCGGGGTAGCCCGCGGCGAGGTCGAGAGCGTCGTCGTTGTGGCAGACCAGGGGACCGAATCCGAGGTTGGCCGGGTCGTAGTGCGGCCCGAAGGAGAAGGAGTGCCGGGTCACACGCCCGGCGGAGGTCGACCGCGACCTGGCGGAACCGGCGTACACAGCCATCGACATGCCGATATCTTCGCCGATGTGCCTCCCCCGCAAGACTTCCCCCTGCTCCCGCCCGGGTTCCGGTTCGGGACGAGCACGGCGAGCTACCAGATCGAGGGTGCGGTGGCCGAGGACGGCCGCGGCCCGAGCATCTGGGACACCTTCGCCGCCGAGCCGGGCCGGGTCGCCGACGGCAGCACCGGTGAGGTCGCCTGCGACCACTACCACCGGGTCGAGGAGGACGTCGCGCTGATGCAGGAGCTCGGCACGGGGGGCTATCGCTTCTCGATCGCCTGGCCGCGCATCCAGCCCACCGGGCGGGGCCCGGCCAACGAGTCGGGGCTGGCGTTCTACGACCGGCTGATCGACACGCTGCTCGCCCACGGCCAGCAGCCGATGGTCACGCTCTACCACTGGGACCTCCCGCAGGCCCTCGAGGACGACGGGGGCTGGCTCAACCGGGACACCGTCGACCGCTTCGCCGACTACGCCGCGATCGTGGGGGAGAGGTTCGCCGACCGGGTCGAGCACTGGATCCCGGTCAACGAGCCCAACGTGGCCTCGATCCTGGGCTACGGCATGGGCACCCACGCGCCCGGCAAGAAGCTGCTCTTCGACAGCCTGCCGGCCGCCCACCACCTGCTGCTCGCCCACGGCCGTGCGGCGATCGAGCTGCGCAGGGCGGGCGCCACGTCCGTCGGCTGTGCCAACAACCACTCGCCGATCTGGCCCGCCAGCGACGACGACGCCGATGTCGGGATGAGCAAGATCTTCGACGCCCTGTGGAACGGCATGTTCCTCGAGCCGATGCTGCTGGGGCGCTATCCCGCCGACCTGATGCCGCTGTTCGAGGACGTGATGCAGGACGGCGACCTGGCGACGATCCGCCAGCCGCTCGACTTCTACGGCGTCAACTACTACAACCCGATCAAGATCGCGGCCGCCGACGAGGACTCCGACATCCCCTTCGACAGCCGCGAGATCATCGGCTACCCCACCACCGACTCGGGCTGGCCGGTCGTCCCCGACGCCCTGCGCGAGTGGCTGGTCATGTTCAGGGCCCGCTTCCGCGCCGCCCTGCCGCCGATCTACATCACCGAGTCCGGCTGCAGCTACAACATGGGCCCCGACGAGCACGGCGTGGTCGACGACCAGCCGCGCATCGACTACCTCCGGTCGCACGTCAACGCCGTCTCCGAGGCGATCACGCGCGGCGTCGACGTGCGGGGCTACTACTGCTGGTCGCTGATGGACAACTTCGAGTGGGCCGAGGGCTTCTCGCAGCGCTTCGGCCTGGTGCACGTCGACTACGAGACCCTCGAGCGCACCCGGAAGAAGTCCTTCCACTGGTACGCCGACCTGCTCGCCGCGCAGCCCCAGCATCTCTAGCGTGGGCCCCGCCGCCCCGTGAGCTCAGGCCAGGCGGCGCTCCAGCACCCGACCGGGCCAGGTCTCGTGGTGGGTGAAGGACCCGACCTCGGTGAAGCCGGCTGACTCGTAGTAGCGCACCACGGCGCCGCCCGCGCCGGCGTAGCAGTCGACCCGCAGCAGGGTGCGGCCCATCCGCGCGGCCACCTGGTCGGACAGGGCGAGCAGCCGGCGCCCGGTCCCGCGGGCCTCGTCGTCGCGTCCCGAGACGAGCAGCACGACGTACACCTCGGGCTCGGTGGCCGGCGGGACGTACGCCGGTGCCTCGCCCAGGACCAGCGCCCCGACCGGGCGGTCGCGGAGGGTCGCGAGCACGGCGCCACCCGACAGCACCCAGTCCCGTGCCTGCTCCGCTCGAGCCGGGACGGCCGAGAACGCCTGCGTCCCCCACTGCTCGGTGTTGCCGCGACTGTTCATCCAGCGCACTGACTCATCGAGGAGCCCGAGGATCACGTGCTCCTCGCCCGGCTCGGCCACGTGGAGGTGGCAGGGCATCAGGTCGGCGGCGGCCACGGTCTCGGCCACCGTCTCGGCCACTGCGACGCGGAGGTCGGTCACTCGCGACATCCTGGCAGGCGCGCCGAAGGCCTCGGCCGGCTCCCCGCTCGCCCCCGGCCTTTCACCAGGCCTTCACCAGGGTCACGGCCAGGCGCCGGGCTCGGCGGTCGCCAGCACCTTCCCGGACGCGTCGAGCGCCTGCGCCCCGACGTACGCCTCGTCCGGCATCTCCGCGGAGACCTCGAACGCGTCGGCCGGGACCGTCTCGACCTCCTGCGCGCTCTCCCGGTCGGCACCGGCGACGAAGCGCCACGAGTCGACCTCGGTCGCGCCGTTCCAGCTGACGTAGGCGGTCTCGTCCTTCAAGAAGAACTTCGGCGGCTCGGTGGGGCTGCCCACCCAGTCCATCAGGTAGGTCCGATAGCTGATCCCGCCCGCGAGCTCGGCGTCCATCAGCAGCTCGCCGTCCGCGGTGTAGTGGGAGTAGAACGGGTTCGATCCCCAGCCGATGAAGACGGTGCCGTCATCCATCTGCTCGAGGTTGCCCTGGCTCTCCGAGAGGCGACCGTCCGGTGGCAGGTACTCGGTGACGAGCGACGCGGCCATCGTGTCCGTGTCGACTGCGAGCCGCAGCCCGCGGGACTCCTCGCCGATCTCCGGTGCGGCCTCGTTGTCGAACAGCGTGAGGGTGCCGTCGTCCTGCCGCTCGGCGTCGTGCTGCCAGGCGAAGGCGACGCCTTCGCCCAGCTCGAAGTCGCTGCTCTTCCCACCGAGGATCCACTCCACCTCGCCGTCCTCGCGTCCCACCTTGTAGACCGCGTGGGTGTTGCGCGCCGACACCAGCAGGTCGCCGTCGTCGTCCTCGGTCACCGAGTTGATGTGGAACGGGTCGAAGGGAGCGTCCTCGGTCCCCGACTCCTCGCCCTCCTCGGGGTCCAGCTCCGCCTCGGTGTCGGAGAGCGGGACGTGGTCGAGCATGTCCCACTCGAGGAGCACCTCGCCGGTGGCGACGTCGACCTCGTAGACCTTCGAGCCGCGGATGAAACCCTCCGCGGGGCCCCCGAGCTCGGTGAGGTCCTGCTCGGCGACCGGGTAGCTGATCAGCAGGGCGGTGCCGTCCTCGGTCAGCGTGGCGTCGTGGAAGTCCGCGTGGGTGTCCGGGGTGGTGACCGTGGCGATCTCGCGGTAGGAGGTGTCCATCAGCACCCACTCGCCCTCGCCGTAGCCGAAGGGGAAGGTGTTGCCGCGCCACCAGGTGAGGACGGGCTCGCCGTCGTACTCCTGCACACGCAGGTCGTACGTCCAGCGCGTGTCGCCCTGCGGCGCGACCCACACCGGGGTGCCGTCGCCGCGCACGATCACCGGCCCGTTCATCGGCGCACCCTTCTCCTGCTTGTCCTTCACGCCCAGGAAGACCAGGCCGTCGCCCGCGGTGATCTCGTCGGCCCCGGCGGCGTCGGTCGTCGTCACCTCGATCAGGGGCGGCGTGAGGTCGGGGCGGGTGACGAAGTCCCACGCCACCTCGGCCGGCGGCTCGGCCGTGCCGCCGCCCAACTTCTCGTCCTCGTCCTCGCCACCGGTGCAGGCCGCGGCCGTCAGCACCAGCGTGACCGCGAGACCTGCCTGAGCAACCGTGCGACGACGCCTCATGGTCTCGGATAGTAGACCGCCTCCACCGTGGCGAGCGCCTGTCGACAGCTCTCACAGCCCTTCCTCGACCAGTCCGACCGCGGACGTCAGGTCGTCGGTGAGCGGACGATCGGCGTGGTCCTCACCCAGGAGCGCCGCGGTCCTGTCGAAGACCTCTCGCAGAGGCCCGCCGGGCAACCGGTCAGGTGCCATCCGCAGCGCCCGCACCGCGGCGACGAGCTCGCAGCCCAGGACCACCGGTGCCGCCGCGGCGAGCTGCTCGCACGCCCACGCCGCCTGCGTGGAGAAGCTCGCGTGCTCCTCGAGCCCGAGCGACACCGAGGCGTGGCCGGTGGAGACCGGCGTCGTGAGGATCCGGAGCCGGGCCAGCGAGTCCTGGGCGACGTACTCGAGGATCATCACACCGGAGCTGTCCGCCGGTCCCGAGGCGAGGAAGGCGGGCAGGCCGGTGAGCGACGGATCGGTGAGGGCCGACAGGCGGGCGGCGGAGAGCGCGAGGACGGGATAGGCCGCCTGGCGCAGGGCATCGAGTGTCGCGGACAGCCGTGCGGTGACGAACCCCCCGTGGTGCAGCGGCACCCCGTCGTCGACGACGAGCGGGTTCTCGCTGGAGTCGTCCACCTCGACCATCACGAAGTCCCCGGTGGCGACCAGCGCGTCCACGAAGGGCGCGTGCACCTGCGGCACCGTGCGCAGCCCGAACGGGTCCTGCACACGCGCCGGTGCCCAGTCCGCCGGATCGAGCAGCGCCATCAGCCGGCGGGCCACCTGCTGCTGGGACGCACCCGGTCGACCGGCGTGCACGCGTGGGTCGTAGGCCTGCACCGACGCCTGCAGCGCCGCGGCTGAGAGCGCGACGACCTTCTCGGCCGCGACGGAGAGCAGGGCCAGCCTGCGATGCACCAGCGCCGAGGTCGCCAGGGTCAGCGCGTTGCTCGACATGAACGGCAGCGCGTCGCCGTCGTCCGGCGCAGCCACCGGCGCCGACCCGGACCGCCAGGGCCGCTCACCCAGGAGCGTCAGGCCGAGCTCCGCCAGCGGCACCAGGTCTCCGGTGCCGATCGAGCCGGACCGGTGCAGGTGCGGCACGGCGCCCGAGTCGATCGCGGCCGCCAGCGAGGACGCCAACCCGGTGCTGACCCCGGACCGGCCCGATGGCGATCTGGTGCGCCGATGGCCATCGCGACCGGGCGGTCGCGGCGTCGTACTTCTCGCCGAAGCCGGCGCATGGCATGCGTCAAGGCGCAGTGCCTGCGCGGCGCCGTCCCTGCGGCATGAGGATCGTTCGGCACCTCTCCATCGCGCTGGCGGCCCGGGCCTCAGTTCGTCACGGATCTCGGGCGAGCGGCCAGCCTCAGCGCGGCGGGAGGCTGGCTCCGTCGTAGGGAGCTCGGTGACTTCGCGTTGCCTGGCCTGCGCCGCAGCGCCCGACGCCATGGACGCCACGGACGCCAGTCGCGGCAGGGTCGAGCGTCGTCGCGGGCACCGGCGCGATGGCAGGCTCCAGCGTCGGACCACCTCGCTGCAGGGCAGACGTGGGCGGCGTGGTGGAGGCTCGTCCGGGCGTCGGCGGGCCAGTCCCTGAGCTGCTGAGGCCCGGCGAGTGCACCCGAAGGTCACCGATAGGCTGCCCGCCATGAGCAGCCGCAGGGTGGTCCTGGTCGTCGGCTCGGGCCGCAGCGGCACGAGCACGATGGCCGGGACCCTGCGCACCCTCGGCCTGCACGTGCCCCAGCCCGAGGTGGTCGCCGACGCGACCAACCCCAAGGGCTTCGGCGAGCCCCGCTGGGTCGTCGACCTGCACCACGAGCTGCTCGCCCGCAGCAACGTGCAGGTCTCCGACGCGCGTCCGCGGGCCTGGCTCGACACCGGCACCACCAGCGGCGACCACGCCACCCGGGAGCGGGTGACGGCGTGGCTGGAGGAGCAGTTCGCGGCCGGTGACGAGCTGGTCATCAAGGACCCCCGGGCCTCGTGGTTCCTCGGCCTGTGGCGCGCGGCAGCCGAGCGCTGCGACGCCACGTCGTCGTACGTCACGATGCTGCGGCCGGTGACCGAGGTGGTGGGCTCCAAGCAGACCTACTACGGACAGATGGGGGCCGGGTCCGACCAGGGCGCGATCACCCGCACCGCCGCCTGGATCAACATGATGCTGCACACCGAGCGCGCCACCCGCGGCCAGCAGCGCGCCTTCGTCCACTACGGCGACCTCCTCGACGACTGGACCCGGCCCGTCTTCGCCCTCGGCGAGGCCTTCGACCTGGCCGGGGTGAAGACGGCGATGGCCGTCGACATCGCCGAGGTGCACCGCTTCATCGACCCGTCGCTGCGCCGGGTGACGATGACGTGGGACGACATCGGCGTGCCCGACCGGCTGCGCGAGCTCGCCGACGAGACCTGGCAGGCGCTCGACGCCCTCTCCGGCGACGACTCGACGAAGAACCAGGAGTGGTGCGACCAGCTGCGCACCGCCTATGCGGGGCAGTACGCCGACGCGGAGGCGTTCGCCCACTCGACCGTGGTGGCGCAACGGCGTACGGCCGCCGCGGACGCGCGCCGCGAGGCGACCGAGGGGCGCGGCACCGGGGAGCCCAGCGGCGCCGACCGGGTCCCGCACGCGATCCGCGCCATGGTCCCGCCCGCCGCACGCCAGAAGGTGCGCCGGGTGCTGGGCCGCGAGCGGCCCCAGGGATCCGCCTGATGCCGGACATCGCCTCGCTCGAGCAGGAGCCCGGCTTCGACGTGACGTGGCCGTGGAGCTCCGGCGCACCACTGGCCCCGGGCCTGACGTGCGTGTTCCGGGTGCGCAACGAGGCCCGCAACCTGCCGTGGGTGCTGCCGCCGATCTTCTCCGCCGTCCAGCACGTCCTGCTGGTCGACAACGGCTCCGACGACGGCACCGCCGACGTCGCGCGGCGGGTCGCCGAGCACTGCGGTGCGAGCGACCGGCTGACCGTGCTCGACTACCCCCACCGGGTGTCGCGGGCCGGCGCCGAGCACCTCGAGACCCCGGCGACGAGCGTCCACTCGCTCACCCACTTCTACAACTGGTGCTTCTCCCACGTCCGCACGACCTACTCGATGAAGTGGGACGGCGACATGGTGCTCACCCCGGAGGGTGCCGGCATCCTGCGCGACCTGTCGTGGCAGCTCCAGTCGACCCGGGCGATCGTGGCGATGCCACGCCACCCGCTGACCGTCGTCGACGAGTCGACCGGCTGGCTCGACCTGTCGCTGCGCTTCCTGGAGCCGTGGGTCTATCCGATGGGTCCGGACTTCACCTTCGTCAAGGCCTTCGACTGGGAGCTGCGCGAGTTCCCGCCCGGCGTGGAGAGGATCGTGCTCCAGCAGGGACTGTGCGTGGAGGTGAAGTGGCTCGACGCCGACGAGTACGCCCACTGGCGCCGCGACGGCGTCGACTTCACCAACACCCGTCTCTACCGCAAGCTCCGCGAGTTCGAGGTGGACGAGGCGATCCGCAACGGCGACCCCGAGTCCCTGGGTGGCCTGGTGAGGGTGACGGCGCCCGCCGGCGTCCACATCATCGATCACGTCAGCCGCGACTGGCTCTGGCGCCAGCCGCGTCCCCTCGTCCAGCACTCGCTGCCCTCGTCCCTGAAGCACCGAGCCCCGAAGGAGCCCGCGCGGCCGTGACGCATCCTCTCGACGACGTCCGACTCCCCGGTCCCACGCTGGTCCTGGTCGACGACTCCGACAGCCTCGCCCTCGAAGCCCTCCAGGGCATCGAGGACGTCCCCGGCCTCGAGCCGCAGGTCGTGACCCTGTCCTCGATCACCGGTCCGCTCAAGGGCTGGGGGTCCGTGCTCGTGGTGGCGGCCGACCGGTCGCGGCTGCGACGGATGGCGAGCGCGGTGCCGCTGCTCGGGCAGTGCAAGGTCGTCGCCTGCTGGCTCACCGACGCACCCACCCCGTGGGTGCTGGTGCCGCGCCCCGAGTGGCCCCGGCTGGTGCACCTGGCCGCCCGGGAGGCCGGCGACCGCGGGGTGCTGACCGTCGCCCGGTTCGCCTCCGGCGCCCGCGCCCAGCTGGTCGTGATGGAGATGGCGCGGCAGGCGGCCGGGCAGGGCGACAGCACCCACGGCGGGCTCGTCGTGTCCTACGCCGGACGTCCCGCCGCCCCCGGCCTCGACGCTCGCAGCGTCCTGCTGCCCGACGCCGCGGGCGCTGGTGACCCCGCGCGCGACGTCCCACCCGACGTCGTCATCGCTCGCCGTGGGGGCGAGGTCGCCGAGCACCACGTGATCGACCGGGCGCCGACCGTCGTCACCGACCCCGGGCCCGAGCCGGTGGACGAGCGGGTCTTCAACCCGATCGGCTTCCGCAAGGACTGGGACCACGGCGTCGTCGACCTCGCCCGTCTGGTCAAGGGTTCGGGCCGCGGCGCGGTCACCGAGGGCGTCGTCGCCGCGGCCCGCGGGTTCCAGGGCGTACGCCTCTCGCGCGACACCTCCACCGCCGACCTCCTCGCGCTGGCCATCTCCGGGGTGCCGCTCGAGACCGGTGGTGTCCTCGACGTCGCCCCGCCCCTGGCTGCCGCCCTCGACGCGGCCGTCGACCTCGACGACCCGCTGCGGCGCGAGGAGCACAGCCTCGCCGTGCGGCGCGCCGCCTTCGACCACCACTCCACGCTGGCCTGGCGCTCCGCGCTCGCCACGCGCGCCGGCGTACGCCACGTCGGGCTGCAGCCGGTCAGCGCGCTGCTGGCCACCAAGCGGCCACAGATGCTCGACTTCGCGCTGCGCCAGGTCGCCCGCCAGCGCGGCGCCGACGTGGAGCTGGTCCTGGCCGCACACGGCTTCGAGCCCGACCGCGACGCCGTACGACGCGCGCTGGGCGAGCGCCCGCACCAGGTGCTGACCTTTGACCGGTCGGAGTTCTTCGGCGACGTCCTCACCGCCGCCGCGCGAGCCGCCTCGAGCGAGGTGCTGCTCAAGATCGACGACGACGACTGGTATGCACCCGACGCGGTCCACGACCTGCTGATGGCCCGCCGGTTCTCGGGCGCCGACGTGGTCGGGATGCCCTCGGAGTTCGTCTATCTCCACGCCAACGAGCACCGCGACGACGTCACCGTCCGGCGCAACCACCCCTCGGAGATCTTCGCCCGCTTCGTCGCCGGCGGCACCCTCCTGATGGACCGCGCGCTGCTCCGCTCCGTCGGCGACTTCCGGCGGGTGCGCAAGTTCGTCGACGCGCAGCTGCTCGCCGGCGTCGAGGCGGCCGGGGGGCGGATCTACCGCACGCACGGCCTCGGCTACATCCTGCGGCGCACCGGCGAGGGACACACCTGGGAGCGCGACGACGAGGAGTTCCGCCGACCTGACATCGTGGCCTCCGAGTGGACGGGTTTCCAGCCGAGCCTGGCGCTGGAGGTCGATCCGCTCGACCGGCCCGTTGCGGCCGGCTCGGACGGGGGTGTGTGAATGTCGCGACAACCGGTGGTGCGCCACAACGACTGGAGCGCGCTCACCCCGCCGACCCTCGGTGACTGGCAGCCGACGCTGTCGGTGACGGTCGTGGTGCCGACGTTCAACTACCAGCGCACGATGCCCTACGTCCTCGCCGGCCTCGCCGCGCAGTCCTATCCCGCCCACCTGCTCGAGGTGGTCGTCGTCGACGACCAGAGCTCGCCTCCGCAGGAGCTCCCCGAGGTCCGGCCGGACAACACCCGGCTGATCCGGGTCGAGGAAGGGTGGGGCCGCGCCAACGCGTGCCACCTCGGCGCCCTGGCCGCGGACGGCGACGTGCTGCACTGGTACGACGCCGACATGCTGGCCTTCCGCGAGGAGGTCGAGGCGCACGCCCGCTGGCACCACCTCATCGACTACGCCGTGCCCGGTGGCGACAAGCGCTTCGTCGACCCGGCGTCGCTGTTCGACCTCGACCCCGCCGACGTCCGCGACCGGGTGGCCGCCGGCGAGGCGGGCGAGCTGTTCCCCGGCGTGGAGCACGAGCCGCACCAGTGGGTCGAGGACTACTGGGCCAAGACCGACGACCTGCGCACCGCCGGCCCCCGCGCGCAGCGCTTCCACATCGGGATGACCGGCTCGGTGTCGAAGGCGCTCTACTTCGACTCCGACGGCTTCGACCGCACGCTCCGACTCGGCGAGGACATGCACCTGGGCCACTCGCTCGCGCAGGCGGGCGGCGTCTTCGTCGTCGAGCGCGAGGCGAGGAGCTGGCACCTGGGGCGCTCGCAGGTGCTGCGTCGCGCCGAGCAGGTCAACCGCTACAACGACCCCTACCTCGCCGACCTGGTGCCGACGATGCGCCCCAAGCGCAACCGCCGCGGACGCGCCTACCAGGTGCCCTACCTCGAGGTCGTCGTCACGGCCGGTCCCGCCGACGAGACCGTCCACCTCGTCGACTCCCTGCTCGACGGCGACGTCCCCGACCTGCGGGTCACCCTCGTCGGCCCGTGGGGCTCGGTCCACGAGGACCGCGTCCAGCCCGTCGAGGACCCGGTGCTGGAGACCCGGATCGTGCACCGGTCCTTCCTCCACGAGCCGCGCGTACGACTGGTCGAGTCGGCCCCGCCGGTCTCCGACGCGGAGTTCGTGCTGAGGCTCCCCGACGTGTCGCTGGCCCCGCTGCCGGCGACGCTGGCGGCCCTCCTCGACGACCTCGAGCGCACCCATCACGGCGCCCGCCTGCTGTCGTACGACGGGGGCGCGACCGCGCGGCTCGAGCGCACGTCCGCGCTGGCGCGGGTCGCCCGCCTGGCCGGCGACGGTGACGACCGCGAGGCGTTGCTGGACGCGGCGTTCGGCGTCACGACCTACACCGCGACGTCGGTCGGCTTCGTGCCGGTCGAGGAGCGCGACGTGGAGCGCTTCACCCTCGGTGCCCGGCCGCCGATGGACCCGGCGAAGTCGGAGCAACGGCTGCGCAAGGCCCTTCGTCGGGGCGACGACGCACCCGCGCCGGTGCGCGTCGCCGCTCCGGAGGGCGTCGCGGCGCCAGGGGGCGTCGACGACGCGGAGCACGGCAAGCGGGGGCTCTTCGGCCGCCGCCGCTGACCGGGCGCTTCGTTCCCGTCCCGGTCGCCGACCGGGCGCTTCGTTCCCGTCCTGGTCGCCGACCGGGCACTTCGTTCCCGTCAGTCGGCGCCGAAGAGGTCGCGCGTGTAGACCTTGTCGGCCACGTCGTCGAGCTCCTCGACCATGCGGTTGGCCACGATGAGGTCGGCGCGCGACTTGAACGCCGCGAGGTCGCTGGTGACCTCGGAGCCGAACCAGGAGTCGGCACCCAGCTCGGGCTCGTAGACGACGACCTCGACCCCCTTGGCCTTGAGCCGCTTCATGATCCCCTGCACCGACGACTCACGGAAGTTGTCCGATCCGGCCTTCATGATGAGTCGGTGGATGCCCACGACCGCCGGTGCGCGGTCGAGGATGTCGAAGGCGATGAAGTCCTTGCGGGTGGTGTTGGCGTCGACGATCGCGGAGATCAAGGTCTGCGGCACGTCGGAGTAGTTGGCGAGCAGCTGCTTGGTGTCCTTGGGCAGGCAGAGGCCGCCATAGCCGAAGGACGGGTTGTTGTAGTGCGCCCCGATCCGCGGGTCGAGGCCGATGGCGTCGATGATCTGCCGGCTGTCGAGGCCGCGCGCCATGGCGAAGGAGTCGAGCTCGTTGAAGTACGCCACCCGCATGGCGAGGTAGGTGTTGGCGAAGAGCTTGATCGCCTCCGCCTCGGTGGGCGCGGTGAAGAGCACGGGTACGTCGTCGGGGTCGGCGTCGGCGCCCCGGACCAGCAGGTCCGCGAAGGCGCGGGCCCGCTCGGAGTCCTCGCCCACGACGATCCGCGACGGATGCAGGTTGTCGTGCAGGGCCTTGCCCTCACGGAGGAACTCGGGGGAGAACAGGACGTTGTCGGTGCCCAGGCGAGCGCGTACGTCGTCGATGTAGCCCACCGGCACCGTGGACTTCACGACCATCGTCGCGCCCGGGGCGATCCGCATCACGTCGCGCATCACCGACTCGATCGAGCCGGTGTCGAAGTAGTTGGTGACCGGGTCGTAGTTGGTCGGCGTCGCGATGATCACGAAGTCGGCACCGCTGTGCGCCTGCTCCGGGTCGGTGGTGAAGCTGACGTCGAGCTCCTCGTCGGCGAGGAAGCGGGAGATGTCGTCGTCATGGATCGGGCTCTCGCCGCGGCGGAGCCGGTCGATGCGGTCGGCGTCGAGGTCGAGCCCGACGACCGTGTCGTGGCGGGCGAGCAGCACCGCCATGGACAGGCCGACATATCCGAGGCCGGCAACGGAGATCTTCGTGGTCACCGGGTCAGTCTGCCGGACGAGACGGGGCGGGGCACCCCATGGGCCCCGCCCCCCTCGTCAGGCGTCCAGCAGGCTCAGCTCCGGTCGCTGGAGTCGCCGGTCACGACGACGTAGAAGCGCTTGCGGTTGCCGTCGGTGGTGAAGCCGCCGTCGCTCAGGCGGGGGCTCACGACCAGGTGGTTGGTGTTGCCCGCGCCGGGGGGTGCGCAGTTGACGATGCCCGGCTGGCACATGGCCGCGGCGATCTCGCCGGAGAACTCCGGATTGGCGTCGGCGCCGCCGGCACGGCCGCTGGTGACGGCGTCACTGTTCTGGTCGACGGTGTTCTGCAGCGCCACCACGGCGAGGATGCCGTTGTTGGTGAGGTTCTCCCCGGCATTGATGTAGACGTTGCCGTTGGCGCGCAGGCCCGCCGGGTCGGTGCCGGTCGCGGCGAGCGTCGGGTAGGCGGCGGTGATGCTGAAGCCACCGGACTGGGCGACGATCGCACCGGTCGCGTCGACCAGTGCCCACCGGCCCACCCCCGCGGGCCCGGTGGGCCCGGTCTCGCCGGCCGGGCCGGTCCTGCCGGCGGGCAGCTGGCCGGCCTTGAAGTCCTTGGACTTCAAGGAGCCGTTGCGGATCTTGTTGGACCCCAGGACGTCGTTCTTGATGTCGCGACCCTTGAGCGAGTTGTCCTTGACGTCCATCGACGTCAGCGAGTTGTTGCGGACGTCGTCCGAGCCGATCAGGCCGGCGGCGTACGACGTGCCGGTCGAGGCCACGACGAGGGCCATGATCGACACGGCCATGGACGGAGAGGGACGGCGGAGAGAGGGGAGACGCATGTTTCGAACCCTTCGACGACTGGGGCCGGCGGGATCGACGGCTCGACACGTGGTTCGGAGTGGGATGGATCACGGATGGGTGCCGCAGCCGGCGAGGTGAGCACCGAATCCCCGGACAGGAGCGGCGCGGGTGCGGCACCCTTGACCTGCGGCCGACCTGGGTCGCGGACACGGAGGTCACCATGGCGCGGCCGCGCACCCCGATGGGCAAGGTCGGGTCCGCCGCGACGCTGGCCGCCATTTTCCTGATCGGCACCCACCAGACCGGCACCTTCTTCTGGTTGTTCGTGGTCATCCTGCTCGTGCTGATCGTGGCGTCGGTGCGCTCGGCGGCCCGTGTGGCTCGCGACGCACTGCAGAGCCCGCCCGTCGCCGACATGCCCGACGACGCAGCCGTACGGCTCAGCGAGCTCGCGGGTGAGCTGATGGTTCCCGGTGGCAGGAGCAACGACGAGGTCATGCAGGAGGCTGCATTGGTCTACGCCCAGCTGCCCAGCGAGGTGAAGGCGCGACTGGAGGCGAGCGGTCACTCCCATCCCGGCCTGCGGGTCGAGGCCAGCGGCCCGTTCGGCCGTGCCGTGGCGAGGGCCGCTGGCCTCCCGGTCACACCACCCCCGACGGTCCAGGCGAAGCACGCGGAGGTGTCGCACGTGCCACCCACCGCTCCGGAGCCGGATGGCGCCTCTGCTGTCGCGGCGCGGCCGGACTCCCGGTTCGGTGTCCTCGCCCCCGACGAGCTGACCGGCGCCGAGGTGACCCCGCCGCGCTCGGTGGCCGAGGGGTGGTACCGCACCGCCGACGGGACGCGTGAGCGCTGGCACAACGGGGCGGGGTGGACAGCGCACGAGCGTGCGCCGGGCAGCTCCTGACCTGCTGACGCCTGACGCCGCGACCCGGGACCGGGTCATGGCCGGTTCGGGACCTTCAGCCCTGCCGGGTCCCTTCGCTCCGGCCTAGCGTCGAGACAAGTCCCGAGCAGCGAAGGAGTGGTTCTGATGAGTGACACCACCGTCACCCGGCTCACCCAGGACGAGTGCTGGCAGATGTTGCGCGAGGAGGAGTTCGCCCGGCTGGCCTTCCGACTCGTCGACGAGGTCCACATCACCCCGATCAACTACGCCGTCGACCACCAGACCCTGCTCTTCCGCACCGGGGAGGGCAACAAGCTGCTGGCAGTGGCGATGGACTCCGAGGTGGCACTCGAGATCGACCGCTACGACGACGAGAGCGCCAGCTCGGTCGTCGTGCGTGGCTCCGCGCGGATCCTGCCCGAGGACCAGGAGCGACGCGCTGACAACGTCCCGCTGCGCCCGTGGGTGGGGTCCCCGAAGTACAACGTGGTGGAGATCAGTCCGCGCGTGATCACCGGGCGAGCGTTCGAGCTCTCGCGGCCGTGGATGCACCTGACGGTCGACGAGCGCAGCCACGAGTGAGCGTCCGCGGACGCGCCTGAGCCGGTGGCCCGTCAGGCTTGACGACGCCTGGGCCGTTGCCCCCACGCAAAAGCCGCGAGGCCGAACAGCACCGGCCACAGCGCCAGTCGCTCGAGCGCACCACCGGCGCGCTCGTCGCCGGAGAGGATGAACCCGACGGCCGCCGAGGCGGTGACGACGCCGGTCACGAACAACGCCTTGGCCAGTCGCGGCTGGTCCTCGCGCAGCCGGTGCCCCAGCAGCAGCAGCGCCAGTGGCTGCCCGACGAACAGCGGCGTCGCGGCCAGCGCGTGCAGCGCCGCGTCCTGGTCGAGCGGCGCCAGCCCGGTGGCGTACGAGCTCACGCCGGAGACCACGAGCAGCCCGGTCGCCCACGGCCCGAGCGGCCTGGCGAGCAGCAGCGCGCCGCCGGCCAGCAGGACGCCGTAGCCCATGAAGGACCCGTTCATCACCTCGTGCCGCGGCGAGCAGTACGCCTCGCTGCAGCCCACCTCGCCGAGCCTGCTCACCGAGTCGGACACGAAGCTGTAGCCGCCGGTGGTCGCGGCCGCGGTCACGACCTCGCTCGCGATGTAGGTCGGTCGCAGCAGGAAGGCGAGGGCGCCGAGCTGGGCGGCGCGGGAGGGGGCGTCGGGCACGGTGTCAACCTAGCCGCGCGCGGGTCACCGACGGGCGCGAGCCGCGAGCCTGCAGCTGTCGAGGTCAGCTTCGTCGAGCGGTGAGCGTCCACACTGGACCCATGGACCTCGACCGCTTCGTCGCCGCCCAGGACCGGGACGCAACCCATGACCGTGCGCTGGCCGAGCTGCGCGCGGGTCGCAAGAGCAGCCACTGGATGTGGTTCGTCTTCCCGCAGCTGGCCGGGCTGGGACACAGCGCCACCGCGCAGGCGTACGCCATCGCCGACCTGGCCGAGGCGCGGGCCTACCTCGCGCACGACGTCCTCGGCCCGCGCCTGCGGGAGTGCTGTCGCGCGCTGCTGGGCCTCGAGGACGTCTCGGCCGAGCAGGTGCTGGGTGGGGTGGACGCTCTCAAGCTGAGGTCGTCGATGACGCTGTTCGCACTCGCGGACCCCTCGGAGCCCCTCTTCGCCGACGTGCTCGACCGGTTCTACGCGGGAGCCGAGGACGCACGGACCGTGCGCCTGTTGGCGTGAGCCGGAGCCTGCCTATGCTCGCAGGATGACGATCCAGCAGCCGACCGACCTCACCCACGCAGCGATGCTCGGACTCGGTGTCTACCGGCCCGAGCGGGTCGTCACCAATGACGAGATCTGCGAGGTGCTCGACTCCAGCGACGAGTGGATCCAGACCCGCTCGGGGATCAAGACGCGCCGTTTCGTCGGCGAGGGCGAGACCCTCATCGGCATGTCGACCGCTGCGGCCGAGCGAGCGCTGTCGGCGGCGAAGGTGGCCCCCGACCAGGTCGGCTGCGTCATCGTCGCCACCTCCACCCACCCCGAGCACACGCCGGCCTCCGCACCCCAGGTCGCGACCGCGCTGGGGCTCGACGCGGCGGCCGCCTTCGACATCTCCGCCGGCTGCGCGGGCTTCTGCCACGCGCTCAACCTGGCCTCGTCGATGGTGCGCTCCGGTGCGGAGACGCACGTCCTGGTGATCGGCGTCGAGCAGCTGAGCCGCTTCATGGACCCCACCGACCGCGGGACGGCGTTCATCTTCGCCGACGGCGCCGGCGCGGTCGTCGTCGGTCCGTCGGACGCGACCGGCATCGGCCCGACGGCGTGGGGCTCGGACGGCTCGCAGGCCCACGTCATCACCCAGACCCCGAGCTGCCTGGGCGCTCACCCCTCCGGGGAGGACCACCCGGTGGTGCAGATGGAGGGGACGGCGGTCTTCCGATGGGCGCCGTTCGCGATGGCCGACGTGGCCCACGAGGCGCTGCGTCTCGCCGGGATCGGCGTCGAGGACCTCGACGCGTTCATCCCCCACCAGGCCAACCTGCGCATCACCCAGACGCTGGCGAAGAAGATCGAGCTCCCCGAGGACGTCGCCATCGCCACGGACGTCATCGACTCCGGCAACACCTCCGCAGCCTCGGTGCCGCTCGCGATGGAGGCGATGCTGCGCCTGGAGGAGGCCTCGACCGGGGACACCGCCCTCCTCATCGCCTTCGGGGCGGGGCTGAGCTATGCGGGGCAGGTCGTCACCCTGCCCCCGCTGGGCTAGGGGACACGGATGGACGCGGGTCCGGTGAAGGTGCGCCTGCGCAGCGGCGACACGGTGCGGATCCGTCCCGTCCGCAGCACGGACGCTGCCGAGCTGCAGCGTGCCTTCGCCCTGCTGAGCGAGGAGTCGCGCTATCGCCGCTTCCTGACCGGGACCACGCGGCTCAGTGACAGCCAGGCGTCGTACTTCACCGAGGTCGACCATGACAACCACGAGGCGTACGTCGCCCACTCGACGCAGGACAACTCCTACATCATCGGGGTCGCCCGCTTCATCCGCTGCCTGACGCCGCCCCACGAGGCCGAGCTGGCGATCACGATCGCGGACGACTGGCACAACCGCGGGCTGGCCACCGTGCTCGTCCGAGCGCTGAGCGAGCGAGCCCGCGAGGTGGGGGTGACCCGGTTCCGGGCGGAGATGCTGGCGGGCAACGAGGCGGCTCTCCGGCTCCTGCGCAGCGCCGGTCTCACCGGGGAGACGGTGGCCGGCCAGCTGGCGAGCGGCCACATCGACCTCGTCAGGGCCGAGTGACCTCGGGTCGCGACAGGCGCTCGGCGACGACCGTCCACACGTCCGGGTCGAACCCCATGCCGAGGTGGGTCGAGGAGACCTCGACGTGCTCGACGCCGGGCGTCGCGTGGTCGATGCACGCCTGCCACGAGACGATCCCGTCCCGCCTCGAGAACACCACCGTGAGCGGCACCCTGATCGGGTCCGCCGCGTGGAGCCGCCGGGCGACCAACTCGGCGTCGGCGTCGGTGCCGCGACCGTAGGCCCGCGCGATGGTGGTGTGGGCCGCCCCACCGGTGACCGGTGTGCCATAGGTGATGACCCGGCGTACGGCGTCGGGGTGGAGGCGCGCCACCTCGCGGGCGATGACGCCACCGAGGCTCCAGCCGACCAGGGAGGCCGGCTCGCCCTTCTCCTCGACGAGGTCGAGCAGCCGGGACGCCAGGCGCCGCACGTCGCGCCGCGGGTCGCCGGTGTTGGTGCCGAAGCCCCAGCCGCGGGCGTCGTACCCCAGACGCCTCAGGTAGGTGCGCAGCGGCGCCCCCGAGAGCTCGGGTGCCCGCCAGCCGGGGATGTCCACCACGAGGTGGCCGTCGCCGCGAGGGGCGGTGAGGAGGCGAGGGGCGGCGCCGACCAGGCGGGCGGCGTCGAGGGCAGCGCCGAGCTCTCCGAAGGCGGTGCGGGTCGCGGGCGGGCCGCTGGGTCGCGTCAGGGCGGTCGTGCCCGGGTGCTCCTGCGCACGCGACCGCACGCCGACGCCTGCCAGCAGGGTCTCGTCCGGGCGGCGCTTCACCATGGGAGGAAACCTACGTGCGGTGTGGTCGCCGCTGCCTCAGTCCTGGGCGCGCCGGGCGGCCTGGAGCAGGGCCCGCCCCAACGCCTCGGCCTCGTCGAGGGTGAGCGAGACGGTCTCGCCGAGGTCGCCGCGATACATCTCGACGGTGGTCATGTGGGCGCCGGCGTGGCGCAGGAGGTAGAGGTGCACCGAGTCGCGCTGCCACACGTCGTCGCTGATCTCGACGAGGGGGAGCCGGGTGAGCTCGACGTCCACCGTCTCGCCCGTGCACACCTGCTCCTCCGGGAAGGGGGCGTCGGTGTGTCCGCTGCCGTCGAGGCACCAGGGCGCGCAGGCAACGGCGGGAAGGCTCGTGGGGGTCATGGCCTCCATCGCGGCTGTGGTGGTGAGGGTCATGCGTGTGCCTCCCGGAACGTGCCGCCGGTTGTCGTGCGGGGCGGCCGCTGAGTTCAAGTCCTGTCAAGGATTGAACTGCTGAACCGCCCCGGTGTCACGGTGCGACCACCCCTGCGGAGGGGATGTGGGCGGTCGTCCGCGGTCAGTCCCGACCCACCCGCCCCACGGGGATCGTCGCCTCGACCAGCCCGCCGCGGGAGCCGGACGAGGTGTGCAGCGCGCCGCCGACCTGGAGCGAGCGCTCCCGCATCGAGGCGATCCCGACACCGGGTGTCCACGGACCGGTCGGCCCACCGTCGTCCTCGACGGCGAGCACGAGGTGACCGTCGCGGATCGCGAGCTCCACCACCGCGGACGAGGCGCGGGCGTGCCGGGCCACGTTGGTCAGCGCCTCGACGACGATCCGGTAGGCGGCCACCTCCGTCGCGGCGGGCAGCGGTGGGAGGTCCGCGGGCACCTCGACGGTCACCGGAAGCGGCGCACCGGTCGCCGAGTGGAGGGTGGCGACGTGCTGCCGGATGGCGCCGACCAGGCCCAGCTCGTCGAGCGCGGGCGGCCGCAGCCCTTCGACGAGACGACGGATCTCGGTGATCGCGCTCGCGGTGTCGGCCCGCAGGACGGCCAGCAGCTCGTCGGCACGGGCGGGGTCCGTCCGCAGCTGGTTGCGCGCCGCGTCGGTGGCGAACGCCACGCCGCTCAGCGTCGGCCCGAGCCCGTCGTGCAGGTCACGGCGCAGCCGGCGCCGTTCCTCCTCGACAGCGGTGACGACGGCCTCGCGCGAGCGCTGCAGGTCCCGGCTCATCGCCTGCGCCCGCAGGGTCTGCGCCAGCAGCGGGGCCACGATCCGCAGCACGTCCTCGTCGGCCGTCGACAGGCTGAAGTCGCCGGCCCGCAGGCCGACCACGACCTCGCCCACCTCGTCGTCACCGAGCCGCAGGGGCAGGACCCGTGTGTGGGTCACCTCCGACCCGGACGAGGCGAGCACCTCCCCACCGACGCGGATGCTGGCGTACGGCAGCACCAGCGCCTCGCGGACGGCGTCGAGCGCCAGCACCGGGTCGTCGCCGATCCGGTCGGCGAGCGACGTGGCCGCCGCCAGCGGGTCCGGGCGGTCGCCGAAGAGCAGCTGGTCGACCACGCCCCGCAACATCACCTGCAGCGGCCGCACGCCGAAGGCAAGCACGGCGCCCAGGAGGACGACGGGCGTGGTGGTCAGTGGCTCGCCGCCGACCTGCTCGATCGTGGAGGCCGCCCCGATCACCGCGGCGACGTAGGCCAGGACGACGGTCGGCACGACCACCGCCCGGGTGACCAGGCCGCGGACGTCGACCACGTCGGGACGGACCGCACCGACCACCATCGCCACCGGCCCCATCGTGAGGCACGCGATGTAGACGGCGGCCAGGTCCGGGAGGTTGCCGGCGCCGACGGCTTCACCCAGGAAGGCGAGCAACGCGACGACGAGGCCGGCGACGATCCACCCCAGCGAGCTCCAGGTCAGGGCGCGCCGCTCCTCGCCCTCGCTCCGCTCGAAGGCCCACCACGCATGGACGAGCAACGCGATGACGATGACGTACGCCATGGGTCCGAGCGCGGCCGCCCAGACGACGGCCAGCGTCCCCGCGCCGACGACGATCACCGCCAGTGCGAACGACAGCGGATCACGCCAGACCAGGCGGGGGTAGGCGAGCACGGCCAGCGGCAGGACGAGGGCGCCGGCCAGCGTGAGGACCGGGTCGGCGGCGTCGTCCGCGCCGAGCACCAGCAGGCCCGATCCGAGGGCCAGGACGACACCGCCGAGTGCCAGGGCGACCGCGGAGATCCGGGCGCTCCGGCTGTGCCAGACGAGCCAGCCGCAGGCCGTCGTCACGGCGCCGACGACCATCGTGGTCACGAGGGCCGCGGTCACGATCCGCCCAGTCCGCCCTGCCGGGCCCGCACGATCGCAGCGGATCGGTCGGCCACGGACAGCTTCACGAAGATCGCGGAGATGTGGTTGGCGACGGTCTTGGGGGACAGCACGAGCCGGTCCGCGATCGCCTGGTTGCGCAGCCCGGCGGCGACCAGGTCGAGCACCTCGCGCTCGCGGGCGGTGAGCTCGGGGAAGGGGTCGGCGGCGGCGGGGGGAGCCGCGAAGTAGCCGAGCACCCGCTGGGCGACGCCCGGGCTGAAGATCGCCTCCCCGGCGACGACCGCGCGGATCGCCCGGTCGATCTCGGCCTGGTCGGCCCCCTTGAGCAGGTAGCCCTGGGCTCCGGCTCGCATGGCACCGAAGACGGTGTCGTCGTCGTCGAACATCGTGAGCACCAGGACGGCCACGTCGCCGGCGGCCTCCCGGATCCGGCGGGTGGCCTCGAGCCCGTCGATCCCGGGCATGCGGATGTCCATCAGCACCACGTCCGGCCTGGACAGCACGACCTCGCGCACCGCGGCCTCGCCGTCGGTCGCCTCACCCACCACCTCGAAGCCGGGCAGCGACTCGAGCAGCGCGCGCAGCCCGCCCAGCACCACCGGGTGGTCGTCGACGAGCACGACGCGGATCGGGTCCATGCCTCATCGTCCTGCCTCTGGGTGCCTTTGACCCAGGATCCTGCACCTATCCGGCCCGGGAGTCGTCCCGGATGATGGGGAACGTACGCCGATGCCGGCAGCCCCGCGGAGCGCCAACGTGGAGTCACCAGCATCCACCGAAGGAGTCACCATGACCACCACAGCGACCTCCCGCACCGAGGCCTCCACCACCTGGAGCACCAAGAACAAGGTCGGCCTCGGGCTCGCCATCTTCTACGCCGTCGCCAACGTCCCCAGCGCGGTGACGCCCATGCCGGACGGCGTCGAGACCGGCCCGCCGTTCGCCATCCTGGTCGTCTGCTCGGTCCTCGCCGTGGTCGCCCTCGTCGCGGCGATCGTGGCGTGGCGCACGGGCAGTCGACCCGCCGCCAGGCTGACCGCGGCCAGCCTGATCGTGATCACGCTGACCTCGCTGCCGGCCTTCTTCGTCGACGTCCCGGCCGGCATCAAGGCCCTCGTCGCGGCCGGGGTCCTGCTCACGATCGCGATCGTGGTGCTGATGTTCTCACCGGCCAAGCGCAGCTGACCTCCGCGACCGTCGCCGCATCCCACGGGGGAGTGCGGCGGCGGTCGCGGCCGCGGCTAGCGGATCAGGCAGAAGGGGTGTCCGACCGGGTCGAGATAGACACGGAAGCCGCCGTCCTGCGAGGGCTGGTGCTCGTGGACACGCGCCCCCAGGGCGAGCACCTGGGGTTGCGCGGCGTCGATGTCGTCGACGCTGAAGTCGAGGTGGAACTGCTGGGGATGCGCACCCCCCGGCCAGGTCGGCTCCACCCAGTCGTCGATCCGCTGGAACGCCAGCGTGGCCCGCCCGTCCGGGTTGTCGGGGGTGACGCCGCCTCCCGGCGGACGGAGCGTGGCGAAGTCCTTGTCGGACCCCTCCTCGATCGGCCAGCCCACCAGGTCCGAGTAGAACTGGGCGAGCGCCCGGGCGTCGGGGCAGTCGAGGATGACCAGGTCGAGCTTGGGAGTGAGAGTCATGCAGCGACGCTAGACGTCGATCAGGACGATGGGCATCCTGAATGGCCTGGGGGCAGTTCGCGGCTCGCTAGAGCCTGACCATCACCTCGTCGAGCGGCTTGCGATCCAGCGCGGGGACGGTGGCCGTGGGCGCGGGGTAGCCGACCGGCACCAGCAAGAACCCGCGCTCCTCCGGTGGGCGGCCCAGGATGTCGTTGAGGAACTTCATCGGGCTCGGCGTGTGGGTCAGGGTGGACAGGCCGGCGACGTGGAGCGCGGCGAGCAGGAAGCCGACGGCGATGCCGACCGACTCCTTGACGTAGTAGGGCAGCGGCGTGTGAGGGCCCCGGTGGACCTCGAAGACCGCGATCAGCGCGGGCGCGGTCTGCAGGAACGGCTTGTCGGCGTCGGTCCCGAGCGGCCCCAGCGCAGCCAGCCACTCGTCGGAGGCCCGCCGCGCGTAGAACTCGCGCTCCTCGGCCTCCGCCGCCTCCCGCAGCCGTGCCCTCACGTCGGGATCGGTCACCACCACGAACCGCCAGGGCTGCACGTGCGCGCCGCTCGGTGCCGACGCGGCGACCCGGACCGCTTCCTCGAGCACGCCGTCCGGGATGGGCCGGTCGTCGAAGTCGCGCACCGACCGCCGCCGCGCCAGGTCGTCGGCGAACGCACGCACCCGCTCGAGCGCCTCCGACTCCGGTACGCCGAGCTGGGGCGCCGCGATCCTGGGACCGGGTCCGGGAGTGGTCATGGCCGCGAGGCTAGCGCCCACGCTCAGTCCGTGGGCGGTCTGGTGGAGGTGGTGTCGGGCCCCGCCTTCAGGGCTAGTCTGGGAGACCGGTCAGGCCCTCGAGGCCATGGAGGCTGCGATGTCGGATTCACTGGATCCAGCCGTCGAGGCGGCTCGGCAGTACGAGCGCCTCCACGTCGCGGCCCTGTTCGGCCAGTGGGCGCAGCCGGTGCTGGAGGCAGCCGGGGTGGAGGACGGTCACAGTGTGCTCGACGTGGCCTGCGGCACCGGAGTCCTGGCCCGAGCCGCACGTGCGCGCGTGGGATCCACGGGTTCGGTGACGGGGCTCGACGTCGCCCCCGGCATGCTCGCCGTCGCCCGGAGCATCGAGCCCTCAGTGACGTGGATCGAGGGAGAAGCCGGAGCCCTGCCGTTCGACGACGATCGCTTCGACGTCGTCGTCAGCCAGTTCGGACTGATGTTCTTCCCAGACAGGGAGGGCGCGATCCGCGAGATGCTTCGCTGTCTGAGGCCGGGCGGATCGGTGGCCGTGGCCGTCTGGGACTCCCTCGAACACTCGGAGGCCTACCCGATCTCCGTCGACCTGCTGGAGCGGCGGGCCGGTGCTGCGGCGGCGGATGCCCTTCGAGCTCCGTTCGTGCTCGGTCGGATCAGCGAACTCAGGGCCCTGTTCGAGAAGGCTGGGGCGGACGTGGTCTCGATCGAGACGCAGCACCGCACGGCATCGTTCCCGAGCGTGCGCTCGATGGTCGAGGCCGATCTGAGAGGGTGGTTGCCCGTGATGGGGGTGCACCTCGACGACGATCTGATCCGCTCGATCCTCGACGAGGCCGAGGACGCCCTGGGCGACTACACGACCGCGGACGGCGCGATGGTCTTCGACGCGCCGGCTCACATCGTGCTCGCTCGTGCATGAGAGCAGCCCGGGATCCTTGCCCCTCGCGATCAGTCCGGTACGTCGACCTCGACGGTCGCGCCGCCGTACCCGTTCTCGAGGTCGTGGCCCTCGACCGTGATCGTCTCGACGCCGTCGGGGATCTCCAGGCCGCTCTGGGACCGGGTGAAGGGCTGCTCGCCGGCGTGGTCGTGGGTGAGCTCCCACGCACCGAGCTCGTTGCCCTCGGGGTCGAGGACCCGCCAGCCGTCGGCATACCGCTCGGGGGTGTCGTACTCCGAGCTCATCGTCACGTCGAGTGAATAGGTGTCCCCGTCGCCGCGCAGCTCGACCGCGATGACGTCGGGGAAGTCGGCGTCCGCGGTGGACCCGGTGCTGGTGGACGACTCGGAGGAGCTCCCGGAGGTTCCGCTGCCGGTCGGGTCCACGGTGTCGTCGCTCCCGCACGCGCCGAGCGCGATGAGGGGCACCGCCACGGCAGCGACGAGTCGGCGGCCGGATCGGGTGGAGAGTGTCATGGTGCTCCTCGCTGGCAGGTGGTGATCTCGAGCCTAGATCGGCACCTCGGTTCTTGACCTCGCCCGCACGCCTGGCGGTCGACAACGCCGCGATCGGGACAAGACAAAGACCCCGAACCTGGGGGAGTCGGGGTCTTTGTCCTGTGGGGACGGGGGTGAGCCGTGCGTGACGCTGCGGCTCCGGGGGTGGCGAGGGCTCAGGCGACTGAGTCCACCCGTACGTCGGCGCGGTGCCGCGGCTCGTACGCCTCGGGGGTGCACCAGGCGGTCGTGGGGCGCACGCTCAGCTGGCGGAGGCGCTCCTGCCGCGCACGGCGGAGGGCGACCGACTCGAGCTTGGTCTTGCCTGCCGACATCGTGTTCGTGGTGTTCATGGCGTCTCCCCGGTGGGTGGTGTTTCGCTCCGTACATGTGGGGCAACGACGACACAGCGGAGGGGGTCACGCACAGCCGACCGCTGGTCTGGACCGGTGCGGGACGCGGCCGGCTACGACGCGAGCGAGCCCCCGAAGATCTGCCAGGCCAGGATCGACTTCGCGACCAGGCTGAGCACCAGGTAGGCCTTCTCGCCGAACGCATAGCTGCGCCACGGACCGACCTGCTTGTACTGCAACCACTGGTTGAGGGCGAAGCTGTTGAAGAAGATGAAGAGCGACACGAAGATCCCGACCACGAAGCCGGGGACCTCCTCGGCGGCGATCAGGTTGTAGCCGATGGCCACCCAGGGGGTGGCGCCGGCGACGCAGCCGAACCAGAACGGCTTCATCGTCCGGGTCGTGCTGCCCGGCGGGTTGGCCGACTCCTGGAGCCAGCCGAAGAGGATCATCGACACGTTGGCTCCGATGATGCCGATCAGCGCCGAGATGTTGGTGATGCCCGAGTACAGCGCGATGAGGATGACCATCAACGTCGCGCTGAAGGAGTACTCCACCCACCGGAACCGGTTGATCCCGACCCGCAGGTCGCGCTCGTAGGTGCGTCGCATGGCCGTCGCGGTGAGCAGGTGGTCGAGGCTCGCGAGCACGAGGAACAGCGCGATCGTGGCGCCGATCGGGAGGTCGAAGAGCCCCTCCGGCGCGGCGTTCGGTGTGCCGGGCGGGCCGGTGGGCAGGGACTGGGTGATGGTGATCGCAAAGTCCGTCGCCAGCACCAGCACTGCGACCGCCTGGGCCAGGTGGAGCACCGTGAGCGCCAGGTTCCAGACCCTCAGGGAACCCAGGGCGCGGTCGTCGACGCCGGGCGCGGTCACATCGGGAGTCGTCATGACCCCATCATGGCCCACCCGACGAGCGTGAGGGGGCGGCCGTCGCTCAGACGCTGAGCTCGGCCCACACGACCTTGCCGGTGGGGGTCGACTCGCAGCCCGACCTGCGCGAGAGCGTCGCGACGATCGCCATGCCACGGCCGTCCTGATCGCCCGGGCGGGCGTCGTGCCGCTCCGGCCAGCCACTCGACCGGTCCTCGACGGAGACCCGCACCATGCCGTCGGTGCGCACCAGCGACGTCTGGAAGGGCGAGCTGCCGTGCGTGATCGCGTTGGTGGCGAGCTCGGAGGTGACCAGCGCCATGTCGCCGACGAGCCCGGGCAGGCCCCATGTGGTCAGGGCCTCGCTCACGAAGTGGCGCACCGAGGCGACGGCGGTCGGGACGGGGAGGTGCACGCTGGAGACCGCCGCGGGCGCAACGGTCGGGATCTCGCCGGCACTGGGGTGAGCCCCGAGCAGGTCGACCTGGTCGTGGAGACCACACACCCGGGCCACGTCGCTCAGGTCGGCGGTCGCGAGCAGGTCGGCCGGGTAGGCGCACAGCAGCCGGATGGCGTGCCGGTCGATGGCCGTGTTCCACAGCTCCTCCAGCTCGAGGGCAGCCGCCACCTCACCCCGCTCCCAGAGCAGGCCCACCATCTCGCCGAAGGCGCTGACCGGGCGGCCCCCGGCGGGCACCAGGGAGGCGATGACCTCCGCGAACCGCTCGGGGTCGGGACGCCCGTCGACCATGAAGTGGCTCAGCGTCTCGTCGGCGTCGAGAGCGAGGAGGGCGCCGTGTCGGCTCGCACGATCGGGATCTGCGCCGAGGTCGACCAGCCGGGCCTCGAGCGCCGTACGGTAGGAAGGGCGGCTGATCGTGAGGACCGGGACGCCCGCGGCCAGCGACCCCGCGACGAAGTCGGCCAGGCGCTCGACGAGCGCGCCGGCGTCTTCGTACGCGACGACCTGGTGCTTCCCCTCCACGGCTCAGCCGTACCTCTCCGTCACCCCGAGGTCCGAGCTCCCGGTCCAGCATGTCTATTCGAGATTGTCCGTCATTCAACCGCTGCTGGGAAGAGCGGCTTGTGATCCGCATCGCTCCGGGTGCGGGTCAGGCTTCGCTGTCGGTCTTGAGCGCTGCAGCGAATCCGTCGAGGTTCCTCCATCTCGGCCACCGAGAGCGCCCGTCGGATCCTCCTGTGGCGGTGGCTCCGCTTCGGCAAGGAGAGCTGCTGTCAGCCGAATCGCGTGGACACCTGAATATCCTCCTGTGCCCGGAGGAATGCGAGGCCCGGTCGACTTCCACCGCAACCGGCGTACGCTGAAGATGCCCCTCGCGGAGGGAGGATCTCATGTGGTGGGCTGTCTGGTTGGTCGCCGCTGTCGTCCTGGGTGCGGCTGAGTTCTTCACGCTGACACTCGCGTTCGGCCTGCTGGCAGGCGCTGCCCTCGTCGCCGCGACCGCCGCCGGGCTCGGGGCTTCGGTCCCCCTCCAGCTGCTCGCCTTCGTCGTCGCGGGCGGGGTGGGCATGGTCGCCATCCGCCCGATCGCGAAGCGGCACCTCGCGCTCCCGCCGCTGTCCCGTGACGGCAGTGACGCCCTGGTCGGACGGTCGGCCGTGGTGACGCGCGAGGTGAGTGCCGCCGGCGGTCTGGTGCACCTCTCGGGGGAGGACTGGTCGGCTCGGCCCTACGACGAGGACCTGGTGATCCCTGCCGGCGTACGTGTCGATGTCTTCGAGATCGAGGGCGCGACCGTGCTGGTGCACCCTCGCGATCCGCTGCCCGAAGCCCTGCCCGAATCCCTACCCAGAGAGACGTGAGTGTGATGGAACTATGGGTGCCCCTGGCCGTGCTGGCCGCTCTGGTGGCCTTCTTGGTGGCCTCCACGATCCGGATCGTGCCGCAGGCCAGGCGCTACAACATCGAGAGGTTCGGCCGCTATCAGCGCACCCTGCAGCCGGGGCTGAACCTCATCATCCCGCTGGTCGACCGGGTCAACACCAAGCTCGACGTGCGCGAGCACGTCTACTCCTCCGACCCCAAGGCGGTGATCACCGCCGACAACCTGGTGGTCGCGATCGACACGGTCCTCTACTACCAGATCACCGACCCGCGGGCGGCCGCCTACGAGGTGACCAACTACCTGCAGGCGATCGACCAGCTCACCGTCACCACCCTGCGCAACCTCATCGGGTCGATGGAGCTCGAGAGCACCCTGACCTCCCGGGAGACCATCAACGTCCGGCTGCGCGAGGTCCTGGACGAGGCGACCGGGAAGTGGGGGATCCGGGTCAACCGGGTCGAGATCAAGGCGATCGACCCGCCCAGCACCATCAAGGAGGCGATGGAGAAGCAGATGCGCGCCGAGCGCGACAAGCGTGCGGTGATCCTCCAGGCCGAGGGCCAGCGGCAGTCGCTGATCCTCACCGCGGAGGGCACCCGCGCCAAGATGATCCTCGAGGCCGAGGGGCTTCAGCAGGCAAAGGTGCTGGAGGCCGACGGCGAGGCGAAGGCACTGGAGCGGGTCTTCCAGGCCGTGCACGCCAACGACGCCGACCCGCAGGTGCTGGCGTACAAGTACCTCGAGATGCTGCCCCGCCTCGCCCAGCACGGCAACGGCTACTTCGTGATCCCCGGCGAGCTCAGCGAGGCGATGCGGACCGTGAGCTCGGCCTTCACCGCGGAGCGTTCGACGGGTGAGGACGAGGCACCGGGCGAGCCGGTGCTCGACACCCGGCACGTACGACGGCGCCCGCTGGGGGCGTGAGGGCGACGGTGCGGGCGTCGCATTCGAGGGCTGGAGCGGACGCGAGGATTTGAACCTCGACTCATTCCCTGGAAGGGAAGCGTGCTGCAACTACACCACGTCCGCGACGCCAGCCTCTGTCGAGCCTGACACGTCCAAGTATGACCCACCTCCCGGACTGTCCGGGGGGCCAGGGGGTGGCGCTGGGTCTCAGACGTCTCGCCGGCGTGCGTCCCACTGACCGACCTGCCGATCGAGGCTGGGAGGCGAAGTGGAAGATGTCGACATGGCGATCAGCGAGGATGACGTGCGGCGGCGATGGTCCGAGGGACAGCCGTGCCATGGGTTGTGGAGCCTGCTGCCGGGCGTCGTGAGCGCTGAGGTCCTCGCACGGACCGGCCCCGACTTCGTCGTCGTGGACCTGCAGCACGGTGCCGCGACAGAGGCGGAGCTGCCCGGGGTGGCCGGGGCCATCAGGGCAGCAGGCTCGGTGCCGCTGGTCCGGACACGCAGCCCGTTGTTCGCCGACATCGGCCGCCCGCTCGACCTCGGTGCCTGCGGCGTCATCGTGCCCAACGTGCGCGACGCCGATCACGCCCGGGAGATCGTCGCCGCCACCCGCTACGCCCCAGCAGGTGGGCGGTCGATCGGGCGTCTGTCAGGTGGGTCCGATCAGCCGCTGGTCATCGTCATGGTGGAGACCGCGACAGCGCTCGACGACCTCGACGCGATCCTGGGCGTCGAGGGCCTGGACGGGATCTACGTCGGCCCGGGGGACCTCTCCTTGTCCCTGGCCCTCGCCGGCGCGGATCGCTCCGCCGAGCTGCGCGACGTCCTGTCCTCGATCATCGCCCGGGCCGTCTCCGCCGGGGTGCCGGTCGGTGTCCATGCCTACACCGGGGAGGACGCCGCACGCTATGCCGCTGAGGGCGCGACCATCGTGACCGTCGCCGTCGACTCCGTCTCGCTGGGTGAGGTCATGACGCGCCACCTCGACGTCGCTCGTAGCCGGTCGGGGACGAACGACGCCTGATCGGCGATC
>CAVSCW010000010.1:0-183116 GCA_963726515.1 uncultured Actinomycetota bacterium
TGCGCAGGGAGGGCCAGCCGGCGCGGTGGTGGAGGTCGTGCAGTGCGGCGACCAGGTCACGGTGTGGACCTGGTGGGAGGTCGGGACGGGGGAGGGCGCTCATCGGCCGGTCCTCGCGGTGGCGGCGATGGCCTCGGAGAGCGGGACGTGCTGGCGTGCGTCGGTCGCCGCCCGCCTGAGCAGCCGGGCCGCCACGGTGCCCTGGTCGTCACGCAGGGCGCACTGCGCGGCGCGCCACCGGCAGTAGGCGGCGTCGTGGGGGCGGGCGATGTGGTCCCAGGCCTTCGCCGCACGGACCCAGGCCTCGACCGTCGTCGTGGCCTCGACGCGCGACACCTCCGCCTGCCACGACGCGGCCAGGGCGGGGACGGCGGCGTCGATCAGGCCTGGTGCGAAGGGGTCATCCCTGGCCCCGGTGACGCGGCCGCGGAGCTCTCGAGCCGCCCTACGCCGATGCGAGGGAGCCGAGCGGGCGGCATCGAGGAGGTCGGCACGAGCACGCGCGAGTGCGACGAGCAGCGGGCCGGTCTGCCCCGCGGCTTCGGAACCGAGCCGCGAGTCGAGCGCTTGGGCGAGGAGCTCGGCCGCGCCCTCGGGGCGACCGCCCCACAGCTCGACGTCGGCGATCCACGGCACGACCTCGGCCCAGTTCTCGTTGCGGTTGAGCATCTGCGCGTCGGCGGCACGACACCGTTCGCCAGCGGCGTCCAGATCCCCCTCCCGCATCTCCACCGCAGCCAGCATGACGTGCGCGAAGGCGGTGTTGATCCCGGGATCCGAGTGCGTGATGGGACGGATTGACTCCCCGGCGGCCCGCACGTCCCCGCCCCAGAGGTGGGCACAGCACACGTTGGTCCGGACGAGGACTGCAGGAAAGGAGAGCTCCACGCCCCAGGCCTCGGCCTCGCGGAGCGCCCGACGGGCGAACTGCTCGGCCCGGGCCGCGGAGGAGGGAACGTGGATCAGGATGTCCGTCGCGGACGCGGCGACCATCAGGTCCGCGATCGGGTCGGGCTCGGCTAGCTCCGTGTCGAGCGCTCGCCCGGCGATGGCCAACGACGCCTCGACGTCACCTGTGCTGTCCATGGTGAGCAACGTCAGCCCGGCCAACATCCGACGCCGTCGGCCCGAGTCCTCCTGCGGGTCGAGCAGGTCCAGCGAGCGGTCGAGCGCGACCTGCGCCTCGATGTAGCGGCCTGACTGCTGGAACATCCAGAATCGCCGCCCGAGCAGGGGGAGGAGATCCGCCGAGGTGGCCGACGGCTCCAACAGTCGCAGCGACGCGTCCAGGAGCTCCTCGGCCCGCACGACCTCTCCCAGCTCGTACAGCAGCGAGCCGATCCGTTGCAGCACCTGGGCGCGCTCCCGGTCGGACAGGTCCAATGACTCGGCCCTGACGGCCAGGACCCGACCGGTGTCGAGCTGGCCGGTCTCGACCGCGGCATCGAGGGCCCGGGCCAGGATGTCCCACAGCTTGAGGTCGTCGTCCCGGTGCCCGGCGTCCCACAGCTCCAGCACGCGCAACCAACCGTCCAACGCCTCCTTGGAGGCGAAGTGCTCCTGCGCCCGGAGGGCCGCAGACGCCCGGTGGGCGACCTCGCGATCGAGGAGTCCCGCCGCTCTCCAGTGGTCTGCGACCTCGCCGGGCTGGATGCCGGGCGCGGAGCCGAGAGCCTCGGCGATGCGGGCATGCACCTCTGCAGCCTCGCCCGGCATCAGGCGACGCTCGATCGCATCGACGAGGAGGGGGTGTGCGAGCTCGGTGTCGTCCCCCTCCCTCGAACCCGAGGAGTCGGCGGCCGGCCAGCACCCGCAACGCGTCGTCGACGGCGTCGGCCGACAGGGCCGCGGAGTCGCGCAGGATGCCGGGCCCCACCGGGCGCTGCGCCACACCCAGGACTCGCGCCACCCGCCAGGCCTTGTCGTCGAGGTCGCCGATCCGCCTGTCGAGCAGGTCCGCAAGATGGCGGGGCAGGCCTTCCTCGGCGGGGCTGGCTGCCAGCTGGGCCGTGTAGAGCGGTAGCCCGCGCGCGCGAGCGTGGATGCGTTCCGCGAGGTCGTCGTCCGTGCCGGTCACCCCGAGGAGCCGCAGCTGCTCCGCCGTCTCCTGCAACGTCAGCGGCTCCAGGTCGACTGTCGTGGTGGTGGGTGCCCACCGGGTCCGCGACAGCCATTCGGTGGGACCGCTCTCCACGTCCGGATCACCGGTGCGCCACGTCACCACGACCGGGGGCTCGGAGGAGACGCTGGCCACGTGGGTCAACAGGTCCAGGGTGCTGCGATCCGCCCAGTGGCAATCCTCCAGGTGGACGACGAGCGGGCGGATGCCGGACAGCGCGCGCAGGGTGGTGGTGATCGAGGCGAAGAGGCGTTCGAGGCCCCACGGGTCGTCCGGTGGGACTGACGCCTCTGAGTCGAGCTCCGGGAGAAGTCGTGCCAGAGACCTGCGAACGTAGCCGGGGCTCTGCGACAGGGCCTTCTCCAGCCACTCGCCGCCGTCCAGCTCATGGGTGCCCCGAAGGGCGTCGACGATCGGCATCAGCGGCATCTCCCGAGACAGTGGGAGGCAGTGGCCGACCGCGACGAAGACATCGGTGGTCGCGGCCGCCGCGCGGACGAGCGTGGTCTTGCCGATGCCGGCCTCGCCGGTGACGAGGAGCAGCCCCGTCCCGGTCTCGAGGTGGCGTCGTACGACGTCGAGCTCTGCGCGACGGCCGGCGATGAGTGGCGGAGCGCCGCCGCCGCTGATGGGGGACGAGGCGGCCAGCCAGAGGTCATGGAAGATCGCCGCCTCGCCACCCATGGCCTCGACGAGCAGCTCGAGGGTCCCCCACGAGGGCAGTGCGGCCTGGGAGAAGGCCTTGGACACGGTGGTGTGGGAGACCCCGGTCGCGCGGGCGAGGGTGCGCAGCGACGGCCAGCCGGCGCGGTGGTGGAGGTCGTGCAGGGCGTCGTTGAACTCCCGGACCGGTCCCGGTGACAGCTCGGGTCTGGGAAGCGCGCTCACGAGAACTCCACTCACTCCCTCTCGAGGATCCTCCCGCGCGCGCGCTTCCGGCAACCCGATTGCGGTGCGGTTGTCAACCTTTGTCAACCACTGTCAACCGGGTCCGCCGCGGCCCAACTCTGGAGGTCCAGACATTCACCGGGCAGCCGCCCGGATCCCGGAGGGGGACCATCATGAGCACCAGCACGGCACCTTTCTCCCGCGTCGCCGCCATTGCGGGCGTCACGGTCATCGCCGCGATCACGACCGTCGCCGCCCAGTCGGCGTCGGCCACCCAGGAGCCCGGGTCCGAGCGCCCGTGCTTCATCGCCCAGCCCCGCTGGAACACCGCCATCGACGGGCCGCCGCCCACCTGTCCCAGACCCACCTGGCAGCAGGCGGAGACGCGCTCGACGTCACCGGTCGGGTCGGTCCGGCGGGCGAACGACGACTTCGGGGTCTGAAGGAACCGACGAGTGCCGCCCCTGACGATGGTCATGGGCGGCACGCGTCGATCTCGGTACGCTGACCCCATGGGGGAGATCGAGAACCGGCCACCGGATCCGTCCTTGCTGCGCATCTCCGACGACGACCGGCAGAAGGTCGCCGAGGTGCTGCGCGAGGCAGCAGGCGAGGGCCGCATCGACCTCGACGAGCTCGACGAGCGCCTCGAGCTCACCTGGCACGCCAAGACGTATGCCGACCTGGTGCCGATCACGGCCGACCTCCACCTGCCCGGTCACCCGCAGCCGGCCAGTGCGCCGGTGCGCCGTACGCCGTCCTCGGTGCCGGCGGTCGGCCACAACTCCTCCACGGCCATCATGAGCGAGTGCAAGCGGCAGGGCGTGTGGTCGGTGCCCGAGCACCACACAGCCTTCGCGCTCATGGGTGGTGTGGTGATCGACCTGCGGCAGGCGCAGCTCTCCGCGCACGAGACCCTGATCAATGCGAGCGCCATCATGGGTGAGGTCAAGATCATCGTCCCGGCCGACATGCACGTCGTGGTCGACGGGACGCCGATCATGGGGGAGTACAGCCAGGCTAAGGACAAGGTGGCCGCAGAGCTCGGCCCCGACTCCCCGACCGTCCGCATCCGCGGAATGGCGATGATGGGCTCGGTCACGGTACAGCGGCAGCCGGCCCCGGGCACACCGAAGAAGTTCCTTGGCACCTACTGAGCGTCGGCCCGGGGCTCGCCGAGGGCTGCGGTGGAACCCCTGACGCACATGTGCGTGGGCAGGGTGAGGTGTCGCTGCTCGGGCGGTCGCCCCGAGAGCAGGTCGAGGACCATCATGCTCGCCGCCCGCGCCTGATCGGCCACGTGCTGGTCGATGGTCGTGATCCCGAAGAGCTTGCCGAGGTCGTGCCCGTCGACCCCGATCAAGGACATGTCCTCCGGAACGCGCAGCCCGTGCCGCCGCAGGGTGGTGGTGGCCGCGACGGCGATGTCGTCGGAGTAGCAGAAGACCGCGGTCGGCGGCGCGGCGAGTGACAGCAGCTGTTCCATCCCGACCGCCCCCGCGTCCACACCGTAGGGCGCCGTCACCATGAGGTCGGGGTCGTGGGGGAGGTCGTGCCGGGCCAGGCCGTCGAGGTAGCCGTTGCGGCGGTGGAGGTCGCTGGCCCACTTGGCGCCGTCGGTGTCGCTGGTGCGGATCATCCCGATGCGCGTGTGGCCCAACGCGATGAGGTGCTCGACCGCCTGTCCTGCGATTGCGACGTCATCGACGCCCACGGACGGAAAGTCACGCAGGCGGGAGCCGGCCACGACGACCTCGACGCCCATCAGGTCGAGCCGCTCCTCCTCCTCGGGCCGGATGGGGAGGGTGATGAGCACGACTGCGTCCACCTTGCGGCGGGTGGGCAGGTCGCGGAAGAAGTCCGCGCGGCTGGCCTGGGACCCGACCTGGTAGATCAGGACGTCCAGGTCGGCCTCGCGCAGGGTCGACTCCACCGTCGCCAGCATGGTCGAGGAGAACCAGCTGTCGAGCTTCGGGAGGACCACGGCCACCCGGCGGGTCGCCCCGCGGAGCGAGGACGCGGCAGGCGAGACGACGTAGTTGAGCTCGGCCACGACCGAGAGCACGCGAGTCCGGGTCCCCGCGCTGACGCCCGGATGCCCGCGAAGGGCGCGCGAGACGGTCGCGATCGAGACCCCGGCCTGTTGGGCGACGTCGGCCATGTTCACCTCCGACGCGCGGTGGTCCATGCCAGACATGGGGTCACGGTAGCGATTACGTAAACGTTTGCCTAGGGGTCTTGACCAATCCGTGTGATGCGCGTCACGATCGTCGCAAACGTTTGTCGCGATGCGTGGGCGCTCGGAACCGCAACCCTCGACAAACGTCGGCAAGGTCAGTAAGACACGGACAGACGATGTGGCGCACGTCATGTCGACCGGCCCGGGAGGGCGCGCCGCGCGTTCTCTGCCCAGCAACCACAGGAGTTACGATGGCAGCAAGGACGAGGCGCCGGTATGCGGCGGTCGGAGTGGTCGCGAGCCTGGCGATGGTCACCTCAGGGTGCTTGTCGTCCGGGGACGACGGCGGCAGTGGCGGCGGAGCCGGCAGTGGCACCGACGCTGACGGGACCGTCACGATCCTCGGCGCCTTCGGTGGCGCCGAGCAGGAGGCGTTCGAGGCCTCGCTCCAGGCGTTCGAGGACGAGTCCGGGATCGACGTCAAGTACACCGCCGACACCGACTTCACCACCACCGTCGTCCAGCGCGTGGGTGCCGGCGACGCCCCCGACATCGCACTGTTCCCGCAGCCGGGTGGGCTGATCGACCTTTCCGACGACATGACCCCGCTCGAGGACGTCATCGACCTCGGCGCGATCGAGAGCACGCTGATCCCGGGCTTCCTGGAGGCCGCCTCCAAGGACGGCACGGTCTACGGCGCCCCGATGCGGATGGCGGTCAAGAGCATCGTCTGGTATCCCAAGCCCCAGTACCCAGACGCCGGCTACTCCACCGAGCCGGCCACCTTCCAGGAGCTGATGGCGCTCTCCGAGGAGATCGCGGCCGACGGCACCGCTCCCTGGTGCATGGGCTGGGAGTCCGACCAGGCCACCGGCTGGGTCGGCACCGACTGGCTCGAGGAGATGGTGCTGCGCCTGCACGGCCCGGAGGTCTACGACCAGTGGGTCGCCCACGAGATCCCGTTCAACGACCCCCAGATCGTCGAGGCGCTCGACGCTTTCGGTGAGATCGCCAAGAACCCCGACCTCGTCCTCGGTGGCGAGAGGGGCATCTTGAACACCAACTTCGCCGACGCGATGACCCCGGCCTTCAAGGACAAGCCCGACTGCTTCCTGCACCGTCAGGGCAACTTCGCCACCGGCTTCTACCCCGACAACGTCCAGGCCGATCTCGACGGCACGGTCGGCACGTTCTACTTCCCCTCCTACGAGGGTGGCTATGACGGGCAGCCGCTGCTCGGTGGCGGCGACCTGGCCGCGACGTTCAACGGTGACGACTCCGACGTCCAGGAAGTGATGACCTTCCTGACCTCCGACGAGTTCGGTGGCGAGTGGGCGGCCGAGGGCGGCTGGTTGTCGCCGCACACGACCTTCGACAACAGCCAGTACGCCGACGAGACGACCCGCAACATCGCACAGCTGGCGGCCGACGCCGACGTGTTCCGGTTCGACGCCTCCGACCTGATGCCCAAGTCGGTGGGTTCGGACAGCTTCTGGACCGGCATGGTCGACTGGATGAGTGGCGAGTCGAGCGAGGACGCGCTCACCAAGATCGAAGAGTCCTGGCCGACGTCATGAGTGTGACCGATACGGGTCCCGGCGCCGATCGGGCCCTGGGGTCCGGCCCGGCAGCGACCGGGCCGCCGCCAGCGAGCGCCCGCAAGATCGTGATCGGCATCCTCGGCTTCGTCGCCACCGCGTACGTCATGTACACGGTGTTCATGTCCTTCGGCATCTTCCCGGGGGTCTACCTCGACTCGAAGATCCTGATCGGCATCGTCGCCGTGCTGGTGGGCGTCGGCGGCGCGGCAGTGCTCTTCTTCTTCCTCAACATGTTCGTCGAGGGGTTGCCGCAGAAGGCGTCCCTGATGCTGATCCCCTACGCCTACCTGGTGCCCGGTCTCGGGTTGATCGCCCTGATGCTGCTCTACCCGGCGATCCAGACGATCAACTTCTCCTTCGCCGACAAGGACAGCGAGAAGTACGTCGGCCTGGAGAACTACAAGACGATCTTCGGCAGCGAGTCGTTCCGCAACGCGATCTTCAACAACCTGCTGTGGCTGATCATCGTCCCGGCGGCAGTAGTCGCGATCGGCACCGTCGTGGCGGTGCTGGCCGACAAGTTGTCGACCCGCGGGGAGAGCATCTCCAAGAGTGTGATCTTCCTGCCGATGGCGATCTCGTTCGTCGGCGCCTCGGCGATCTGGGCGCTCGTCTACGACTTCTCCACCGGTGACAAGCAGACGGGGTTGCTGAACGCGATCTGGACGGCGATCGGCGGGGAGGCGCAGACCTGGTTGTCGATCGACACCGGGAAGCTGAACTCGATCCTGCTGATGGTGATCCTGATCTGGCTCCAGGTCGGCTTCGGGATGATCCTGATGTCGTCGGCGATCAAGGGCGTGCCCGAGGACACGATCGAGGCGGCCCGGATCGACGGCGCCTCGGAGATGCAGATCTTCTGGCGGGTCATGATCCCGCAGATCAAGGGGACGATCATCACCGTCTTCATCACCGTGCTGATCCTGGTGCTGAAGGTCTTCGACATCGTCTACGTGATGACCAACGGGCGCGACAACACCGACGTGATCGCGAACCTCTTCTTCAAGGAGCTCTTCGCTCGCGGGAACGCCGGGATCGCCTCGGCGATCGTCGTCGTCCTGCTGATCGCGATCACCCCGGTCCTGGTCTACCAGGTCCGGCACTTCCGTCAGGAGGAGATGAGCCGATGAGCGCAGTCATGGACGATGTCGTTGGCGGTGCGGCCGCCCCGAACAAGCCCGCGCCCAAGCGGACCCGTGGGGTGATGGCCGACGGCCGGCGCCGCAGCGTGTTCTCGATCGTCACGATGGTGGCGCTGTGTCTGCTCTGGACGGTCCCGACGCTCGGACTCCTGGTCACGTCGTTCCGGGACCGCACCGAGGCCACGCAGTCGGGTTGGTGGACGATCTTGCTGAACCCCGGCAATGCCGGCTTCACCACCGAGAACTATCGACGGGTGTTCGAGGGGACCGACATCGGCACCGGTTTCATCAATTCCATCGTGGTGGCGGTCCCGGCGACCCTGATCCCGATCATGTTCGCCGCCTTCGCGGCGTACGCCTTCACGTTCATGGAGTTCCGTGGCAAGGACGTGCTGTTCGTCGGCATCGTCGCGGTGATGGTGATCCCGATCCAGGTGGCTTTCCAGCCGATGCTCAACCTGCTCGGGCCGCGAGGCCTGGACATCCTGCGCGAGTACTTCGCGGTGTGGCTGCTGCACACCGGCTTCGGGATGCCGCTGGCGATCTATGTGCTGCGCAACTACATGGCCACGCTGCCCAAGACGGTCATCGAGTCGGCCAAGATGGACGGGGCATCGCACTATCAGACGTTCTGGCGGCTCATCGTGCCGATGTCGGTGCCGGCGCTGGCGGCGTTCGCGATCCTGCAGTTCCTGTGGGTCTGGAACGATCTCCTGATCGCGAAACTGTTCCTGGGCTCCGGTGAGAACTCCACCGTGATCGTCGAGCTCCAGGGTCTGATCGGGACCGCCGGTCTGGGCACGGAGCTGTTGACGGCGGGTGCCTTCATCTCGATGGCCCTGCCGATGGTCGTCTTCTTCTCCCTGCAGCGGTTCTTCGTGCGAGGTCTGACTTCCGGCGCAGTCAAGGGCTAGCGGGAGCCAGGTGGCTCGTCGGCCTGTCCACCTGACGCGGGAGGGCGTGAGCGTGGTGCTCGCGCCCTCCCCGTCCGGTGTCCCCGTGCTGCTCGGCCTGCCCGGCCTCGAGGGGTCACGTCCGGGGCGGCGCAGCGAGGCCTGGGCGCCGCTGCTGTCCGATTGGGACTGGTCGGTCGATGACGCCGACGACGCGCGGGTCCGGCTCGCCGGCATCGACGTCACCCGCGACGGTGACCAGCAGGGCCCGACGGACCTCGGCCACTCGTGGCCGGAGACGGGGTTCTTCCTGTCCGGGCAGGCGCTCGGCGAGATCGGCGTCCAGCTCCCGGCCCTGCCGCCCGAGCACGCCCGGGTCCTGCACGCGACCGTGGCGAGCTGACGTGTTCGACCTCGACGACCGCTGGGTCTGGGACTTCTGGCTCGCCGACGACGGCGAGCAGTTCCACCTGTTCTTCCTGCATGCACCGCGATCCCTCGGCGACCCCGACCTGCGGCACACCCATGCCCGGATCGGGCATGCCGTCGGCCCCGACCTGCGCACCTGGACCCGCTTGGCCGACCCTCTCGCGCCGGTGCCCGGAGGGTACGACGACGCCGCGTCCTGGACCGGCAGCGTGTTGCGTGCCGACGAAGGGTGGCGGATGTTCCACACCGGCGTGTCCAGCGCTGAAGCGGGACGGGTCCAGCGGATCGGGTCGGAGACCTCGAGAGACCTCGTGCGCTGGGAACGGGACCTGTCTTCCGGGTGGCCCCTCGAGGCCGATCCGGAGCACTACGACGTGGGGGACGGGGTGGTGCACTGGCGCGACCCCTGGGTGGCCGCGGGCGAGGACGGCCGCCGACACCTCTATGCGACCGCCCGCACCGGAGGCCCCGGGTCGGGCGTGGTCGGGCACGCGGTCTCCGGAGACCTGGTCTCCTGGGAGGTCCAGCCACCGCTCTCGACGGCCACCGGCCGCTTCGACTGGCTCGAGGTGATCTCGATGACCGAGGTCGAGGGTCGGTGGGTGCTGCTCTTCTCCTGCCTCTCGGCGGAGATGCCGGGCGCGGCGGAGGGCGCCGGTGGTGTCTGGTCGGTGCCCGTCGCCGGCCCGGGGCAGCCGGTCGACGTGGCGGCCGCCGTACGCCTGGTCGACGAGCGGTTCTACGTCGGGAGGCTCGTCCAGGACCGGGGCGGCGCCTGGCAGCTCCTGGCCTTCCGCAACCGCGGCGCGGACGGTCGCTTCGTCGGCGGCGTGACCGACCCGCAACCGGTCCGCTGGCGGGCCGACGGACTTGGGCTGGAGGTGGGCCATGGCGCGATTCCAGTAAGACCGATAGCGTGACGCAGGTCACTTCACTACGGATCGTCCGGCACGTGCCTGCCGGTGAAGGAGAAGAAGCTCATGGCAACAGTGAATTTCGAGAAGGCCCAGCGGTGGTATCCGGGTGCCGACGAACCCGCGGTCCCGGGCATCGACCTGGCGATCGAGGACGGCGAGTTCATGGTTCTCGTCGGCCCGTCCGGCTGTGGAAAATCCACCACCCTGCGCATGCTGGCAGGGCTGGAAGAGGTCAACGACGGGAAGATCTTCATCGGTGACCGCGACGTCACCCACGTCCCGCCCAAGGATCGCGACATCGCGATGGTCTTCCAGAACTACGCGCTCTATCCGCACATGTCGGTCGAGGAGAACATGGCGTTCTCGCTCAAGATGGCCAAGGTCCCCGCGGCCGAGCGCAAGGAGCGCGTCGCCAAGGCGGCTGAGATCCTCCAGCTCACCGAGTTCCTCGAGCGCAAGCCCAAGGCGCTGTCCGGGGGCCAGCGCCAGCGCGTCGCCATGGGTCGCGCCATCGTCCGCGCACCGCAGGTCTTCTGCATGGACGAGCCGCTGTCCAACCTCGATGCCAAGATGCGCGTTGCCACGCGCACCGACATCGCCCGGCTCCAGCAGGACCTGGGTGTCACGACCGTCTACGTCACCCACGATCAGGTCGAGGCGATGACGATGGGCGACCGGGTAGCGGTCATGAAGCTGGGCGTGCTCCAGCAGGTCGACACCCCGCTGAAGCTCTACGACAAGCCCGCCAACCTGTTCGTGGCCGGCTTCATCGGCTCTCCGCAGATGAACCTCCTCGAGGGTGTCGCGGCCGCGGACGGCACGGTCAAGGTCGGTGGCTACGCCGTACCGGTCGACCCCGCTGCCACGCGCAGGATGAGGGGCAACGTCACGGTGGGAGTGCGTCCTGAGAACTGGCGCCTGGTCACGGCCGAGGAGGGCGGCCTGCCAGTCAAGGTCACGGTCGTCGAGGAGCTCGGCGCCGACAGCTTCATCTACGGCACCTGCGACGTCCAGGGCGTGCCGTCCAGCGTCATCGTCCGGATCGCCGGCCGACACCACCCGAAGAAGGGCGAGATCCTCTACGTCACGACCGACCCGCACCACGTGCACGCCTTCGACACCGATACGGGTGAGCGGCTCTCCGACTGAGTCGTTCGGCTCCACCACGTCACGAGGCCCGGGTGCAGTGCTTCCCGGGCCTCGTGACGTTCAGACATGCACTGACAGGTGCCGGACGTACGCCTCACCGCGCTCCGCGACCACCTCGAGGCCGACGCTCGTCGGGTCGGGGAAGATCTGGTCGGTCAGCACCACCTCGCCGCCGTCGACGAACACCTCGACGGACGCCACGTCGACCACGACCTCCATGCGCACTGGTCCGTGCTTCGCCAGCAGCGGCGCGTCGTGGACGGCTGCGAAGGCTGGGTGGACCCCGACCGAGCCGGACGACGTACGGTCGAGCGACACGGTGCGTGCGTCCGCATCGAACCAGACCGTTGTGCGCTCCCCGACGCCGACGCGCAGGTGCAGCCCGACCCGCTGTGCTGTCCCGGCATCGAGCTCCGCCACGATGCGGCAGGCCTGCGCCGACACCGGGAGGGTGACGGTCCCTGCCAGCGTGTGCTGCTCGAGGAGCTCGACCGGTGCGTCGGGACGGACCGCGGGGCGCTGCACCAGCACGAGCTCGTCGCCGTGGCGGCGCAAGGCGAGTCGACGGGGCACGCTCATCGAGCCTCGGAACTCGGTGGCGGGGACCTGGGCGGCGTACTGCCAGTTGCTCATCCAGCCTTGGATCAGCGGTTCGTCCTCGGGGGTGTCGGCGTAGGAGATGGCGGCATAGAAGTCGGCGCCGTGGTCGACCCACCGTGCCGGTTGTGTCGCCGCGAACGTCGAGCCGCTGAGGTCGCCGACGAAGTACTGCATGCCGGATCCGCCGCCAGGGCCTCCGTCCTGCACGCTGACCAGCAGCACGTGCGCCGTCTCCGGGGTGCCCTCCACGGGCACGGCGACGAGGTCGGGACACTCCCAGACGCCGTCGACGAATCCCGCCGGGCCGAAGCTGGAGGAGTGCACCCACGTGATCAGGTTCTCGGAGCGGTAGAACTCCACCGTCCGCTCCTCGGCCAGCACCAGCACCATGAGCCAACCGTCGCCGTGACGCACGACCCGGGGGTCACGGAAGGCCGTCGAGCCGATGTCGAGGACCGGGTTGCCTGCGAAGGGCTCCCACGTCCGTCCGCGGTCGAGGCTGTGGGCCAGGCACTGCGACTGGATGGCCGACACCGGGTCGAAACGTGTGTAGACGGCGACGAGCGGCCCGACGTCATCAGGAGCCAGGCGCGAGCTGTTGGTGACGTCGTGGACCACGCTCCCCGACCAGATGTGCTCGGTGGCCGATCCTGCGAGGGCGGTGGGCAGCTCGGTCCAGTCCACCAGGTCCGCACTGACCGCGTGGCCCCACGACATCGGGCCCGGCTCCAGCGAGTCCGGGTGGTGCTGGAAGAACAGGTGGTGCTCGCCCTCGTGCACGATGAGTCCGTTGGGGTCGTTGAGCCACCCCCGACCGGGAGTGAAGTGGTCCCGGGGGCGGACGGAGGGATCAAAGCTCATGACAGCTCACCCTAGGTGCCCGTGCACTTCGCCATACTGGTACGCGTGACGCACTGGGATGCTGGATTCGAGGACAGGCTGCGTGCGTGGGAACCCGACCTGCGTGCCACCATCGAGCGGGTCTACGGCCCTGAGCAGGCCCAGGAGGTGACGGCACGACTGGTCGCCATCGCCCGGGCCGCCCACGACTCCCGCGCCGATGACCTGCACGAGCTCGACGAGCGGCGGCTGCGCGAGCCCGACTGGTTCCAGCGGCCTTCGATGGTGGGCTATGCCGCCTATGCCGACCGCTTCGCCGGCACGCTCGCCGACGTGGGGAGGCGGACGTCCTACCTGCGCGACCTGGGTGTCGGCTACCTCCACCTGATGCCGCTGCTGACGCCGCGACCGGGGCCGAACGACGGCGGCTACGCGGTCATGGACTACCGGTCCGTCCGCCCGGACCTCGGCACCGTCGACGACCTCCGCGACCTCACCACCACCCTGCGCAGCGAGGGCATCAGCCTGTGCCTCGACCTCGTGCTCAACCACGTGGCCCGCGAGCACGCGTGGGCCGTCGCGGCCCGGGGCGGGGACGGCGACAAGCGCGCCTACTTCCACGTCTACGACGACCGCGGCATGCCGGACGCCTACGAGGCGACCCTGCCCGAGGTGTTCCCCGACTTCGCGCCCGGCAGCTTCACTTGGGACGACGAGCTCGCGGGCTGGGTGTGGACGACTTTCAACGACTACCAGTGGGACGTCAACTGGTCCAACCCCGCGGTGCTCTGCGAGTACGCCGACATCATCCTCGGCCTGGCGAACCTCGGTGTCGAGGTGTTCCGGCTCGATGCGATCGCGTTCATCTGGAAGCGGCTCGGCACGGACAGCCAGAACCAGCCGGAGGTGCACGAGCTGACCCGCGCGCTGCGCACCGTGGCGCGGATCGCGGCCCCGGCGGTGCTGTTCAAGGCCGAAGCCATCGTCGCTCCGGCCGAGCTGCCGGCCTACCTCGGGTGTCGGCGAGCACGCGGGCCGGGTCAGCGACCTCGCCTACCACAACGGCCTGATGGTGCAGGTCTGGTCGATGCTCGCCGTCCGGCGACGTCCGGCTCGCCGCCCACGCCCTGCAGCAGGTGCCGCAACCGCCGTCGACCACCGCATGGGCGACGTACGTCCGCTGCCACGACGACATCGGCTGGGCGATCTCCGACGAGGACGCCCAGGCCGTGGGGATCGATCCCTTCGCCCACCGACGGTTCCTGTCCGACTGGTACTCCGGGGCGCATCCCGGGCTCGTGGGCGCGCGGGCTGGTCTTCCAGCAGAACGAGGCGACCGGCGACCGGCGCATCTCCGGCACGCTCGCCTCCCTGGCCGGTCTGGAGGCCGGCGACCCGGACGCGACCGCGCGGATCCTGTGGGCACACGCGGTGATCCTGGGCTTCGGCGGTCTGCCGGTGATCTGGATGGGTGACGAGCTCGGCCTGCTCAACGACGCCGGCTGGGCCGACGACCCGGCCCACGCCGAGGACAACCGCTGGGCACACCGGCCCGACGATGCCGTGGGCAGCCGTCGAGCGGACGCCGACCCGCACGGCATCGGCGCGGGGCTGCGGCACCTGCTCGAGGTGCGGGCCGGAGCTTCCCCACCTGCACGCCGCGTCACCGACCGAGATCTGGGACCCACGCGACCCCGGCGTGCTGCTCGTCGTACGCCGGCACCCGAGCGGACCGCTCCTCGCGGCGTCCAACGCCACCGCCGAGGAGGCCTGGGTCGCCGCCGACGTCCTGCACTGGCTCGGCCTGCACACCGACGGCTTGCACGACGCCATCACCGACTCGGCGCCAGAGCTGCGCGACGGGGCAGTGCGACTCGCGCCCTACGCGACGGTCTGGCTCCACGACCGCGACCGGCTGGAGGGGTAGGCCCGAGCACACGAGGCCCCCGGGAGCACGCTCCGGGGGCCTCGTGGTGCGGGCTGGATCAGGTCGTCTGGAGGTCGTCCTGCGCGTGCCGACCTCCTCGGCCTTGGCCATCGCGTTGCCGCCGGGAACGATCCCGGCGTTGTCGGGTCCATCGTGAGGTTCTCGCCGGTCGCCGGGTCGAAGAGATGGATCTTGGCGGCGTCGACCCAGATGGTCGCTTCGTCGCCCTCGGCGATGCGGCTCGCACCGTCGAGCGAGACCACCAGCTGCGTGCGCATCGACTCGCCGTCCAGGTCCCTCTCGAGCTGGGTGAGCTGCTCGCGGACCTCCGGCGGCGCCTCGAACGGGATGTAGGCGTAGGCCTCGTTGCCCAGCCACTCCACGACGTCCACGGTGGCCTTGAAGGTCGCGTCGTCGCTGACCTTGTCACTGTCGACGACGCTGGCGTCCTCGAAGGCCCCGGGACGGATGCCGGCGATCAGGAGGTCCCTTGTCCTGGGCCTTGGCCGCCTTGCCCTCGGGGATCGTCACGGTGCCGAAGGGCAGCTCCACCTGGTTGCCCGTCGACCTTCGCCGGCAGGAAGTTCATCGGCGGGGAGCCGATGAACCCGGCCACGAAGAGGTTGGCGGGGTTCTCGTAGAGCTCGCGGGGCGTGGCGAGCTGCTGGAGGATTCCGCGCTTGAGCACCGCGACCCGGTCGCCCAGGGTCATCGCCTCGGTCTGGTCGTGGGTGACGTAGACCGTGGTGATGCCGAGCCGCTTCTGCAGCCGGGAGATCTCGGTGCGCATCTGGCCGCGGAGCTTGGCGTCGAGGTTGGACAGCGGCTCGTCGAAGAGGAAGGCCTCGGCCTGGCGGACGATGGCGCGACCCATCGCCACCCGCTGCCGCTGACCGCCCGACAGGTTGCCCGGCTTGCGGTCGAGGTGCTCGTCGAGCTCCAGGGTCTTCGACGCGTCGCGGACCTTCTCGTCCACCTCCGAGTCCGACTTGCCCGCCAGTCGCAGCGGGAAGGCGATGTTCTCGTAGACGGTGAGGTGGGGGTAGAGCGCGTAGTTCTGGAACACCATCGCCAGGTTGCGGTCGCGGGGCGCCAGGTCGTTGACCTTCTTCCCCCCGATGATCATGTCCCCATCGGTGATGTCCTCGAGCCCGACGATCATCCTCAGGAGCGTCGACTTCCCGCAGCCCGAAGGCCCGACGAGGATCAGGAACTCCCCGTCGGCCACGTCGATGCTCACGTCGTTGACGGCCGGGAACCCGTCGCCGTACTTCTTGACGATGTTCTTCATCTCGATGCCAGCCATGAGCTGATCACCCCTTCACTGCGCCGGAGGTCAGTCCGGCGACGATCTTGCGCTGGAACAGCAGGACGATGGCGATCACCGGCAGTGTGACGATGACCGACGCCGTCGCGAGCTGAGCGTACGGCGGGTTGAACGGGTCGGGACCGACGAAGTACGACAGCTGTGCCGGGACCGTCCGCGAGGACGTGGTGGAGGTCAACGAGATCGCGAGCACGAACTCGTTCCAGGCGAAGAAGAACGTCAGGATCGCCGCGGTGAAGACACCGGGTGCGGCGAGCGGGACGATCACCTTGCGGAAGGCCTGCCACGAGGTGGCCCCGTCGACCTGGGCGGCCTGCTCCATCTCCCACGGGATCTCGCGGAAGAAGGCGGACAGGGTCCAGATCGCCAGCGGCAGCGTGAACGACATGTAGGGGATGATCAGCCCGGGCCAGGTGTTGAACAGCCCGAACGTGGTCCACATGTCGAAGAGCGGTCCCACCAGCGCGACGACCGGGAACATGGCGATCGCCAGGGCCAGCGACAGCACGGCCCGCTTGCCGACGAACTCGAGCCGGGCGATGGCGTACGCCGCCAGGGTGGCGAGCAGCACCGACAGCACCGTCGCGATGAGCGCGATGCCGAAGGAGTTGACCAGGGCTCGGGTGAAGTCGCCGTTCTTCAGGATCTCGCCGTAGTTGGAGAACGTGAAGTCCTTCGGCAGGAACTGGGCGCTGCCCGTCGCCGTCTCGGCCTCGGACTTGAACGACAGCGAGATGATCCACGCCACCGGGAACAGGCACCACAGCATGATCAGGACGAACCCGACCCAGGTGCCGATCGCATTCTTGGCCTTCATCAACCCTCACCCCTTGCCTGGGCCAGGTCGACCCGGAACAGTTTGACGATCAAGAACGCGAGCAGCAGCACCGACAGGAACAACAGCACCGAGAGTGCCGAGCCCAGGCCGAGCTGCATCTGCTCGATGACTTGTCGATAGGTCAGGAACGAGATCGACTCGGTGTCCTGGGCGCCTCGCGTCATCACGAAGATGTTGTCGAAGATGCGGTAGGCATCCAGGGCGCGGAACAGGACCGCCACCATGATCGCGGCCCGCATGTTGGGCAGGATCACCTTGAAGAGGCGTTGCCACCAGGTGGCGCCGTCGACCTTGGCCGCCTCGAGCATGTCCTCGCTGACCTGGGAGAGGCCGGCCAGGAGCAGGAGCGCCATGAACGGCGTGGTCTTCCAGATCTCCGAGACCATGATCGCGAACATCGCCGGCCAGTGGTCGCCGAACCAGTTGGTGTCCTGCGCGATCCAGGGGAGCCAGTTGAACCAGGAGTTCACGAACCCGTTGTTGAGGGAGAAGGCGAACTGCCAGGCGAAGGCCGAGACCACCGTGATGATGCCGTAGGGGATCAGGATCGAGGTGCGCATCAGGCCGCGGGCGAAGATGATCCGGTGCATCACCATCGCGAAGGCGAACCCGATCACGAACTCCACGCCCACGGTGACGACCATGATCAGGACGGTGTTCCACGTGTCCTGCCAGAACAGCTTGTCGCTCAGCACCGTGACGTAGTTGCTGAGGCCGATGAACTCCCTGTCGTCGGGCGCGGTCAGGCGATAGCGGAACAGCGACAGGTAGAGAGCCTGGATCATCGGGTAGGCCGTGACCAGGAGCATCAGGACCACGGCAGGCGCCACCAGCTTGAGACCGAGCCGGTTCTCCGCCCGCGTCCGGTCGCTGGTCACGGGCTTGGACCTCGGTTCTGCGGAGGTCTCCTCCGGCGCGACGACGGTGCTCACAGCAGCCTCTTTCCCTGGAGGACTTCCTCCATGAAGCTTGTGGACTTCTTCGGGGTCTCGCGTCCACCGACGCCGGCGGGTGCCAGGTGCTCTGCAGCGAGCTCGAGATGTCGGACCAGTACGGTGTGATGGTGCGCGGTGCCGCCGCGTCGACGCTCTCCTTGAAGAGCTCTCGGAGGTCATCGGGGTACTGCTCGGCGAGCGCGGGGTAGTCGTAGCCGTCGGTGCTGGCCGGCATGTTGCCGGTGATCTCGGCGTTCTTGCCCTGCTGCTCCGGCTCGACCAGGCAGGCAGCGGCCGCCAGGGCCAGGTCCTTCTTCTCGGAGAAGTTGCTGACCCCGATCCCGATCCCTCCGTAGGGCGGCCGGGACTCCTCGCCCTGCACCGTCTGCGGATACCTGGTGTAGCCGATGTCCTTGGCGACGTCAGGTGCGGTGTCGTCGTAGTTGCGGAAGATGTAGGTCCAGTTGACCATGAAGGCACCCTCGTCCGAGCCGAACGTCGAGCCGGCGGTGCCCTCGTTGCTCACGCTCAGGTCCGACGGTGCCGCCTTGGAGGAGGCGAGCTCCTCGACCACGGCGGCCGCCTTCTCGCCGGCGGCGTCCGAGATCGTGATGTCGGCGTCGACGCCCTTCTCGGCGTCGGTCAGGATCTGGCCGCCGGCACCCTCGACGAGGGCGTTGATCCACACGACGTAGCCCTCGTACTTGTTGGCCTGCACGGCGACCTTGCCGCCGTTGGCCGATGCGGTCTTGATGATCTCGTCCCAGGTGACCGGCTGTGACATGTCCAGGTCGGTCTTGTCGACGAAGGACTTGCGATACCAGAGCACCTGCGTGTTGGACCAGAACGGGAAGACGACCAGCTTGTCCTTCCACGTCGCGGCATCCATGGCGCCTTGGAAGGTGCCCTGCTCCTCGAGCTGGGCCTTGGCGTCCTGGGGCACCTCGGCCAGGAAGCCGGCATCCGCGAACTCCGCCGTGAACGGCGGGTCGAGCGACATCAGGTCGATCTTGGGGTCCTTGGCCGCGAGCCGGCGGGCCAGCTGGATCCGTTGCTGGCTGGCGTCCTGGGGCAGGACCTGGGTGGTGATGGTGTAGTCGTCGGTCGAGCAATCCTCGGCGACGGCCGCCTGGCCGCCGCTGTCCGGGTTGATGTACCAGACCAGCTCGGGCTTGCCGCTGTCGCCGCCGCACGCGGCCAGCAGGCTGCTGGCGAGCGCCATGGAGGCAACAGAGCCCGCGAGGCGTCGGGACCGGGGACGACCACGCGGCCGGGTCGATGATCGAGATCTCATGCGCCCTCCAAGATATGACGTGTCTCACTGGTCTAGCGGCAACGGCTAGTGTTTGGCAACCTACGCACACCTCTTATCCTCCCGGCGAAGGAGGCCCTTCGTGACGCCCTGGTTCGCCCCCGGCCGGATCAACCTGATCGGTGAGCACACCGACTACAACGACGGTTTCGTGCTGCCCTTCGCCCTCGGCGTCGGGTGCACGACGGTGGTCTCGCCCGGCTCGGACGGCTGGTCGGTGCGGTCGGTCCAGGAGCCGGAGCCGATCGTCGTACGACGCTCCGGGCTGGCCGCGGCGCCCGAGGTCGCGGAGTGGTCGCGCTACGTCCTCGGCGCCCTGTGGCTGCTGACCGACCGCGGCGTTGACGTGCCCCCGCTCGAGGTCGTGGTGGACTCCGACGTGCCGACCGGAGCGGGCCTGTCGTCCTCCGCGGCCCTCGTCTGCTCCGTCGTGCGTGCCGTCGACGACCACCTGCGGTCTCGGCCTCGACGACGACGCGATCTTCGCGTTGACCCGCGACGTGGAGAACGACGCGGTCGGCGCCCCGACCGGAGGGATGGACCAGCTGGTCAGCCTGCGCGGTCGTGCCGGCCATGCGCTGCTGTGCGACATGCGCACCCACGAGACCCGGCCCGTGCCGCTCGACCTCGCGGGTGCCGGGCTGGCCGTGCTGGTGGCCGACACCCGTGCGCCGCACAAGCACTCCGACGGCGAGTACGGCGCCCGCCGCCGCGGCTGCGAGGAGGCGGCCCGTCTCCTCGGCGTCCCGGCGCTGCGCGACGTGGCCGAGGACGATCTCGGCCGGCGCGCTGGAGCGCCTCGACGACGACGAGCTGCGGCGCTACGTGCGCCACGTCGTCACCGAGAACGCCCGCGTCCTCGAGGTGGCGGGGCTGCTCGACGCGGGCCGGCTGCCAGAGATCGGGCCCGCCCTGTCTGCCTCGCACGCCTCGATGCGCGACGACTTCCAGATCACCGTGCCGGAGGTCGACACGGCCGTCGAGGCGCTGCTCTCAGCAGGTGCGCTGGGGGCCCGGATGACCGGCGGCGGGTTCGGCGGGTGCGTGATCGGGCTGGTGCCCGAGCGCGAGGTGGCTCCGGCCGGCGACGGCGTACGCCGTGCCTTCGCGGACGCGGGCTTCGGCGAGCCCACGCTCTTCACCGCGACCCCGGAGGCCGGTGCGCGCCCCGTCGGGTTCCCCGGGTAACCGGGGAAACTGAAGCCTCACCCCCGAAGTTTCCCCCTGGAAGCTCCAGTTTCCCCGGGTAACCGGGGATCGCGACACCCGCTCAGGAAGCCCGGTCGGCGGTGCGAGAGATGGCCTCGACGAAGCTCGCGTAGAGCTCGGACGGCAGGTCGTGGCCCATGCCGTCGACCAGCAGCAGCTCGGCACCGGGGATGGCGGCGGCGGTCGAGCGACCGCCGCTGACGTGGACCATCCGGTCGGCCGTGCCGTGCACCACCAGCGCCGGCACGCGCAGGCTGCGCAGCCGGTGGGTGCGGTCGGGCTGCGTGAGGATCGCCATCATCTGCCGCATCATCCCGCTGGCGCTGTAGCCGCGGTCGAAGGTCTCCCCGGCCCGCTCGGCCAGCCGATCGGGGTCGGCCGGGTAGGCCGGGGAGCCGATGACGTCCCAGAAGGCGACGCTGGTCTCCACGTAGGACTCGCGACCCGGCTTGCGCGGGGCGATCAGCGAGGGCAGCAGGCGCGGGTCCTGCCATCCGACGGTGCGCCTGCCGGTGGTCGACATGATGCTGGTCAGCGACCGCACGCGGCGCGCGTGCTCGATTGCGACGGTCTGCACGATCATGCCGCCCATCGAGATGCCGGCGAGGTGCGCCGACTCGAGCCCGAGGTGGTCGAGCAGCGCCACCGCGTCACCGGACAGGTCGCTCATCGAGTACGGCGCCTTGGCCCGGCGACCGCCGAAGGCGCGGAGCAGCTGGCCGCGGGTCACCCGCGCGCGGATCCGGGTCGAGCGGCCGGCGTCGCGGTTGTCGTAGCGGACGACGTAGAAACCCGCCGCCGCGAGCATCCGGCACAGCTCGGGGTCCCACCACGTCATCGGACCGCCGAGGCCCATGACGAGCAGCAGCGGCTCGCCGTCCGCATCGCCGAAGGTCTGGTAGCAGAGCTCGACCTGGTTGCCCACGGGCGCGAGGAGCTCGTCGGAGACGATCGGCGCCTCGGTGGAGGCCCGTCGTGAGTCTCGCGGGGAGGTGGGCATGGCCCCAGTGAACACGACCGGCCCCACCCAAAGCAGGTAGAAGTGAGCAATGTCCCCCATTCCACGGGGGCTCTGGGCTAGATTCGATGATTGTGACCCAGCGCACAACGGCGGCATTCCTGACGCCTGAGGGCTTCTCCCAGCCCTCAGCGGCCGCCGTCCTGCGTGAGGGGTCGGTGGTCGCCGAGGCCGGGCGCTATGCCGCGCATGCCCTCGGGTGGCACGGCACCCGACGTCGTACGCCGTTGGGGGCGCGACCCGTGCGGGTCAGCGAGCCGGTGCTGCTGGTCCCGGGCTTCCTCGCCGGCGACTCGTCGCTGGGGCCGATGAGCCGGACCCTGCGACACCAGGGCTTCCGCACCTATCGCGCCGACATCCGCGCCAACGTCGGCTGCACGCTGGCCGCGGCCGACCAGCTCGAGGAGCGTCTCGAGGAGCTCGCCCAGCGACGGGGGTCGAGGGTCCGCATCGTCGGACACAGCCTGGGCGGGATGCTCGCCCGCGGAGTCGCTGCTCGCCGTCCCGACCTGGTCGCTGGCATCGTCACGATGGGCAGCCCGATGCTGGCGCCCGGCGCGCACCATGTGTCACTGGCCCGCAGCGTCGACCTGCTGGTGCGGCTGCATCGCGCGGGCATGCGCAACCTGATGGCGGAGGACTGTGTGGCGGGCGACTGCGCCCAGGACAGCTTCGACCGGGCCAGGGCTGCGTGGCCCGAGGACGTCGACTTCACCGCGATCTACTCGCGACGCGACGGCATCGTCGACTGGCGGGCGTGCGTCGACCCCGTCGCCGCTGCGGTCGAGGTCCGCTCGTCGCACGTGGGCATGGCGTTCGACCCCGCGGTCATCGCCGCGGTCTCGGCGGCGTTGCGACCGGCGCTGCCCGCACCGGTGTCAGTTGTCGAAGTCGATCGTGGACAGATCGCGTAGCTTCGAGAGCCGGTGCTCGGCGGTGATCGAGCGGACCGTGCCGCTGCGCGAGCGCATCACCAGCGAGTGCGTCGTGACGCCGTCGCCGCGGTAGCGGACGCCACGCATCAGCTCTCCGTCGGTGATGCCGGTGGCCACGAAGAAGGCGTCGTCGCCGGTGACCAGGTCGTCGGTGCCGAGGACGAAGTCGGCGTCCAGGTTGTGCCCGGCGTCCAGTGCCCGCTGGCGCTCGTCGTCGTCCTGCGGCCACAGCCGGCCCTGGATCTTGCCGCCGATGGACTTCATCGCGCAGGCGGCGATGATCCCCTCGGGGGTGCCGCCGACGCCGAGCATCAGGTCGACGCCGGTGTCGGGACGTGAGGCCATGATCGCGCCGGCGACGTCTCCGTCGGTGATGTACTTGATGCGGGCGCCGGTCTCGCGGATGTCCTCGATCAGCTGGGCGTGACGGGGCCGGTCGAGCAGGACGACCGTGACGTCGTGGATGGAGAGGCCCTTGGCCGTGGCCACGCGGGCGATGTTCTCCTTCACCGGCAGCCGGATGTCGACGCGGTCGGCGGCCTCGGGGCCGGTCACCAGCTTGTCCATGTAGAACACGGCGCTGGGGTCGTACATCGTGCCGCGCGGCGACACGGCGAGCACCGCGATCGCGTTGTTCATGCCCTTCGCGGTCAGCGTCGTGCCGTCGATCGGGTCGACCGCGACGTCGCACTCGGGCCCGGTGCCGTTGCCGACCTCCTCACCGTTGAAGAGCATCGGGGCGTTGTCCTTCTCGCCCTCGCCGATGACGACGGTGCCGCGCATGCCGATCGTGGAGATCATCTCGCGCATCGCCTCGACCGCGACGCCGTCGGCGTCGTTCTTGTCGCCACGTCCCACCCAGCGGCCTGCAGCCATGGCGGCAGCCTCGGTGACTCGCACCAGCTCGAGGGCGAGGTTGCGGTCGGGCTTGCCAGTCGTGGGGCTCATGGCGGGCATGTTATCGACCGGTGTCGCGGCCCCCGTAGCGGCTCACGGCCGTCGCCTTGGCGGACAGCCAGACCTCCCGACCCGGGACCAGGCCGAGCTCGGCGGTGGCAGCGGGGGTGAGGTCGGCGAGCAGGTCGGGGGAGGCGTGCACCAGCACGCGTACGGCGTCCCCGTGCGGTGCCAGGGACGCGATCGGCCCGTGCCAGCGCAGGCGAGTGGAGCCCGTCGGCTCGGCCAGCGACACGGTCACCGCGTCGGGGGTGAAGGCGATCAGGTCGTCCTTGTCGGAGACCAGGTTGAGCCCCACGAGTCGGGCGACGTGCGGGGTGCGCGGGGCGGCGGCCACCTCCGCCGGCGGCCCGACCTGGGCCACCCGGCCCTCGTCCAGCACCAGCACCCGGTCGGCCAGCGTCAGCGCGTCGATCGCGTCGTGGGTGACCAGCAGCACGGTCCCGGCGAAGTCGCGCAGGTGCCGGCCCAGCTCGAGGCGCAGCGCCATCTGCACCGAGACGTCGAGGCCGGTGAACGGCTCGTCGAGCAGCAGGACCTCGGGGTCGGTGGCGAGGGCGCGGGCGATCGCCACGCGTTGCGCCTGGCCGCCGGAGAGCTCCCGAGGCTTGCGGTGCGCCAGGTCGGCGAGCCCGAAGCGCTCGAGCCAGGTGCGAGCCGCGGCGTCGGCGTCGCGTCGACCGCGACCCCGCGACCGGGGACCGAAGGCCACGTTGTCGAGGGCGGAGAGGTGGGGGAACAGGCTCTGGTCCTGGAAGACGTAGCCCACCCGCCGCGAGGGGACATCGAGGTCGGTCCAGTCCTCGTCGCCGACCCGGACCCGGGCGGGCACGAGTCCCGCGACGGCACGCAGGAGCGTCGACTTGCCCGCACCGTTGGGCCCGATCACCACCAGGACCTCGCCGGCCTCCGCCGTCAGGTCGGCGCAGACCCGACCCGGGAGGTCCACCTGCACCTGCATCATCGGCCGACCGCCCAGCGCTCACGGAGCAGGACCAGGACCGCGACCGAGAGCGCCAGCAGGATCAGGCTCAGGCTCCGGGCCACGGTCGGATCCGAGTTGAGGGCGACGTAGATCAGGCTCGGCATCGTCTGCGTCGTGCCGGGGTAGTTGCCGGCGAAGGTGATCGTGGCGCCGAACTCCCCGAGGCTGCGGGCCCAGGCGAGGGCGCTTCCAGCGAGGACTCCCGGCACCGCCAGCGGCAGGGTGACGCGGCGGAAGGTCGTCCACCGGTCCGCGCCCAGTGTCGCGGCCACGACGTCGTACGACGCACCGTGCGTGCGCAACGCGCCCTCGACGGCGAGGACGTAGAAGGGCAGGGACACGAAGGTGTGCGCGAGCACGACGCCCGTGGTGGTGAACGGGATGGTGAACGGCAGGTGCTGCCCGATCAGTCCGCTGCGCCCGAGGGCGGTGACCAGGGCGACGCCGGCCACCACGGGCGGCAGCACGAGTGGGACCAGCACGAGCGCGCGCAGCACCCGGCGGCCGCGGAAGTCGACCCTGGCCAGCAACCAGGCGAGGGGAGTGCCGAGCACGACGCACGCGACGACCGTGAGCAGGCTGCTCAGGGCAGTGATCGCCAGCGCCTGTCGCACCACCTCGGAGCCGAGGTGCTCGGGCAGCGTGCGCCACGGGGTGTCGAGGACGAGGGTCACCAGCGGCACCACGAGCAGGGCCACGCCGACCGCGGCGGGCGCGATCAGGAGCACGGGTGCTCGGCCGAGGCGGGGACCCTTCACTGTGCTGCGACCCCGCCGAAGCCGGCCTGGTCGAAGATGTCGCGCGCCGGTTCGCTCCGCACGAGCGTGACGAACTCCGCTGCCAGGTCGGCCATCTCGCCGGTGCTGCCCCGGAGGGGGGCGACGAAGTAGGTGGTCGCGAAGTCCTCGGCGTCGGTGACCTCGACCTCGGCGACGTCGCGGCCGGCTGCGACCGCGTCGGTGCGGTAGACCAGACCGGCGTCGGCCTCGCCCTGGACCACGCGTGCCAGCACGGCCTTGACGTCGACCTCCTCGCTGGCCGGGGCCGACGTGATCCCCGCGGACTCGAGGACTGCGACGGCGACGGCGCCGCACGGTGCCGTGGCGGCGCACACGACGTAGTCGACGCCCGGGTCGGCGAGGTCGGCCAGGATGGCGATGCCGGCGGGGTTGTCGGGCGGGGTGACGAGCGTGAGCCGGTTGCTGACGAAGCCCGCCGGGCTGTCTGCCAGCGCGTCACCGTCCTCGGCGACGAGGATGGACTTCTCGTCGGCGGTGGCCAGCACCTGGCCGGGTGCACCGTCGACCGCCTGCTCGGCCAGGGTGCCTGACGAGCCGAACACCAGCTCCACCGCGGTGCCCGGGTGCTCGTCCTCGAAGACCGCAGCGAGCTCGGTGAAGGTCTCGGTGAGGCTGGCGGCCGCGAGCACGGTGAGGGTCTGCTCCTCCTGGTCGCCACCGCAGGCAGCGAGGGGGAGCAGGAGGAGCACCCCGGGCAGCACGAGCCAACGCATGAGCTTCCTCACGAGGGGACCTCCACGATGACGTTGGTCGACTTCACGCTGGCGATGGCGCGCGCGCCCGGCTCGAGGCCCAGCTCGTCGGCGGCGTCGCTGCTCATCAGCGACACCACCCGGTAGGGGCCGCAGATCATCTCGACCTGTGCCATCACCGGGTCGCGCTTGACCCGCGTGACGATCCCGCTCATCCGGTTGCGGGCGCTGACCGTGCTCGCCCGCGTGCGATCGCGCTCGGCGACCTCGCCGGACTCCGCCAGGTGCTCCGCGAGCTCGGCGAGGTCCGGTCCGGTGACGGTGGTGCGGCCCTCCGTGCGGTGGGACGGGATCCGGCCGGAGTCCACCCAGCGGCGTACGGTGTCGTCGCTGACCGCCAGGATCTCCGCAGCCTCCGCGATTCGGTAGGTGATCACGCTGGCAGTATGCCGCACCTGCGGCTGAAGTGACCCTGAGGATCCGCTCCTGCGGAACTCAGACCCGTCCCCCCACCCCGGATAGTCCCCATCAAACGGGTTGCGTTCGAGCCGTGGCGACAACCCATCTGATGGGGACTACCCAGGCGGCTGGGAGGATGGAGCCTGTGAGCGAGCAGCCGAGTCGATACACCCGCTCCTTCGGTGGCATGACCGGTGCCCTGATCGTGACGGTGCTGTTCGTGCTGGCCTTCGTGGCGTGGCGCGGGCTCTTCCGCGCCGACCTCGACGACACCCCGGTGGCGGTGGACTGGCAGGACAGCGTCGAGCTCGCCCAGCAGGCCGACCTGCGGGTCGTGCACCCCCGCGAGCTGCCGAGCGGCTGGAGCGCGACCAGCGTGGAGCTCCGCGCCGGTGACGAGCCGCGATGGGGACTCGGTGTGCTGACCGCCGACGGCGACTTCATCGGCATCCGGCAGCAGGACACCTCCGTCGACGACCTCGTCGAGCAGTACGTCGACGAGAAGGCCGAGGCCGGCGACGACGCCAGCGTGCCGTCCGAAGTCACGGACACCTGGCAGACCTGGTCCGACGACGGCGGCGACCACGGGTACGCCACCGAGCTCGACGGCGACGCGGTGCTGGTCTATGGCTCGGCGCCCGTCGGGGACATCGAGGACTACCTCGGGTTGCTCACCCGCTGACGTGCCGGCAGGCCCGGCGGAGGTTTCGTGGCGGGACTTCGTCCCTCCTCAACCAGCGGTGCTCTCGGGGCCCATCGCCTCGTCGAGGCGCTTGCGGGCGCCGTCGAGCCATTCCTGGCACACCTTGGCCAGGGCCTCGCCGCGCTCCCACAGCGCGAGCGACTCCTCGAGCGTGGTGCCGCCGGCCTCGAGCGTGCGCACCACCTCGATGAGCTCCTCGCGGGCCTCTTCATAGCTGGGGGCATCACTCATCGGGGTCCTCCTGCGAGGGGTCGGGGACGGGGGCGTCGGGCTCGACGCGGTCGGTGGTGGCGTGGATGCGGCCGTCGGCCACCCGGACGGAGACGGCGGCGCCTGCCGCGGCCTGCGCGACGGAGGTGATGACGTGGCCGTCGGCGTCCTGCAGGACGGAGTAGCCCCGCTGCAGGGTGGCGAGCGGCGAGAGCGACTGGGCACGTGCTCGCTGGTGGCCGATGTCGTCGGCGGCCCGGTCGAGGCGGTGCGAGAGCGTGCGGCGTGCGCGTGCGAGGAGCTCGTCGAGCTCCTCGGAGCGGGCGGAGAGCAGGTTGCGCGGATCGGCCATCGCCGGGCGCGAGCGGACCTGGCCGAGCCACTCCTGCTCGCGGGCGATCCGCTGGGTGATGACCTGGCGCAGCCGGTCGCGCGCCCAGGTCACGCCCTGGGCCTCCTCCGCCATGTCGGGCACCACGAGCTTGGCGGCGTCGGTGGGGGTGGAGGCGCGGACGTCGGCGACGAGGTCGAGCAGCGGCTGGTCCGGCTCGTGGCCGATCGCCGACACCACGGGGGTGCGCAGGGCGTGGACGGCGCGGATCATCGCCTCGTCGGAGAAGGGCAGCAGGTCCTCGATCGACCCCCCGCCGCGCGCCACGACGATCACGTCGACGTCGGCGTTCCTCTCGAGCCGGTGCAGCGCCTCGATCACCTCGGCTGCGCAGCGCTGCCCCTGCATGGCGGCGTAGGCCACCTCGAACTGCACGGCGGGCCAGCGACGGCGCGCGTTCTCGACGACGTCGCGCTCCGCGGCGCTGTTGGGCGCGGTGACCAGTCCGATCCGGCCCGGCAGGAACGGGAGGTCGCGCTTGAGCTCGGGGGCGAACAGCCCCTCGGCCGCGAGGAGCTGGCGACGGCGCTCGAGCCTGGCCAACAGCTCGCCCAGGCCCACCATCTTGATCTCACGCGCAGCCAACGAGAACGAGCCGCGGTTGGCGTAGAAGCTCGGCCGTGCGTGCACCACGACGCTCGCGCCCTCGACCAGCGGCGGGTTGAGCGAGTCGAAGAGCGACCGGGCGCAGGTGAGGGTCACGGAGATGTCGGCGACGGTGTCGCGCAGCGTCATGAAGACGGTGTTGACGCCCGGGCGGCGGTTGACCTGCGCGATCTGGCCCTCGACCCAGACGCTCCCGAGCTTGTCGATCCACTGGGTGACCGCGTTGGCGACGGCGCGCACCGGTGCCGGCGTCTCGGCCGTGGCGTCGCGGAGGGAGGGCACGCGGTGAGGATAGGCGAGGCGACCGACGTCGCCGGGGCGGCCCGTAGACTCCGTCCCATGAGCACCGACCTCGGCCTTCCTCCCGTCCTCGACCCCGAGAGCGCCAAGAACGTGCTGCTGGCGGCCCCGCGCGGCTACTGCGCCGGCGTGGACCGGGCGGTGATCACGGTGGAGAAGGCGCTCGACCTCTACGGCGCGCCGGTCTACGTCCGCAAGCAGATCGTGCACAACAAGCATGTGGTGGCCAACCTGGAGTCGCGCGGCGCGATCTTCGTCGAGGAGCTCGACGAGGTGCCCGAGGGCCGCACGGTCGTGTTCTCCGCGCACGGTGTCTCGCCGGCCGTCCATGCCCAGGCGGCGGACCGCGGGCTCAAGACGATCGATGCGACCTGCCCGCTCGTGACCAAGGTGCACCACGAGGCCCGGCGCTTCGCGAGCGACGACTACGACATCCTCCTCATCGGCCACGAGGGCCACGAGGAGGTCGAGGGCACCGCAGGCGAGGCGCCCGAGCACATCCAGCTCGTCCAGAGCCCGGCCGACGTCCCCGGCATCGTCGTACGCGACCCGGCCAAGGTCGCCTGGCTCTCGCAGACCACGCTGAGCGTCGACGAGACGCTGGAGACCGTCGCGGCGATCCGGGAGAAGTTCCCGCTGCTGCTCGACCCGCCCAGCGACGACATCTGCTACGCCACCCAGAACCGTCAGCTCGCGGTCAAGGAGATCTCCCCGAGCGCCGACCTCGTGATCGTCGTGGGCTCGCGGAACTCCTCCAACTCCGTGCGGCTGGTCGAGGTGGCGCTCGAGGCCGGCGCCAAGGCGTCCTACCTCGTCGACGACCACACGGAGATCGACGAGGCGTGGCTCGAGGGGGTCGACACCGTGTCGGTGACCTCGGGCGCGTCCGTGCCGGAGGATCTCGTCGAGGGGGTGCTGACCTTCCTGTCCGAGCGCGGCTATCCCGACGCCCGGGCGGTGCACTCGGCCGAGGAGTCGCTGATCTTCGCGCTGCCACCCGAGCTCCGGCGCGACCTGCGTGCGGCGCAGAAGGCCTGACCGTGGCTCGCTACCTCGACATCCACCCCGACAACCCGCAGCCGCGGCTGGTCACCCAGGTCGTCGAGGCGCTGCGCAACGACGAGCTGATCGCCTATCCGACGGACTCGGGATATGCCCTCGGGGCGCAGCTCGGCAACCGGGACGGCCGCGACCGGATCCTCCGGATCCGCGAGCTCGACGAGCGTCACCACTTCACGTTGATGTGCAAGGACTTCTCCCAGCTCGGGCAGTTCGTCCACGTCGACAACGCGGCGTTCCGGGCCATCAAGGCCGCCACGCCGGGGCCCTACACCTTCATCCTCCCCGCCACCGGCGAGGTTCCGAAGCGGCTGATGCACCCCAAGAAGCGCACGGTCGGGGTGCGCATCCCCGACCACACGCTGGTGTGTGCCCTGCTCGAGGAGCTCGGCGAGCCCATCCTCACCAGCACGCTGATCCTGCCCGGCGAGACCGAGGCACGGACCATGGGCTGGGAGATCAAGGAGGACCTCGACCACGTGGTCGACGTCGTCGTGGAGTCCGGTGAGGTGACGGCCGAGCCGACGTCGGTGATCGACTGGTCCGAGGCCGAGCCCGTCGTCGTACGACGTGGGGCCGGCGACGTCGAGCGCTTCGAGGCCTGAAACCGGTCGGCTCAGCCGGTCGGCTGGGTGAGCTCGCGGCTCAGCTCGGTCGCGATGTCGGCCTCGCCCTCGCGGTGCAGCCGCCAGCCCAGCCAGCCCAGGCAGAGGGCGTAGCCGACGAAGAGCGCGACCCCGTGGGTGGCGACGCCCGAGACGATCGCCTGGAGCGCGCTGTCGCCCCGGTCGGCGATGGTGCCGCGGGCGACCAGCGCGATGAAGCCGAACACGCCGGTCATCAGGGCCGGTGGCAGCAGCGCGACCAGGAAGAAGTCGCGCCGACGCACCAGTGCCGCGAGCCCCAGGCACACGACCATGAAGCACAGGTCGAAGAACAACGTGAGCCGACCGACCAGCAGCACGTCGAGGCACACTGCGGTCAAGGTGGCGGCGACACCGAGGGACACCACCTGGCGGCCGGGCTCGCGCCCGACCTCCCAGAACGCGTCGGCCTGAGTCACGACCCTCAACCTAGGTCGGATCTCACGCACCCTCGGCGCGGCGCGCCGCGGGGCGCTGGGCCTCGCGGGCGAGCACGTCGTCGAGGATCGCCAGCTCGGACGCGCCGCCCAGCGAGCGCGGCAGGCTCTCGACCTGCCGCGGCTCGACCAGGTCCTCGGTGGTCACGCCGAGGTCGGCGAAGCGCCGCGCGGAGACCAGCACCCGCCCCTCGAGCGAGCCCATGGCCTGGTTGTAGGCCAGGACACTGGCGTTGAGCGAGCGGCCGACCTTGTCGAGGTGTCCGGCCATCGAGCCCAGCCGGGCGTGCAGCTCCTGGCCCAAGCGCTGCACCTCGTGGGCCTGGGCGTTGAGGAGCTCGTGCTGCCAGCCCTGGGCGACGGTGCGCAGCAGCGCGATGAGCGTCGACGGCGTCGCGAGGACGACGTTCTTCGCGGCGGCCTGCTCGACGAGATCGGGCACCGCCTGCAGGGCGGCCTGCAGGATCGCCTCGCCCGGCAGGAACAGCACGACGAACTCGGGCGTGCCGGCCAGCGCCTCCCAGTAGCGGCGCGAGCCGAGATCGGCGACGTGCTTGCGCACGTGCTCGCCGAGGCGGCCCAGCGCGCGGTCGTGCTCGGCGGGATCGTCGGCGCCGGTCAGGTCGAGGAACGCCGCCAGCGGGGCCTTGGCGTCGACCGCGATCGTGCGTCCACCGGCCAGCGTCACGACGAGGTCGGGACGCAGCCGCCCGTCCTCGATGCGGACCTGCTCGGCGAAGTCGCAGTGGTCGACCAGACCGGCGAGCTCGACCGTGCGGCGCAGGTGGAGCTCGCCCCACTGACCACGCACCTGCGGCTTGCGCAGGGCGGTCGCCAGGGTCGTGGTCTCCCGGCGCAGGGTCTCGGTCGAGTGCCGCATGTCGGCCACCTGCTGGTGCAGCTGCGCCTGCCACGCGACCCGGTCGTGAGCGAGGTCGCTGAGCTGGTCCTGCAGCCGCTCCAGGCCGTCCTGCACGACCGCGTGCTCGGCGACGCGCTGTTGGAGCGCGGCGATCGCGGGGTCGTCGGCCGGGCGGCTGCGCGACCAGAGCACGCCGATCACGCCACCGAGCGCGAGGCCGACGGCGAGGGCCAGCGCCAGGGCGAGCAGGAGGGGGAAGGTGTCCATGGATCCAGCATGGACGGCACCACCGACAACATGGGGGACGTGCGCGGCCTCAGCGGACGTCGACCACCACCGGGGCGTGGTCCGAGGGCGACCCGGTGCCCTGAGCGGGGTCGCGCTCGTCGCGGTCGATGAAGGCGCCCGTCACCCGTTCGGCCAGCGCGGGGGACCCGAGGACGAAGTCGATCTTGAGCCCGCGGTCGCGCTCGAAGCGCTGGCGGTAGTAGTCCCAGTAGGTGTATCCCGGGGCGTGGGTGCGCGTCGTCTCGGACCAGCCGTCGTCGAGGAAGCCCTGGAAGGCAGCGCGCTCCGGCGGGGTGACGTGGGTCGACTTCGTGAACTGCGCAGGGTCGAAGACGTCGTCGTCGGTGGGGCAGATGTTCCAGTCGCCGACGAGCGCGGTGGGGACGTCGAGCCAGTCACGGGCCGTGGCGCGGAGCCGGTCGAGCCAGTCGAGCTTGTAGACGTAGTGCGGGTCGTCGGGCTTGCGGCCGTTGGGGACGTAGAGCGACCAGATCCGGACCCCGCCGCAGGTGGCCCCGATGGCGCGCGCCTCGGCGGCGGCAGGTTCGCCGTACGGCGGCATGTCGGCGAAGCCGACCTCGACGTCCTCGAGCCCGACCCGCGACAGGACCGCGACGCCGTTCCACTGGTTGAGGCCGGCCACGGCGATGTCGTAGCCGAGTGCCTGCAGGCCCATCAACGGCAGCTGGTCCTCACGGGCCTTGGTCTCCTGCAGGGCGAGCACGTCGATGTCGTGGCGCTGCACGAAGGCCTCGACCCGGTCGATGCGGGAGCGGAGGGAGTTGACGTTCCAGGTGGCGATGCGCACCCGTCCAGCCTAGGCAGGGGGATCTGGCGGCGAGGGCAGGGGCCGCAAACCCGTTGCCCGGGGAACCCTTTACAGATGGCCCTCGCATGGGGGAGGTTCCTCTGCAACGCACTTGTCTCGGGAACTCGTGCTCACCTGCCCGACCTCCGAGATGGCGTGTGTCCACCACCCCCCATCAAGGAGAAGAACAGCATGCAGCGCAGTCGACTCGGGGCGATCGCCCTCGGCGCAACGGCACTCCTCGGCACCTCCCTGGCCTCACCGGCCGTGGCCGCCACGGACTCGGAGATCCCGACGTTCTCGCAGTTCCGGTCCACGGCCTACCAGGACGCCGACCGGCAGTACATCGTCAACGGCGACGAGCCGATCCCCACGACCGGGGAGCTCAAGGCCTACTACGACCGGATGGTCCACGGCTCCGAGGAGGCCATGGAGGAAGGCCTGGTCGTCAACACGGTCGGCGGCGTCGACGACAAGTGGTCCACCGCGCAGGTCGGCAACCTGACCTACTGCGTGAGCACCAAGTTCGGCTCCCGCCACACCGACGTCGTCAACGCGATGAGCAACGGCGCCGGCCTCTGGGAGGCGGCCTCGTCGAGGATCAACTTCGTGCACGTGCCCTCGCAGGACGCCAGCTGCACCACCCGCAACAAGTCGGTGCTGTTCTCAGTCGAGCCGGTGCAGACGACGCAGTACATCGCCCGTGCCTTCTTCCCGAGCACGCCCAAGCGCTCGCGCAACGTCCTGGTCGACGACTCGATCTGGACCTCGGGCTCCTGGACGCCGGCCAACATCATGGGCCACGAGCTGGGCCACACCCTCGGATTCCGCCACGAGCACACCCGTCCCGAGGCCGGAACCTGCTTCGAGGACAACAACTGGCGACCGTTGACGCCGTACGACTCGTCCTCGATCATGCACTACCCCCAGTGCAACGGGACGTCGAGCAACCTCAGCATGACCGCCACCGACCGTCAGGGAGCAGCGGTCCTCTACGGCTCCTGATCGCGTAGTGTCGGTGCCAGACCCGATCGCCCCTTCCGTCCCGAGCGGAGGGGGCGTTCGTCTGGCTGAGACGCCTGGGTCGCAGGGGTAGCGTCTGCGCGTGTCCACCCCCACCTCCCTGATCCTCTCCGCACGCGACCTGGAGTTCCTGCTCTTCGAGTGGCTGGACGTCGAGAGTCTCAGCCGGCGTGCACGGTTCGCCGAGCACGACCGCGAGTCGTACGACGCTCTGCTGGCGCTCTGCGAGCAGCTGGCGACCGAGCACTTCGCGCCGCACTACCGCAAGAGCGACACCGAGGAACCGGCCTTCGACGGCGAGAAGGTGCGGCTGATCCCGGAGATCGAGGCAGCGCTGGAGAAGTTCGCCCAGGCCGACCTGCTCGGGCTGACGCTCGACGAGGAGCACGGCGGACTGCAGCTGCCCCACGTCGTGGCCTCCGCCTGCATGGCGTGGTTCACCGCGGCCAACATCGGCACCGCGGCGTACTCCTTCCTCACGGTCGCCAATGCCGGGCTGCTGCTCGCCCACGGCACCCCCGAGCAGGTCGAGCGGTTCGTGCAGCCGATGCTCGAGGGCCGCTTCTTCGGCACCATGACGCTCTCCGAGCCGCACGCCGGCTCGAGCCTCGGCGACGTGGTCACCCGTGCCGTCCCCGCCGACGACGGCACCCACCGGATCTTCGGCAGCAAGATGTGGATCTCCGGCGGCGACCACGAGATGGGCGACAACATCGTCCACCTGGTGCTGGCCCGGCTGCCCGACGCACCTGCCGGGTCGCGCGGCATCTCGCTCTTCATCGTGCCGAAGTTCCTCGTCGGCGACGACGGCTCGATCGGCGAGCGCAACGACGTCGCTCTGGCCGGCATCAACCACAAGCTCGGCAGCCGCGGCACGGTCAACACCGCCCCCGTCTTCGGTGGCGGCGCCCACACCCCGGGTGGAGCGGCGGGGGCCGTCGGCTACCTCGTCGGCGAGCCCCACAAGGGCCTGTCCTACATGTTCCACATGATGAACGCCGCCCGCCTCGGCGTCGGGATGTCGGCGACGACGACGGCCTACACGGCCTACCTGAAGTCGCTCGACTACGCGCGCTCGCGCCCGCAGGGCCGGCCGCTGTCGTCCACCGAACCGGCCACCCCGCAGGTGCCGATCATCCAGCACGCCGACGTGCGACGGATGCTGCTGGCGCAGAAGTCCTACGTCGAGGGGGCGCTGGCGCTCAACCTCTACTGCTCGCGGCTCCTCGACGAGCAGGTGACCGCCCAGGACGAGGCCGAGCGGCTCGAGGTGGGCCAGCTGCTCGACATCCTGACGCCGATCGCGAAGTCGTGGCCCTCGCAGTGGGGACAGGAGAGCAACAGCCTCGCGATCCAGGTGCTCGGGGGCTCGGGCTACACGCGCGACTACGACGTCGAGGCGCACTGGCGCGACCAGCGGCTGAACCCGATCCACGAGGGCACGCACGGCATCCAGGCGATGGACCTGCTCGGTCGCAAGGTGCTCGGCGGGGGTGGCGCCTCCCTGCGCACGCTGGCGGGCCGGGTCGGACAGACCGTGGCCCGGGCGAGCGAGCTCGGCGGTGAGCCTGCGTCGTACGCCGCCGCGCTCGAGGCCGTCGTGGAGCGACTCGGCGCGGTCACGCTCGGGCTGGCGGCGCTGGGCGATCCCGAGAAGGTCATGGCCAACGCGACGGTCTACCTCGAGGCCGCCGGGCACGTCGTGATCGCCTGGATGTGGCTCGAGCAGCTGGTGGCAGTGGGGGAGCGGGAAGGCGACTTCTACGACGGCAAGCGGGCGGCGGCGCGCTACTTCTTCCGCTGGGAGCTGCCCAAGGTCGCGCCCATGCTCGACCTGCTGGCCTCGGGCGACACCACCACGCTGGAGATGCGTGAGGCCTGGTTCTAGCTCGTCCGTCCGGGCACGGTCACGAAGTCGGTCAGCAGACCGGGCGTGGCCCGGTCGGCCAGCGACACCGCCACGTCGAGGCGGACGTCGCGAATGAGGACGCGCTCGCTGCCAGCGGCGGTGGTGGCGGTCAGGTCGGCCAGCCCGATCCGGCGCTGCCACCACGACTGCGCGACCACCCACCCGATGATGCCCTCGGTCTCGAGCACGGTGCGGATCCGGGCGAGTGTTCCGCTGCCGGCGACGAGGTGGTCGCCGGCGAGGGCGTGGCCCAGGTGCCGGTACGACGACTCGCCGACCACCGCAGCCGTGAGCAGGAGCACGACGGCGAGGCCGGCCACCCACTCCCACGGCAGGTCGAACCACCAGGTTGCGGCGGCCGCGACCACGATCAGGTCGAGCGCCCCCAGCAGCTGGCGGATCCAGGACCGTCGGTGTGCCCGCGGGCCGTGTGCGACGAGCCGGTCGGTGAGCGGTCCGGGGTGGTCGAGCACCGCCTCGCCGACACCGATCGCGACCGCGCGCGGGCAGGGCGGGAGCACCTGGGTGACACCGTTCTCGACACCGGTGGCGAGGGTCGAGAGCTCTGCGCCACCGACCAGGCGCATCAGCACCGGCTCGGTCATCTCGACGCCGCGGACCTTGGCCTCCTCGACCGTGATCGAGCGAGTGGTGACCAGACCGGTGGTCAGGTGGAGCGAGCCGTGCTCGCGCACGAGCCGGAAGTTCCACCACTGCACGACGTATCCGACGACCGAGACGACGACCCAGGTCGCGAGCCCCACCACGACGAGCACCACGGCCACCGCCACCAGGGCGAACCGCGTGACCCACTCCCACAGCGAGGTGGCCGTCCCCTCGTCCCAGATCGGCAGGTTGTCGCCGAACTGGGAGAGCACACCGACCGCGCCGGCCAGCAGCACCAGCCGAGCCAGGCTGAAGGGTGCGAAGCGCAGCCAGGACCAGTCGATCCGGGCGAGCAGGACGGGCGCGGGGGTCGGGAGCACGTCGACCGGACCCGAGGTCTCGTCCGGCCCGGTCGCCGGCACGGACGGCTCGCGGCGGAGCAGGAGCGTCGTACGCAGCGCATGGGCGTCGGCGGCGGCGAGCGCGTCGAGGGTGATCCGGTCGTCGTCGACCCCCGTGCCGACCTGCACCTTCTGGAGGCCGAGGACGCGGTGGAGGAGGGAGGCCTCGAGGTCGACGCTGCGGACCCGCTCGAGCGGCGCGGTGGACGTCGACTTGTTGAGCAGGCCCCGACGCACCTGGATCTGGGTGTCGGTGAGCCGGTAGTGCGTGGTGAGCCACGGGATGGCACCGAAGACGATCGGGCCCAGCACGAGGAGCGGGAAGATCAGCGGCCAGTACCTCGGGTCGCTCCGGCTGATGCCGACCAGCGCCACCACGACCGGGATGATCGCCTGCCCGATCGCCTTGACCGGGTCGAGCAGGAGCTTGCGCGGACTGAGCCGGACCCATCCGTCGCCGGGGGCGGGGATCACGTCGCGTCGCCCTCGGTGGCTGCGGTGATGGCCGTGAGCCGGGCGACGACCTCACGGGCGGTCGCTGCGTCCAGGCAGTTGACGGTGATGGGACCCGCAGCGGACGCGGTGGTGACCGTGATCGAGGCCAGGCCGAAGACGCGCATCAGGGCGCCCTGTCGCGAGTCGACGGTCTGGATCCTGCTGATCGGCGCGATCCGGCTCTCCCGGCCGATCCACCCCTCGCGGGTGTGGACCGCGGAGTCGGTGACCTCCCACCGGTGCACGCGGAAACGGATCCGCGGCATCAGCACGACGTGGAGGACCGCGAGCACGGCGAGGAGCAGGACGAGGAGTCCGATCCAGCCCGGAGCGTCGGGCACCAGCAGCCAGGCCAGGAGCGCCCCGAGCACGAGCAGGCCGTCGCCCATGACCGCCGTCACGGTCCAGAACGGCACCGCCCGCGGCGAGACCTGATGGGCCGGCGCGCGCAGGACCGGCGTACCCCCTGGATCAGTCATGGTGACGAGTCTTGCAGGGGGTGATGCAAGTTCGTGCAGTGCACACACCTGACCCGGGCCGAGCCTTTCCCATGTGGTCTAGACCGGGTTGGTTGGAAGGGCCAGCCGCAACCCACTGGAAGAAGTGATGAGATGTCGAAGAGCACGATCAGCCGGACCTTCGCAGCCACGTTCGGCGCAGCCGCCCTCGTGGTGTCGATGAACCCCGGCGCGACCGCCGCCACGGCGCAGGAGGACGTGCCGAGCTTCGCGGAGTTCAAGGCCGCGACCTTCCGCGACGTCGGGCGACAGTACGTCGTCAACGGCGACGAGACGATCGCGAACACCAAGGAGCTGCGCGCCTACTACGACCGGATGGTCAACCAGCAGGACGGCTCGGGATCGTCGTCCCTGGTCGTCAACACCGTCGGCGGCTACGACGACGTGTGGTCGGCCTCGCAGGCGAGGAACCTCACCTATTGCGTGAGCAACGGCTTCGGGGCCAACAAGGCCAACGTGGTCGCCGCGATGAGCAACGGGGCGAGTCAGTGGGAGGCCGCGTCGAGCGGGGTGAACTACACCTACGTCTCCTCCGCCGACTCCAGCTGCACCGTGTCGAACAACAGCGTGGTCTTCTCCGTCGAGCCGACCACCACCACGCAGTACATCGCCCGCGCCTTCTTCCCCAGCAACCCCGACAGCCAGCGCAACATCCTGGTCAACGCCACGTCCTTGATGAACTCCGGCTCCTGGACGCCGGGCAACATCATGGCCCACGAGCTCGGGCACACCCTGGGCTTCCGCCACGAGCACACACGCCCCGAGGCGGGCACCTGCTTCGAGGACAACAACTGGCGCCCGCTGACGCCGTACGACTCGGCGTCGATCATGCACTACCCGCAGTGCAACGGGTCCTCGAGCGACCTGTCCATGACCGAGACCGACCGCCAGGGGGCGCGCTCGGTCTACGGCTCCTGACGGGACCCTGATCCCCGAAGGACGACAGGGCCCGGCCGACTCGGCCGGGCCCTGGCCTGTGCGGGTCGCGTTTCGTGCCGTGACCCGTCGCCGCCGTAGACTCCCCGCCCGTGGCTCTCACCATCGGCATCGTCGGTCTCCCCAACGCGGGCAAGTCGACCCTCTTCAACGCCCTGACCAAGAACGACGTGCTCGCGGCGAACTATCCGTTCGCGACGATCGAGCCCAACGTGGGCGTCGTCGGCGTGCCGGACGAGCGGCTGCCGCAGCTGGCCGAGGTGTTCGGCTCGGCGAAGCAGCTGCCCGCGACGGTCGAGTTCGTCGACATCGCCGGCATCGTCCGCGGCGCCTCCCAGGGCGAGGGCCTCGGCAACAAGTTCCTCAGCCACATCCGGGAGTCCTCCGCGATCTGCCAGGTCACCCGGGTCTTCCGCGACGAGGACGTCACCCATGTCGATGGCGAGGTCAACCCCGCCAACGACATCTCGACCATCCAGACCGAGCTGATCTTCGCCGACCTCGAGACCGTCGACAGGGCCATCGCCCGTCTGGAGAAGGAGTCGCGCAAGGTCAAGGACCTGGTCGCCAACCTCCATGCCGCGCAGGCCGCGAAGGAGGCGCTGGAGTCGGGCACCCCGATCATCGCGACCGACATCGACCGCTCCCTGCTGCGCGAGCTGTCGTTGCTGACGGCCAAGCCGTTCATCTACGTCTTCAACTGCGATGCCGACGAGCTCGCGGACGAGGCCCTCAAGGACAAGATGCGCGAGATCATCGCGCCGGCCGAGGCGATCTTCCTCGACGCCAAGTTCGAGTCCGAGCTCGTCGAGCTCGACTCCGACGAGGAGGCCCACGAGATGCTGGCCGAGATGGGCATCACCGAGTCCGGCCTCGACCAGCTCGCCCGGGTCGGCTTCGACACCCTCGGCCTGCAGACCTACCTCACCGCCGGTCCCAAGGAGACGCGGGCCTGGACGATCAAGAAGGGCGCCACCGCGCCCGAGGCCGCCGGTGTCATCCACACCGACTTCCAGAAGGGCTTCATCAAGGCCGAGATCGTCTCCTTCTCCGACCTGATGTCCGCCGGCACCATGCTCAAGGCCAAGGAGGCCGGCAAGGTGCGCATGGAGGGCAAGGACTACGTGATGGCCGACGGCGACGTGGTCGAGTTCCGCTTCAACGTGTGAATCCGCGCGGAGTTGCTTCACCGACTTGCGTGGTGCTCGCTTGGTCCTCGACGAAGTCGTGGCTGCCACAGGTTCGAGCTGACTACCTCTTCTGGTAGGTCAGTCGTTCCAACTGTTGGGCTGCCTTTTTGATGCTCGGCGCGAGTTCTCGCACGCCTTCAGCGAGGTCGGCCCCCGCTGCGCCGCCTGCGCAGACCGTGGGAGCGAGTTGATGTCGGGCCAGCAGCTCGGCGATCGTGATGGCGGCTGGACGATCCTCGTGGGTGGCGACGGCGAGCACGGCTGCTCGGGCTGCGTGGCTTGTCACCGCTGTCTCCCAACTGCTTGCTGGGACATTGGCACCGAGGTAGAGCACGTTCAAGCCACTCCTGCGGATTGCGGTGGCGAAGGCCAAGGCGCCGAGCTCGTGCTGGCTGCCTGACGGTAGTCCGACCACTACGGCGGGGCCTCGGGGCCTGCCGCCGGCGGCATCGAACGCCGCAGAGAGCCGCCGATGGACGGCATGGCTTGCGGCATGCTCGCCCGCGACGTCGATCTCTCCACGTGCCCAGCCCTCGCCGAGCGCCGTGAGAGTGGGGAACAGCCAAGAGTCGACGACGTGCTCGAACGACCCGAGCCCGAAGCCTGCGTCAAGGCTCTCGTCGATGCCCGCGATGTCCAAGCGGGTGGCCGCGCTCAGAAACCGTGCGGTGTAGGTGTCTGCGCCCGGCTGGGAGGGTCCGCTGGCGCTCGGGGTGTCGTCGTCGGCCCCTGCGTCCGGCGTGACAGCAATCGTTCCGCTGCGCACCGCCTCGGCAGCGGCGGCCGGGGACCAGCCGTCGTCCACGAGTCGGCGCATGGTCGAGATGACCGCGAGTGCCTCGTGGTCGTACAACCGGTAGCCGGACTCGCTGCGCTGGGGGACCGGCACGCCGTAGCGGCGCTCCCACGCTCGCAGGGATGTCTCGGGGACGCCAGTGAGCTGGGCCGCTCGCTTGATCGTGTACATGGTTCGTTAAAGGTACAGGCGCCAAAACCTTAGACAAAGCATTGACAACAGGTCTCGGCGTCGTGTCTAATTCAACTTTGAACGATAAGCGCAGGCCCGCTGCGACGGTCGAGACGAAGCAGGCAATGATGGAAGCCGTACAACTGATGTCCCGTCCCATGTATGCGGCCCCGGCCGGGAAGACCCGGTCGCGACACGGACGCAGAGCCTTCGCAGCCAGGCCGGCTCCTGCGGTGGCGGTTGAAACCGCCGCGACCGACCCTTACGGCTGGGCCGAGGACCTGTGGAACAGTCACGGCAAGTCTGTCTACTCGCTCGCGCATGCGCTCCTCGGTGACGAAACGGCGGCCATGCAGGCGGTAGCCCTGGGGATGGTGGACTTCGTCCGCCGCGACACCACTGCGCCTGCCGAGGACACCGGACGCACCCTGGCCCGTCTCGTCTACCTGCGCAGTAGCGAGCTCGTGAGGGAGACCTCCCCTTCTGCGGATCTGACGCCCGCGCTGAGATGGCTCGCGCAACTCGCCCAGCTCCAACGCGCGTCCCTGGCGTTGTGCACGTTCGGCGGACACACATACGAGGATGCCGCAAAGGTGCTGGGCATCGCTCCCCTCACGGTGGCGCAGCTTCTGACGTCAGGCCTGAACGAGCTCAGCCGCCTGTCACGGACGTGATCGCCGGCTGACACCACGGGGCTTGCCAGGCTGAGCTGCTCGATCTGGGCGCGGCTGTTGCTCCGCGCGGGTTTCGCCGCGCCCGCCTCGGGTCGTGCGGCGGTGTTGGGCGCGTGGATTGGACATGTCGAGCGCATGCGGCATGTAATATATTGCATGCCGCTCCCTGACGCCCCCGCCACCATCGATCGCAGGCTGCTCCGCGACGATGTCTACGCCCGGTTGCGGGACGCCATCGTCGACGGCACCCTCGCGCCGGGAGAGCAGCTGCGCGACCTCGAGCTCGCTGTCAGGCTGGGCGTGAGCCGTACGCCGGTGCGCGAGGCGTTGCTCCGGCTGGCAGGTTCCGGGCTCGTCGAGTCGAGTCCGGGGCGCTCCACCGCCGTGACCGCGGTCGATCTGCGCGCCGTGCGCGAGGCCCGCGAGGTCGTGGCTGCGATGCACCAGCTCGCCGTGCGTGAGGCCGTGGGGAGCCTGACGCACACCGACCTCGCCACCATGCGAGCGGCCAACGAGCGCTTCCGAGCCGCCATGGTGGCCAATGATCTGGACGCCGCACTGCGTGCCGACGACGAGCTCCACGGTGTGGCTGTCACGGTGGCGGCCAACAGGGCGGTCGCCTCGGTCCTCGACCAGCTGACCCCCGTCCTGCGCCGCGCTGAGCGCATGTGGTTCGCCGCGTCCCGCGGAGAGGCCTCAGCCGTGCGCCACGACGACCTGATCCGGCTCTGCGCCGAGGGTGACGGCGACGGCGCCGCTGCTGTCGCGTTCGACATCTGGCACACCCTGCCGACGACCGAAGACCCCACGCCGACCGATTCGTCCACCACCCAGGAGTGACCATGCACCTCGACGACTTCCCGCGCCACCCACTGACCTTCGGGCCGAGTCCGGTGCACCCCCTCGAGCGGCTGTCGGCCCACCTCGGTGGTGCGACGGTGTGGGCCAAGCGTGAGGACTGCAACTCCGGTCTCGCCTACGGCGGCAACAAGACCCGCAAGCTCGAGTACTTCATCCCCGACGCGATCGCGTCGGGCGCCGACACCCTGGTCTCGATCGGTGGCTACCAGTCCAACCACACGCGGCAGGTGGCCGCCGTGGCGGCGAAGGTGGGCATGAAGGCGGTCCTGGTGCAGGAGAACTGGGTCGACTGGCCCGACTGCGTCAACGACCGGGTCGGCAACATCCAGCTCAGCCGCATCATGGGCGCCGAGGTGCGCCTGGACCCCGCCGGCTTCGGGATCGGGGTCAAGGACTCCTGGAGCCGCGCCATCGAGGACGTGAAGGCTCGCGGCGGTACGCCGTACGCCATCCCCGCCGGTGGTTCCGACCACCCCCTCGGGGGGCTCGGGTTCGCGAACTGGGCGCGGGAGGTGGAGAGGCAGGAGCAGGAGCTCGGTGTCTTCTTCGACACCGTCGTGGTCTGCTCGGTGACCGGCTCGACCCACGCCGGGATGATCGCCGGCTTCGCGGCACTCGAACAGGCGGGCGGTCGCCCGCGCCGCGTGATCGGCATCGATGCCAGCGCGAAGATCGATGAGACGCGCGACCAGGTGGCCCGCATCGCACGCAGTACGGCGTCCATGATCGGCCTGGAGCGCGACCTGCGCGACGAGGAGATCAACGTCCTGGAGGGGTGGGCCGGCGACCTGTACGGCATCCCGGTCGAGTCGACGATGCACGCCATCCGGCTCACCGGCGAGCTCGAGGGCGTCATCATCGACCCGGTCTACGAAGGCAAGTCGATGGCCGGTCTGATCGACCTCGTGGCGAGCGCCGACATCCCGCGTGACTCCACCGTGCTCTACGCGCACCTGGGGGGTCAGCCTGCCCTGAATGCCTACAGCGGGCTGTTCACGCACAGCCAGCCGTTGGTCCGCTGAGCGCCGCCGACACCACGACAGACACCGCGGAAACGACGAGGAGAACCCGAACAATGACAGCGAACGTGGCCTCCCAGTTCCCGAGCGCGCCGCCGGCCGGTCGGCCCGGGGACCCGGCCCTCGCCGAGCGCCGACGCCAGCAGGCCGTCGCCGGCGGCTACCGGCTGCCGCTCCTTCCAGCAGCGCGGGCTTCGTACGCCGGGCGTGGGCGGAAGCATCCTCGACGAGCTGTTCCCGGCCGACCGCCAGACGCCGCTGGTCACCTGCTCGACGGCCACCCGCACACCCTGGCGTTCCTGGCCGCGGCTCGCGGCGACCTGATCCGTTGCCTGGGGGTCACCGACTTCGGACAGTCGTCCAGCCTCGAGGACGCCTACCGGCTCCACCAGATCGACGCAGGCTCCATCACCGATGCGGCGCTGAGCCTCCTTCGTCGCTAGGAGCAGCGCAGGAAGTCTGGCCGAGACCGATGATCCCCGACGAGGCCCACGGTCCAGCCAGCGCGTTCTCCGCAGGTCAGGCCGTGTTCCTCCGGCATCAGTCGGCGATGACCGACACCAGCCGAAACCCCACGTGATCGTTCCGCTTCAACGTCACGGAGTGGCGCGGTCCTGGGGAAGGCGGTCCAGGGCGATCCCGGCGAGCGTCGTCAACGGGGCCTGCGCCGGGGTGGCGCCAGCCACGTCGACGCGTGCCTGGACATCGAGCAGGAACCGGCCGTCGCGAACCCAGACGACGAGCTCGTTGAGGTGCCACGGGTCTCCGCCGGTCTGCTCGAGCACCATGGTGTGACGGTAGGCGATGCGCTGGTCGCCCACGCGCGACCACGAGACCTTGTCGTAGGAGTTCATCTCCATGGTCGTGTTCACCGTCTTGCCGTCGCAGCCCTTGATCCAGGCCTGCTGGGCCTTGAAGGCCCGCTTGGCCGCAGCGACGCTCGCGAAGCTCATCGTGAACACCGACGGCTGCTCGTAGCCGTCGTGGACGGGGATGTTGTCGAACGCGCCGTAGTAGTCGGCGTAGCGCCCCTTGTCTGCCATCGGTCCGTCGGCATAGGAGCTGCAGTTCTTCTTCAGGACGAAGGTGCTGCGCGACGACGCGGTCTTCCGCGATCCCCCCTCGAAGCCCGGGTAGAGCGCGGCGACCTCATCCCACGTGGGCAGGTTCGCAGCCGTCACCCGGGGTGGCTTGGCGGGTGCAGGACCCGCGTGGGCGGCCGAGGCCGCGAGGGCAAGGCCGAGGCACAGGGCCAGTGGTGCGGCGAGGCGGCTGCGGTTCCTCAGCGTGGCGATGACGTGCATGGTCTTCCTCCGACGTCAGGCCCCCGAACGGCGCAGGTGTGGGTTTTTTCTGATGGTAGGGCTCACACCGTGTCCTGCACAGCGCCGCCGGACACCCGGTCTTCGTTCCGCTTCACCGACTCCCGGCGGAGTCAGGTGTGGGTGCCGACGTTGATCACCCGGCCTGAGGAGTCGCGGTAGAAGAAGCGGGTGACACCCCATTCCTCCACCGACAGTGGATGCACGATCTCGACGCCGGCCTCCAGCGCTGCCGCATGTGACGCGTCGACGTCGTCGACGAAGACGGAGACGTCCGGGTTCACCGGCGCGGTGGCGTCCGTGGTCATCAGGCCCAGCTGATGCCCACGGTCGTCGCTGAGGAAGGCGACCCAGCCGTTGTCCATCACCACCTCGAGCCCGAGGACGGCTGAGTGCTCGCGCACCGCCTCGGGCAGGTCGGCGACGGAGAGGATGGGCACGACGCGTCGGATCGACATGGAGCCAGTCCAGCACGAACTGGCTCAGGTCTCGACCGCCGAAGGGCCCGGACCACGAGCTCCGATCCCCGGGTGACCTAGGCTCGATCCGTGAACAAGCGCGCGCTCGTACGACGTCCTGGTCCCCGTCTCGCGGACGGACTGGTCACGCACATCGAGCGGTCGAGCATCGATCACGACCTCGCGCTGCGGCAGTGGGACGCCTACGTCACCGCGCTCCAGCAGGCGGGGTGGGAGACGGTCGAGGTTCCGCCTGCCGACGACTGTCCGGATGCGGTCTTCGTCGAGGACACCGTCGTCGTCTACGGCGACGTCGCGGTGATCTCGCGCCCCGGTGCTGACGAGCGCAAGCCCGAGACGGCAGCGGTGGAGACCACGCTGCGAGAGCTGGGCTACCGCATCGCTCGCATCGAGGCGCCCGGCACCCTCGACGGCGGCGACGTGCTCAAGCACGACGGCACCGTGTGGGTCGGTCTCGGCGGTCGGACGAACCGGTCCGGCGTGGACCAGCTTGCTGCGGCCCTGGGCCCGCTGGGTGCCGAGGTGGTCGGCGTACCACTCAGCAAGGTGCTGCACCTGAAGTCCGCCGTCACCGCGCTGCCCGACGGCACCGTCGTCGGCTACCCGCCCCTGGTCGACGACACCGAGGTCTGGCCGCACTTCCTCGAGGTCCCCGAGGAGCCCGGATCACACGTGGTCCTGCTCGACGAGGAGACCGTGCTGATGTCCGCGAGCGCGCCGCGAACGGCTGAGCTCTTCGCGGACCGGGGCCTGCGGGTCGTGGCCGTCGACCTGACCGAGTACGAGAAGCTCGAGGGCTGCGTCACCTGCCTGTCGGTGAGGCTGCGCGGCTAGACCGGCTCGGGTGCCGCGCCGGATCTATCCGGGTGTCGAGGGACGCGCCGCGCCCCGGATGGTGTCACCGCCCTTGTGCTCCCTGCGTCGGTCGAGCTTGCTGGTGAGCAGCGCGTCGAGCTTGTCCGTGGCGCCACCGAAGGCTGCGGTCACGCTGTCGCCGTGATGGATCACGACGACGGGGTCCTGACCGGTGGGGCGCGCCTCGAGCAGGCAGCGGATGTCGTCGACGGACTCCTTGCCGGCGCTCTCGTCGCGCAGGTGGACCTCGATCCGGGTGAGGTGGTGGTCGAACCTGCCGAACGCCGACTGCACGGCGGACTCGATGCGATCCACCTCGTCGGCGTCGCAGTCGATGTTGTGGTCGGTGTTGACGAGAACCTTCATGGGCGACCTCCTGGTGTCGGTCCACCCAGTCTCGGCCTGCACGGTGCCGGCCCCCCAGAGGCATAGGTCCCTCAACGGTGGGGCAGCTTCCTCCGGGTGGGCATCTCGGGCGCAGGAGCCAGCTCAGGCTGGCTGGTGGGCGCCGTCCCGAGGCGCGCCGAGAGGTGGGTGACCCACACGCTGGCGGTGAGTCCGTGGACGAACACGCTCACGAGGACCGTCCAGATCGCGGTGTCGAAGATGAGGTCGGTCTGCGGGCTGTCCAGCTGTTCCAGGACGATCAGCGCGAACAGGATCGAGGCCAGGCCGCGCGGACCGAACCAGCCGGCGAAGAAGCGGGTCTCGATCAAGGTGCGCGTTCCCGTCAGCGCCAGCACGACCGGCGCCATGCGTACGACGGTCAGGCTGAGGGCGACGTAGCCAAGGATCGGCCACGACACCGAGGCAAGCGCCGGACCAGCGAGCACCGCACCGAAGATGAGGAAGGTGAGCGCACTCAGGAGCTCTCCCTCGTCCTCGGTGAAGTCCTGGATGCCGCTGCACTGCTCGCGTGCCAGGTGTCCGAAGGCCAACCCTGCGGTGAAGGCGGCGATGAAGCCGTTGCCCCCCAGCAGGTCGGCGCTCGCGAACGCACCCGCTGCGAGTGCGAGCGTGGCGAGTTGGCGGTAGATGCCCTCGACGCGGTCCGCGACCACGCGCACGTGGAGCACCCGGCCACCGATCGCGCCGATGCCCACTCCGCACAGCACGCCGAACCCGATCTGCCGGGCCACGAGCTCGCCCCACGCGCCCGTGCCACTCGCCTCAGAGGCGGCGAGCGCGAGGGCGACCGTGACGATGGGCACCATGAGTCCGTCGTTGAGACCGCTCTCGACGTTGAGTCCCTGACGCAGGCGCACCGGGAGCCGCCGGTCGCTGACCACTGCCTGGCCGAGCGCCGCGTCGGTGGGGGTCAGCACGGCCGCAAGCAGCGCGGCCTCGGCCAGCGTGAGGGCCGGGAACAGCAGCCAGGCGGCGCCCGTGCCGAGCAGCAACGTCAGCGGTAGGCCGACGGCGAGCAGCCGCACCGGGAACCGCGACTCGGTCCGCAGCTTGCGCAGGTCGATGCGGATCGCGTCGGTGAACAGGACCAGCACCAGCGTGGCCTCGACCAGGATCGAGACCGCCTCGCCCTCGAGGCCGAGGTCGAACCACCCCAGCCCGGCGTCTCCCACTGCCAGCCCCACCGCGGTGAAGACCATCGGGGCCGTGATGGGCGACAGGGAGAGCCGTCCTGAGACGAGCGCGAAGCCGTAGACGGCGGCCGCGATGACGAGGAGCTCGGTCACCTCGAGATGGTCCCATGCGCGAGCCGGCATCCGCGTGATCGTTCCGCGTCGCCGTCCGAGCCTGCCGTCATCTGTGGACCAGCCGACGTCCCTCCCCAATCTTTACCCTGCGAACGCAGCCGTGGGTGTTCACTGGGGTGATGGCCCCCCCGGACGGACCGCCACCGGGAGTCCTGGCCGCCGTCGGCGGGACTCCCATGGTCGAGCTGCGGCGGGTGGTGCCTGACTCCGGCGCCCGCATCCTCGTGAAGTGGGAGCCGGCGAACCCCACCGGTTCGATGAAGGACCGCATGGCGATCGAGGTGATCCGCTCGGCTGCCGCGGACGGCCGGCTGCCACCCGGCGGGACCGTCGTCGAGTACACCGCCGGGACGACCGGGATCTCCCTCGCCCTGGTCTGCGCGGCGCTCGGCTACCACCTGCACGTGGTGTTCTCGGACGCGTTCAGCGTCGAGAAGCGCCAGACCATGCTCGCGCTCGGCGCGGAGATCACCGACGAGCCCAGCGACGGCGGAGCCATCACCGAGCAGCTCATCAAGCGGATGATCGCCACCTCCGAGGAGATCAGCACCCGCCCCGGGCACTGGTGGTCCGACCAGCTCAACAACCACGACGGGGCTCGCGGATACCACCCGCTCGGCGCTGAGATCTGGGAGCAGACCGGCGGACGGGTCGACGCGTTCGTGCACTCCGTGGGCACCGCCCACTCGATCCACGGCGCTCCTCGGGGCTTCGGCGACGGCGCGTCATCGGTCCGGGTGGTGGCGGTCGAGCCCGCCGAGTCCGCGGTGCTGTCGGGCGATCGGACCGGCGCACACCGCATCGAGGGCATCGGGATCGGTTTCCTCCCGCCGCTGTGGCAGCCGGAGCTGGTCGACTCGATCGAGCGGGTCCGCAGCGACGACGCGCAGCAGATGGCTCGTCGGCTGGCGGCGGAGGAGGGCATCTTCGCCGGGACGTCCACGGGGGCCAACGTGATCGCGGCCCTCCGCGTCGCCGAGACGCTGCCCGCGGGCGCCCAGGTCGTGACCATCGCCGTCGACTCGGGTCTTCGCTACCTCAGCACAGCGCCCTACGCCTGAGTCGTGAGGCGCCGTGACGGCACCGGGTCCCGGGAGGCTGGCGGACGCCTTCCCGCCGGGCGTCCACGGGGTTAGCCTGCTGGAGGAGCAGGCCAGGGTCGGAGCACGACCCGGTGGCGACGACGACCCAGAAGGTGAGAACACCATGAGGGACAAGATGCTCGCGGCGGCGGCAGTCGCCACCTGTCTGATGATGCTCGGTGCCGGCCAGGCCGGTGCCACACCGGGTGGGCCGCGCCACGGGGACGGCCACGGCCACGGGCACGGCCATCCCTTCGCCCCCGGGCCGGTGGTGGCGGACCCGGGCGGGGTGATCGACCTGCCGGCGCGCTACTCCTACGACGTGCTGGTCCGCGACTGCGTCGACGAGGTGACCTCGACGGAGTCCGGCGCCACCTTCGCGATGCCGAGCGACTTCGACGCCAACATGCTGGTGCGTGGGCGCAAGGGCAGGGTGCAGCTGCTGACCGCCCACGAGCTCACCAAGCCGGTCCCCGGTGACTACCAGGGCGACGTGGGCAAGTGCGCCGTGGAGGAGCAGGCGAGCGTCGACGACGGCGACAGTGACGGCTGGGGTTCGGTCTCGCGCCTCACGCTGGGTCGAGACGGCACCACGGTGGAGCGCAGTGAGCTGATCGCGACCGGCCTGCACAACCTGTGCGCCGGCGCCAGCACGCCGTGGGGCACCTTCCTGGTCAACGAGGAGTTCCCCTTCCTGAGCGACCCCGAGCAGCGCTCGGGCTGGGTCTGGGAGATCGACCCGCAGACAGGTGCCGAGACCAAGCTGACCGGGATGGGTCGCTTCAGCCACGAGCAGGAAGTTCTCTCCCGCGGCGCCTGGTACCTCACGAACGACCGCGGGAACCACCAGTACCTCTACAAGTTCGTCCCGGCCCACCAGCGTGACCTGACCACCGGTCAGCTCTACGGCCTGGACTTCGACCGCTCGTCGAACACCGGCACCTGGGTGGAGCTGGACGACCCTGCCAACGCGGAGGCCGAGATGATCGCCAAGGTCGGAGCTCCCGACGCCACCAACTCCTTCTCGAAGCACGAGGGGATCATCAAGGCCGCGCGCGGCAACGGACTGATCTTCGCCGAGTCCGCCTCCGGCAGCGACCCGGGCCGCATCTGGCACCTGACGGACAGGAGGAGCGGCGTCACCGGGAAGGTGCTGGTCGAGGGTGACTTCGCCAAGCTGAGCCGGCCGGACAACATGCGCTACGACAGCTCCGGCAACCTCTACATCTTCGAGGACAACGGCAGCGCCCTCGCCAACCCCGCCACGGGCGGCAACAACGAGGTCTACGTGCTGCCCCAGGGCAGGTCCGGCGCGGAGGACCTCGTCCACTTCGCCACCGTGGGCGGCGGCGGTGAGGGCACCGGCCCGGTGTTCTCGCGCGACGGGAAGCTGCTCTACCTGTCCATCCAGGACCAGGCCCAGGCCGACGGCTCCGACAGCCGGGTGATCGCGATCCACGTCCCGAGGGGCCGGCACTGAACCTTCGCGGTCACCCGCCCGACCGATCAGGTCGAAGGCTGCTCGCATGTCGCACGAGTGATCTTCGACCCAGTGCGACCGCGACCGCGGCTGCGGGGGCTACCGTGGAGTAACCAGCACCCACCACCGCGAGGATGACGACGATGGCCGACCTGGCCCCACACACGGTCGCGCTCCACGGCCACGAGCTGTCGTACGTCGACAGCGGCTCAGGCCCCGTGGTGCTCTTCATCCACGGCATCCTCGGGTCGCAGCTCCAGTGGTCCCACCTCGTCGACAAGATCGACGACGACCGGCGCGTCGTGGTCCCCGACCTGTTCGGGCACGGGGACTCGGCCAAGCCCACGGGCGACTACTCGCTCAGCTCCCACGCTGCGACCCTGCGCGACCTGCTCGACCACCTCGGCATCGAGCGCGTCACGCTGGTCGGGCACTCGCTCGGCGGCGGCATCGCGATGCAGTTCTACTACCTCTTCCCGGACCGGGTGGACCGTCTCGTGCTCGTCTCGAGCGGCGGCCTCGGCCGCGAGGTCAACCTGGTCCTGCGCTCGGCGACCCTCCCCGGTGCGGAGCAGGTGCTCAGCGTGATCGCCTCGGATCCCGTCCTCGACCGCGTGGAGGCGCTCGGCCGGGGCGCGCGGAAGGTCGGCTGGCGTCCCGGCGCCGACATCGGCGCCATCTGGCGCTCGTTCACGTCTCTCGGCGACCGGGAGAGCCGGCGCGCGTTCCTTGCCACCACCCGGGCGGTGATCGACTTCGGCGGCCAGAGCATCAGCGCCCACGACCACCTCAGCGCGGTGACGGCGCCGCCGACCCTGATCGTGTGGGGCTCGAAGGACCGCATGATCCCCGCCTGGCATGCGCTGAGTGCTCAGCGGGCCCTGCCCGAGTGCCGCGTCGAGCTCTTCGAGGGCGCCGGCCACTTCCCGCACCTCGACGACCCCGACCGATTCGCGCGAGTGCTCCGTGAGTTCATGTCCGACGGCGCGGACGACCCGGAGGTCGAGGCGGGAACCTGACCCCCTGTGTGTCGGACAGGACAAACCACGACGTCGGCGGGCCGGCCGAGCGTCGCCCGCACGCTCGCCGACGACTTCGTCCTGTCCGACACACAGGGGGCGTGCGGGTCAGGGAGTGGCGTACGCCCGCGCGATCGCCGCCCCGAGCCGCGCGTTGTGCTCGACGAGCGCGATGTTGGCCTTCAGCGACGCTCCGTCGGTGATCTCGACGATCCGGCCCAGGAGGTAGGGCGTGGCGTCCTTGCCGCGGATCCCGAGGGCGTCCATGTCGGCGAGCGCCCGGTCGATGATGGCGCCGATCTCGTCGGCCGGGATCTCCGACTCCGCCGGGATGGGGTTGGCCACGACCACGCCGCCGTCGAGCCCGAGGTCCCACTTGGCCCGCATCAGCGCGGCCACCTCGGCGGGGGAGTCGACCCGCATCGGGGCGCCGAAGCCGGACGACCGCGAGAAGAAGGACGGGAACTCGTCGGTGCCATAGCCCAGCACGGGCACCCCCAGGGTCTCCAGCTTCTCCAGGGTCAGGCCGATGTCGAGGATGCTCTTCACGCCGGCGCAGACCACGGCCACCGACGTGGTGGAGAGCTCGGTGAGGTCGGCCGACACGTCGTACGACGTCTCCGCGCCGCGGTGCACCCCGCCGAGACCGCCGGTCACGAACACGCCGATCCCTGCCAGGGCGGCGAGACGCATCGTCGAGGCGACGGTCGTCGCGCCGTGCAGACCGCGGGACACGACGTAGGGAAGGTCGCGGATCGAGACCTTGATGACCGATGCGTCGGACGCGAGCAGCTCGAGGTCATCGGCCGACAGCCCGATCGTCGGGCGGCCGTGGAGCACGGCGATGGTGGCGGGCACGGCGCCGCCGTCACGCACGATGCCCTCGACGGTGCGCGCCATCTCGACGTTCTCCGGGTAGGGCATGCCGTGGCTGATGATCGTGCTCTCCAGCGCGACCACCGGGTGCCCGGCGGCGAGTGCGTCGCGGACCTCGTCGGTGACGGTCAGCATCAGGGTCGCTCCTCGTTGACGACGGCGGCCAGGTCCGGCCGGACGGTGTGGGGACTCTCGATGGTCGCGGCCGCGGCACGGTGGCCGGCCCGCGCCGCCTCGATCGGGTCGGCGCCGCGCAGCCAGGCCGCGATCCACGCCGCCAGCATCGCGTCGCCGGCCCCAGTGACGTCGACGACGGTCGCGGGCACCGCCCGCAGGTGCACCGGGTCCTGGTCGCGCGTGCACATCCAGGAGCCCTCGGCTCCCTGCCGCAGCCAGACGTGCTCGACGCCCTGCCGGTGGAGGTCGTCGACCGACGCGCGCCACTGGGCTGCCGGCCGATCGGTCAGCGCGGCGAGCTCGTCGGTGTTGGGGGTGACGAGGAACAGGTCGCGCACCAGCGGGGCCAGCCGGCCCGCCTTCGCCACCGACACGGGTTCGCAGGCGACGGGGACGCCCGCGCCGGCTGCGGCCGCGAGGACGTGCGCCACCTGCGCGGCGGCGAGGTTGCCGTCGACCACGACGAGAGCCGCATCGCCCACGTGCACGGTCTCGAGCTCGAGCGCGTCGATGGCCGCCATGTCGGACACCGCGGCCACCAGCTCGCCCCGGTCGTCGAGGACGGCGGTGTAGGTGCCGGTCGCGCCGGGCACGCGGCGCACGGCCCCGATGTCGACGCCGCATGCGGCGCTCACCCGCAGCGCCTCGTCTCCGAAGGCGTCCTGCCCCACGGCCGACACGAGTCGCACCGGGGCGCCGAGCAGGCCGAGGCAGGCGGCGATGTTGCGGCCGACCCCGCCCGGCGAGATGCGCGTGTGGCCGGGGTTGCTCGTCGCGGCGACCAGGGGCGCGGACGTGCGCGCGACCACGTCCATGTTGGTCCCGCCGACGACCACCACCCACTGCCTCACGGGCAGATCCTGACAGAGGCCCGCGGGGTGCATTCACAAGATCCCCACAGCGAACTCCCACACGAGTGCCAGACGGCGGGAGGAGCGTCGGGTCATGGCCCTCACCCAGAGCTCGGCCCCGGGGACCTCGACACCCGGGACCCACGACGTACGACGACTCGGTGCCCGTGCCCGCCGTGACGCGGCCACCCGGCTCGCCGCCGGCAGCGCCCTGTGGCTGTCGCTGCTGCTGGTGACGTGGTGGTGGGTGAGCGGCGGCGGCATCCGCGACCTCGGCGGCTGGGCCTCCGGACTGACGTCGCTCGGCCGGATCACCGGTCTCACCTCGGCCGTGCTGCTCCTCGCACAGGTCGTGCTGATGGCCCGCGTGCCGGTGCTCGAGCGGGCCTTCGGCCAGGACGAGCTCGCCCGGATCCACCGCCTCGTCGGCTTCACGTCGTTCAACCTGATGCTCGCGCACATCGTGACCATCACCTGGGGCTATGCCGGCGGGTCGCTGAGCGCCGGCCCGCGCACCCTGTGGGACCTCGTCGTCAACTACCCGGGGATGCTGCTCGCCACCGCGGCCACGGTGTGCCTGGTGATGGTCGTCGTCACGAGCGTCCGCGCGGCCCGGCGGCGGCTGCGCTACGAGTCGTGGCACCTGCTGCACCTCTATGCCTACCTCGGCGTCGGCCTCGCGATCCCGCACCAGCTCTGGACCGGTGCCGACTTCACCTCCTCCACCGGTCGCCAGGTGTTCTGGTGGTCCGCGTGGGCTGCGGCGGCAGCGAGCGTGCTGGTGTGGCGCGTCGGGCTCCCGGTGTGGCGCAACCTGCGCCACGACCTGCGGGTCTCCGCCGTGGTCCCCGAGGGCGACGGCACCGTCTCGGTCCACGTCACCGGCCGCGCCCTGCACCGGCTGCCCGTCGAGGCCGGACAGTTCTTCACCTGGCGCTTCGGCGGTCGGCCCGGACGGAGTCGTGCCAACCCCTACTCCCTGTCCGCCGCACCGGACGGCCGGTCGCTGCGGATCACCGTCCAGGACGTCGGCGACGGTAGTGCGGCGGCGGCCGGGCTGGCCGTGGGCACGCGCGCGTGGGTGGAGGGGCCCTACGGACGGCTCAGCCCCCGCGCCCGGAGCCGGCGCGGGGTGCTGATGATCGGCGCAGGCGTGGGCATCACGCCCCTGCGCGCGCTGGCGGAGGCGCTGGAGTACGACCCCGGCGAGGCGCTGGTCCTCTACCGCACGTCGGCTGCGCCGCTCTTCGTCGACGAGCTCACCGAGCTCGCGCGGCGGCGCGGCCTGGTCGTGTGGGGACTGCCCGGTCGCCGCCGCGGGCCGGACTCCTGGCTCGGCAGCGGCGTCACCGCGACCACCGACCTGGCGGCGCTGACGTCGTGGGTCCCCGACGTCGCGCAGCGCGACGTCTTCGTCTGCGGCCCGCGCCCGTGGACCGAGCTGGTGCTGCGCGACCTCCGCGCCGCCGGCGTGCCCGAGCACCACATCCATCTCGAGAACTTCGGCTGGTGAGACCCGTGAAACGCATCGTCCTCTGGGGATTGAGCACCCTCTCCACCGTGGTCGTCCTCTTCGGCTACCACACCTCGACCTCCTCGGTCATGGCCACCAACAGCGACTCGGCCATCGGGTCGATCGAGGCCGAGGCCACCTCGGGCACCTCCTCGAGCGGGACCAGCGGCTCCGCGCCGCCCAGCGAGAGCGGCTCGGCCGACTCGTCCGGTGGGTCGGACGGTGGGTCGGCCGGCGGGACCGTGACCGGGACCGCGGCGCAGACCCGCTACGGCCCCGTGCAGGTGCAGCTCGAGGTGTCGGGCTCGGAGATCACCCACGTGAGCGTCCTGCAGTACCCCGACAGCGACCGGCGCGACCTGCAGATCAGCCAGTCCGCGCTGCCCCAGCTGGTCCAGGAGACCCTGGACGCCCAGAGCAGCGACATCTCGATGGTCAGCGGCGCGACCTACACCAGCGAGGGTTACCTCCAGTCGCTCCAGAGCGCCCTCGACCAGGCCGGCCTGTGACCACGACCCAGACCATCGCCCGGCGGGTCGACCAGGTGATGGGGATGCCGATCAGTCTCGCCCTGCGCGGACGGCACGCCCGCGACGCGGCGGGCGAGGAGGCGTGGCAGCAGGCGCTGCTCGAGCTGCGGTGGGTGGACGTGGTGTTCAGCACCTGGCGAGCCGACAGCCAGGTGTCGCGGCTCGGGCGTGGCGAGCTCACCGTGGCCGCCTGCCACCCGACGGTGGCCGAGGTGCTCCGCCTCGGCGAGGACGCCCGCGTGGCTTCGGGTGGTGCGTTCGACGTGTGGCTGCCGGGACTCGACGGCGTACGCCGCCTGGATCCCAGCGGCGTCGTGAAGGGCTGGGCGGTCGACCGGGCGGTCGCGCCCCTGCTCGCGCTGCCGGACACCGACGTGTGCCTCTCGGCCGGCGGCGACATGGTCTGCCACGTCGCCGACCCCGACGGCGAGGCGTGGTCGATCGGAATCGAGGACCCCCTCGACCCCGCGCGCCTCGTGGCCCGGGTGCCGGTGCACCGCGGGGCGGTGGCCACCTCGGGCGGCGCGCACCGCGGCGCGCACGTGGTCGACGCGCGGTCCGGCCTCGCCCAGCACGCGCTGGCGTCGGTGAGCGTCATCGGGGCCGACCTCACGAGCGTCGACATCGACGCCACCTCCGCCTACGCCCTCGGCATCGACGGGCCGGCGTGGCTCCGCTCGCGGTGGCGCACCGGCGTGGTGGTCTGGGCGGACGGTCGCGCCGAGACGGTGTCCTGAGGACGAGCCTCAGATCTCGTCGTCGACGTACGTCGGGCTGGCCACGCGCAGGCCGGCCAGGGTGAGCGGCAGCGAGGTCAGGGCCAGGAGCACGATCACCAGCGACCAGCCGTCCGTGGCCTCGTGGATCAGTCCGACCACGAACGGCCCGATCGCGGCGAGGGCATAGCCGATCGGCTGCACGAAGCCGGAGAGCTGGGCGGTGACCGACGGGTGACGCGTGCGCGCGGTGATCAACGCGATCGCGGTCGGGAAGGCGAGGCCGGACAGGCCGAGCATCAGCGCCCACAGCCACGGGACAGTGGCCGGTGCGACGAGCAGGCCGGCGTAGCCCGAGGCGAGCATCACGCCGAAGGACACCATCAGCGCGCGCAGTCCACGGTTGCGCGCGATCACGGTCGGCATGGCGAGGGCGCCGACGACGCCCACGCCCGAGAGCAGGGCCTGCAACGCGCCGGCCGACGAGGCGGAGATCCCGGCGTCCCGGTAGATCTGCGGCAGCCAGCCGAACTGGACGTAGGCGTGCATCGACTGCACGCCGAAGAGCACGGTGAGCGCGATCGCGGTGGGGGAGTGCCTCACCCGTCCGCTCGGCGCCGGGCCGCTCACGTCGTGCTCGGCGGGCGAGCGGTGCTCGCGCAGCCACAGCCACGCCCACAACGGCAGCGCCACCAGCAGGAGCAGGCCCCACATACCGAGCCCGGTCTGCCACGAGCCGGTCGCCTCGCTGACCGGGGCCGTCGCGAGCGCGCCGATGGTGCCGCCCATCACCAGGCCGGTGCCATAGACGGTCATCAGCACGACCGCGTGCCCGTGCACCTTGATCCAGGCCGGGACGAGCACGTTGCCGACGGCCATGCCCCCGAGGGCGAGGACCGTGAGGAGCAGGAAGAGCGGGACGCTTGATGTCGTGACCCGCAGCAGCAGGCCGGCTGCGGCTGCGGTGAGACCGATCGCGATGCCGGCGGTCATGCCGACCCGGCGGGCGAAGCCGACGGCCAACGCGCCGACCAGCCCGAAGCAGAGGCCGGGAAGGCCCGTCATCAGGCCCGCGACACCGGCGCTCATGCCCAGCCCCTGGCGTACCTCCTCCAGCACGGGACCGGGCGAGGACGCACCGGGTCGCAGATTGACCGAGACAAGCACGACGGCGACGAGCAGGATGCCGAACGGAACGGCGGAGCTGCGGGGTCGGGCTTCAGCGTCGGGCACGTGCGCCGACTCTAGGGAGCACGAGCAGCACGCCGAGGACGAGGGTCGCCACCACGACGAACGCCGTGGCGGTGCCCTGGTCACTGACCCGGCGCAGCACCATGCCGACGACCAGCGCGCCCAGCCACACGACGATGCCTGAGGAGACCGCGGCCGGGGGCCTGCGCACCATCGTGAGCACGGCCCAGGCGACGAGCGTGCCGGCCAGGAAGGGCCAGGCGGTGGTCCACCACCCACCGGGGGTGAGCGAGCCGTAGTGGCTGAGCCGGCCGATCACCGCGAAGACACCGACGAGCAGGAGGTCGAGCAGCAGCCACATGGGAGGAAGCCTAGGGATCACGTGGCTACCCTCGATCCATGAGGTCCACGGTGCACTGGGCGCTCGCCCACGGCCTGCCGACCCTGTTCCTGCGCCGCGCCGCCGACCGGGGCGATCTGCAGGCCCGCCTGATCCTGATGGGGTCCCTCGGCACGGACGAGGTGTTCGAGCTGATCGAGGAGATCCGGTCCCAGGGTCCGCTCTACCGCTCCCGCATCGGTCACGTGGCCACCAGCCACCACGCCGTACGCCAGCTGCTGACCAGTGACGACTTCCGCACCGGCCTGCCCGACAACACCGGCCGGCTCGGAAGGGTCGCCCGCTGGGCCGCGCCGGGCACGCTGCACCCGGTCGAGCCGCCGTCGCTGCTGGTGAGCGAGCCGCCCGACCACACCCGCTACCGCCGCCTCGTCACCCGCGTCTTCACCATGCGTGCGGTGGAGCGCCTGCGCGGGCGCACCGAGGAGATCGCGACGGAGCTGCTCGACGCTCTCGAGGCCGGCGCCACGAGCCGTGTCGACCTGGTCGAGGCCTACTGCGCCCAGCTGCCGGTCACCGTGATCGCGGAGATCCTCGGGGTGCCGGAGGCCGAACGGGGCCGGGTGCTGGACTACGGCTCGGCTGCCGCGCCGAGCCTCGACCTCGGGCTCGGTCTGCGGCGCTACCGCTCGGTCTCGCTGGCGCTCGCGCAGTTCGACGCGTGGCTCGGCGATCACCTCGACGCGCTGCGCCGCGAGCCCGGTGACGACCTGCTGAGCCAGCTCGTCGCCGTGCGCGACGAGGGCCAGGGGCTGAGTGACTCCGAGCTGAAGTCGACGGCGGGCCTGGTCCTCGCAGCCGGCTTCGAGACCACCGTCAACCTGCTCGGCAACGGCATCGCGCTGCTCCACGACCACCCCGACGAGCGTGCCCGCGTGGTCGCCGACCCCTCCCTGTGGACCAACGTCGTCGAGGAGGCGCTGCGGCTCGACCCGCCCGTGCTGCTCACCGGGCGAACGGCCGTCCGCGACACCGAGCTCGTCGGGCAGCCGGTCCGGGCCGGGGCGATGGTGACCGCGCTCCTCGGCGGCGCCAACCGCGACCCGGAGCTCTTCGCCGACCCGCTGCGTTTCGACGTCGCTCGCGCCAACGCCCGCGAGCACATCGCGTTCTCGGCCGGGCGGCACCACTGCCTCGGCGCCCAGCTCGCCCGGATGGAGGGTGAGGTCGGGCTTCGGGCGATCTGGGAGCGGTTCCCCGACCTGCGGCTCGACCTCGGCGCCCGGCGACGCGAGACCCGGATCCTGCGCGGGTTCGAGACGCTCCCGGCCACGCTGCGTCCCTGAGCGGGGCATCGCTGCGGATGTCCCTCGAATCGGTGTTGCACGCCCGGTGAGGGGGGAGCACACTCGAACGAGGTGCGTGTGGCCCGGGGACGGTGCGATGGACGAACGCCCGATGGAGGAAGCCGGCGGCGGCGTGGACTCCGACCGTCGGCTGCTGCATGCCCAGCAGCAGTCGGAGGCGACGCGCGAGATCCTGGAGGCGCTCGGTCGGGCGGGCTCCGACCCGGGCGAGGTCCTCGACACCATCATCGAACGAGCCACCCGCCTGTGCCGGGCACAGGTCGCCCAGCTCTACCTGGTCGACGGCGACACCTTCCGGCTCTCCCGTGTCTCGGGGGACGTGCCTGCGGACTTCCTGCGCTACGTCCGGGACCACCCCCTCGCGCCGACTCGCGACAGCCTCCTCGGTCGGGTCGTGCTGGATCGTCGTACGCAACAGATCCGCGACGTGCTGGCAGACCCGGGCTACGGCAGGCACGACCTGCAGAACCTCGGCGGCTTCCGCACCCTGATGTCCGCGCCGATGCTGCTCAACGGGGACGTCATCGGGATCCTCTCGGTGTGGCGCACGGAGGCCCGCCCCTTCGACGAGGGAGAGGTCGACGTGCTGAGCGCGTTCGCCACGCAGGCCGCCATCGTCGTACGTCAGGTCGAGCTGGTCGCGGCCCTCGGGGCCCGGAGCGAGGAGCTCGCGGCCAAGGTGGTCCAGCTCGAGGTGCTCCGTGAGATCGGCGACGCGGTCAGCTCGACGTTGAACCTCGACGAGGTGCTGGGCGGAATCGTGCGCGGCGCCGTGCGGCTGACCGGGGCCGACGGCGGCTCGATCATGGAGTACGAGGCGGAGGCGGACTGCTTCCGCGTCCGGGCCACGGCCGGCGGCAACCCGGAGCTCACCGAAAGGCTGCGGGACCTCCACATCCAGCGCCTCACCTCACCCGTCGGTCACGCCGCCGTCGAGCGCACGACCCTGGACGTGCCCGACCTCGGTGAGATCTCCCGCGACGAGCACCTCGACGTGCTGCTCGCCGACGGATGGCGCTCGCTCCTGGCGGTGCCCCTCGTGCGCCAGGACCACCTCGTGGGGGCGCTGGTCATCCGGCGGCGGGCACCGGGCGGCTTCGGCGCCGACACCCCGGAGCTGCTGCGCACCTTCGCCAACCAGTCGGGACTCGCGATCGTCAACGCGCGGCTCTACGGCGAGCTCGACACCAAGCGTGCCGAGCTCGAGATCGCAAGCCGCCACAAGTCCGAGTTCCTCGCCAGCATGTCCCACGAGCTGAGGACGCCGCTGAACGCGGTGATCGGGTTCTCCGAGGTGCTCCTGGACCGGATGTTCGGCGACCTCAACCCGCGCCAGGAGGAGTACCTCCGCGACATCTGGACGTCGGGGCGGCACCTGTTGGAGCTGCTCAACGAGATCCTTGACCTGTCCAAGGTCGAGGCCGGACGGATGGTCCTCGAGCCGAGCCTGATGTCGGTCCGCGCCTGCCTGGACTACGTGCTGTCGCTGGTCCGGGACCGTGCCGCGGCGCACGGCATCGACCTCCGCCTGGAGGTGTCCGACGACGTCGGGATCGTCTGGGCCGACGAGCTGCGCTTCAAGCAGGTGGTGCTCAACCTGCTGTCGAACGCCGTGAAGTTCACCCCGGACGGAGGTCGGGTCCAGGTGGAGGCGACGCGTGAGGATGCGGATGTCGTCATCCGGGTGTCCGACACCGGGATGGGTGTGCTGCCGGCCGACCGCGAGCGGATCTTCGAGTCCTTCCAGCAGGGACACCGGGGAGCGCCCAAGGAGGAGGGCACCGGACTCGGCCTGACGCTCTCGCGGCGGATCGTGTCGCTCTTCGGTGGCAGCCTGTGGCTGGAGCCTCAGGCGGAGGTGGGCAGTGTCTTCGGCTTCCGGGTGCCGTTGCCCGCTGTCGAGTCGGCGGTGGCGAGCGATCCTGACGGCAAGCGCACGGTGCTCCTGGTCGACGACGACAGGGCCTCGCTCGACCTGATGACGGCCTACCTGTCGGCATCGCCCGTGCGGGTGCTGCACGCCAGGGACGGCGTCGAGGCCCTCGCCCTCGCCCGCAGCGCGAGCCCCGCCGCGGTGGTGCTCGACATCCGGCTGCCACGGATGGACGGCTGGGAGGTGCTGACGCGGATCAAGGCGGACCCGGCGACCAGCGCCATCCCCGTGGTGGTGGCCTCGATCATCGACGAGCGACCACGAGGCCTGCAGCTCGGGGCGGCGGCGTACCTCCTCAAGCCGGTCCGCCGTGACGACCTGCTCGACGCCCTCCGGGTCCACGGGCTCGACGCGGTGCCAGGAGGTACGTCGTGAGCCCACGGGTCCTGGTGATCGAGGACAACGACCTCAATCTCAAGCTGGTGCGCGACGTCCTGGAGCACGCCGGCTACGACGTGGGGTCGGCGACCACGGGAGAGCTCGGCGTGGAGGCCGCCGCAGGTGAGCCGCCCGACCTCGTGCTGCTGGACCTCCAGCTCCCGGGCATCGACGGGCACGAGACGTTGCGGCGGCTGCGCACGGAGGTCCTCCCCGCCGGGGTCCCGGTGGTCGCGGTGACGGCGCTGGCCATGGCCGAGGACCGCGCCCGTGCGCAGCAATCCGGGTTCGACGGCTATCTGGAGAAGCCGATCAGCCCGCGGGCGCTGCCCGGTCAGGTGGAGCGCTTCCTGGGGAGGGGAGGGACGTGACGCGCCAGCAGCCGACGGTGCTGGCTGTCGACGACCAGCCGCCGAACCTCCGCCTGCTCGACGCCATCCTCTCGCCCCGGGGCTACCACGTGCTCACTGCCGCGGGTGGCCAGGAGGCGTTGGACGTCCTGCAGGCGACGACCGTCGACGTCGTCCTGCTCGACGTGCAGATGCCGGGGATGGACGGCTGTGAGGTGTGCCGGAGGATCCGTCACGACCCGCGGACCGAGTTCCTCCCCGTCATCATGATCACCGCAGGTGCCGCCGCCCAGCGGTTGGAGGGACTGGAGGCCGGTGCGGACGACTTCATCACGAAGCCGTTCGACCAGGCGGAGCTGCTGGCGCGGGTGCGCTCGCTCGCCCGGCTGAAGGCCTACCACGACACCATCCGGCGGCAGACCGACGAGATCGCCGCCTGGAACCGGGAGCTGGAGGGACGCGTGGCGACCCAGGTGGCCGAGCTCGAACGCGTCGGCCGCCTGCGACGGTTCCTCTCCCCGCAGCTCGCCGACCTGGTCCTCAACGACGAGAGCCTGCTCGCCAGCCACCGCCGCGACATCGTCGTGCTCTTCTGCGACGTCCGCGGCTTCACCTCGTTCGCGGAGGCATCGGAGCCCGAGGAGGTCATGCACGTCCTCAGTGAGTACCACCTGGCGCTGGGTGCCCGGATCGACGAGCACGCCGGGACTCTCGAGCGCTTCACGGGCGATGGGGTGATGGTCTTCTTCGGTGACCCGGTCGCGGACGGTGACCCGGCGGGCTCCGCGGTGGCGATGGCGCTCGCGGTGCGCGACGACGTACGACGGCTGGCTGCCGGGTGGGCACGACGCGGCCACGACCTCTCCCTGGGGATCGGGATCGCGCAGGGCTACGCCACGCTGGGCAGGATCGGCTATCCGGGGCGCTCCGACTATGCCGCCATCGGCAGCGTGACCAACCTGGCCGCCCGGCTGTGCGCCGACGCCGCGTCGTGGCAGGTGCTGGTGACCGACCGGGTCCTCGCCCAGGTGGAGGAGCGGGTGGCGACCGAGCTGGTCGGCGACGTCCAGCCCAAGGGATTCAGCCGGCCGGTGCGGGTGCACGACGTCCTGGCCGAGAGCACCGGGAGGTGAGCAGGTGACCACGACGACCTCGCTGTCCGACCTCGACGAGCGGCAGCGCTACGACGCCTACGAGACGCTGCAGGAACGGATGCCCGGGGTGTGGGAGGCGATGCGCCGGGACCGGCCGCTGGAGTCCGCGGTCGTGGTGCCCTCGATCAGCCTCGAGCGCACCACGGCCGGGAGCGGCACCCTCATGCAGGCGATGGAGGAGCGCGCGCTCTTCCTCCTGCTGCTCCTCCGGCAGCCGATGCTGACGCTCGTCTATGTCACGTCCTCGCCGATCGAGGAGGACATCGTCGACTACTACCTCGGGCTGCTTCCGGGCATCATCCCGAGCCATGCACGCCGACGGCTGCGCCTCGTGTCGGTCGGCGACGCGTCACCTCGTCCGCTCAGCGCCAAGCTGCTCGACCGGCCCAGGGTGCTGCGCGAGATCCGCGAGCTGATCCCCGACCGGGCCATGAGCCACCTGATCCCGTACACGACCACGGAGCTCGAACGTGACGTCGCGCTCAGCCTCGGGATCCCGGTCTACGGCTCCGACCCGCGCCTCGCGCCGCTCGGGAGCAAGTCGGGGTGCCGGCGGCTCTTCGACGAGGTGGGTGTCACGGCGCCGGAGGGCGCCGAGGACCTCAGCTCTCTCGACGACCTCGTGGCCGCGGTGGCCGGCATGCGTCGTCGTCGTCCGTCGCTGCGGGAGGTGATCGTCAAGATCAACGAAGGGGTCTCCGGTTCCGGCAACGCCCTCGTGGACCTGACGGGTGCTCCTGCACCCGGGAGCACCGGTGAGTCCGAGGCGCTGCGCGCGTGCCTCCTGGCCATGCAGCCGGAGGCGGTCGACCTCGCCGTGGAGGCGTTCCTGGCCGCGTTCGAACGGCTCGGCGGCGTGGTGGAGGAACGCATCACCGGTGAGGCGTTCACCAGTCCGAGCGTGCAGATGCGGGTGCACCCCGACCGCGCGGTCGAGCTGCTCTCGACCCACGACCAGCTGCTCGGCGGGGCGAGCGGCCAGAAGTACCTCGGCTGCGTGTTCCCGGCCGACCCGGCGTACTCCCGCAAGATCTCCGAGCCCGCCCTGGCCATCGGCCGCAGCCTCGCGGAGAAGGGCGTGCTCGGACGCTTCGCGGTCGACTTCGTGACCGTGCGGGACGAGACCGGGGAGTGGCAGGCGTATGCGATCGAGCTCAACCTCCGCAAGGGCGGCACCACCCACCCCTTCCTCACCCTCCAGTTCCTGGCCGGCGGCAGCTATGACGGCGACGCCGGTGTCTACCGCACGGCGTCGGGTGCGACCAAGCATCTCGTCGCCACCGACCACCTCGAGGACGAGCGGCTGAAGTCCCTCACGACGCGGGACGTGTTCGACGTCGTGGCCCGTCACCGGCTGCACTTCGACCACTCGCGCGAGACCGGTGTCGTCTTCCACATGATCAGCTGCGTCACCGAGTGCGGCCGGCTCGGCATGACCGCGATCGGGGACAGTCCTGACGAGGCGTGGCGGATCTACGAGGAGGCCACCGCCGTGCTGCTGGAGGAGGGCGAACGGGCGGCCGTGCAGGGAGCGCTGCCCTCGTGAGCGCTGCCGACGATCCCCTGGTGTGGTACGCCGCATTCGGCTCCAACCTCTCGACCGCGCGCCTGGGCTGCTACCTGGCAGGAGGCCTGCCGCGGGGGGCCGCTCGCGAGTACGAGGGGTGCCGGGACCCGAGCCCGCCTCGCGCGCACCGGGCCATCACGCTCGAGGGACGCGTGCGCTTCGCCGGTGAGTCCCGGGTGTGGGGAGGAGGCATGGCCTTCTTCGCGCCCGGGCCCGACGGAGCAGTCCACGCCCGTGCCTACCTCCTGCGGCAGGAGCAGTTCGGCGACCTGGTCGCCCAGGAGAGCCGTCACCCGGTCGGACAGGCACTGGTGCTCGCCGAGCGCGGGCCGACGCGACACGGTTTGTCGCAGGTCTATGACGTGGTGCTCGACCTCGGCGAGCTCGACGGCACTCGGTTGCTCACGCTGAGCTCGCTGCGCGACCACCCTGCGAACCCACCGTCCGCGGCCTACCTGCGGACCATGATGGAGGGACTCGCGGAAGGCTTCGGGCTCGATCCGGAGGAGCAGATCAGCTACCTGGCCGGGCTGGACGCGATGTCACCCGTGTGGACCGTGGACACGCTTCGCGCCCTGGCGTGACGGCCCCCCGTGCGCGTCAGTCGAACCAGGCGCGGTCCATCGACACGATCCAGCGCCGTCGTGGGTGCTCGGTGACCGACCAGAGCCGGTCGGTCGAGGGCCAGTAGCTCAGGTCCTCGGGCCCCATCGGCAGCGCCCAGCGGCGTACGGTCATCGAGCCGGGCTGGCCCGCACACACAGTCCCGGGCATCCAGGGGCCTTGCGAGACGGTGACGTGGAAGCGGCCGGCGGCGATCACGGCGCCCTGCATCTGGCGCACCCCACCCTCGTCGAGGGCGAGTGGTCGGGAGAAGCCGTCGTCGCCGACGGCGAGCTGCCAGGTCTGCGGGTCGAGGGAGTAGCGCGCCAGCCGGGTCGTCGCGTCGGGGTCGAGGGCGTACTCACCGGCGACGAGGGCCGGCGGGTCCGAGCGCCGGTCCAGCGACATGAAGGAGTAGCGCAGCTTCTGGTGGCCCTCGTCGGCGAAGGCCTGGTAGGTGAAGCGCACCGGCAGGACGTAGCGGTGGCCGAAGGAGTGGAGCGTGGAGCCCTCGAGGCCGAACCTGTCCGGGTGGTCGTCGTCGCCCGGCACGCGCATGATGTCGTCGATGCGGGCCGTCACGAAGCCGCGACCGGTGGCGGCGACGTGCAGGTAGGGCCCGGCCCAGACGATGCCGCCCGCGTGGATGCGCATCGGCTTGAGGCGGAGCTGGCCGTCCTGGTCGAGCACCGGTGAGACGAGCAGGACGTGGCGGTACTTCCCCGAGTCGAGGTCGACGAAGGTGACCCGGGATCCGCGCTTGATGCCGTCCCTGCCGGTGGAGTACCACGTGGTCACCAGCACCCGGCGACCGTTGCCGGCCCGTGTCAGGAATGCCTCGGTGTCGGAGGCGTCCGCGCTGGTCGAGATGCCCTGCGGGTACCAGAGCTCGTCGCGCTCGTCGTAGGCGTCCCAGCGGTAGGCCTCGCGCACCGCCCGACCCAGCAGGCGCGGCACCACCCGCGCCCGGCGGACGTCGTACTTGAGGTCCGCCAGCAGCCCGTCGAGCCCGGTCGGCTCGCCCAGGACCTGCGCGAGCGCCGCGATCTCGCGGACGTTCTCGTCCGTGCGCTGCAGGTGCACGCCCCGGACGTGCGGCGGGTCGGGCGGGCCGGCTGGGCGCATGGATCGACCCTAGTGGGACCGGAACCACCCGCCCCTCGCCCCACTACCGAGGGCGGGCGGCTGATGGGGACTACCGAGGGGCGGGGTGGGGGTGGGGCAGGGCGGCGAGACATCGGGGAGAATGACCACCGTGAGGGCCATCTTCTTCGACGAGGACGACGCGCGGGCGGTCGTGGCGCGGCTGCGCGCCGACGGCTTCGAGGCCAGCGTGGTGCGGGAGCGGCTCGCCGGCGAGGACGACGACGAGGGACACCCGTGGGCCGTGGTGAGCGACGCGCCCGGCTTCATGCTGGAGCTGCTGGTCGACACCCACGACGGGTGGCTCGACGAGGGGGAGGACGCGGAGCCGGCGGCACCACCGCTCGTCCTCCCGGCCGCGCCGAAGCGGATCAAGCGCTCCGGCCTAGGCTCTGGGCATGACTGATCGCCGCCTCCTGCTCGTGCATGCCCACCCCGACGACGAGTCCATCAACAACGGCGCCACGATGGCGCGCTACGTCGACGAGGGCATCGGCGTGACGCTCGTGACGTGCACCGGGGGAGAGATGGGCGAGGTGCTCGTGCCCGACCTGGCGCACCTGGCCTACGACGAGCAGGGTGGTCTCGGCGAGCACCGTCGCGAGGAGCTCGACGCGGCGATGGAGGTCCTCGGCGTGAGCGACCACCGCTTCCTCGGCGGCTTCGGCCGCTTCCACGACTCCGGCATGGCCTGGCACGAGGACGGCCACGCGATCGCCGCCGAGGTCGTCCCGGACAGCGCCTTCTGGCACGCCGATCTCACCGAGGCCGCCGACGAGCTGGTGCCGGTCATCCGCGAGGTCCGCCCGCAGGTGCTGGTGACCTACGACCAGTTCGGCGGTTATGGCCACCCTGACCACATCCAGGCCCACCGCGTGGCGATGTACGCCGCCCAGCTGGCGGCAGCGCCGTCGTACCGGCTCGACCTCGGCGAGCCGCACGACATCGCGAAGATCTACTGGACCGCGATGAGCGAGTCGCGGATGCGCGCCAGCCTGCGCGCCCTCCGGGAGGCGGGCGACACCGAGACCTTCGCCGGGATGGAGCCGGACGGCAAGCTGCCGCCCTTCATCACCCCCGACGAGCTGATCAGCGCCCGCGTCGACGGCTCGGCGACGGTCGGACGCAAGATGGACGCGTTGGCCAAGCACGAGACCCAGGTCAAGACCGACGGCCACTTCTTCGCCGGCGCCGAGAGCGGCCACTCGTGGTGGTCGGACGAGTTCTACCGCCTGGTGAAGGGCACCGCCGGGCCCGCGGACGCCGACGGGTTCGAGGAGGACCTCTTCGCCGGACTGTGAGGGCCCTGCGGGTGGCGACGGCCCTGCTGGTGGGGATGGTGTCCGGCGCGGCCGGCACGCTGCTGCACCAGCACTGGTGGGGGCTGGTGCTCGCGCTCGGCACCGGCCTGGTCGTGCTCGCGTGGCTCCCTCCCGGAGTCGTACGCCTCGTCTTCGCGGTGGCCTGGTGCGTGCCAGTGCTGCGAGGGGTCCTGGAGCGCCCGGCCGGCGGCTTCCTGGTCGGCGCCGACGCGCCCGGCTGGTCGTTCATCGCAGGCTCGCTGGTGCTGCTCCTGAGCGCGGCGCTGACCGCGAGGTCGGGAGCGCCCGCACGCGGGGCGCACGCCGAGGATCCGGGAGTTCGGGGTCCGGCCACCTAAACTCGCGGCGTGGCGAAGAACCCCGGCAGCACTGACGAACAGCCCCGCGAGACGGCGGGCGCGTCCGTCGTCGTGTGGTTGCTGCTCGGGCTCGGGGTGCTCTTCGGCGGGCTCTACGTCGGCGCCCACTACGTCGCCGGTGACAAGGTCCCGCGCAACACGACCGTCTCCGGCGTCCGGATCGGCGGGCACCCCCAGGGCGAGGCGGCACAGCGGCTCGAGGCCGGTCTGGCCGACAAGGTCGCGCGCGACATCGCCACCTCGATCGACGGGACACCCGTCGCGATCGACCCGGCCGAGGTCGGCCTCCAGGTCGACTACGACGCCTCCGTCGCCGAGGCCGGCGGCGAGCTCAGCTGGGACCCGGTGCGCCTGTGGAACTACTTCACCGGCGGGGACACCTTCGTGGCCGAGACGACGGTCGACGACACCACCTTCACCGCCTACCTGGCAGCTCTCGACGAGCAGCACGGCACGCCCGCACGCGACGGTGCGGTGACGTTCTCCGGCAACCAGGTCGACACGACGAAGGCCCGCACGGGTGCTGCGCTCGACCCCGCCACCACCCTGGCGCAGCTGCGCGCCGCCTTCTTGGAGGACAGCCCCGACGAGGTGGCCCTGGAGATGACCGACGTCGTCCCTGCCATCGACGAGGGTGACGTCCAGGAGGCGCTCGACAGCTTCGCCTCGCCGGCCGTGGCAGCGCCGGTCACCCTCAGCTTCGAGGGATCGAACGTCAAGATCTTCCCCGGTGACTACACCGCCGCCCTGAGCCTCGTGCCGACCGACGGCGAGCTCGTGCCCACCCTCGACGCGGCGAAGCTGTCCGAGGTCGTGGCGTCCAAGGTCTCGAGCGGTGCTCCCGTCGATGCCAGCATCACGCTGGTCAACGGCCGCCCGCAGGTCGTCCCCGCCAAGCCGGGCGTGACCTTCGACCCCGCAGAGCTGGAGTCCGGCTTCCTCGCCGCAGTGGCCCAGCCGCAGGGCGAGCGGTCCCTGACGCTCACCTCGCAGGTCGCCAAGCCGGCCTTCACCACCAAGGACGCCCGCGCGCTCAAGGTCACCGAGCAGGTCTCGACCTTCACCACCTACTTCCCCTACGCCGAGTACCGCAACGTCAACCTCGGGCGGGCGGCGGAGCTCATCAACGGCACCCTGCTCAAGCCGGGCGAGACGTTCTCCCTCAACGGCACCGTCGGTGAGCGCACGGAGGCGAACGGCTTCACCAAGGGCTACATCATCAGCGACGGGATCCTGATCCAGGACCTCGGCGGAGGCGTCTCGCAGATCGCGACGACCACCTTCAACGCGATGTTCTTCGCCGGCCTCGAGGACGTCGAGCACAAGCCGCACTCGTTCTACATCGACCGCTACCCGATCGGCCGCGAGGCGACGGTCGCCTGGGGCGCGGTCGACCTGCGCTTCACCAACGACACGCCGTACGGCGTCCTGATCCAGGCCAGCGTCACGCCGTCGACGCCCTCGTCGTCCGGCTCGGCCACGGTCAGCATGTACTCCACGAAGTACTGGGACATCACGACCAGCACCGGCAAGCGCTACAACCTCACCCAGGCGAAGACCCGCCGGATCGACTCCCTCACCTGCCACCCCAACCAGGGCTACGGCGGCTTCGACATCGACGTGGTCCGCTACTTCAGGCCGGTCGGTGCCAACACCGAGACCCGCGACGATGAGGTCTTCAACACCACCTACACCCCCAGCGACACGGTGATCTGCACCAACCCCGACGCCGTCGACGAGTAGCCGGCGACGCCGGGGCGAGCCGTCACGAGGTCACGGCGTCAGGCGGTGCAGGTCGCGCGGGAAGAGCGTGACCTCACGGATGTTGGTCGCCTCGACCAGCCGGCCGACCCAGCGCTCCAACCCGATCGCGAAGCCGCCGTGCGGTGGCATCCCGTGCCGGAACGCCTGCAGGTAGGCGTCGTACGCCGCTGGGTCCTCGCCGCGGGCGCTGATCGCGCGCTCGTAGTCCGAGGGCCGGTGCAGCCGCTGGCCGCCGGTCACCAGCTCGAGGCCGCGGAAGAGCAGGTCGAAGCTGTTGGACCAGCGCCCGTCGCCGGGCTGCGGGTGGGTGTAGAAGGGTCGCTTGGCCATCGGGTAGCCCTCGACCGCGAGCAGCTCCGAGCCGTGCTCGGCCCACGCCCAGGCGCCCAGGGCGCGCTCGTGCTCGGGCGCGAGGTCGGGCTCGTCGGCCGGCGCGCCGACGAGAGCGAGCGCGTCGGCGAAGTGCACGACCGGGATCTCCTCGGGCACGACGGGCAGCCGGGCGCCGGTGCGCGCGAGGGCGCGGTCCTCCGACGCGACCGCGGCGACCATCCCGGCGAGGACCTCGCGCAGGACCCGCAGCACGTCGCGGTGGTCGTCGATGAAGCCGAGCTCGACGTCGAGCGAGCGGTACTCCGCGAGGTGGCGCACGGTGTCGTGCGGCTCGGCCCGGAACACCGGCCCCACCTCGTAGACCCGTTCGAAGACGCCGACCAGCTGCTGCTTGTGGAACTGCGGGCTCTGCGCGAGGTAGGCCGGGCGCCCGAAGTAGTCGACAGGGAAGACGTTGGCTCCCGACTCCGTCGCCGACTCGACGAGCTTCGGGGTGGCCACCTCGGTGAACCCGAGGCCGTCGAGGGTGGCACGGAAGCCGCGCAGCGAGGCCGCCGCGAGCTCCCACCGGGCCCGCTGGGCAGGGTGGCGCCACAGCACCGGGGCGTGGTCGAGCAACGTCGGCAACGAGACGTCGAGACGCGGACGCCACAGCTCGGCCGGGGGAGTGAGCGCGTCCTCGGTGAGCGGTTCCACGGTCGCGTCGGTGACCTCCACGCCGCCGGGCGCCTGCGCGTTGGCAGTGGCGGTGCCGGTGACGCGGACGGTGGTCTCCTCGGGAGGTACGACGGCGCCTGCCGGCAGCACCACCTGGGCCAGGCCGCTGCGGTCACGCACCACCAGGAAGGTGACGCGTGACAGCTCGCGGCGCCGGTGCACCCACCCCTCGAGGATCACCTCGTCACCGGGCGTGGCTGCGGGCAGGTCGTGGCAGAGCGTTCTCATGATGTCCTCCAGGTGGGTGAGGCCCTGGAGGTGTGGGCGGGGGCTAGGTCGCGGTGCCACCACACCTTTGCCGCGACACACTCGCGGCCTCTCGTCGGTGACGCCGTACGCGCGGACGACCGCTGCGCTGCCCCGGGGGGAGGGGGTTCGTCAGGCCCCGCGGTCGTCGCGACGATGATGCGGCCGGAGCCGGGCGTCGGGCAACCCGTTTTTCTCAGCGGACCACGAGGTAGCGGTTGGTGTGGTGGGTGAGGAAGCCGTGCCGCTCGTAGAGCGCCTGCGCCGCCTGGTTGACGGTCTCCACGTGCAGCATCGCGGTGCGCGCACCTCGTGACGCCCCCCAGTCGAGGAGCTCGGAGAGCACGCCGCTGGCAAGTCCCCGGCGCCGCTGGGCGGGGTCGACCGAGAGTCCCTCCACCAGCAGCCAGTCGCCGGACAGCACGGCCCGGCCAGTGGCGACCTGACCCTCGAGTGTGACGGTGACCCGGTCCGCGGACTCGTCGAGCTCGGCCCGGATGTCGGGCGTCGCGGCCCGCAACGAGCGCAGGGCACCCGCGACGGACGCCAGCTGGGCGTGGGCGTCGCCGTCGCCCATCGGCACGAAACCGAGCGTGGCCAGCGTCCCCTCGACCGCAGAGCCCAGCTGCACCTGCATCAGCGGCGGCTGTTCGAGCCCGGCGTAGAACTCGCGGACGCCCCACACGGCGTCCGCCCAGCCGATGCCGGGTGTGCCCATGGCCAGGGCCGAGTTGCCGCGCCGGCGCAGCCGGCCACCGTGCGGGGGAGAGGCGCGCAGGAGCCAGTCACCGAGCGGCTGCGTGGTGATCGAGCTCCACAGTGCTCCGACGTGCAGCTCGACCTCGCGGGCCGGCACCCGCGCCCGCACCGACGCGCGGGGCGGCACGGGCTTGCCGGTCACCACGTCGCCCAGCGCGATCGTGACGGGTCCGTGCCCGTCCCGGTCCACCGTGAGGGTGTGCGTGCCCCACGCCGTACACGTGCCGAGCACGTCCGTCGCCGAGCCGTCCGGGAGCAGGTGGCGCACCACGATCCGCTGCCCGACCACGTGCGGGCCCAGGGTGTGCCTGCCCACCGACGTCTCGGCGGTACGGGGCTCCGGCGTGTCGACCACGCTCCGGATACTAGAGTGAAGCCACTCGATCCCCATCCGTGCTCCAGGAGGACCAGGTGACCTACGTCATCGCCCAGCCGTGCGTCGACCTCAAGGACCGCGCATGCGTCGATGAGTGCCCCGTCGACTGCATCTACGAGGGCAAGCGGATGCTCTACATCCACCCCGACGAGTGCGTCGACTGCGGTGCCTGCGAGCCGGTGTGCCCGGTCGAGGCGATCTTCTACGAGGACGACACCCCGGAGGAGTGGAAGGGCTACTACGACGCCAACGTCCACTTCTTCGACGACCTCGGCTCGCCCGGTGGCGCCGCCAAGATGGGCGTCATCGACGCCGACCACGAGCTCGTCGCCGCGCTGCCCCCGCAGGAGCACGACGAGTGACCGATCCGCTGGTTGAGGAGGTCGCGCAGCGACCGTCACGAAACCCCCGACCAGCAGTTTCGACGACTCTCCCGGACTTCCCCTGGGACAAGCTCACCCACCACGCCGCCACCGCGCGCGCCCACCCGGACGGGGTCTGTGACCTCTCGGTCGGCACGCCGGTGGACCCCACGCCCGCGGTCGTCCAGGACGCGCTGCGGGCCGCGGCGGACTCGCCCGGCTACCCGACGACGATCGGCCTCGAGGCGACCCGGCAGGCCGCGATCGACTGGCTCGCGCGTGGCCACGGCGTCACGGGCCTCGGCCTCGACGGCGTGCTGCCGGTCATCGGGTCCAAGGAGCTGATCGGCTCGATGGCCATCCACCTGGGCATCGGTCCCGGCGACCTCATCGGCTACCCGGCCCTGGCCTACCCGACGTACGAGGTGGGCGCGGCGCTCGCGGGTGCCGACAGCCTCGCCACCGACTCGCTCACCGCGTTCGGCCCGCGGACCCCGCGGTTGCTGTGGATCAACAGCCCGGCCAACCCCAGCGGTCGGGTGCTGCCGCTCGAGCACCTGCGCAAGGTCGTGGACTGGTGCCGCGAGCGCGGCACGGTCCTCGTCTCCGACGAGTGCTACCTCGAGTGCGCCTGGGAGGGTGACGCGCCGCTGTCGATCCTCGACCCGCGGGTCAACGGCGGCTCCCTGGACGGCATCCTCGCCGTGCACTCGCTCTCCAAGCGCTCCAACCTCGCCGGCTACCGCTGCGCCTTCGTGGCGGGCGATCCGACCCTGGTCGGCGAGCTCCTCGCCGTCCGCAAGAACCTCGGCCTGCAGATGCCCGGCCCCCAGCAGCGGGCGATGATCGCCGCACTCGACGACGATGCGCACGTGGCCGAGCAGCACGCCCGCTATGCCGCCCGCCGTGCCGCGCTGCGCGGTGCCCTCGAGTCCGCGGGCTTCCGCATCGACCACTCCGAGGCGTCGCTCTACCTGTGGGCGACCCGCGGCCAGGACTGCTGGACGACCGTCTCCGAGCTGGCCGGGCAGGGCATCCTGGTCGCCCCTGGTGAGTTCTACGGGCCCTCGGGTCGCGAGCACGTCCGGGTCGCCTTCACCGCGACCGACGAGCGGGTCGAGGCCGCGGTCGCACGCCTCACCGCCTGATCCGTCTCCCGGGCAGGGGTTGACAAACCCCTGTGACGACGGTCACGGTGTAACCGGTTTCTGTAACCGGTTACATCATCGTGAGGAGAGTCATGGCGTCCACCATCCGCGACGTGGCGCGACGCGCCGGCGTCTCGATCGCCACTGTCTCCCGCGCCATGCGCGAGCCCTCGATCGTCAGTGACCAGACGCTGCGCCGGGTGCAGACGGCCGCCACCGAGCTCGACTACACGCCCTCCCACCTCGGCCGCCAGCTCGCCGAGCGCCGCCACACCGCCAACGGCATCGTCTTCCCCGACCTGTCGGGCCCCTACTACGCCGAGGTGGTGCTCGGCTACGAGGCCGTCGCGTCCGAGCTGGGGAGGGCGGTGCTGATCCTCGCGACCCAGGGGCGAGCGGCGGCGCCGGAGATGATCCGGCAGCTCGCGGGCCGGTGCGACGGCCTCGTCGTGCTCGGCCACACCGTCGCCGACGAGGTGCTGGTGCCGCTGGCCGAGCGCGGTGTCCCGCTGGTGCTGGCCGCCCGTCCGGCCGTGAGCGGCATCAACTCGGTGTCGGCGGAGAACCGGACCACGGCCGAGGCCCTCGCAGCACACCTCGCCTCCTCCGGGGCCCGCTCGATCACCTTCCTCGGCGATCCCGGGCTCTCGCCCGACGTCGCCGAGCGCCTGGCCGGCATCGCCGTCGGGGCCGAGCGGGCCGGGATCGACCTCCAGGTGCTGCCCGTGCCCACCATGGACGAGGAGGGCGGTGCCCGCGCCGCCGAGGACCTGCTCCGGGGCTCCGCGGCGCTGCCCGACGCGATCGCCTGCGCCAACGACGAGCTCGCGCTCGGTCTGATGACCGCGCTGCGGGCCGGCGGGGTGGTGGCCCCGCGCGACGTCCTCGTCACCGGGTGGGACGGCATCATGGCCGCCCGCTACGCCGAGCTGACCACCGTGCGCCAGCCCCTCCACGACCTCGGCGCCACGGCTGCCCGGATGCTCGACGACCTGATCGAGGGTCGACGCTCCGAGCCGCGCCACGAGGTCCTCCCCACCGAGCTCATCATCCGATCCAGCAGTTCCCCCGTGAAAGGTGAAGAACAATGACCAGACTCCGCAGCACGACGCGTGCCGGCGTGGCTCTCGGGCTGGCATCCCTGGCCCTTGCCTCCTGTGGCCGCGACGCCGGCGGCAACGCCGCGACCGAGCAGGGCGAGGCCGTCGCGGACGGTCCGGCCACCGGCACCATCGAGGTGTGGGCGATGGGCACCGAGGGCGAGGTCCTCGGTGACTTCGCCGCGGCCTTCGCCGACGACAACCCCGACGCCGAGGTCGAGGTGACGGCCGTGCCGTGGGAGAGCGCCCACGAGAAGATCGCCAACGCGATCGCCGCTGGCGAGACCCCCGACGTCACGCTCGTCGGCACCACCTGGATGGGCGAGTTCGCCGAGTCCGGCGGCCTGGACCCGCTGCCCGAGGACCTCGTCGACCCGGCCGACTTCTATGAGGGGGCCTGGGGCAGCACCGAGGTGGGCGGCACGTCGTACGGCGTCCCGTGGTACGTCGAGACCCGCGTCCTCTACTACCGCACGGACCTCGCGGAGAAGGCCGGCTGGGACCAGGCGCCGACGTCGTGGGAGGAGCTGAAGCAGTTCTCCGTCGACCTGCAGGACAAGGCCGGCGCCGAGTACGGGATCCAGCTGCCTGCGGGCGGCACCGGCTCCTGGCAGACGATGCTGCCCTTCGCCTGGTCCGCCGGCGTCGACATCACCAACGAGGACGGCACCGAGTACACGCTCGACAGCCCCGAGATGATCGAGGCGCTGGAGTTCTACAAGACCTTCTTCGACGAGGGCATCTCGCCGACCCGCCTGCTCGACGCGGGTGAGCTCGAGAGCGGCTTCGCTGACGGGACCTACGGCTCGTTCATCTCCGGGCCCTGGCACACCGGCCTGGTGGAGGAGCAGGGCGTCGGCCAGGACGCATACGCCGTCGCGCCGCTGCCCGGCCGCGACGGGGCCCCGGGCACGTCCTTCGTCGGCGGTGGTGACCTCGCGGTCTTCGCCGACTCCGACAACAAGGAGAGCGCCTGGAAGTTCGTCCGCTGGCTCGCCGACCCCGCGACCCAGCAGGGCTTCTACGACGAGATGGGCGACCTGCCGGCGGTCCCCGCTGCGTGGCAGACCGGTGAGCTCGCCGAGGACGCCCAGCTCCAGGTCTTCGGCAAGCAGCTGGAGAACACGGTCGCCCCGCCGGCCGTCCCGACCTGGGAGGAGGTCGCCACCGTCGTCGACGGTGAGGTCGAGAAGGCCACCAGGGGCGACACCTCCGTCGAGGACGCGGTCGCGGAGATGCAGCGCCAGGCCGAGTCCATCGGCACCGGGCTCTGAGTCCATGACCAGTCCGCCCACCGTCGTCCCGGCGCCCGCCCCCGCGCGGGCGTCGGGTCGGGGCACCCCGTCCCGGCACGTCGACCCGACCCGGCGGCAGCAGTCGGCGGCCGCGTGGATGCTCGCGCTGCCCTTCGTCCTGCTGTTCCTCGCCTTCAGCCTCGGTCCCGTCCTCGCCAGCCTCGGCATGAGCTTCACCGACATGCGGCGCACCGACATCCGCAACCCCTTCGCCGTCGACATCGTCGGGCTGGACAACTACGTCCAGCTGGTGCAGGACCCGCTGTTCCGCAAGGTCACCCTCAACACGCTGCTCTACCTGCTGCTCGGCGTGCCCGCGACCATGGCGGTGGCGCTCGCCGCCGCGGTCGGGATCAACCGGGTCGAGCGGCTGCGCGGCTTCTTCCGCGTGGGCTACTACCTCCCGGTCGTGACGAGCATCGTGGCCGTGTCGGTGGTGTGGAAGTTCCTCTACCGCGACAACGGCGGCCTCTTCAACACCGTCCTCGCCGGGGTCGGCATCGACGGCCCGGGCTGGCTGGACAGCACCACCCTCGCCCTGCCCTCGCTCGTCGTGATGTCGGTGTGGCGCAACTTCGGCACCCTGATGGTCATCTTCCTGGCCGCCCTGCAGACGATCCCGCAGGAGGTCGCCGAGGCCGCCGAGGTGGACGGCGCGACCGGGTGGGCCCGGTTCCGCCACGTGACGCTCCCGCTGCTGCGACCGACCCTGCTCTTCGGGGCGGTGATCACCGGCATCGGCTACCTGCAGTTCTTCGAGGAGGCGTTCGTCATGACCAAGGGCGGCCCGCTCGACTCCACGAGGTCGGTCACCTACTTCACGTTCGACCAGTTCGGATTCGGCAACTACGGCTACGCCGCGGCAGCCAGCTATCTCCTGTTCCTGGCGGTCGTGCTGCTCACGTGGGCGCAGTTCCGCTGGCTCGGCGAGCGGGAGGCGAAGCGATGACCGCCTCGCAGGCGCCGACAGCGCCGAGCTCGCACGACGGCGGCACGTGGCGGCGTACTCCGCCCTGGTTGTACGCCGTCCTGGGCGTCGGGCTGTTCCTCGTCGTCGTGCCGTTCGCGTGGATGCTCGCCTCGAGCTTCAAGCCGGAGGCGGAGGTGCGTGCGGTCCCGCCGACCTGGTGGCCCCAGACCCTCACGCTGGAGAACTACGACACCCTGTTCACCAGCCTCGACTTCCCGACGTACTTCGCCAACTCAGCGATCGTCGCCCTCACCGTCACGGCGGGCAACATGGTGTTCTGCTCGATGCTGGGCTATGCCCTGGCCAAGCTGGACTTCCCCGGGAAACGGGCGCTGTTCGCGATCGTGCTCGGCACGCTGATGATCCCCGGCGTCGTGACCTTCGTGCCGCTCTTCGTCATCACCACCAAGCTCGGCCTCTCCAACACGCTCATCGGCATGATCCTGCCGTTCCTGGCCGGTCCGTTCGGCGTCTTCTTGATGCGGCAGTACATCCAGACCCTGCCCGACGAGCTGATCCAGGCGGCCCGCATCGACGGCGCCGGCGAGCTGCGGATCTTCTTCTCCGTGATCCTGCCGCTGTGCGGACCGGCGCTCGCGACGCTGGGGATCCTCACGTTCCTCGGCTCGTGGAACAACTTCCTCTGGCCGCTCGTGGTGGCCCAGACCGAGGACAAGTACACGCTGCCCGTCGCGCTGGCGCTGTACGCCGTGGGCCAGAACGCCACGCAGTACGGCCTGCTGCTCGCCGGCTCCGTCGTCGTCGTGCTGCCCGTGCTGGCCATCTTCCTGGTCCTGCAGCGCCACATCATGCAGGGCGTCGCGATGACCGGCATCAAGTGACCTGACCGCACCACAACGCCCCTTTCCGGGTAAGGAGGCACCACCCATGAGACACACCACGTGGATCCGATCCACCCTGGCGCTCGCCGCGACGGCCGTCGTCGCCGCGAGCACCCTGGCCCTGCCGTCGGCCACCGCCGACGAGCCGGCGCCCCCCTCGGGGGCACGGTCGTCGCGCGCGACCGAGGCCGTCCTCACCGGCTACCTCGCCGACACATGGCGCTCGATGGACGCGATGACCGATCCCGCCACCGGGCTGCCGGCGGACAACATCGGTGGCGACCTCACCCCGGGGTCCCGCAGCCCCTACACGTCGCCGACCAACATCGGCGCCTACCTGTGGAGCACCGTCGTGGCCCGCGACACCGGCCTGATCTCCGGTCGGGACGCGCGCCGGCGGGCTCGTACGACGCTGCGCACCGTGGCCGGGCTGGAGAAGCACGAGCCGTCCGGCATGTTCTTCAACTGGTACGACCCGGCCACCGGCGCCAAGCTGACCACCTGGCCGGATGACGGCAACCCCGTCCACCCGTTCCTCTCGAGCGTCGACAACGCCTGGCTGGCCACGGGCCTGCTGGTGACCTCGCGAGCGATCCCGGGACTCGCCCACCGCGCCGACGCGATCCGGGAGCGGATGGACTTCGGCTACTACTACGACGGTGGCGCGGGAGTGAAGAAGGACCCCGCCGACCCGCAGGAGCCGGTCGGCGGCCAGATCCGCGGCGGCTTCTGGGTCGACCCGCCGCCGGGCTGCTCGGTCGCGGGCAACTACCGCGGAGACGCGCCGGTCCACTTCACCTGCCACCACTACGGGGCCTTCAACACCGAGCCCCGGATGGCCTCCTACCTCGGCATCGCGGCCGGGCAGATCCCCGCGCGCCACTACTTCGGCACCATGCGCACCTTCCCGCCGACCTGCGACTGGTCGTGGACCGAGACCAGGGCGAGCGGGGAGTGGCGTCGCCACGAGGGGATCAACGTGTTCGAGGGTGCGCTGCCCTATCGCGGGACGCAGGTCGTCCCGACCTGGGGCGGCAGCATGTTCGAGGCGCTGATGGTGCCGCTCTTCGTCCCCGAGGAGCGCTGGGGACCCCGGTCGTGGGGCGTCAACCACCCGCTCTACGTGCAGGGGCAGATCGAGCACGGGATGGACGAGGCAGGCTACGGCTACTGGGGCTTCTCCCCGTCCAACGACCCGGCCGGCGGCTACCGTGAGTACGGCGTCGACATGCTCGGCATGGACGGCCCCGGCTACACCTCCGACCAGGAGCGCACCGCCTGGGACCAGCCCTACGAGGGCTGCGAGGGACGCGAGGGCTCGCCCGCGCCCACGTCGTACGGTGACGGGGTCGTGACCCCGCACGCGTCGTTCCTGGCGCTGCGCTACGCCCCCGAGGAGGCCCTGGCCAACCTGGCCAGGATCCGCGAGGACTTCGACGCCTACGGTCCCGGCGGCTTCTACGACGCGATCGCGGTCCGCAGCGGTGACGTCTCGCGCGAGCACCTCTCGCTCGACCAGGGCATGATCGTCGCCGCCCTCGGCAACGCCCTCACCGGCGACTCCCTGCGCGACTACGTCAGCCCGGGCGGGCTCCAGCACAAGGTGCGTCCCCTCATGCAGCAGGAGGTCTTCGCCTCGCGCGGGCGGTGACGAGACGGTGACCGGGCCGTCCGCCGTGGTCAGTCGACGACGTCGACGTGCACGTGGTCGCGGTGCTCGAGGATGGCCTGGTCGCCGCCCGACGACGACGGCACGCGGTAGTCGGTCCACCCGTCGTCCGAGCGCGACCCGGTCTTCCAGATCCGGTCGTCGAAGATGATCGTGCCGATGTCGAGGCGGTCGGCGTTGGCCACCAGGTAGGTGGCCAACGCCCAGCCCCGCTGCGTGTTCTGGGCGTTGATCGGACGCACGAAGACGTCGATCGCGCGCCCTTCGTAGTGGGCCGAGCCCTCCATGTGCCCGCTCGAGACGCCGCCGGGCTCGAAACCGCCGAGCGACAGGGTGCCGAACCGCTCCTCCAGGTCGCGGCGTACGACGTCCGCGCGAGCCACCAGGCCACTCTCCTCGAGCGCGTCGGGGGACTCGTCGGCGTCCCCGTCCACATCGCACCACATGGTGCCGGGGGAGTTGCCGGTCAGGGCGGAGGCGAGCGCGCGGCCGTCGTCCTCGTGGTCGGCGTAGGCGTCCGGGTAGGCCGAGCGCTGCACCTCCTGCGCGGCCTCGGTGATCTCCATCTCGCGGTAGCGGTCCACCTTCACGAGCGCGTCGTAGAAGGCGTTGGCGGCGAAGACGGGGTCCGTCAGCTGCTCGACCGAGCCCCACCCCTGGGAGGGCCGCTGCTGGAAGAGCCCCACGGAGTCCCGGTCCCCGTAGTCGATGTTGTAGAGCTTGGACTCCTGGAAGGCGGTGGCCAGCGCGATGCTGGCGGCCCGGGCGGGCAGGCCGCGCTCGATCGAGATCGCCGTGATCAGGGCCGCGTTCTCGGCCTGCTCGAGGTCGATGTCGACGCTGTGCCCGTCCACCTCGGCGGTGCACCCGGTGCTGTCGAGGATCCTCGGCACGCCCCCGCGGTCCACCAGGACCAGCGTGGTCGCCACCGCGCCGAGCGCAACCACTGCGCCGATGGCGGCCGAACGCACGAACGGCATGGTCAGTTGGCGTGGAGGGCGGCGTTCAGGGCGATCCCGTCGCCCTTCCACGCCACGGCCTCGATGGCGCCGGTGACCGAGTTGCGGCGGAACAGGATGTTGTCGACGCCCGAGAGAGTCGCCGCCTTCACGATCTGCGGCGTGCCGTCCGCGTCGCTCACGGACACCTTGGTGCCGGCCGTGACGTAGCAACCGGCCTCCACGACGCAGTCGTCGCCGAGCGAGATGCCGATGCCGGCGTTGGCGCCGAGCAGGCACCGCTCGCCCACGGAGATGATCTCCTTGCCGCCGCCCGAGAGGGTGCCCATGATCGAGGCGCCGCCCCCGATGTCGGAGCCGTCGCCGACCACCACGCCTGCCGAGATCCGGCCCTCGACCATCGACGCGCCGAGCGTGCCGGCGTTGAAGTTGACGAAGCCCTCGTGCATCACCGTCGTCCCCTCGGCGAGGTGGGCGCCGAGCCGCACGCGGTCCGCGTCGGCGATCCGTACGCCGCTGGGCATGACGTAGTCGACCAGGCGCGGGAACTTGTCGACGCCGTGGACGGTGACGTGCTGCCCGGTGGCCCGCAGCCGCGCCCGGGTGGTCTCGAACCCCTCGACCGCGCAGGGGCCGGCGGAGGTCCACACCACGTTGGTGAGCAGGCCGAAGACCCCGTCCATCGACATGCCGTGGGGTGGCACCAGGCGGGTGGAGAGCAGGTGCAGGCGCAGCCACACCTCCTCGGTCGAGACGGGTGCGTCGGCGAGGTCGGCGATCTCGACCAGCCGCACCTCACGGCGTACGCCGCGAGCCTCGTCGGTGCCCTCCAGCCCGGTGAGCTCCGTGGGCGCGTCCGCCTCGGTCGCGCCCAGGACGGGGGAGGGGAACCACGCGTCGAGGACGGTGTCGCCGTGGAGGGTCAGCAGGCCGTAGCCGGAGGCAGCAGTCACCGGACCAGCCTACGGAGGTGCTTCCAGTCGTCGGCCTACTGCCCGGTGCGGCCGTCGACGCACTCGCGCACGAGGTCGGCGTGCCCGCAGTGGCGGGCGTACTCCTCGATCATGTGGACGATGATGTCGCGCACCTCGGTCGGCTCCCCGTGCACGTCGACCACCAGGTCGAGGTCGGTGCGCCCGAGCACCTCGCGTGCGTAGGCGATCTCGCCCTGCCACAGCGCGTGCGACTCGCGCACCAGGGCGTCGTCGGCGGCAGGGAAGTCGAAGCCTGCGTCCTCGTCCTGGAAGATCCGGGGGATCTCCATGTGCGCCTCGATGATCCGGCGGAACCAGCTCTGCTCCACCCTCGCCATGTGCCGGACCAGCCCGAGCAGCGAGATGTTGGACGGCGGCACCGCCTTCGTGGCCAGCTGCTCCGCGCTCAGGCCGTCGCACTTGAGGGCCAGGGTGCCGCGGTAGTGCTCGAGGTAGCCGATCAGGCACTCCCGCTCGCCCCGCGTGGGCCGCAGGTCCACCATGCGTGGGTCCTGGTCGGTGGGGAGCCACATGCCGTCGTACGGAGCGTCTGCCATGGGAGCAGCCAAGCGGGTCCGGCGGTTGGGGCGCAATCCGAATTCTGTGAACATGCCCCGGCGAGGAACCAGGGTCGGCAGACTGACCGGATGCGTGGACGCCGCCGGCTGCTGAAGGTCCTGCCAGAACCCTTCACCGTGTCGGAGTCGGTGACCGTCGCGCTGGCGAGCAGCGCCGACGACGTCTTCGCCTTCATGTGGGACCCGGCCTCCACTCGGGTCCTGAACCCGAGGTCCGAACACTGCTTCACGGTTCCCGGCACTCCCTCGCGCGCTGTCGGCGAGGTGCAGGTCCACGTCTCGCGCGTGGACGGAGTGCTCGAGGGTTCCCTGATCGAGGTGCAGTCGCTCGTCGAGGGACGTCGGGCCGTGACCCGGACGATCTCCGGCGGTCTCGTGTCCCACCAGGTGCTCGACGTCGCGCATGTGGACGAGCGGTCGTGCCTGCTCACCCAGGAGTTCCGCTCGGTGATCCCGGTCGGCTCGTCGTTGGACTACGTCGCCGTCTACCGCGGACTGTTCCGGGCGGACCTGGATGCGCTGGGGGCGCGTCTAGTGGAGCACTTCGGCGCCCCGCGAGCTGATGGTGCCGGGAGCTAGGTCGGCTCACTCGTCGGCGTGAAGACCTGGCCGACGGGCCGCGACCATCAATGCCGAGTCTCGTCGTCGGGTGATCGAGGAAGCAGCGGCAAACGACGTACGTCTGGTGTTCACGACCGTGTGGAACCTCGCCGGAGAGCGTGACGCTGACTACATCCGCGGCCTCGTCGCGCCCTACGTCGACCGCGGCTGTCGCGTGCGCTTCGCCGAGCTGAACGCCGACCTCGCGACGCGCCTCGATCGCAACGACGGCGTCGACCGGCTCGATGCCAAACCCTCCAAGCGCGACCCCGCACGGTCGGCGGCCCACATCATGGAGCGGGAGGCGACGATGACGATGAACACGTCGACCGAGGTCGTCCTGCCGGGCCAACGCGTCCTGGCCGACTTCGCGCACCTGCGGCTATCCACGGCGGAGTTCGGTCCCTCGGGGGCGGCGGCCCGGATCCTCGCCTGGTAGAGCACTGTCGCGAGACGTCAATCGATTGGCGGGCGCGCACACCCGCGCCGTACGATCGCCGCAGGCGTCTGAGCCGTCATCAGCGGCGAGCCTTCGGAAGAACAGGTCCCGCAACCCGGCGGGTGCCCCACTAGAACCGAGCGGGTGGGCCCGGCACAGCCCTGGCGAGTGGTCGTACGCACGCGTACGGCAAGCGAGGTGGTACCGCGGTCGCGTCGAGGATTCGGCGCAGTCGTCCTCGTGGTTGGGACAACCGCGAGAGAGCCGAGAGCCACATGTCGTACCCCCGGGTCAGCCACACCGACTCCACCAGCGTGCCCAGCAACCCACGCTTCCCCGCGATCGAGGAAGCCGTGCTGGCCTACTGGGAGGCCGACGACACCTTCCGCGCGAGCGTCGAGCAGCGTGAGACCGGCACCGACGGCGACAACGAGTTCGTCTTCTACGACGGCCCGCCCTTCGCCAACGGCCTGCCGCACTACGGCCACCTGCTCACCGGCTACGTCAAGGACCTCATCCCGCGCTACCGGACGATGCGCGGGCGCAGGGTCGAGCGGCGCTTCGGCTGGGACACCCACGGCCTGCCCGCCGAGCTGGAGGCGATGCGCCTCAACGGCATCAAGACCACCGACGAGATCGTCGAGCTGGGCATCGAGAAGTTCAACGAGGCCTGCCGGCAGTCGGTGCTGAAGTACACCGGCGAGTGGCGCGACTACGTCACCCGCCAGGCGCGCTGGGTCGACTTCGACAACGACTACCGCACCATGAACCCCGACTTCATGGAGTCGGTCATGTGGGCCTTCAAGCAGCTGCACGAGAAGGGCCTGGTCTACGAGGGCTTCCGGGTGCTGCCCTACTGCTGGCAGGACGAGACCCCGCTGTCCAACCACGAGCTGCGGATGGACGACGACGTCTACCAGATGCGCCAGGACCCGGCGGTCACCGTCGGCTACGACGTCACCACCGACGGTGACCTGCAGGGCGTCAAGGTCCTCGTCTGGACGACGACCCCCTGGACCCTCCCGTCCAACCTGGCGGTCATGGTCGGCGAGGACATCGACTACGTCGTCGTGGAGTCCGCTGCGCCCACCGGCAGCCCCGAGCGCTACCTCATCGCCGACGCCCGCCTGGCGTCGTACAAGCGCGACCTCTATCCCGACACCGACGAGCCCGCGGTCGTCTCCCGGCACACCGGCGCCGACCTCGTCGGGCTGGAGTACGCCCCGCCGTTCAGCTACTACGCCGGCCACGAGCGCGCCTTCCGCCTCGTGCCCGCCGAGTTCGTCACGACCACCGACGGCACCGGGCTGGTGCACACCGCCGGCGCCTTCGGTGAGGACGACAAGGTCGTCACCGACCGTGAGGGCATCGAGGCGGTGATGCCGGTCGGCAAGGACGGCCGCTTCACCTTCCCCGTCGTCGACTACGAGGGCATGCAGGTCTTCGACGCCAACCTCCAGATCATCGACCACCTCAAGGCGGGCACCGGGTCCGTCACGCCCGGCACCGTGCTCGTGCGTCGCGAGACCTACGACCACTCCTACCCGCACTGCTGGCGCTGCCGGCAGCCCTTGATCTACAAGGGCGTCTCGTCGTGGTTCGTCGAGGTGACCAAGGTCAAGGAGCGGCTGATCGCGCTCAACCAGGACATCCGCTGGGTGCCCGACCACATCAAGGACGGCCAGTTCGGCAAGTGGCTGGAGAACGCCCGCGACTGGTCGATCACCCGCAACCGCTTCTGGGGCAGCCCGGTGCCGGTGTGGAAGTCCGACGACGAGCACTACCCGCGCGTCGACGTCTACGGCTCGTTCGAGGACATCGAGCGCGACTTCGGCCGACTGCCGCGCGACAAGGACGGCAACGCCGACCTCCACCGGCCGTTCGTCGACGAGCTGACCCGGCCCAACCCCGACGACCCCCGCTCGCCGGAGGAGGGCCGGTCGACGATGCGCCGGGTCACCGACGTGCTCGACGTGTGGTTCGACTCCGGCTCGATGTCGTTCGCCCAGGTGCACTACCCGTTCGAGAACAAGGACTGGTTCGAGCACCACTTCCCGGGCGACTTCATCGTCGAGTACATCGGCCAGACCCGCGGCTGGTTCTACACGATGCACGTGCTGGCCGGCGCGATCTTCGACCGGCCTGCGTTCTCGACCTGCCTGAGCCACGGCATCGTGCTCGGCAACGACGGCCAGAAGATGTCCAAGTCGCTGCGCAACTACCCCGACGTGCGCGAGGTCTTCGACCGCGACGGCGCCGACGCGATGCGCTGGTTCCTCATGTCGAGCCCGATCCTGCGCGGCGGCAACCTCGTGGTCACCGAGCAGGGCATCCGCGACTCGGTGCGCCAGGTGCTGATCCCGCTGTGGAACAGCTGGTCGTTCTTCAGCCTGTACGCCAACGCGGCCGGCGACGGCGGCCACGACGCCCGCTGGCGCACGGACAGCACGCACCCGATCGACCGCTACATCCTGGCCAAGCTGCGCGACTACGTCGCCGCGATGACCGACCAGCTCGACAACTACGAGGTGGCCGCGGCGTGCGACTCCACGCGCGGCTTCCTCGACGTGCTGACCAACTGGTACATCCGGCGCTCCCGCGAACGGTTCTGGGACGAGGACGCCGACGCCTTCGACACCCTCTACACGGTGCTCGAGGTGGTCTGCCGGGTCACCGCCCCGCTGCTGCCGCTGACGACCGAGGAGGTCTGGCGCGGCCTCACCGGTGAGCGCTCCGTGCACCTCACCGACTGGCCGTCCGCCGACGACCTGCCCACCGACGAGGCGCTGGTCGCGTCGATGGACACGGTCCGCGACGTCTGCTCGGCCGGTTCCGCGCTGCGCAAGGCCGCCAACCTCCGCAACCGGTTGCCCCTGTCGAGGCTGACCGTGGTCACCGACGCCGACCTCACCGGCTTCGACTCGCTGGTCGCCGACGAGCTCAACCTCAAGGGGGTCGACCTGCTCGCGGCCGACGCGCCGGAAGCAGCGGCGTACGGCGTCTCGCAGCGGCTCACCGTCAACGCCCGCGCGGCCGGACCGCGCCTGGGCAAGGACGTGCAGCTCGCGATCAAGGGCTCCAAGTCCGGCGACTGGTCGGTGGCCGAGGACGGGACCGTCACCGCCGGTGGGCTCGCGCTCGTCGAGGGGGAGTACGCCCTGGAGACGGTCGCCGGCACCTCGTCCGACGACACGGTGATCGGCATGCTGCCGCGCGGGGGCTTCGTCGTCCTCGACACCGCGGTCACGCCCGAGCTCGAGGCCGAGGGCACCGCCCGCGACCTGGTGCGGGCGGTCCAGCAGGCCCGCAAGGACGCCGGACTGCAGGTCAGCGACCGGATCTCGGCGACGATCTCCGCGCCGGCGCGGATGCTCGACGCGGCCCGCACCCACGAGGCACTGATCGCCGAGGAGACGCTCGCGACGAGCGTGTCGTACGCCGACGCGGTCGCCGACGAGGTGACGGTCGAGGTCGCGAGGGCCTGACGGCAGGTCGGACCATCGAGCCCAGGACCCGCGCTGGATGATGTCAGTGCGAGGGCGATCAGCGCACGACGCGGAGGCGCAGCGTCCGCGTCCTACTGGTGCCGACCTCGTTGCGAGCGGTGATTCGGACCGTCCAGCGGCCGGGCGCCAGCACCCGGTGCGGCGTGACGCGGGACCGGAGGACGAGCCTCGGCATGCCGGCCCGGAGCCGCTTGGTGAGGCGCACCGACTTCTCGCCCCGCTTGCTCAGCACGACGCGGACGTCGGCCGACGCGGTGAGCTGCATGGTCACGGTCGTGCGGCGGTCTGCGACCGAGCCGCCGCTCGCACGGACCACCGGGTCGCTCAGCCGGGCCCGGTGGACGCTGGGGGCGCTGATGCCCGACCTGCGGCAGGTGTAGGTGCCGGTCCAGCGGCAGGCGGTGGCGTTGCCGACGCGGTCGGTGACGGTCACCCGGACGGGACGGGTCCCGCGGTCGGTGTGGGTCACCTTCGTGCCCGTGGCGGTGGTGCCGTCGGCGAAGTGCCACGTCGCCCGCGCGACGCGGGACCAAGCGTCGTGCGCGGTGACGGCGTAGGTGCGGCGCTTGCCCGCGCCCGCCACGGTCAGGTCCGTGACCACGGGGCCCGCGGTGTCGAGACCGCGGGACTGGACGGTCCAGCTGCCGCTGGCCTTGAGCGACCACGCGGTCGTCGCGTTGCCGGCGGGGTCGACCGCGACCTGCGGGTGCCAGGCGTCGCTGCCCTCCACCGAGAGGTCGATAGACCTGCTCCATCCTCTTCCGTCGAGGGCCACGGCGCGAGCGGCCTGGACGACGCGCTTCGGGCCCTCGTCCCGCGACCACACGGCGGTGGCATTGCCCTCCGGGTCGATCACGACCTGCGGGTCCCACGCGTCATGGTCGCGGCCCGGCTTCGACAGGTCCTGGGGCGCGGCCCAGCCGGTAGAGGTGCGCTCCGAGGCGGCCACCACCCAGGCGTCGCCGTCGCGGTGCTGCCACACGACCATGGTGCGCCCACCCGCGGACGCGACCTGCGGGGTGTCGAAGGTGTCCTGCCCGGGTGAGGAGAGGGCGCTGGCCGCGGACCACGGGCCGTCGACCGGGCGGTTCGCCACCTCCGTGGCATAGCTGCCGTCGAGACGGTTCCACACGGCGGTCGCGGCACCGGAGCCGTCGACGGCCACGTCGGGGTTGGTGACCCGCACCGAGGGTGCGGACAGGGTCGCCGGGGCACCCCACACGCCGGCGGCGGTGCGGCTGGTTGACTGCGCCACCGACTGGCCGCCCGAGGTCGCCCACACGACCGTGGCGGCGCCGCTCGGGGCGACCGCGACCTGGGGAGTGCGGGCGGAGGTGCCGGCCGCCGACAGGTCGGCGGGGGGCGACCAGGCGCCACCAGGCTCGCGGGTGGCGGTCTGGACGACGTACTGGTGCGAGCCGGGGTCGTGCGACCACACGGCGGTGGCGGTGCCGTCGGCGTCGACGTCAATCTGCGGGAGCTCGGGCTTCTGCCCGAGGTCGACAGAGGTGTCGACCGACAGTTCGACCGGAGCGCTCCAGGTGCCGCCGACCGGTCGGGTCGCTGCCTGGACGACGCTGGTCGAGACGTCGGAGCTGCGCCACACGGCCGTCGCGTTGCCCGCCGGGTCGACCGCGAGCTGGGGGCTCCAGATGCTGCGTCCCTTCGCGAGGTCGACCGGCGTGCTCCACGTGCCCCCGGCGGGCCGAGTGGAGACCTGGACGACCAGGCCCGAGCCGTCGTAGCGACTCCAGAGGGCGGTCGCGTTTCCCGCGTCGTCGACCTCGACGTCCGGGGAGAACGCCGATCCGCCGGGCGCGGAGAGGTCGGTGAAGAGGTTGGTGACCGGCTGCCACGTCGGTGCGGCAACGGCTGGCGACGCGACGAGCGCGCCCGTCACCATGCCTGCCGCGACCAGAATGGTCAGGTGCTTGATCAGCCGTGCCATGTCCTACCCCCGTGTCGTGCGCTCGCTGTGTCCAGTTCCTGGCTGACCCTATGACGCGCCAGGAGTGCCTCGGGTTGTGCGAATCCCAACTGGTTGTATGGACGGCATGCACCTCGATCTCTCCGCCGACGTCGTCACCCTCACCCAGCAGCTCGTCGACATCGAGTCGGTCTCCCACCACGAGGAGGCCATCGCCGACGCTGTCGAGACCGCGCTCCGTACGCTCTCGCACCTCACGGTGACCAGGCGCGGCCACACCGTGGTCGCCCGCACTGACCTCGGGCGCGGCGAGCGGGTCGTCATCGCCGGGCACCTCGACACGGTGCCGCTCAACGACAACCTGCCCTCGCGGCTCGAGGACGGGATCCTCCACGGCCTCGGCACCTGCGACATGAAGGGCGGTGACGCGGTGATGCTCAAGCTCGCCGCCGACGTCCCCGAGCCCAACCGGGACCTCACCTTCATCTTCTACGAGGCCGAGGAGGTCGACTCGGTCCACAACGGCCTGCGCAAGCTCACCGTCAGCGACCCCGACCTCGTCGAGGCCGACTTCGCGATCCTGATGGAGCCGAGCAACGCCTCGATCGAGGCCGGCTGCCAGGGCACGATGCGTGTCGACGTGCGCACCACCGGCGAACGCGCCCACAGCGCTCGCAGCTGGAAGGGCGTCAACGCCATCCACCTGGCCGGCCCGATCCTCGCCCGGCTCAACGACTACGTCGCCCGCGAGCCCGAGATCGACGGCCTGACCTACCACGAGGGCCTCAACGCCACCGGCGTCCGCGGCGGCGTCGCCGGCAACGTGATCCCCGACGAGTGCGTGGTGGAGGTCAACTTCCGCTTCGCCCCCGACCGCAGCGAGGCCGACGCGGAGGCCTTCGTCCGCGACTTCTTCGAGGGCTACGACGTCACGGTGACCGACCTCGCCGCCGGCGCCCTGCCGGGGCTCGACCGACCTGCCGCCAAGGCGTTCGTCGAGGCTGTCGGCGGTGAGGCGAACCCGAAGTTCGGCTGGACCGACGTCGCCCAGTTCACCAAGCTCGGCATCCCGGCGGTGAACTTCGGCCCGGGCGACCCGATGTTCGCCCACAAGCAGGACGAGCACGTGCCCACCGAGCACATCGCGCGCTGCGAGCGGACCCTCAAGGAGTGGCTGGCATGAGCGAAATCCCGCTCGGCTGTCGTTGGTGAGCGAGGGCGATCCGGAAAGCAGAGAACCCGCCCAGTGGTACCGGACGGGTTCTCTGTGGATACGGGCCAGTGGCCCGGACTTCAGCTGAGCAGTGCGTCGACGTCCACCGACGGCGGCACGAGGACCGCGTCGATCGCGTGGATGACACCGTTGGAGGCCTCGACGTCGGTCGCGATGACGGTGGCGTCGTTGACCATGACCCCGTTGTCGGTCGTGATGTCGATCGTCGAGCCCTCAACGGTCTCGACCTCTCCGGCGGTGACGTCAGCGGCCATGACCTCGGCCGGCAGGACGTGGTAGGTCAGGATGCTGGTCAGGGCGTCCTTGTTCTCCGGCAGGAGCAGGGCGTCCAGGAGGCCGTCGGGGAGCGCCGCGAAAGCGTCGTTGGTCGGAGCGAACACCGTGAACGGGCCGTCACCGGACAGCGTCTCCGCGAGGTCGGCAGCGGTCACTGCGGCGACCAGGGTCTCGAAGTCGGGGTTTCCGGCAGCCACGTCGACGATCGTTCCGGGCTCTTCGGCAGGCGCCTCGGACTCGGACTCCGACGGAGACGGGGAAGCACTTGTGGTCTCGGAGGCAGCCTCGTCATTGTCACTCTCGTTGGAGCAGCCGGACAGGACGAGGAGGGCGGCAATGCCGCCGACCACGGCGAGCTTGATGTTCATCGTTACTCCTACAGGTTGAGGGGACGAGCCGCGGTGTGCAGCCCTCACTTGTCTTCTCTCGACAAGGGCGGTCGATGGATGCACAACGCGTCACCTATTTTGTGGATGCCTGTGGGGAGACGGACGACTGCGCAACATCGATGGCGTCCACAGGAGCCCGAGTCAGCCCACTCCCGAACCCGCTGCGCGTGACGCCTCCGAGCGCACCTCCGTCGACCTCATCGAACGAGGCACACAAGGCGAGGCGGGCGGATTGGATAGGGTGACGAGGTGACAGTCGAAGTCGAGATCGAGTGCCCCTTAACGTCGTACCACGGGCTTCTGACCTGCGCTGATGTCGTACCTCAGCATGGCTGACCGTATGAAGGGGCCGATCGTCGAGCGTCGCAGGCAGGTGCACGACGGCAGCACGACGGACCAGCGTTTGCTGGACTCCAGAGGGCCAACCGACTGGGTGCACACCGATCCGTGGCGCGTCATGCGGATCCAGGCCGAGTTCGTCGAGGGCTTCGGCGCGCTCGCCGAGCTCGGTCCGGCGATCGCGGTCTTCGGCTCGGCCCGCACCCCGGCGGACCACCCCTTCTACGCCATCGGCGAGGAGGCCGGACGCAAGCTGGCGGAGGCAGGGTTCGCGGTGATCACCGGCGGCGGGCCGGGCGCGATGGAGGCGGCCAACAAGGGCGCCTGCGAGGCCGGCGGGATCAGCGTCGGGCTCGGCATCGAGCTGCCCTTCGAGTCGGGCCTCAACCAGTGGGTCGACAAGGGCATCAACTTCCGCTACTTCTTCGCCCGCAAGACGATGTTCGTCAAGTACTCCCAGGGCTTCGTGGTGCTCCCCGGCGGGCTCGGCACCCTCGACGAGCTCTTCGAAGCGCTCACGCTCGTCCAGACCCAGAAGGTCACCTCCTTCCCCATCGCGCTGATCGGCACGGCGTACTGGCAGGGCCTGGTCAGCTGGCTGCGGGACACGGCGCTGGCCGAGGGCAAGATCAACCCGTCCGACCTGGACATGTTCGTCGTGACCGACGACGTCGAGGAGGCGGTGGCGCTCATGGTGGCGTCGAGGGAGCCCCGATGATGTGGCTCTTCGCCGTCCTGATCGTGCTGGCGATGGGCGGCATCGCGATGGTGGCGTCGGGGCGCGGCGGCTCGATGGCACCGGCGTACGACGACCGCCCCGACCTGGCCCTGCCCGCGGATCGCCCGCTGGGGGCCGCGGACCTGCGCACCGTGCGGTTCCCGCTCGCGGTGCGCGGCTACCGGATGTCCGACGTCGACTCCCTGCTGGCGCGGCTCGCGACCGAGCTCGAGGACGGAGCGGGCCCGGTCCACGACGACGACGCGTCTGGCGACGCCCCTCCCGCCTAGGGCAGACTGCGGCGAATGTCGTTCCCGATCGTGGTCTACCTCCTCACGGCACTCGCCGCCGTGGCGATCGTGCTCACCCGACTGCGCCTGAGCGGGGACGAGGCGGCCGGCCGGTTCTCCATCAGCCGCCGCGTCCCCGCCGCGCACTTCGTGGCCGGGACCATCGCGCTCGTCCTCTGGGTGGGCGTGCTGGTGGCGCCGGAGGACACGCTCATCGGTGGTCCGCTCGTCGGCATCCTCGCCATCGCGTTCTGGTGGATCACGGCCGTCTGCGGCCTGTTGATCCTGGCGCGCTGGCTGCCCGCCAGGGGCCGGCACGTGCCGGAGGCCTCGGGCGACTCGTGGAGCGACGGGCCCGGACTGTCGCTGCTGGCCCACCTCGGCATGGTGGTGGGTGTCCTCGTGTTCACCTACGCCTACCTCGCGGCCGCCGTCTGATGCGTCGTCTCCTCGCAGCCCTCCTCGTGGCGGCGGGGCTCGCCGTCCCGACGACGGCGACCGCTGCTGCTGCCGCCGCCGACGAGCGCCCTGCGGTGGTCGAGGTCCGCACGATCGGGCACTCGGTGAAGGGGCGGCCGATCCGCGCATGGCGCCTGGGGGAGCCGGGCAGGCGGCGCATCGTCCTGGTCTCCACCATGCACGGCAACGAGCCGCACACCCGCCAGATCCTGGAGACGCTGCGCGACGGGCGCGCCATCCGCGGCGTGGACCTGTGGGTGATCCCGACCTACAACCCCGACGGGCTCGTGCGCGGCACCCGACGCAACGCCCGCGGCGTCGACCTCAACCGCAACTTCCCCCACCGGTGGGCCGACCTCGACGGCAACTACGAGTCCGGCCCACGCCCCGCCAGCGAGCCCGAGACGCGCGCGGTGATGGGCTTCCTCGACGACATCGACCCCTTCCGCGTGATCAGCTTCCACCAGCCGCTCCTCGGCGTGGACACCGACACCAAGGACCCGCGATTCGCCCGCCGCCTCGCCCGCGGGCTGCGGCTGCCGCAGGTCTCGCTCGACTGCGGTGGCCTCTGCCACGGCACCATGACGATGTGGTTCAACCACCGCTTCCGCGGCGCCGCGCTCACCGTCGAGTACGGCGCCCGCCCGGCCCGGCACCGCATGGTGGTCCAAGCGCCACGCCAGCTGCTCGGCGTACTCGGTGCGCACCGCACCTCCCGCGGCTGATCGCTCCCGCCGCTGCCCCCCGCCGCTGCCCACCGGTGTAGTCCCCATCAAATGGGTTGGCAGGAACGGGACGGGACAACCCATCCGATGGGGACTATCGAGGTGGGTGAGGGGGCAGGGAGGTGGGACCCGGCCGGCGGGTCAGCGGCCCTGGAAGACCGGCTTCTCCTTGGACACGAAAGCATCGACCGCGGCCAGGTGGTCCTCGGTGCCGCCGGTCAGCGCCATCTGCTCGGCCTCGAAGGTGAGCGACTCCTCGAGCGGGTGCGATGCGGAGTACGCCACTGCTCGGCGGATGGAGCCGAAGGCGACGGTGGGCCCGGCGGAGAGTCGGGCGGCGAGCTGGCCCACGGCCGCGGCGAAGTCCGACTCCGCCACCACCTGCGTCGCCAGACCGAGGTCGAGCGCCTCCTGGGCGGTGACGGTGCGCGGGAAGTAGAGGAGCTCCATGGCCTTCGCGCGCCCGACCAGGCGCGGCAGCGTCCAGCTGGCGCCGGTGTCGCACGAGAGCGCCACGCCGGCGAAGGAGGTGTTGTAGCCGGCCGAGTCGAGGAGGATCCGGAAGTCGGCCGCGAAGGCCAGGCTCGCGCCGGCACCGGCCGCGACGCCGTTGACCGCCGCGATCACCGGCTTCGGCATGGTCGACAGGGCCAGCATGATCGGGTTGTAGTGCTTCGTCACGGTGTCCGACAGCGGAATGTCGGCCTCGCCCTTGAGGCCGGCGAGGTGCTCCTTGAGGTCCTGCCCGACGCAGAAGGCCCGCCCGCTGCCCGTGAGCACCACGCAGCGCACGGCGGGGTCTGCCGCGACCTGCTGCACCGTGTCGAGGAGGAGGTCCTTGGTGGACACGTCGAGACCGTTCATCGCCTCGGGCCGGTTGAGGGTGATCGTGGCCACCGAGTCGACGACGTCGAGGAGGACAGGGGCGGTCGTGGGACTCGTCATGGGGGCAGTCTGCCCGACGCACATCCGGGGTCGGTGTGCCCTGTGGTGCCGATCACGCGAGTCATGAGGGATAATGAATTCTGTACGACGCCTATCGGGGCGGCCAGGCACGTCTCAGCCGCCTCGATTCGCATGTGACGAGCCACCATCGCCCTATCGATGGCTGAAACAGGAAGAGGTGCGCCCATGGCCGCCATGAAGCCCCGCACGGGCGACGGACCGCTCGAGGTCACCAAGGAAGGCCGCGGCATCGTCATGCGCGTCCCGCTCGAGGGCGGTGGTCGACTGGTGGTCGAGCTGAACGCCGAAGAGGCGACGAACCTCGGTGACGCCCTCAAGGACGTCGTCGGCTGACCGTGGCCTCCCCAACGCAGCCTCCCACCCAGGTCTCACCGCCCGAGTTCGCCCTCAGCCCCGCGCTGCCGCACCAGATCGGTGGTGCCGAGGTGTGGGCGTTCCCGGTGCTCCAGGACCCGGACGGCCTGCTGCTCGGGCCCGGCGCGGACGAGGCGTCCGAGGCCCTCGGCCTCGACCTCCTGGCAGCCCTCGAAGCGGTCCGCGCCACCGGCCGCGCAGGGGAGATCACCTCGCTCCCGGTGACGCCCCTCGAGAGCAGCGGCGAGGTGAGCCTGGTGCTGCTCGTGGGCGTCGGTGAGGGCTCGGTGACCGAGCTGCGCCGCGCCGGTGCCGCGACGGCCCGCGCGACGAAGGACCGTGCCAGCGTCGTCACCACCCTCGCGGCGATCGCCCCTGACGAGGGCCTCGCTGCCGTCGTCGTCGGTGCGATGCTCGCCTCGTTCTCCTTCCACTGGCGCTCGACCGGTCCGCGGGAGCACCCGGTCGCGCGGATCGTGCTGGCCGGCGTCAGCGACGACGGTGCCGACGACGAGCTGGCCCGCGCGATCGCGCTGGGCGGCGCCGGCTGGCGCTCGCGCGCCCTTGCCACCGTGCCGGCCAACCTCAAGACCCCGGCCTGGCTCGCTCAGCAGGCCGTCGAGGTCGGCGAGGCCGCCGGGCTCGACGTCACCGTCTGGGACGAGGAGCGCCTCGACGCCGAGGGCTTCGGTGGAGTCCTGGCCGTGGGTGGCGGCTCGGTGCACCCGCCGCGGTTGATCCGGATGGACTACACCCCGCGCGGTGCCTCCAAGCGCATCCCCACCGTCGTACTGGTCGGCAAGGGCATCACCTTCGACAGTGGCGGCCTCGACATCAAGCCCAGCGAGGGCATGCTCACGATGAAGCGCGACATGAGCGGCGGTGGCGCGGTGATCGCCGCGATGGCCGCGCTGCGCGACGTCGACTGCCCGGTGCGCGTGATCGGCCTGGTGCCGGCCGCGGAGAACGCCGTGAGCGGCTCCGCGATGCGCCCCGGCGACGTGATCACCCACTTCGGCGGCCGCACCTCCGAGGTCAACAACACCGACGCCGAGGGCCGCCTGGTGCTGGCCGACGCGATGGCGTACGCCGTCGCGGAGCTGTCACCGACCGTGCTGGTCGACGTCGCCACCCTCACCGGTGCGATGAAGGTGGCGCTGGGTCAGTGGACCGGCGGCTACTTCGCCAACGACGAGGTGCTGGCCGGACACCTGGAGTCCGCCGCCGACGCCTCCGGCGAGCGGCTCTGGCGGATGCCGCTGGTGAAGGACTACGAGGACCGGGTCGCGTCCAAGATCGCCGACGGCGACAACGCCGCCGGGGGCGCCGGTGCGATCACCGCCGCCTTGTTCCTCCAGCACTTCGCCGGCGACGTGCCGTGGGCCCACGTCGACTTCGCGTCCGCCGCGGAGTCGCCGACCGACCGGCACGAGTGGACGGCCGGCCCCAGCGGCTACGGGCCGCGCCTTCTAATGACCTGGCTCGGGTCCGAGGACCCGCTCGAGGGCATCGCCTGAGGCTGCTCCGGGCCGGTTCAGGCCTCGGGCGCCCACTCCTTCTTCGCGGCCAGCAGGCCGTCACCGACGGGGAGCAGCACCGGCACCAGGGAGTCGTGCTCGAGGATCGTGCGTCCCAGCTCGCGGATCGTGACCGTCTCCTCGTCACGCTGGGCCGGGTCGGCGACCCGGTCGTGCCACAGCGCGTTGTCGAACGCCACGATCCCGCCGGGACGCAGCAGTCGCAGCGCTTCCTTGAGGTAGGCGGCGTACTCACGCTTGTCGCCGTCGCAGAACACGAGGTCGTAGTGGCCGTCGGTCAGGCGGGGCAGGACGTCGAGACCTGCACCGGCGATGGTGCGGGCGCGGTTGGCCGGGATGCCGGCCTCGGCGAAGGTCTCCTTGGCCAGACGCTGGTGCTCGGCCTCGATGTCGACCGTGGTGAGCACGCCGTCCGCGCGCATGCCGCGCAGCAGCCACAGGCCGGAGACGCCGGTGCCCGTGCCGATCTCGACCACTGCGCGGGCATCGAGGACGGAGGCGAGGAAGCGGAGGGCGGCGCCGACGCCGGAGCCGACCGGGGCCACCCCGACCTCCTCGGCACGGCCGCGCGCGGCGGCCAGGATGTCGTCCTCGGCGACGAACGCTTCGGCGTAGGTCCAGCTCGCGGGCTTGATCGAAGCAGTGTGGTGGGGCACGGGCGCGACTCTATCGCGCACCGGCCGCCGGACGTGGCCGGGAACACACGCGCGGCCTCGCTCGTTGGAGGCGATAGGTCGCCATGGCCGGGGAGGCCCGGCTGCGGCGATGTTCTTGGTCGGAGCGCATGAGGTTCACAGGGAACTCTCAGGCGGACTACCTAGCGTCAGGAAGGACAGCGACACCGTTGCAGCTGCGGTCGAGGAAGATCACGAGCCGAGGGGCACCCGTGGGCGAGCAGGTCGACACCACCCACCCGCAGGCCCAGGTCCCGACGTGGGACGAGGTCGTCGAGCAGCACTCCGACCGCGTGTTCCGCCTCGCCTACCGCCTCACGGGCAACCGGCCCGACGCCGAGGACCTGACCCAGGAGGTCTTCGTCCGCGTCTTCCGGTCGCTGGACACCTACACCCCCGGCACCTTCGAGGGCTGGCTGCACCGCATCACCACGAACCTCTTCCTCGACGGCGCGCGCCGCAAGCAGCGGATCCGTTTCGACCCCCTCTCCGACGAGCGCGCGGCGCGCCTCACCAGCCCGTCCCTCGCGCCGGAGCTGGCCTTCACGGAGCGGACCTTCGACGACGACATCGAGACCGCGCTCGCCACGCTGCCGCCCGACTTCCGCGCCGCCGTCGTGCTGTGCGACGTCGAGGGCCTCACCTATGAGGAGGTCGCGGAGATCATGGACGCCAAGCTCGGCACCGTCCGCTCGCGCATCCACCGTGGCCGGGGCATGCTGCGCAAGGCGCTGGCCCACCGGGAGCCGGCTGCCGGCCGACAGCGCTACTCCGGTCCCACCACCCCTGCTCCCGGGAGCTCCCGTGGGGACGTGTCGTGATGACCCACCTCGGATCCCGCGTCAGTGCCCTGATCGACGGCCGCCTCGCGCCGGAGGAGGAGGAGCGCTGCTGGAACCACGTCCACGGCTGCCACGCGTGCCGTGACCTCGTCGAGCACGAGGGTTGGGTCAAGACCCAGCTCGCCCAGCTCTCGCTCGGGCCCTCGGAGACGTCGCACGACTTCAAGTCGTCGCTGGTCGGCCGCTGCTCCGCGCTGACGCCTGCGTCGGGCTCCCCCCTGGCGCCGCCGGGGTTCGCGACCTCGCACCGTTCGCGTCGTGGCCTGGTGGCCATCGGCGGTGGTGCGGCGAGCGCGTGCGTGGTCGGGGTGCTGGTGCTCGGGGTTGCCGGCTCTCCACGGGTGGAGCCGCGTCCGCCGGCCACCGACCTGAGCCGTCCGGCCGGGCCCGCGACCCCGGCCAGCGGCGTACGCAACGGGGTCGACGACCGCGCCGCGCGCGGTCCGGTCTCACCGTCCCGGACGCCCCTGGCCGAGCGCCTCGTGGCGATCCGGGAGAAGATTGCTCCGTGAGCGACGAGCAGAGGCCCGACGAGCAGCCCGACCACCCGGCACACGACGAGCAGCCGGCGTCCGGGCACGCCCCCGACGAGCCGACGCAGCCCCTGGCCGGCTGGAGCCCGCGGAGCACGCCTCTGCCCGGGGCCCAGCCCGACCCGCAGCCCGAGTCGTCCTTCCAGCCCGACGGCCAGGCGTACGGCATGGTGTCGGGTCCGCCGTCGCCGAGCGGACTGCCCCCGGCCTCCCCGTCCTCGCAATCCCCGTCCTCGCAGCCTCGACCCGCGGAGCAGGCCGCACCCACGGTCCCGTTCGCGCCCGGCGGTCCGGGGCCGGCGTACTTCGGGCCGGGTCCGGGTCCGGGGCCCGGTCCCTATGCCCAGCCGGGGTTCGGCCGGCCCGCCCCCGGCTCGCCGACTCGCAAGTTCCCGCTCTGGACGTGGCCTGCCGTCGCGTCCCTGGCCCTCGTGGTCGGCGTCCTCGGCGGCCTGGCGGGGGGAGCGCTGCAGGACGAGCTCTCCACGCAGCGCGGCACGGTCGACAACGGCCTGGAGGGAGTGCGCACGCAGACCGCGGCACCCCTCGCCGCCGACAACGGGTCGGTCGCGGCCGTCGCCCAGGCGCTGCTGCCCAGCACGGTGCAGATCGTCGCCGACCTCGACGGCCGGTCCGGTGGCGCGACGGGGTCCGGCTTCGTGCTGGACCGTGAGGGCCACGTGGTGACCAACAACCACGTGGTGGCCTCGGCCGCTGCCGACGACGGCACGATCGTGGTGATCGACCACCAGGGCGAGCGGCACGAGGCAACGGTGGTCGGCCGCAGCGCGGTCTACGACCTCGCCGTCCTCGACGTCGACGGGGCAGAGTTCCTCGAACCGGCCGCGCTGGGCGCCTCCCAGGTGCTGCACGTCGGCGACTCGGTGATCGCCTTCGGCGCCCCCCTGGGGCTGAGCCAGACCGTCACCTCCGGCATCGTCAGCGCCCTCAACCGACCGGTCACCACGTCCGGGGAGTCCGACGACGAGTCCTCCTACATCAACGCGGTGCAGACCGACGCGGCCATCAACCCCGGCAACTCGGGCGGGCCGCTGGTGAACCTCGCCGGCGAGGTGGTGGGCGTGAACTCCGCGATCGCCACCACCGGTGGCGCCACCAGCGAGTCGGGCAACATCGGCGTCGGGTTCGCGATCCCGATCGAGCAGGTCCGCACGACGGTCGACCAGATCCTGCGGACCGGCAAGGCGGAGTATCCCGTGATCGGCGCCCAGGTGCGCACCGGCGGTGAGTCCGACGCGGCCGGCGCGACGATCACGGAGGTCATGGCGGACACCCCGGCGGAGCGTGCGGGGCTGCAGAAGGACGACGTCATCACCGCGGTGGACGACCTGCCCGTCGGCGACGGGATCGCCCTCATCGTCGCCATCCGGACGCACCTGCCGGGGGAGACGGTGGAGATGTCGGTGATGCGAGGCGGCAAGGAGCAGCTGGTCGAGGTCGAGCTCGACGGAAAGGTCGGCTAGCGGAATCAGTCCGGCTCGGGGCCGGTGCCCGGCTCTGCCTCCACGAACGGGTGCTGGTCGACGAACGTCCTGGTCTCGGCGTACATCCGCTGGATGAACTCCTCGAGCTGGGCACGCTCGACCCGCCACTGACCGCGCCCGCCGATCTTGATCGCCGGCAGGTCGCCTCGGCGCACGAGCGCGTAGACCTGCGCGCCGGAGGTGTTGAGCACGTCGGCCACATCGGCCAGCGTCAGGAAGCGGGGGTCCTCGGCCATGGGGCCATCGTGCCATCGACCCCCGGGGCCGCGGCGCCGGCCGGCCGTTGCCTGTGGAGAGACAGGTGTGAAGTGCGACCCGGGTGGCAATGATGGCCCCTGTGTCCCGGAACGTGCCTCCGTTGCCCCGCCCCGTCGACGTCCCTGCAGCGAGCCGCCACAGCTCGCCCGGGTGGCGTGACCCGCGCCTGTGGATCGGGGTCGTGCTCGTGACCGGTTCGGTGGTCGCCGGGGCGCGGATCCTGTCCGACGCCGACGACATGTCCGCCGTGTGGTCCGCCTCCTCCGACCTCGTCGCCGGCCAGACACTGAGCGCCGACGACCTGACGGCGACCCGGGTGCGCTTCGGGGAGCAGGCAGACGAGCAGCGCTACCTCCCGGTCGACGCCGAGCTCCCCGCCGCGCTCACCCTGGACCGCCCCCTGGCCGCCGGCGAGCTGGTGCCCGCAGGAGCGCTGGGGCCGGAAGCGGACGACGACACGGTGGCGGTGTCGATCGCCATCGCCGTTGAGCACGTTCCGACCGACCTCGTCCGCGGCTCGCACGTCGACGTGTGGGTGATCGGCGAGGACCGCGGCCGGCGTGCGGGCGCCGAGCTCGTGCTCGGCGACGTGCTGGTCCTCGATGCCCCGATGGTCTCCGACTCGTTCGCGTCGGCCACCTCCCGGCAGCTCGTGCTGGCCGCCCCCCAGGACGACGAGGAGTCGCTGGGGCTGGTGCTTGCAGCGAGCGGAGACAACCGCGTGCGCGTCGTCGGCCGGAGCTGAGCGCCGTGATCTGCGTGGTCCTCCTGGCGGCGGGGGAGGCCTGGGAGTCCCCGGCGCTCGCCGACCTCGAGGCACATCCGGGCGTGGTCGTGCTCAAGCGGTGCGTGGACGTCGACGACCTGCTGGCCTCGGTCACGAGCGGGCAGTCCGACGTCGCCGTGGTCTCCCTCGACGCCCCGGGACTGGATCCGGCGAGCATCGCCCACCTGCGGCGGCACGCGGTCCGGCCGGTCGCGGTGACGTCGATGCGCTCCGACGACCTCGGCGTGCGCGAGCACGCCCAGCGGCTGGGCATCTCGGCCGTGGTCGGTCCCGACGAGCTGCGTTCGCTGCCGGCCGTGGTGACCACGGTGGAGGACGTCGGCGACACCAGGGCCCGCGGCAGCTCCGCCGAGGAGCCGCTGCCCGACCCAGAACCCTCGACGACCACGGGACGCGTGGTCGTGGTGTGGGGTCCTGCCGGCGCCCCCGGTCGTACGACTGTCGCGACCAACCTGGCCTGCGAGGTGGCCCGACGCCGGGTCGACGTCGTCCTGGCGGACCTCGACCCCTACGGCGGCGCGGTGGCCCAGCAGCTCGGCGTCCTCGACGAGGTGTCCGGACTGCTGTCGGCCTCGCGTCTCGCCGCCGCCGGCCAGCTCGACGACCGGTTCGCCTCGGTGTGCCGGGGGATCGGCGACCACCTCGCCGTCATCACCGGCCTCCCACGGGCCGACCGCTGGCGCGAGGTGCGTGCGGCCCAGGTCGACCAGCTGCTCGCGCGCGCCCGGTCGGCCGGTGAGGTGGTGGTCGACACGGGCTTCTGCCTGGAGGACGAGACCGGGTCGGACTTCGGGGGGCGGCCCGCGCGCAATGCGCTCACCCTGGCCGCGCTCGAGCAGGCGGACGAGATCGTCGTGGTCGGAGCCGCCGACCCGGTCGGCCTGGCCCGCCTTGCTCGCGGGCTCGTCGACCTGCGTGAGCGTGCCGCCGGGGTGCCGGTGCGGGTCGTCGTCAACCGGATGCGCGCCTCGATCGGCTGGTCGGAGAAGGAGATCGCCGGGATGGTCGAGGGGTTCAGCCGCACCGCCGGTCTGCACTTCCTCCCCGAGGACCGGTCCGGCGTGGACGCCTCGCTCGTGTCCGGGCGCCCGCTGGGCGAGGTCGACGACTCAGCCCTCGTGCGCGGCCTCGCCGCCCTGGCCGATGCGGTGTTCCCGGCGTCGGCGGGAGCGGCCCCGGGGCGCCGGGTCCGACCCGGGCGGCGACCGCGAGCTCGCTTCCGGTGAGAAGATCTGACAAAGCCTAAAGATCTGTCGTAGTTTGGGTTCTGAATTCAAGGAGAACCCACGGTGACCCACCCCCTCCGAGCCGCTGTTGTGGCCCTGGCCGTCCTCACGCTGAGCACTGCACCCGCCCTCGCGGCGCCGGTCAAGCGCGGCACCACGAAGAACGACGTGATCACGGGCCGCGCCAAGGCCGACCACATCATGTCCCTCGGAGGACGCGACCGCGTCCGCGGCTACGGCGGCGACGACACCATCTATGCGGGCAAGGGCGCCGACATCGTCTACGGCGACAGCGGCAACGACTGGATCACCGCGCAGCCCGGGAACGACTGGGTGGCCGGTGGCCTCGGCAACGACAAGATCGACGGCGGGTCGGGCGACGACGTCCTGTTCGGCGGCGAGGGTGACGACGTCATCTCCTCCAACGTGGGCAACGACACCGTCTACGGCGAGGCCGGCAACGACATCCTCGGCGGCAACGACGGGGACGACCGGCTCTTCGGTGGCGAGGGGTCCGACAAGCACATCGGCGGTGCCGGAAACGACTGGATCGACGGCGGCCCCGGCGACGACGGCGCGATCCAGGGGGGCCCCGGCGACGACGTGCTGATCGACGGCCCGGGCAACGACTGGTTGATCAAGGGCGACGAGGGCAACGACGTGGTCTTCCTCGGCCCCGGTGCCGACAAGGTCTTCACCGAGCAGGGCGACGACACGATCTACGTCCTGCCCGACGGATTCGTCGACAAGATCCGCTGCGACGACGGTGGTCAGGCGCAGGGCAGCAACGACCGGGTCATCTTCGTGGGCTGGCGCGAGCCGCTCGACCAGGTCGATCCCTTCGGCACGTGCGAGGTCGTGATGGTCACCCAGGAGCTGCCGGTGGGCTGGCCCTACGGGCCGCTGCCGGTCGCGTCCCGGAGCCACCTCACGCCGCGAACAGCAGGTACAGACCTCCCACGGTGAACCCCACCATCGCAGCCAGCAGCGGGAGCTGACCGGTCAGCTGGTGCCGTGGGGGCAGCAGCTTGATGGCGCGGTCGTGGGCGGCCACGACGCCGACCACGTGGCCCAGCGCGACCGCCAGCACCTTGGTGACGGCCAGGAAGGTCGGGTGCGTGGACAGCCAGTAGTTGATCTGCAGGTCGGCGGTGCCGAGGTAGTCGTCGCCTCGGCTGAACGGGTCACTGAGCTGGATGAGGGTCTGTTGGCCGTACTCCACGAAGTACGTCAGGTAGTGGGCCACGATGTAGCCCACGATGATCGGCACCACGGAGTGGGCGAACAGGTCCGGCAGGGCACGTCGCGGCGTCCGGCTGGTGACGCCGGTGGCCATGGTGGCGACCGTCAGGACGAGCGCCACCCCTGCTGAGAACGCGACCAGGGCGAGGGTGTCGGGCCCGATCCGCGAGGTGGAGAGCGACTGCACGAGCTTGAGCCAGGCGGTCGACTCCCGGAAGGAGTCGAAGGCGGTGCTGCCGAACAGCACGCCCACGACGGCCACCAGTCCCGGGCGCGGCACCACCGTGTCGAGGTTCGCCAAGGGGCTGCGGATGACCAGCACCCCGTCGCGGCGGCCCCAGATCGACAGCTTGGCGACCAGCGAGGAGTAGACCTCGAACGGGTCGGCGCGCGCGAGGAACGTCGTACCCCACACGGCGGAGCCGATGAACATGATGCCGAGGTAGGCGGCCGCCCACAGCCGGACCGGTCCGAGGTCGGTCGCGTGCGGGTAGACCAGCTCGAGCCAGACGAAGGAGAAGAGGCCGACGGCTGCCGGCCAGTAGCCGAGCCGAGCCGGGTAGGCGTAGAGGCCCTCGCCCTCGGGCACGCCGGAGACCCGGGCGAAGAGCATGCTGATCGTGCGCGCCGGGCTGATCGCCTTGAAGAAGGGGCCGAACAGCAACGAGGCGGGCACGAGGCCCACCCAGAGCAGCACGTAGAACGTGCCGAGGAACGGGTTGATCAGGGAGTCCCGGCCGAAGATCGCTGCCGCGGCGACATAGAGGAAGAACGCCATCCCGAGCACGCGCGCGCCGACCGCCAGCGCCCGCGAGGACACGAGCCGGTCGAGCCAGGCCGGGGCGGGACGGCCGCTGGTCGCGGCGTCGTAGCGGGGCTCGCGCCAGGCGACGGCCAGGACGGTGAAGGAGAGGACGAGCGCGGCGACCGCGCCCGCGATGGCGAGCTCGGAGGGGATCGGCAGGTCCTTGGCGCCCCCCAGCCCGTGGGCAGAGATCGCTGCGTCCACCTGCAGGGGGCGCACGCTCAGCGAACTTCGAGCTGGAGCACGATCGAGTCGGGCTCGTGGCTCTCGACCTCGACCACACCGGGACGGTCGATGGTGATCTCGTGCTCGGTCGTGCCGGCCTCGTAGGCGATCTCCTGCTCGGGCGTGCTGTGCACGTGGAGCTCGCCGGCCTCGTCGGCCGTGACGGTGAGCAGGAGCGTCTGGTCCACCCCGAGCTCGACCCGCTCGCCGTTGGGCGTGAAGGTGTCGCCCTCCCGGCTCACGGTGACCGCGACCGAGCCGCCGTCGTCGGTGGCGCTCGAGGTCTGGGGTGCACCCGGCTGATCGGCATCGTCGCCGCACGCGGCCAGGCCGAGGGCCAGGGCCAACGAGAGGGCAAGAGGGGCTAGACGCGTGGGACCGCGACCGGACACAGGTTTCTCCTTTGGTGGTGGCGCGTGTGACGGTGGCCACGACACGCAGTCGGCCACCGCCTCTGCCAGAATCCCATGCGGGACAAGATCCATCGACGAGAGGGCACCAGATGAGTGAGCGCAGCGAGCGAATCATGCGATGCAGCGTGACTCGTGCCTCATGCGCGCACGGAGCGAAGCGAGTACGTGCATGAGTGAGCGGCTCCGGCCGCGGGACCTGGCCATCCTGGCCGCAGAGTCCCCCACGACGCCCATGCACAACGCGACGGTGGAGATCTTCGATCCGGGCGACTCCGGTTTCGACCACGACCGGCTCGTCGACCTGATCGCCGACCGGATCGCGTTCGTGCCGCGCTACCGCCAGCGGCTCCAGCAGGTGCCGGGACGGCTGGCGAACCCCGCGTGGGTGGACGACGAGAACTTCGACCTCGGCTACCACGTACGCCGCTCCGCCCTGCCGCGGCCCGGGACGATGGACCAGCTCCGCGAGCTGGTCGCCCGCATCGCCTCCCGGCCGCTCGACCGCAGCCGCCCGCTGTGGGAGGTCTACTTCGTCGAGGGTCTCGCCGACGGCCACATCGCGCTGCTGACCAAGAGCCACCAGATCCTGGTCGACGGCCGGGAGACGGTCGACATCGGCCAGGTGCTGCTCGACACCTCGCCCGACCGGTCGACCCTCGGCCACGACGACGACTGGCGGCCCCGACGGACCGCAGGCCCGATGGCGGCCGCCCTCAACGCCGTCACCGACAGCCTCGAGAGCCCGCGCACCCTGTGGTCGACGACCCGCGCCAACGCCGAGTCGGTCGCTCGGCAGGCCACCGCCTCGGGCGCCCGGGTCGCCGAGGTGGCCAGCGCGCTCGCCGGCCGGGGCCCGGTGCACTCGACGCCGGTGCATCGTCGGCTCTCGCAGCAGCGCCGCTTCGTCGCCGTACGCACCGAGCTGGCCGACTACCGCAAGATCCGCGAGGCACACGGCGGCACCGTCAACGACGTCATCCTCGCCACGCTCGCAGGAGGCCTGCGTGGCTGGCTGATGACGCGTGCGGAGTCGATGGGCGGGCTCCGCACGATCAAGGCGATCGTCCCGATGTCGGTGATCGACGACGAGCTCGAGGCGACCTCGCTGGGCAGCCAGGTCACCGGCCACCTGGTGAACCTGCCCATCGTGGAGCCCAGCCCCGTCGTCCGGCTGCACCAGGTCAGCTATGACCTCAAGGCCCACCGCGACAACGGCCGCAACGTCTCGGCCCGGCGCCTCTCGGGCATCTCGGGCTTCGCGCCGACCACCTTCCACGCGCTCGGCTCCCGCCTGGCCGCGGCCGAGCTGCGCCGCGGGTTCCACGTCTCGATCACCAACGTCCCCGGCCCGCAGTTCCCGCTCTACGCCGACGGCGCCCGGATGCTCGAGTCCTATCCCGTCCACCCGCTGCTGCCCGACCATCCGCTCGCCTTCGGCGTCACGTCCTACGACGGCGGCGTGTTCTACGGCATCACCACCGACCGCGACGCCGTGCCCGACGCCGACATCCTGGGCCAGTGCGTCCTGGAGTCGCTGGAGGAGCTGAAGGACTCGGCCTCCGACTCGCGACCGCGCGCTCCGCGCGGGCGCAAGAAGGCCAGCCGGAAGGTGGAGGAGTGAGCCGGCGCTACCTCCCGAGCACGCTGCCGCGCCTCGCGGAGCTCTGGGACGGCGACGGGCCCGAGGTCCTCGATCCCGTGGTGGCCGAGGATGACGGAGAGGAGGCGGAGTACGCCGCCCTGATGACCGCTGCCGACGCCTCCGCCGAGCGGCTCGCCGGGCTCCCCGACGGCAGGCGCAGGCGTGTGGTGGTGGTCGCCGAGACCGCCGCCGAGGACGGTCCGGTGGGGTGGCGCGACGTGGTGGCCGTGCACGTCGACGACCGCGACGACGCACATCCCGACGACGACCTGGCGTGGTGGGCCACGCAGGAGATCGATGACCTGCTGTCCTCCCTTTGAGGCCGGTGTCGGTCTCTGACACGATCAGTCCCATGGACGCGATCACTTTTCCCCCGGCGCCGACCAACGAGCCGAACCTGACCTACGCCCCCGGCTCCCCGGAGCGGGAGGAGCTCGTGGTCGAGCTGGCCCGGATGGAGAAGAAGCAGCACACCTTCCGGGCCGTCATCGGCGGCAAGCGGCGCAACGGCGGGGGTGCGGAGATGAAGGTCGTCCAGCCGCACGACCACGCCCACGTGCTCGGCACCTTGAAGAACTCCACGACCAAGGACGCCGAGGCCGCCGTCAAGGCGGCCACGGCCGCCGCCCCCGACTGGCGCGCGATGCCCTTCGACGAGCGGTGCGCGATCCTGCTCAAGGCCGCCGACCTGCTCGCCGGGCCGTGGCGCCAGCGCCTCAACGCCGCCACCATGCTGGGGCAGTCGAAGACGGCCTACCAGGCCGAGATCGACGCCGCGTGCGAGCTGATCGACTTCTGGCGCTACAACGTCCACTACGCCAAGCAGATCCTCACCGACCAGCCGATCGCCAACAGCCCCGGCATCTGGAACCGCACCGACCACCGCCCGCTCGAGGGCTTCGTCTATGCGATCACGCCGTTCAACTTCACCGCGATCGCCGGCAACCTGCCCACCGCTCCGGCGCTGATGGGCAACACGGTCATCTGGAAGCCCTCCCCGACCCAGCAGCTGGCCGCCTCCATCACGATGGACCTGCTCGAGGAGGCCGGCATGCCGCCCGGGGTGATCAACATGCTGCCCGGTGACGGTCTCGACGTCTCCAAGGTCACCCTCACCCACCGCGACCTGGCCGGCATCCACTTCACCGGCTCCACGCCGACCTTCCAGCACCTGTGGCGCACGATCGGCGAGAACATCTCCGGCTACCGCACCTACCCGCGCATCGTCGGCGAGACCGGTGGCAAGGACTTCATCGTCGCCCACCCCAGCGCCGATCCCGACGTGCTGCGCGTGGCGATGATCCGCGGCTCGTTCGAGTTCCAGGGCCAGAAGTGCTCGGCCGCCTCGCGTGCCTACGTGCCGAAGTCGGTCTGGGCCAAGATCAAGGACCAGCTCATCGCCGACACCGAGGCGCTGTCGATGGGCGACGTCACGGACCTGTCGAACTTCATGGGTGCGGTGATCGACGACCGCGCGTTCGCCAAGCACAAGGCGGCGATCGCCCGGGCCAAGCGCCAGAAGCACCTCACCGTCATCGCCGGCGGGCAGGTCGACGACTCGGTCGGCTACTTCGTCCGCCCCACGATCATCGAGTCCACCGACCCCACCGACCAGATGTTCGCCGACGAGTACTTCGGCCCGATCCTCGCGGTCCACGTCTACGACGACGCCCGCTTCGAGCAGGTCGTCGAGCAGATGGAGTCCTTCGCCCCGTACGCGCTCACCGGCGCGATCATCTCCCAGGACCGAGCAGCCATCGCGTGGGCACGCAAGACCCTGCGCTTCGCGGCCGGCAACTTCTACATCAACGACAAGCCCACCGGCGCCGTCGTGGGCCAGCAGCCCTTCGGTGGCGGTCGCGCCTCGGGGACCAACGACAAGGCCGGCGCCGCGGTGAACCTGCTGCGCTGGACCTCCCCGCGGTCCATCAAGGAGACCTTCGTGCCCCCGAAGGACCACCTCTACCCCCACATGGGCTGACCCCGTGACCACGCCGTGGCACATGGGCGCGCTGCACCCCTTCGAGCAGGCGCTGGTCCTGCTGCTGGCGTTCGGACCGTTCGTGGTGCTCGGGATCGTGGTGTGGCTCAGGGTGCGTTCGCAGCGCTGACGTGTGGCGCCAGCGTCATCAGCGCGCGAGCCACTCCACGCCGACCTCGTGCTCCTTGTCGAGCGCCGCGCCCACCAGGTTGGCGATCATCGTCTCGATCTTCCCGCCGACGAGCGGGATGCGCACGGACACGTCGAGGTCGAACGACTCGGTCGTGGTGGTGCCGGACTCGGTGAGCGTCATCGTGCCGACGGCCTCACCGGGCTTGCCGGTGACGGCGAGCCCGATGTCGGCGGCGGTCGGGGAGGTCCAGGTCTCCGTCTGCACGATGACGATCTCGTCGCCGACGAACGAGCGCGCGAAGGACGGGACGTCGGCCCCCGAGCGGACCTGCTCGATCCGCACGACGTCGCCGTCGATGTCCACGGAGCCGCGCAGCACCTTCTGCCGCGCGAGCACCTCCTCGCGGAACGCCGGGTCGTCGAGCATCGCGGCCACGGCCTCGGCCGGGGCGTCGTACGTCAGCGTCTTGGTGAGCTTCGTGCTCATCGGTGGCCACCCGCAATCTGTGTCGTCGGAGGAGCTGTCCCTGGTGCCGATCTGCTCGCCCATCATGGCCCAGCGACGGAGGTGACTCCCGGGTAGGGGGTTGTGTTGTGATGCTCACACGACGGGTTCTATGGTCGGGACGTGGCGACGCCTGAGGAGACCAAGGACGATCAGCTCGACGCGGCGGCGCAGGTGCGCCCGGAGTGGGGCGATCTGATCCGCGACTACTACCGCCACGTCGCTCCCGAGGAGGTCGTCGAGCGCTCACCGGAGGACCTGTGCGGGGCACTGGCCTCGCACCGCGAGCTCGCCGCCTCGCGCCCGCAGGGGACGGCCGCAGTGCGGGTGGTGACGCCGACGAGCGCCGAGTCCGGCTGGTCCGCCGCCGGCCGCTCGGTGGTCGAGGTGGTCACCGACGACATGCCGTTCCTGGTCGACTCGGTGACGATGGAGCTCAACCGGCTCGGTCACACCGTGCACTCCGTGGTCCACCCGCAGTTCTCGGTCGACCGCGACATCACCGGCGTGCTCAAGCACGTGTCCTCCCACGTCGAGGACCCGCACGCCGACAGCTCCGAGGTTGCGTCCGAGTCCTGGATGCACGTCGAGATCGACCGCACCGACGACGCCGAGGCCACCGCGATCACCGAGGGCGTCCAGCGGGTGCTGGGCGACGTGCGGGAGTCGGTCGAGGACTGGGACAAGATGCACGCGCAGGTGCTGGCGGTGGTCGGGGAGCTCACCGACGACCCGCCGCCACTTCCCCCGGCCGAGCTGACCCAGGGGCGGGACTTCCTCACCTGGCTGTCCGACGACCACTTCACCTTCCTCGGCTACCGCGAGTACCAGCTCGAGGCGGAGGAGGGCCACCCCGACGAGTACGGTCTGCGCGCCGTCCCCGGGACGGGGCTCGGCATCCTGCGCCACGACCAGGACCTCTCGAGCGCCTTCGCCAAGCTGCCGCCGCTGGTGAAGGCCAAGGCCCGTGAGAAGACGCTGCTGGTGCTCGCCAAGGCCAACTCCCGCGCCACGGTCCACCGCCCGGCGTACCTCGACTACGTCGGGGTGAAGACCTTCGGCGCGGACGGGGAGGTCACCGGCGAGCGCCGCTTCCTCGGCCTGTTCTCCAGCGCCGCCTACACCGAGTCCGTCACCCGGATCCCGGTCCTGCGCGAGAAGGTCGACGAGGTGATGCGCCGGGCCGGCTTCGACCCGCGCAGCCACGCCGGCAAGGCGCTGATGGACACCCTCGAGAACTACCCGCGCGACGAGCTCTTCCACACCTCGCCGGCCGAGCTGGCCCCGGTGGCGCAGGACGTGATGTTCGCGCGCGAGCGGCGTCAGCTGCGGGCATTCGTGCGCCGCGACACCTACGGGCGCTACGTCTCGGTGCTGGTCTACCTGCCCCGCGACCGCTACAGCACCGCCGTGCGCGAGCGGTTCTCCGACATCCTGCGCGACGACCTCGGCGGCGAGCACGTGGAGTTCACCGCCCGCGTCAACGAGTCGACGACCGCGCGCGTGCACTTCGTCGTCCACCCGCCCAAGGGCGGCCACATCCCCGACGTCGACGTCGCCGACCTCGAGCGCCGCCTCACCGAGGCGTCGCGCTCGTGGCGCGACGACTTCATGGCGTCGGTCGTCAGCGAGTACGGCGAGGAGCGCGGCTCGCAGCTCGCCCGGGCCTGGTCGGATGCCTTCCCCGAGGCCTACAAGGAGGACTACAGCCCCCAGCGCGGGTCGGCCGACCTCGGCCGGATCGAGGACATCGAGGGCGACGAGGGCATCGACGTGGCCCTCTTCGACCAGGACGGCGAGGCCGGCACCTTCCGCCGTGGCGAGTCGCGGTTCAAGGTGTTCCGGGTCGGGGAGTCGCTGTCGCTCAGCACGATGCTCCCGATGCTGACCTCGATGGGCGTCGAGGTCGTCGACGAGCGCCCCTACGAGCTCGAGGGCCTGGCGCGACCGTCGTACATCTATGAGTTCGGCCTGCGCCACGGTCGCGTGCTCGCGCCCCACGAGCGGATCCTCTTCGCCGAGGCGCTGCGCGCGGTGTGGGACGGCTTCAACGAGATCGACGGCTTCAACCAGCTCGTCCTCGCTGCCGGGCTGACCTGGCGCCAGGCCACCGTGCTGCGGGCCTACGCGAAGTACCTCAAGCAGGGGAACTCGCCCTTCGCGCTCGACTACATCGAGGAGGCGTTGCGCAGCAACGTCGACATCACCCGCATGCTCGTCGAGCTGTTCGAGTCGCGCTTCGACCCCGGCCGCGGCAACCGCGTGCTCGAGGCCGACGCCGAGGCCCGCGTGGCCAAGGTCGAGGCGATCGAGGAACGCCTCGCGAAGGCCCTCGACGACGTGGTCAGCCTCGACCACGACCGGATCCTGCGCTCCTACCGGACCCTCGTCCGGGCCACCTTGCGCACCAACTTCTTCCAGCGCACGGCCGACGGGGAGGTCCACCCCTACATCTCCTTCAAGCTCGAGCCGTCGGCCATCCCCGACCTCCCCGAGCCGCGCCCGCGCTTCGAGATCTTCGTCTACAGCCCGCGCGTCGAGGGATCGCACCTGCGCTTCGGCGCCGTCGCCCGCGGAGGCCTGCGCTGGTCGGACCGTCGCGACGACTTCCGCACCGAGGTGCTGGGCCTGGTCAAGGCGCAGATGGTCAAGAACACCGTGATCGTGCCGGTGGGCGCCAAGGGTGCGTTCTTCTGCAAGCAGCTGCCCGACCCGGCCGAGCGCGACGCGTGGCTGGCCGAGGGTGTCGCCTGCTACAAGACCTTCATCTGCGGCCTGCTCGACATCACCGACAACCTCGTCGACGGCGAACCGGTGCCCCCGCGCGAGGTCGTACGCCACGACGGTGACGACTCCTACCTCGTGGTGGCCGCCGACAAGGGCACGGCGACCTTCTCCGACATCGCCAACGGTGTGGCCAAGGACTACGGGTTCTGGCTCGGTGACGCGTTCGCCTCCGGCGGGTCCGTGGGATATGACCACAAGGCGATGGGCATCACCGCCAAGGGCGCGTGGGTCTCGGTGCAGCGGCACTTCCGCGAGATGGGCGTCGACTGCCAGGCCGAGGACTTCACGGCCGTCGGCATCGGCGACATGTCGGGTGACGTGTTCGGCAACGGCCTGCTCTGCTCCGAGCACACCCGGCTCGTCGCCGCCTTCGACCACCGCGACATCTTCATCGACCCCCATCCCGACGCCGCGTCGTCGTATGCCGAGCGGCGGCGGCTCTTCGACCTGCCCCGGTCGAGCTGGAAGGACTACGACACCTCCCTGATCTCCGAGGGTGGCGGGGTGTGGCCGCGCTCGGCCAAGTCGATCACCGTCCCCACGCAGGTCCGCGAGGTGCTCGGCCTCGACGCGGGCGTCACCAAGCTGACCCCGGCGGAGCTGATGAAGGCGATCCTGGTCGCTCCGGTCGACCTGCTCTGGAACGGCGGCATCGGGACCTACGTGAAGTCGTCGGCGGAGACCAACGCCGACGCCGGCGACAAGGCCAACGACTCCATCCGCGTCAACGGCGAGGACCTGCGCGCCAAGTGCATCGGCGAGGGCGGCAACCTCGGCTTCACCCAGCTGGGGCGGGTGGAGTACGCCAGGTACGGCGCCGGCGGCGCGGGCGGTCGGATGAACACCGACTTCATCGACAACTCCGCGGGCGTGGACACCTCCGACCACGAGGTCAACATCAAGATCCTGCTCGACAAGGTCGTGCGCGCCGAGGCGATGGACGAGGCCGCGCGCAACGAGCTGCTCGCCGCGATGACCGACGAGGTCGGCACCCTGGTGCTGCGCGACAACTACGAGCAGAACCTCGCGCTGGCGAACGCCGAGGCGCACGCACCGTCGCTGCTGCACGTCCACGAGGACTGGATGCGGGAGCTGGAGAAGCGGGGCGTGCTCAACCGCGACCTCGAGGGGCTGCCGACCACGCGCCAGGTGCGCCGCCGCCTCGACCGCAAGCAGGCGCTGTCGGCGCCGGAGCTCTCGGTGCTGCTGGCGTGGACCAAGATCGTGCTGGCCGACGAGCTGATCGACTCCGACCTGCCCGACGACCCCTACCTGCGCGAGGACCTGCTCGCCTACTTCCCCCGCCAGATGGTCCCGGACCTCGAGCAGGCGATCGAGGACCACCCGCTGCGGCGCGAGATCATCGTGACCCAGGTGGTCAACGACCTCGTCAACGGCGCGGGCATGACCTTCTGGCCCCGGCTGGCGGGCGAGACCGGTGCAACTGCCGCCGACCTGACCCGCGCCAACTTCGTGGCCCGCGAGATCTTCGGCTCGCTGCCCCTGCGCGAGGAGATCGCGGCGCTCGACAACCAGGTGCCGGCGGAGCGGCAGACCCGGATGCGGATCGAGATGCGCACGCTGGTCGAGCGCGCCTCGCGCTGGCTGGTCACGAACCGCCGCCCGCCCCTCGACTCGAGCGCGACCGTCGAGTTCTTCCGCGAGCGGGTGCAGGCCGTGATGGCCGAGCTGCCCACCATCATGAGCGGACGTGAGCTCGACGACTACCGCGCGCGCGAGAAGCGGTTGAGCGACAACGGGGTCCCCGACGACCTGGCGTCCCGGGTCGCCGGGCTGGCGTCGGCGTACGCCCTGCTCGGGATCGTGGAGACGGCTGACCGCCTCGACCTCGACCCGGTGGAGGTGGCGCGGGTCCACTTCGCCCTGGGCGAGCGCCTCGGCCTGCCGGCCCTGGTCGAGCGGATCTTCGCCCTGCCGCGCGACGATCGCTGGCAGACCATGGCGCGGGCCGCGGTGCGCGACGACCTCTACGGCGTCCACCAGCAGCTGACCGCGCAGGTCCTGGAGTCCACCTCGGCGGACGACAGTGCGCCCGCGCGGGTGGCGGAGTGGGAGAACGCCGACGAGGAGCGCATCGGACGCTCCGCCGCCACGCTGCAGGAGATCTGCCGGGAGGAGACCGCCGAGCTGGCCCGCCTGTCCGTCGGTCTGCGGGTGGTGCGCGGCCTGATGTCCTGACCTCGTGAACGGGTGAGCGGGCACTTCGTTCCCGTCCCGGACGGTGAGCGGGCACTTCGTTCCCGTCCCGGACGGTGAGCGGGCACTTCGTTCCCGTCCCGGACGGTGAGCGGGCACTTCGTTCCCGTCCCGGTCGGCACGCATGACGGGGAGGAAGTGCCCGGTCGGCACGCATGACGGGGAGGAAGTGCCCGGTCGGCACGCAGGACGGGGAGGAAGTGCCCGGTCGGCACGCAGGACGGGGCTCCTCCACTCGGATCCATGGTCGCCAAAAGGCTCGCCGCAATGGAGTGAATCTCTGACATGGCGGCGTGGACCACCTCACAGGATGGTGAACACATGACCGGACCACTCTCCGACCTGCTCGTCGTCGACCTGACCCGCGCCCTCGCGGGGCCCCATGCCACCCAGATGCTGGGCGACCTCGGCGCCCGCGTGATCAAGGTGGAGTCGCCCGGCAGCGGCGACGACACCCGCGGGTGGGGGCCGCCGTTCGTCGGTGAGCCCGACGCCCGCCAGTCGACGTACTTCTTGTGCACCAACCGCAACAAGGAGTCGATCGCGCTCAACCTCAAGGACGAGGCCGACAAGGCGGTCCTGCTCGGCCTCGTCGACCGCGCCGACGTGCTGGTGGAGAACTTCCGCACCGGCGTGCTGGAGCGGCTCGGCCTCGGGATCGAGGAGCTGATGCACCGCAACCCGCGGCTCGTCGTGCTCTCGATCACCGGTTTCGGCCACGACGGCCCCGAGGGCGGTCGCGCCGGATACGACCAGATCGCACAGGGCGAGGCCGGCGTCATGTCCCTGACCGGCTCCGGGCCGGACGACCCGCAGCGCGTCGGGGTGCCGATCGCAGACCTGCTGTCCGGGATGTACGGCGCCTACGGCGTGCTCGCCGCGCTGCACGAGCGGCACGCGACCGGCCGGGGCACCGTCGTGCGCACGTCGCTGCTCGCCTCCGTGGTCGGGGTGCACGCCTTCCAGGGCACCCGGTGGACCGTGGCCGGCGAGGTCGGCCGGGCCCAGGGCAACCACCACCCGTCGATCGCGCCCTACGGTCTGTTCCACTGCCGCGACGGCTCGGTGCAGATCGCGATCGGCAGCGAGGGGCTGTGGAAGCGCTTCTGCGAAGGCTTCGGGCTCGACCCTGCCGCGGACGGGCTGGCGACCAACCAGCAACGCGTCGCCGAGCGCCCGCGCGTCATCGAGGTCGTGGAGCAGGCCTTCGCGGACTGGGACGCCGAGCCGCTCCTCGCCCGCCTCGCCGAGGTCGGCATCCCCGCCGGCAAGGTGCGCAGCCTCGACGAGGTCTACGAGTGGGACCAGGTGGCCAGCCAGGGCCTGCTCGTCGACGTCGAGCACAGCACGCTCGGCCACCTGACGCTGCCCGGACCGCCGCTGCGGTTCTTCGACGCGGAGGGGACCGAGGTCACCCGGCGCGACCACACGGCCCCGCCACTGCTCGACCAGCACGCCGACGACATCCGGGCCTGGGTCGGGTCCCCGGACGGACGCGAGGCGTGACCCGGCGCTGGACCGCGCACGAGCTGCTCGACCTGGTGCTGGACGAGGGCACCTTCACGTCCTGGGACGAGCCGATCGACCTGTCCTCGGTCGAGGCGTCCTACCGCGGGGTGCTCGAGGCCGCCGCCGCCCGGGCCGGGACCGACGAATCGGTCCTGACCGGTCGTGGTGAGGTCCGCGGTCGTCCGGTCGCGGTGGTGGTCAACGAGTTCGGCTTCCTCGCCGGATCGATCGGCCGTGCTGCCGCCGACCGCATCATCGCCGCCGTACGCCGCGCCACCGCCGAACGCCTGCCCCTGCTGGCCAGCACCGCGTCCGGTGGCACCCGGATGCAGGAGGGCACGCCCGCCTTCGTGCGGATGGCCGAGATCTCCCGGGCGCTGATGGAGCACCGGGCCGCGGGTCTGGCCTACCTCGTTCACCTGCGTCACCCCACCACCGGCGGTGTCTACGCCTCGTGGGGCTCCCTGGGCCACGTCACGGTCGCGGAGCCCGGTGCGTTGGTCGGCTTCCTCGGTCCCAAGGTCTACGAGGCCCTCAACGGGCGCCCGTTCCGGCCCGGCGTGCAGGTCGCGGAGAACCTCGCGGCCGTCGGCGTCATCGACGGCGTGGTGGGCGTCGAGGACCTCCCCGCGATGGTCGACCTCGCCCTGGGGGTGCTCGTCGACCCGCCGGGCCCGGGCCGGCTGCCCGCCCGCATCGACCGGCCGCTGGCCGGGCTGAGTGCTTGGGACAGCATCGAGCGCACGCGTCGTACGGACCGGATCGGGCTGCGCGACCTGCTCGCCCACGGCGCCAGCGGCACCATCCGGCTGCGCGGCACCGACGAGGGCGAGCGCGACTCGACGGTGATGGTGGCCCTGACCCGCATCGACGACCAGCCGTGCGTGGTCGTCGGGCAGGACCGGGCCCGGCAGGCGCCCGGCCACACCATGGGTCCCGGTGCGTTGCGCGAGGCACGGCGTGGCATGCGGCTCGCTGAGGAGCTGGGCCTGCCGCTCGTCACGGTCATCGACACCCCGGGCGCCGAGCTGTCGCCGGACGCGGAGGAGCGCGCCATCGCCGGCGAGATCGCCCGCTGCATCGCGACCCTGACCACGATGACCGTGCCGACCGTCGCCGTGATCCTCGGTCAGGGGTGCGGGGGAGGGGCGCTGGCGTTCCTGCCCGCCCGGACGGTGATCGCGACCGAGCATGCATGGCTGTCACCGCTGCCCCCCGAGGGGGCGAGCGTCATCGTGCACGGAGACGTCGCGCACGCGCCCGAGATGGCCAGGCGGCAGCGCGTGCGGGCCAGCGACCTGCTTGCGGACGGGATCGTCCACCACGTGGTGCCGGAGGTCGACGGGGAGCCGGCCCGCGAGCTGGCCGTCGCGGTCGCGGCGGAGGTCTCGGCACTGCTGCGCGAGCAGGTGGGCGGAGCCCTGAAGGTCGGCGCGTGAGCGTGCGAGGATCCAGCATGACCCAGACCCTCGCCCTCCCGGACGGCCGCTCGCTGGAATACCTCACCGGCGGCGACCCCGACGGCTTCGCGCTGGCCTACCACTCCGGCACCCCCAGTGCCGCGGTGGTCGACCGGCTGATCTGGGACGCCGCGGAGCAGGCGGGACTGCGGTTGGTGACGTACTCCCGACCGGGCTACGGCGCCTCGACGCCGCGGCCGGTCCCGCAGGGCTGGCCGGTGCCGATCACCGCCGATGCCGAGGACACCGCCCACCTGCTCGACCACCTGGGGATGGGCGAGTTCGTCACGCTGGGCTGGTCGGGTGGCGGACCGCGGGCGCTTGCGTGCGCGGCGACGATGCCGGACCGGTGCCGGGCCGCGGCCAGCCTGGCGGGTGTGGCGCCGTACGACGCACCGGGGCTGGACTGGCTCGCGGGCATGGGCCCGGAGAACGTCCGCGACTTCGAGGCCGCAGTGGCCGGCAGGGAGGCCTATCGACCCATCGCGGCCGTGCAGGCCGCGGAGCTGGGCGCGGTCACCGCCGACGACATCGTCGCCTCGCTCGGCGGCCTGGTCGACGAGGTGGATGCCGCCGCACTCACCGGGAGCTTCGCCGAGCACCTCGCCGCCTCGTTCCGCTACTCCGTCGCCCAGGGGACCAGCGGGATGCTCGAGGACACGCTGCAGATCGCACGCCCGTGGGGATTCGACCTCGCCGACCTCACCGTCCCGGTCGGGGTCTGGCAGGGCGCTCACGACAAGATGGTGCCGTTCGGCCACGGTCAGTGGCTCGCTGGTGCCATCCCCGGCGCGCGGGCCCACCTCTTCCACGACGAGGGGCACCTCTCGCTGGTCGCGAGGATCGACGAGATCCTGGCCGACCTGCGCGAGCTGGCCGGCCTCTAGCTGGCCTTCTTGGCCGCTGTCTTCCTGGGCGCCGACTTCTTGGTGGCAGCCTTCTTGGCAGCGGTCTTCTTCGCGGCCGTCTTCTTGGCGGGGGCCTTCTTGGCGGCGGGCTTCTTGGCGGCGGTCTTCTTCGCAGCCGGCTGGTCGTCCTCGTCCTCCTCGCCCCGGGCCGACCTGGCGGCGGCCACCGACTTCTGGAGGGCCGCGAGCAGGTCGACGACCTCGCCGGAGGTCTTCGTGGAGGTCTCGGTGCGCTTGATCTCGCCGCCCTCGATCTTCGACTTCACCAGTGCCTCGACGGCGCCCGCGTAGTCGTCCTCGAACTCGGCTGCGTCGAAGTCGCCGGCCAGCGTCTCGACGAGCATGTGGGCCATCTTGACCTCGGCCGGCTTGACGTCGCCGGCCTCCACGGAGAAGTCGGGGGTGCGGATCTCGTCGGGCCACATCATCGTCTGGAGCACGATCACGTCGTCCTTGACCCGCAGCACCGCGATGGTGGTGCGCTGGCGCAGCGCGACCGTCACGACCGCCATCCGGTCGGCGTCGAGCAGGGCCTGGCGGAGCAGGGCGTAGGGCTTGGCGCCGGCGCCCTCGGGCTCGAGGTAGTAGGACTTCTCGAAGAGCAGCGGGTCGATCTGCTCACGCGGGACGAACTTCTCGACCGCGATCTCGCGCGACGACGTCGACGGCAGCTCGGCCATGTCGTCGTCGGTGAGGATCACCATCTCGCCGTCCTCGGTCTCGTAGCCCTTGGCGATGTCGGCGTAGGCCACCTCCTCCCCGTCGAGGGAGCAGACCCGCTGGTACTTGATCCGGCCGCCGTCCTTGGCGTGCACCTGACGGAACGACACGTCGTGGCTCTCGGTGGCGGCATACAGCTTGACCGGGACGCTGACCAGGCCGAAGGAGACCGCGCCCTTCCAGATCGCTCGCATGAGCCCGACGATAGCCGTCCGCACCGACGCTCGTCTGCACTCCCCGGGGTGCCACACTGACCCCGTGCGCCCCATGCTCGCCACCAAGACCGACCGCGTGCCGCCCGGCGCGCAGTGGCTCCACGAGGTCAAGTGGGACGGCGTGCGCGTCCTCGTCGACGTCCGCGACGGCGTCGCGCGGATGACCAGCCGCAACGACAACAACGTCACCGCGGCCTGGCCGGAGCTCAGCGACCCGCCCCTGGGGAGCCGCGACCTGCTCGTGGACGGCGAGGTGATCGCGCTCAACGAGCGCGGCGTCCCCGACTTCCGAGTGCTCCAGCACCGCATGCACCTGCGCAACGCCCAGGAGGTCGCGCGCCTGAGGACGTCGGTGCCCGCCACCTTGATGGTCTTCGACCTGCTGCGCCTCGACGGCGAGGACCTCGCGGACCGGCCGCTGGAGGAGCGGCGGGCCCTGCTGGAGGGGCTCCCGCTCGCCGAGTCGCGGTGGCAGGTACCGGCGGCCTACGACGACGGCGACATGCTCTTCGAGGCCACCCGGCAGCAGGGCCTGGAGGGAGTCGTGAGCAAGCGACGTGGCTCCCGCTACCGCTTCGACGCCCGCAGCGACGACTGGCGCAAGCTCGCCCACCGGCACCGGGGGTCGTTCGTCGTCGGCGGCTGGCGCCCCCAGGTCGGTACGACGCACCGGCTGGCCGCGCTGCTCGTCGGCGAGCAGACCCCCGACGGCCTGCGCTACCGCGGCCGGGTCGGCAGCGGCATCGCCGGAGCCACCAGCACGCGCCTGGCCGCGCTCCTCGCGCCACTGGCGAGCAACACCTCGCCCTTCGTGGACGAGGTGCCGCGGGTGGACGCCGAGGGCACCTTCTGGGTCGAGCCGCGGGTGGTGGTCGACATCGACACACATGGCCTCGGCTATGAGCGCCTGCGCCAGCCGTCGTTCCAGGGCGTGCGCGACGACGTGTCCCCCGAGGACCTGGCATGAGCGAGATCCAGGTCGACGTCGAGGGGCGGACCCTCACCATCAGCAACCTCGACAAGGTGCTCTATCCGCGCACCGGCACCACCAAGGGTGAGGTGCTCAACTACTACGCCCAGGTCTCGCCCGTGCTGCTGCCGCACCTGGCCGACCGGGCCGTGACCCGGATCCGCTGGCCGCACGGCGTGGAGAAGGCGAGCTTCTTCGAGAAGAACGCGCCTGCCGGGACGCCGTCGTGGGTGCGTACGGCCGAGGTGCCGACGACCGGCAGCCGGGCCGCCAGGGACGGGGCCGCCTCCGGCAACGGCACCCTGCGCTTCCCGATCTGCGACGACCTCGCGACGCTGACGTGGCTCGCCAACCTCGCCGCGCTCGAGCTCCACGTCCACCAGTGGACCGTCGACGCCGACGGCACCCCGCGCGATCCCGACCGGCTCGTGATCGATCTCGACCCGGGGGAGCCGGCCGGGCTGCACGAGTGCGCGCAGGTGGCGCTGCTGGTGCGCGACGCGCTCGCCGAGCGCGACCTGGGCTGTACGCCGGTCACGAGTGGCAGCAAGGGCCTGCACCTCTACGCCCCGATGACGGCCACCGGGCGCGGGAGCCTCGACAGCGACGGGACGACCGCGCTGGCCAGGGAGGTCGCCGAGATGCTCCAGAAGGAGCACCCGAGCCTGGTGACCGCCACGATGACCAAGTCCAAGCGGCCCGGCAAGGTGTTCCTCGACTGGTCGCAGAACTCCGGCTCCAAGACGACCATCTCCCCCTATTCGCTGCGGGGCCGTGAGCGGCCCACCGCGGCCACACCGCTGACCTGGGACGAGGTGGAGGCCGGTGCCGAGGACGACCTGGCTCTCGACCAGTTCACGATGGACCAGGTGCTGCAGCGGGTCGCCGAGCTCGGCGACGTGTTCGACGCCTGAGCGGGCCAGGACCCGTCCGATCCCACCCGAGGCCGTCACCATCTTTTACCCGGTGTGACCACTCTGAGGGTCGCTTGTGGATCTGTCGGCCGGATCCTTGTGGACATGACCCGCCTCCTCCTGATCCCCGTCGCAGTCCTCCTGGCTGCCGGTGGCGTGGTGATGGGCCCTGCTGAGGACGCCCCAGCTTCGCCGTCCCAGAGCGTGGTCACCCCGTCGGGCGAGATGGTGATTCACTCCACCAACCGGTGACCACCCCTCTATGCTCCTTGGCATGGCGCATGACGTGTTGGTGGTTGAGGACGAGGAAGACATCGCCGTCCCGTTGATGCGCACCCTGGAGCGGGAGGGCTACGCGGTCAGCCGGGTCGCGGGTGGCGCTGAGGCGCTGACGTTCGTCGTCGACGAACATCCCGCAGTGGTGATCCTCGATCTCGGCCTCCCCGACATGGACGGGATCGACGTCTGTCGCCAGATGCGCTCCAGCGGCTATCAGGGCGGCATCATCATGGTCACGGCGCGCGCGGGTGAGCTCGACCGCGTCGTGGGCCTCGACGTCGGCGCCGACGACTACCTCGCCAAGCCGTTCGGGCTCGCCGAGCTGCTGGCGCGGGTGCGCGCGCTGCTGCGTCGCAGCACCGCCGTCGCACCGGACGCCACCACGGTCACGACCGCCTCGGGCCTCACGATCGACGCGGCCTCGCGCCGCGTCCACCTGGGCGAGCGCGAGCTGGCGCTGACCGCCAAGGAGTTCGACGTCCTCGCAGTGCTGGCGTCCCACCACGACAAGGTCGTGCCCCGCGAGACCCTGATGAACCAGGTGTGGGACCAGAACTGGTACGGCTCGACGAAGACGCTCGACGTCACCATCGGCCGGCTGCGCAGCAAGCTCGAGGCCGCCGACGCGGGCGAGCGCGTGGTCGCCATCCGTGGCGTCGGCTTCCGGCTCGAGACCGGCAGCTGAGACCTGACGTCAGGAGTCGACGCCAGGGGCTCGACGGTGTCGCCCGGGTGGCGGGGCCTGACTCACCGCCCGCTGCTGGTCCTCCGGCCGGTCGGCCCGGGCCGCTGTCCGGGGTGAGCAGTCCATCTCGATCATGCAGTCGCCATGAGCGACTCGGAGCCTGATCAGGCCGGGGTGGAGCTCGATCAGGCGGCGCGCCGCCTCGACCAGGCCTTCGATGGTCTCCAGGCTCGACGACATGCCCGAGTCCGCCAGGTCGCCCACGGCTTCCAGTTCGGCCATCGCCCCGCCCTTTCGGGACCTAGGCTAGCGGCAATTCGTGCGCCCCGATGGCAGTTCTGGCACCAGCGGAGACGACCTACTTGGGCTCGGCGCGCATCAGCCGCAGCAGCCCGAAGCTGAACGGCACCACCAGCCAGATCGTCCCGGACACGAGCAGCTGGCCGACGACCTCGCCGCTGGGAGCGCCCTCGTTCTGGAACATCAGCCCCTGGGCGGTGTTGAACTCGATCCACGGCGCGAGGTCGGCGAACCACTGCTGGAAGGCACCCAGGATGCCGACCGCGATCGGCAGCACCAGGGAGTAGATGAAGTAGGTGACGATCGCCGCCGGGGTGTTCATCAGCAGCATCCCGATGGCGAAGCCGGTCAGGATGCCGATCAGGTTGGCCACCAGGAAGCCCTTGACGAGCACGTCGGCGGTGATCGACCAGCCCCCGCCACCGATCAGGGTGCCGATCGCGGCCACCACGGCTGAGATGCCGATCAGGCAGGCGCCGAGGATCAGGCCCGCACAGAACTTCGCACCGACCACGCGACCGCGGTGTGGCTCCAGGGTGAAGGTGACCAGGCCGGTGCGCTGGCTCCACTCGCTGGTGACCATCAAGATCAGCAGGATCGGCAGGAAGTAGCCGAGCACGGCACCCGCCACGCCCAGGAAGTCGCCGTAGTCCCGGAGGTCGTCGGGCGCCGCGAAGGCATAGATGACCACCACCGCGAGGGTGAGGAGCACGATCGAGGCGCTGAACCAGCGACCCGCGCGGGTGTCGAGCGCCTTGCGGAACTCGACGCTCACGAGGCGGCTGAACGGCACCGCCGGGGTGCCGGACACGTCGAGGGTGGCGGAGAAGGTGCTGGCGGTGCTCATGCGGTGCCTCCCTGGGCGGTCGCGGTGTGGTGGTCCGCCTGGGTCGCGGCGCCGGGGTGTCCTTCGCGCTGGGTGTCCTCGGTGAGAGCGAGGAAGAGGTCCTCGAGGCCGGCGGCTCCCGAGGTGAGCTCGGTGAGCACGACCCGCGCCTCCAGCGCCGCCTGGCCGACCTCGGCGGAGTCGCAGTCGACGCGCAGGGCGCCGCCGTCCGCGGTGACCGTGTGCCCCGCCGCCACCAGCTGGCGGCGCAGCGCCTCGTCGTCACGGGAGCGGACCAGGGTGCTGCTGGCCTCGCCGGACAGCAGCGACTCCTTGTCGCCGGAGGCGACGATCCGACCCCGGCCGATGAGGATCATCTCGTCCGCGATCAGCTCGACCTCGTTGAGCAGGTGGCTGGAGAGGAGGACGGTGCCGCCGCGGTCGGCGTAGCTCTTGAGCAGCCCTCGCATCCAGCGGATGCCGGCCGGGTCGAGTCCGTTGGCCGGCTCGTCGAGGATCAGCACGGACGGGTCGCCCAGCAGCGCGTGCGCGATCCCGAGCCGCTGGCGCATGCCGAGTGAGTAGTTGCGCACCCGTCGCTTGGCCTCCTCGGCGCTCAGCGACACCATCGCGAGCATCTCGTCGACCCGCGAGTCCGGCAGGCCCATGGTGCGCGCACCGATCGTCAGCACCTCGCGGCCGGTGCGCCCGGCGTGCTGCGCCGAGGCGTCGAGCAGGACCCCGACGTGGCGACCGGGGTTGGGGATGTCCTGATACTCCAGGCCCCCGATGTGGACGCGGCCCGCGCTCGCCGGCGTCAGGCCGACCATGATCCGCATCGTGGTCGTCTTGCCGGCGCCGTTGGGGCCCAGGAAGCCGGTGACCCTGCCGGACTGCGCGGTGAAGCTGACGTCGTCGACGGCGTGGAAGCCGGCGTACGTCTTGGTGAGGTTCTCGACCGTGATCATGGCCCAACTCTGGCATGCCGGGCGCGGAGTTCCTCAGGGACTTCGGTCCTGCCGGAGTTCTCCACAAGTTTTACCCGACGCCTGTTTTCGGGTGCTTGTCGCTGGGTAGCGTCACAGCACGTTCTCGGGGAAGCAGGGACGACCATGGTGGATCGACTGGCGGTGGACCGTCCGGCAGAGGGTCGTGCGTCCGCCGCGGTCCGCGCGGATGCCCACCTCGACCTCGTGCAGCGCCTCGACTCCCAGGTGCGCGAGCGGGTCCGCCGCGAGGGTGTCGACCCACAGCGGGAGGCGGTCGTCGTACGCCGCATCGCCGAGGACGTCGTCGCCGACCACGACCAGCTCAGCCTGACCGGCGCCGTCGCGCCGATCGCCGACGACGGCGTCATGGTCGGGGAGCTGGTGGCCCGGGTCTCGGGCTTCGGGCCACTGCAACCGTTCCTCGACGACCCCGAGGTGGAGGAGGTGTGGATCAACGACCCCAGCCGGGTGTTCATCGCCCGTCGGGGCCGCCACGAGCTGACCAACCTGCGGCTCGACGCCGCCCAGGTCAACGAGCTCGTCGAGCGGATGCTCAAGTCGAGCGGGCGTCGCCTCGACATCAGCACGCCGTTCGTCGACGCGATGCTGCCCGAGGGCCACCGGCTGCACGTCGTGCTGGAGGGCATCACCCGCGGCTTCACCGCGGTCAACATCCGCAAGTTCCTGCTGCGCGCCCACCGGCTCTCCGACCTCGTCGCGTTGGGCAGCCTCACGCCGCAGGCGGCGAGCTTCCTCGAGGTGTCGGTCCGGGCCGGCCTCAACATCCTGGTCGCGGGCGGCACGCAGGCAGGCAAGACCACGATGCTGAACTGCTTGGCGGCCTCGGTGCCTGGTGGCGAGCGCGTGGTCAGCGTCGAGGAGGTCTTCGAGCTGAGGTTCAGCCACCCGGACTGGGTGGCCATGCAGACCCGGCAGGCCGGGCTGGAGCAGACCGGGGAGATCGTGCTGCGTGACCTGGTCAAGGAGGCGCTGCGGATGCGACCGAGCCGCATCCTCGTCGGTGAGGTGCGTGCCGCCGAGTGTCTCGACCTGCTCCTGGCCCTCAACTCCGGCCTGCCGGGCATGTGCACGCTCCACGCCAACAGCGCGCGTGAGGCGCTGGTCAAGATGTGCACCCTGCCGCTGCTGGCGGGCGACAACATCTCGGCCCGGTTCGTCGTGCCGACCGTGGCGACGTCCGTCGACCTCGTCGTCCACCTCGGCGTCGGGGCGGACGGCGTACGGCGGGTCAACGAGATCGTCTCGGTGCCGGGCCGGGTGGAGGCCGACGTCATCGAGGTGGAGCCCATCTTCGTGCGCCACGGCACGGAGCTGCGTCGAGCGGGCGGCGTGCCTGCGCGGGTGGAGCGCTACGAGCGTGTCGGGATCGACATCCACCAGGTGCTCGCCCCCGACCTCGGGGCGGGGGAGCGCTGATGGGCGCCCTGGTGGGGCTCGGCGTCGGGGTCGGCCTGCTCCTGATCTGGGCGGCGTTCGCCCTGCCGAGGCAGCCTCAGGCGCCCACTCCCACGTCGACGGCCCTGCGCCGCCTGCTCGGTCGCGCCGGGCTGAGCGACGTGACCTCCGCCAGCGTGGTCTCGCTGTGTGCGGTGCTCTTCGCGCTGGCCTTCGCGGTCGTGCAGGCCGTGTCACGCACGATGCCGGTCTCGGTCGTCTTCGCGGCGATGGCCGCCTACGTGCCGATCGCCGTGCTGCGACAGCGTGCGGCCCGACGGCTGCGCGACTTCGCCGAGGTGTGGCCCGAGGCGGTCGACAACCTCGCGAGCGCCGTACGGGCGGGGCTGTCACTTCCCGACGCGGTGGCCGCCCTCGGCACGAGCGGGCCCGAGGCGCTGCGCCACGACTTCGCGCAGTTCGCCCTCGACTACCAGGTCACCGGCAGGTTCGGGGAGTGCCTCGACCGGCTGAAGGATCGGCTCGCCGACCCGGTGGGGGACCGGGTGATCGAGGGGCTGCGGCTCGCGCGTGAGGTGGGTGGCGGCGACCTGGGCCGGCTGCTCCGCAACCTCTCGGGCTTCCTGCGCGACGACGCCCGCACCCGCTCCGAGCTGGAGTCGCGGCAGGCGTGGACCGTCAACGGAGCCCGCCTTGCGGTGTCCGCCCCGTGGATCGTGCTGCTGCTGATGTCCTTCCAGACCACCGCGATCCGCCACTACGCCTCGCCCGGCGGCGTCCTGGTGCTCGGGATCGGCTTCGTCACCTGCGTGCTGGCCTACGCCGCGATGATGCGCATCGGTCGGCTGCCGGTCGAGAAGCGGATCCTGTCTTGAGCGCGCTCGTGTGGGGAGGGCTGCTCGGCGGGCTCGCCGGGGTGGGTGTGCTCCTGGTCGCGACGCGGATCGCGGTGCTGCGTCGTCCGCAGCTGGCGCAGCGGGTCCTGCCCTACCTCCGTGACCTGCCGCTGCGCGACCAGGGACCCGCACCGCTGAGCCCGGTCACCTCATCCCCGGCGTCCGCCGCGGCCGGCATCTTCGGTCCGGTGCTGCGATCGGCGGCCAGCCTCGTGGAGCGGGTGCTCGGCGGCAGCTCGTCCGTACGCCGTCGCCTCCAGCGCGCCGGGCTGGAGCGCACCGTGCAGGACTTCCGCACCGAACAGGTCGTGTGGGGACTGGTCGGCTTCGCCGCCGCAGCCTCACTCAGCCTGGTCCGTGCGCTCGGGGGTGTCGGCAACATCGCGTCGGCGGTGGTGTTCTGCCTGCTCGGATTCGTCTGCGGGATGTTCCTGCGCGACAACCGGCTCAGCACCCAGGTCAAGAACAGAGAGCGACAGGTCCTCACCGAGTTCCCCACGGTCGCCGAGCTGCTGGCGCTCTCCGTCGCCGCGGGTGAGAGCCCGGTCTCCGCGCTCGACCGGGTCGTGCGCCGCAGCCACGGGGCCCTCTCCGAGGACCTTGCCCAGGTGCTCGCCCGCATCCGCACCGGGGAGCCCGTCGGACCTGCCTTCGAGTCCCTCGCCCGGTCCACCGGCCTGCCGATCGTCGCCCGGTTCGCAACGGGCATCACGGTGGCGATGGAGCGCGGCACCCCGCTCGCCGACGTGCTGCACGCCCAGGCCGCCGACGTGCGAGAAGCCGGGCGTCGCCTGCTGATCGAGACCGCGGCCCGCAAGGAGATCGCGATGATGGCGCCTGTCGTGTTCTTCGTGCTGCCGGTGACCATCCTGTTCGCCTTCTACCCCGGTGTGCTCGGCCTGCGCCTCGCCACGCCCTGACCTCGGCTCCACCTGTGTCGCCTGCTGAAAGGACAACGACCATGCACCAGCTCCTCTCGGGACTGATGTCCCCTCACACCACTCTCGGGTCGCACCGACTGCGTGACGATCGCGGCGACGTGCCGGGCTGGGTGATGGTCACCCTGATGACCGCCATCGTGGTTGCCGCACTGACGCCGTTCGTCAGCGACGAGCTGATGGGTCTGCTGCGGCAGGCCTTCTCGATGGTGAGCGGCTAGGCCACTGTCGGTGTCCTCTCGCGCCCGTCCCGGTGAGCGTGGGGCGGCAGTCGTGGACTTCGTCCTCGTGCTGCTGGTCCTGCTGCCGTTGGTGCTCGGGATCCTCCAGCTGGCCCTCGTCCTCCACGTCCGCAACACCCTGGCCTCCGCCGCGGCAGAGGGTGCCCGGCACGCAGCAGTCGCAGGCTCGTCTGCCTCGGCCGGACGGGCCAAGGTGGAGGAGCTCGTCGACGGCGCGCTGTCGCAGGGGTTCGTCAGGTCGGTGAGCGTGCTCCCTGTGGCCGTGGGTGGCGCTCCCGGCTACGTGGTCGTCGTCGAGGCGGACGTCGGCGTGCTGGGGCTGGGCGGACCGGGGGTCCACCTCCGCGTCGAGGGTCACGCCGTTGCCGAGCAGGCGGCCATGGCGCCGTGAGCAGTCGACAGCGCGACGACCGGGGCTCTGCCCTCGTCGAGTTCAGCTGGTTGGCGATCATCTTGCTGGTGCCGCTGATCTGGATCGTGATCTCGGTCTTCGAGGTGCAGCAGGGGGCGTTCGCGACCAGCGCGGCGGCGCGGGCAGCCGGACGGGCGTACGCCCTCGCCCCCGACGACCGCACGGGCGAGCTCCGGGCCAGGGCCGTGGTGAGGCAGGTCCTGGCCGACCAGGGGACGCCCGGGCAGCGTGCCCGGGTCGAGATCACCTGCGAGGCACCGGGAGGCAACTGCCATGTCGGCACTGCGGTCATCACGGTCCGCGTGGACTCCGGTGTCGACCTGCCGTTCTTCCCCGCCATCCTCGGCAACGGATCGGCCAGCTTCTCCCTCGACGCCAGCCACACCGTCCCGATCGGGCAGTACGTCGAGAGCGCACCCGAGGAGGGCCGATGACACGGCGCCGACGGTGCCGCAGACAGGATGAGCAGGGACAGGTGACGCTGCTGATCATCGGCTTCGCGAGCATCCTGCTGATGGCGATCGTGGTGGTGATCGACGCGTCGAGCGCCTATCTCCAGCGCCAGGGGCTCGACAACCTCGCCGACGGTGCGGCGCTCTACGGCGCCGACCTGGGCTCCACCGACGTCTACACCGAGGGCGTCGACGCGGCGCGTCTGGCCCAGGAGGAGGCGGCCGTGGAGGCCGCGGTCCGCGACTACCTCGCCCGCGCCGACGCCGGCTCGAGGTACCCCGGGATCGACGTCGGCGTCCGTGTCGATCCAGTCGGCCGGTCCGTCACGGTGCGGCTGGAGGCGCCGCTCGACCTGCCGCTCGCGATCCCGGGCTCGCCGAGCAACCCCACGGTCGCCGCCAGCAGCACCGCCGCGGTGACGGTCGTCGGCGGCGGGTGACCGGCGCTGCCCGGGTCCGCGCTACCGTCGGGACCTGGTGCTCGGCGACGCTCGGAGGACGCAGTGCAGGACCGCTCGGAACACCACGACATCGTCATCGTGGGCGGCGGCAACGCCGGCATCTCGCTGGCGGCCAAGCTGCTGCGCGACGGGGCGCGTGACGTCGCGGTCGTCGAGTCGCAGACGGTCCACCGCTACCGACCGCTGCTCAACTACGTCAGTGCGGGCGAGGCCACGATGTCGTCCCTCGAGCGGCCCGCCGACCGGGTCGCGCCCGACGGCTGCGTGACGGTGCGCGACCGCGTGGTCTCGGTCGACCCGACGGGTCCGTCGGTCGTGACCGGCACCGGCCGACGCATCGGCTGCACCACCCTCGTCGTCTGCCCCGGACTCGACGAGGACTGGGACGCCACCCCCGGCCTCGCCGAGGCGTACGCCGCCGGCTGGGCGGCGTCGAGCTTCGACGACGACACCGCTGCCCGGATCTGGGGGGTGCTGCGCGACCTCACGACCGGACGCGTGGTCTTCACCGTCCCGCCCGAGCCCGCGCCGTGCGGCGCGACCGCCCTCAAGCCGCTCTTCATGGCGTGCGACCACTGGCGCCGCACCGGCGTGCTCGAGGACCTCGACGTCCACCTCGTGCTCCCCGGGCCCAGCCCGCTCGGGCTCGCCGGACCCGACGCCCGGCTGGAGCGGGAGCTGGCGGCGTACGACGTGCACGTCCACCGCGAGGCGACCGTCTCCCAGCTCGACGGCAGGTCCGTCACCATCGCCTCACCCACGGGGGAGCGGGTGCTGGACGACGTGGCCTTCGCGCACGTCGTCCCGGCCTATCGCGCACCCGCATGGATCGTCGACAGCGACCTGGCCGGGGAGCACCCCGCCGGACTGGTCGGCATCGACCCGCAGACCCTGCGCCACCGTCGCTTCCCGGACGTGTGGTCCCTGGGCGACGTCGCGGACGTGGCGACCCGGCCCTCGGGTGGGGCGCTGCGCAAGCAGGTGGCCGTGCTGGCCGCCAACATCGTCGCGGCCCGGAAGGCTCGCCCGCTGGAGCACTACGACGGCTACACCGTCATGCCCATCACGACGTCGCGCCGTCGGCTCATGCTCGTCGAGGTGGACCGGGCGGGTCGGCCGCAGCCCAGCGTGCCGTTCCCCGACCTGACCACTCCGCGGGCGCTGACGTGGTGGGTCGATCGCTACGTGCTGCCGCAGATCTACTGGCGCCGGATCCTGCGCGGCCGGGTCTGACGGGCACACCGGCGACCGGCGAAGCCTTTACCTGCGCCCCCCGCAGGGCCACGATGGCGAGATGGGCATCATCGCCCTGTGGCGCAGGCGTCGAGACCTCGGGCCTGCCGTGGGTGACCCGGGGCCGGAGCCGCACGCCGCCCTGGAGCTCCGCGTCCACGGCGTCCACGGCACGAGCCCGGCGTCGATGCTCGGCGTCAAGGACCCGCGGCAGGTCGCGGGCGACGGCATCACGGGCGTCTTCCGCGCCGACGGTGCGTTGCCGCGACGCGAGCTGCGCCCGGGGCATGCGGTCGAGGCGTACTCCTGGGGTGCGCTCACCTCCGCGGTCCGGGGCGTCCTCGGCTGGGTGCAGCGGGTGCTGTGGCTGGGACTGCTGCCGTTCGCGCTGATCAACCTCGCCTACTGGGCCCGGCTCAACGTCGGGCTCGGGGACCGCAGGGGACGGTGGGGGGCTGCCGCGGTGCGCTGGGCCGCGCTGCTCCTGACGATGCTGATCGTGCTGACCGGCTGCTTCGTCTCCCTCGACCTGGTCGCCTGGCAGTGCTACCGCGGCGGCACGAAGAGCTGCGACGTGCTGCCCGGATTGTTGGACTTCATGATGTTCCTCGCCCCGAGCCAGCGCCTGGCCGTGGCCTGCGTGGTGCCGCTCACCGGCATCGGGGTGATGTGGTTCCTCTCCCGCCAGAGTCTGGCCCGCTATGAGGCCACGACCGACAGCACCATCACCACGGGCGCCGGTGAGCACCTGCTGCAGGACCCGCGGTTCTGGTCCTCCACGCGCCGCACCCTCCGCCTCCAGCGCATCCACCTGGCCGCAGCCGTGGCCACCGTCATGACGTACGTCAGCGGGCAGGTCGACACGCTCGCCGGCACGCTCCGCGGGTGGACCGTGCTGGGCGTGGCGATCCTGGTCGTCTGCTTCGGCGCGGCCGCGCGCCTGCACCCGCAGGACCTCGAGTGCCAGAGGTCAGGCGTCGACAGACCGGGACCGTGGGACGTGCGGGCGCAGTGGCTGCTGCGCTTCGCCGCAGCGGGCATGCTGACCCAGCTCGCCTGGCTGTTCCTGGGGGCCCACGACCGCTCGCGCTCGTGGGACTCCAGCACCGTCTGGTTCGGCCACAACCTGTGGTTCATCGGCCTCTTCGTGGCGCTGTCGGCGGTGAACATCGCGGTGTTCGTGGCGGGTCGGCTCTCGACGATCCCGTCGACGCTGACGATCGTGGTCTTCATCGCCGGGGTCGTGACCGCCGCCCGGCTGAGCCTGGGCCTCGACGGCGTGCCCACCCGCAGCGACGTCGTCACGATCCTGGTGGCGTCCGGGGGATTCGCCACGGTGTTCTTCGTCGGCATGCTGGTGTGGCAGCAGCGACAGGGGCGGCCGGAGAACGGCCGTCGCGCCCAGGGGTGGAACGGCGGCGGCGCGGCCGTGCTGATCGGGGCTGCCGGCTGGATCGCCCTGCTCTTCACCACCGCGGCCGTCACGGGGATCTCGGACTACCTCAACGGCCCCGACCAGTCCGTCGCAGACCTGACGTCCGACCAGGGCAGCTCGGACACCTTGACCCCGGCGGACGCGGTCTCTGAGGCCGACGACGTCCTCGTGATCGCCCTGGCCAAGGGGGCCGTGCTCCGTGACGGGATCCTGGTGATGGGCGCACGGCCGCAGCTGATCCGGGGATCCGTCATGGTCGACACCGCCGAGGTGACGGACGACGACCTGCGCCGCACCCTGCCCGACACGATCGTGCGGGAGGGCACCCTGGCGCTGGAGGACCAGACGCTCCGCATCGTCGACACCTGCCTCGTCCGGGACGCCGCTGCCCCGGAGAACTGCCACCCCGACACCAACAGCTTCGTGTCCGGTGCCGAGGTGACGGTGGCCGGCAAGGTGCTGGCCGTGGCCGACGACGGCCGCGTGCGGCTCGAGGTGAGCGAACCGCCGACCACGCCGCTGGTGCTCCCGCAGGTGCTGGTCTGGGCGCCGATCGTCCAGGTGCTGTGGTCGCTGCTGGCCGGCGCCATCGCGATCGCGTGCTGGGCGCGGCTCAAGCGGCGGCTGAAGGAGCCGATCCAGCGCTTGGTGGAGCAGGAGGCCGTGCCGACAGAGTCGCGCGTCGACGTGCGGCACAAGCGTCTGCGGGCGGCGTACGCCCACCGCACCGAGCGCCTGATCGAGCTGATGGGCGGCCTCACGGTCGTGTGTGTGCTGCTGCTCCTGAGCCTCTCGGCGACCGGCCTGCCGCCCAACGCACTGGTGAGCACGCTCCTCCCCGACTGGCGCAGCGACCTGCCGCACCTGGTCGCGACGCTGTCGCTCTACGTCGTGCTCGGGCTGAGCGCCGGACTGGTTCTGGTGAGCAGCTATGTCCGGCGCTCTGAGGCGACGCGCAAGGCCGTGGGCATCCTGTGGGACCTCACGACGTTCTGGCCGCGGGCAGCGCATCCGCTGAGCCCGCCGTGCTACGCCGAGCGTGTGGTGCCGGAGATGACCACGCGCATCCGCTGGGGGCTCGAGCGGGGCGGCACGGTGGTGGTGTCCGGGCACAGCCAGGGCTCGCTGATCGCGGCCGCGACGCTGATCCGGCTGGACCCCGAGGAGCTGCGCCACGTCAGGTTCGTGACGTACGGCAGCCAGCTCCGGGCGCTCTACGGCCGGATCTTCCCGCGGGTGCTGGGCCCCGGCGTGCTGGGGTGCGCCCCGACCGACGGCAGCCCGACGTTCGGCGACGCCTTCCCTGACGTGCCGTCCGAGACCGCGACGGTGGTGCCGGTGGCGCCGCCCGGCTGGCGGCCCCCGACGCTGTGGGACCTGCTCGGGTCGAACGGCTGGGTCAACCTGTTCCGCCGCGCGGACCCCCTGGGCTGGAGGGTCTTCTCCGACGCCGACTCCGACCACGACCTCTGCGCGCCCGAGGTGCCGCCGCGTGCCGCCGGGGATCCCGGACCGACGGTCTTCACGCACAGCGGCTATCAGCACACCATCCACTACCGCCGCGTCGTGGCCGGGTGGCTCGGCGAACCCGTCGTGGAGGTGGACGCGTGGAGCATCGGTGAGGTGCGGCCCCTGCCCGAGCCGTGAGCCGACCGGCCCCGCCCCGGAGGTCATGAGGATCCCCGGTTCGGACCGAGATTTCTCATGACGTTGCCTCCGGCTAGGTACGTCCGGGAGCTGGTGACGTCGCGGTGACCGTCGTCACCACGACCACCTGACGGGGTGGACGAATCGCCGCTCGGAGGGGGGACGCCGGTAGCGTCTGGCGAGTGATTGAGAACTGGCCCGGAACGGCCTACCCCCTTGGCGCCACCTTTGACGGCAGCGGAACGAACTTCGCCCTCTTCAGCGAGGTCGCCGAACGCGTCGAGCTGTGCCTGTTCGATCCCGACCCCAGGAAGCGCGGGAAGTTCCGCGAGACCAGGCTGGAGGTCACCGAGGTCGACGCCTACGTGTGGCACTGCTACATCCCGACGGTCCAGCCGGGCCAGCGCTACGGCTACCGGGTCCACGGCCCGTGGGACCCGACCCAGGGCCTGCGCTGCAACCCCAACAAGCTGCTGCTCGACCCCTACGCCAAGGCCACCGCCGGCGAGATCGACTGGGACCAGTCGCTCTTCGGCTACGACTTCGGCGACGAGGACTCGCGCAACGACGACGACTCCGCCGCGCACATGACCCATGGCGTGGTGATCAACCCGTTCTTCGACTGGGAGGGTGACCGCCGCCCGGCCATCCCCTACAACGAGTCCTTCATCTACGAGGCGCACGTCAAGGGCCTCACCCAGCTGCACCCCGACGTGCCCGAGCAGCAGCGCGGGACCTACGCCGGGCTCGCGCACCCCGCCATCACCGCCCACCTGACCAAGCTCGGCGTCACCGCCATCGAGCTGATGCCGGTGCACCAGTTCATCCAGGACTCCACGCTGCTCGACCAGGGCCTGCGCAACTACTGGGGCTACAACACCCTCGGCTTCTTCGCGCCGCACGCCGACTACGCCTCGAGCACCCAGGGCCAGCAGGTCCAGGAGTTCAAGTCGATGGTCAAGGCGATGCACGCCGCCGGCATCGAGGTCATCCTCGACGTCGTCTACAACCACACCGCCGAGGGCAACCACCTCGGCCCGACGTTGAGCTTCAAGGGCATCGACAACGCGGCCTACTACCGCCTCGTCGAGGACGACCAGCGCTACTACATGGACTACACCGGCACCGGCAACAGCCTCAACGTGCGCCACCCGCACTCGGTGCAGCTGATCATGGACTCCCTGCGCTACTGGGTGACCGAGATGCACGTCGACGGCTTCCGCTTCGACCTCGCCGCGACCCTGGCCCGCGAGTTCTTCGAGGTCGACAAGCTCTCCACCTTCTTCGAGATGGTGCAGCAGGACCCGGTCGTCAGCCAGGTCAAGCTGATCGCCGAGCCGTGGGACATCGGCCCCGGCGGCTACCAGGTCGGCGGCTTCCCGCCGCAGTGGACCGAGTGGAACGGCGACTACCGCGACACCGTGCGCGACTTCTGGCGCGGCGAGCCGTCGCTGGGTGACTTCGCGTCCCGGCTCTCCGGGTCGTCCGACCTCTACGAGCACTCGGGTCGCCGCCCGTTCGCGAGCATCAACTTCGTCACCGCCCACGACGGCTTCACGCTGCGCGACCTCGTGTCCTACAACGAGAAGCACAACGACGCCAACGGCGAGGACAACAACGACGGCGAGAACCACAACCGATCCTGGAACCACGGCGCCGAGGGCCCGAGCGACGACCCCGAGATCCTCGGGGCGCGGGCCCGCGAGCAGCGCAACTTCATCGCCACGCTCCTGCTCAGCCAGGGCGTGCCGATGCTGCTGCACGGTGACGAGATGAGCCGCACCCAGGACGGCAACAACAACACCTACGCCCAGGACAGCGAGATCAGCTGGGTCCACTGGGACCGCGCCGACAAGCCGCTGATCGAGTTCACCGCGGCCGTCGCCAAGCTCCGCGCCGAGCACCCGACCTTCCACCGCAAGCGCTTCTTCACCGGCACCACGGTGCGCACCGGTGACGGTGAGCGGCTCAACGACATCGTGTGGCTCGGCCTCGACGGACAGCCGATGGAGGACTCGGACTGGGAGGGCGGCAAGGCGATCGGGATGTACCTCAACGGCCATGGCATCGCCGGCAAGGACCGCCGCGGCGGCACCATCACCGACGACCACTTCCTGCTCTACTTCAACGCCGACGGCCCCACCCAGGCGACCCTGCCACCGGAGGAGTACGCCGCCGCGTGGGACGTCGTGATCGACACCGGGGGCGACGCCGACCGCGACCCGACCTACGAGGCCGGCACCACCTTCGACCTGACGACCCACACGCTCGTGGTGCTGCGCGAGCACGCGGAACCCGAGGGGGTCCCGGACCACTCGGTCGCCGCATCGCTGGCAGCCAGGTCGGGCTCGGCCGCGTCGTGACCGATCCCGCCGCCCGAGTGCCGCAGAGCACCTACCGGCTCCAGGTCACGCCGGACTTCGACCTGCACGCCGCCGCGGGACGGCTGTCGTACCTCCACGACCTCGGCGTCGACTGGGTCTACCTCTCGCCGCTGCTCGCCTCGGAGCCCGGCAGCCAGCACGGCTACGACGTGGTCGCCTTCGACCACGTGGACCCGGAGCGGGGCGGGGAGGAGGGCCTGGCCGCGCTGTCGGCCGAGGCTCGCCGGCTCGGGATGGGCGTGCTCGTCGACATCGTGCCCAACCACGTCGGCGTCGCGACCCCGTCCGAGGACCCCTGGTGGTGGGACGTGCTGCGGCTGGGCCGCGCGTCCGAGCACGCGAGCGCCTTCGACGTCGACTGGTCGGCCGGCGACGGACGGATCGTGATCCCCGTCATCGGCGACGACGACGAGGACGCCATCCGGATCGTGAGGGGCGAGGTCCGCTACCACGACCAGCGGTTCCCGCTGGCGCCCGGCACGACCACGCTGGAGGAGCAGCACTACGAGCTGGTCAACTGGCGGACCGCGGACGACGACCTCAACTACCGTCGCTTCTTCGCCGTCAACAGCCTCGCCGCGGTCCGCGTGGAGGACCCCGAGGTCTTCGCGGACACCCACGTGGAGATCCGCCGCTGGTTCGACGAGGGACTCGTCGACGGGCTTCGCGTCGACCACCCGGACGGCCTGCGTGACCCCAAGCGCTACTTCGACGACCTGGCCGCCCTCACCGGCGGCGCCTACGTCCTGATCGAGAAGATCCTCGAGCCCGGCGAGGAGCTGCCGACGTCGTGGGCCACGGCCGGCACCACCGGCTACGACGTGCTCGCCCTCGTCGACCGGGTGCTCACCGACCCGGCGGGGGAGGAGCCCCTCACCCGCCTCGAGGACCGCCTGCGCGGGGCCCCCGTCGACTGGACCCGGATGGTCCACGACAACAAGCGCGCGGTCGCCGACGGCATCCTGCGCTCGGAGGTCAAGCGGATCTCCCGCGAGGTGCTGCGCATCGCCGAGGACGCGTCCGAGGAGCCGGTCGAGGACGCCCTCGCCGAGCTGCTCGCGTGCTTCCCCGTCTATCGCTCCTACCTCCCCGAGGGACGTCACCACCTCGACGAGGCCTTCGCCGCGGCGCGGGCGCACCGCCCGGACCTGGCCGAGCCCCTCGACCTGCTCGAGCCCGTCCTCAACGACGAGTGGGGGCAGCCCGCCCGCCGGTTCCAGCAGACGTCGGGGATGGTGATGGCCAAGGGGGTCGAGGACTGCTCGTTCTACCGCTGGTCACGCCTCACCTCGCTCAACGAGGTCGGCGCCGACCCGTCGGTGTTCGCCGTGGACGCGTCCGCCTTCCACCAGGCCATGCAGCTGCGCCAGCGTGAGTGGCCGCACGCCATGACCACGACCTCGACCCACGACACCAAGCGCGGCGAGGACGTCCGCGCGCGGATCACCGTGCTCGCCGAGGTCCCCGACGTCTGGGAGGCCGCGCTCGACGAGCTGCTCACACTCGTCCCGCTGCCGGATCCTGCCTTCGGGTCGCTGCTGTGGCAGGCGATCCTGGGCGCCTGGACGCCCGAGCACCTGCCCGACCTGCCCGAGCGGCTGCACGGCTATGCCGAGAAGGCGATGCGTGAGGCGGGCGACCGCACCACGTGGACCGAGCCCGACGAGGCCTACGAGGCGGCCGTGCACGCCGCGGTCGACGCCGTCTTCACCTCGGCCGACGTGCAGCGCGTGCTCGGCGACCTCTGCGTCCACATCGACGAGGCCGGCCGGTCCAACTCGTGCGCGCTCAAGCTGCTCGCGCTCACGGTGCCCGGCGTCCCCGACGTCTACCAGGGCAGCGAGCTGTGGGAGACGTCGCTCGTCGACCCCGACAACCGGCGCCCGGTCGACTTCGACCACCGCGCGGCCGTGCTCGCCGGCACCGACTCCGACGACGCCGTCACCAAGCTGCACCTCACCTGCTCGGCGCTCACCCTGCGCCGCGAGCGTCCCGAGCTCTTCACGTCGTACGCCCCGGTGCCGGTCACCGGGTCGGCCGCGGCCCACGTCCTCGCCTTCGACCGGGGCGGTGCGATCACCGTCGCGACCCGGCTGCCTCTCGGGCTCGCCCGCGACGGGGGATGGCGTGACACCGTCCTCGACCTGCCGGACGGCACGTGGCACGACCTGCTGACCGGCAGCCGCACCGACGGGCGCCTCGCCGACCTGCTGGCGGTGCACCCGGTCGCCCTGCTGGTGAAGGAGGCCTGATGCGTGGAGGCTACGACGTGTGGGCGCCGCGGCCCCAGCGGGTGCGCCTGAGGCTGGGAGCCCACGGTGAGCAGAGCGTCGTGGAGATGGTCCGCGGCGACGACGACTGGTGGACCCCGGCCGAGCCGCTGCCCGCCGCCGCCCTCGACGCGGCCGGCGACCTCGACTACGGCTACCTCCTCGACGACGACCCCGACCCGCGCCCCGACCCACGCTCGCGCCGCCAGCCGGACGGCGTGCACGGGCTGTCGCGGCGCGACCGCACGACGTACGCCTGGGGCGACGACGCCTGGACCGGCCGCCAGCTCGCCGGGTCGGTGATCTATGAGCTCCACGTCGGCACCTTCACGCCCGACGGTGACCTCGACGCCGCGATCGACCGGCTCGATCACCTCACGGACATCGGCGTCGACTTCGTGGAGCTGATGCCGGTCAACGCGTTCAACGGCACCCACAACTGGGGCTATGACGGGGTCGGCTGGTTCGCCGTGCACGAGCAGTACGGCGGCCCCGACGCCTACCGCCGCTTCGTCGATGCCTGCCACGCGGCCGGTCTCGGTGTGGTGCAGGACGTGGTGCACAACCACTTCGGACCGTCGGGCAACTACCTCCCGCTCTTCGGGCCCTACCTCAAGGACGGCCGCAACAGCTGGGGCGACCTGGTCAACCTCGACGGCGAGGGCTCCGCGGAGGTCCGGCGCTACATCCTCGACAACGTGCGGATGTGGTTCGAGGACTACCACGTCGACGCGCTGCGCCTCGACGCCGTGCACGCGCTGAGCGACACCTCCGCGGTGCACCTGCTCGAGGAGATGGCGGTCGAGACGGCCGCCCTGTCGGCCCACCTGCGCAGGCCGCTCACGCTGATCGCGGAGTCCGACCTCAACGACACCCGCCTGGTCACTCCGCGCGAGGGCGGTGGCCACGGCCTCGACGCCCAGTGGAGCGACGACTTCCACCACGCCGTGCACGTCGCCCTGAGCGGCGAGACGGCCGGCTACTACGCCGACTTCGAGCCGCTCGAGGCGCTGGCGAAGGTCTGCGAGCGTGGCTTCTTCCACGACGGCACGTTCTCGTCGTTCCGCGACCGCGACCACGGGCGGCCCGTCGACACCGACACGATGCCGACCTGGCGGCTCGTCGTGGCCAACCAGAACCACGACCAGATCGGCAACCGCGCCCGCGGCGACCGGCTCGCCGAGCACCTCGACGACGACCAGCTCGCCTGCGCCGCGCTGCTGACCCTCGCCGGCCCGTTCACCCCGATGCTCTTCATGGGGGAGGAGTGGGCGGCCTCGAGCCCGTTCCAGTTCTTCACCTCCCACCCGGAGCCCGAGCTCGGCACGGCCACCGCCGAGGGCCGGATCGCCGAGTTCGAGAAGATGGGCTGGGACCCCGCCGAGGTGCCGGACCCGCAGGACGTCGAGACCTTCCGCCGCTCGCGCCTCGACTGGGACGAGCCGGCCACCGGACGGCACGCGGTGGTGCTCGACTGCTACCGCCGGCTCGGGCGGCTGCGCCGCGAGCTCCCGCAGCTGACCGACCCGTCGTTCTCGTCCGTGTCCTGCACGGTCGAGGGGAGGCTGTTCACCATGCGCCGGGGTGACCTGCTCGTCGTGGTCAACACCGGAGCCGACCCCGTCACAGCCGAAGTGGGGGAGCGCGAGGTGCTGTTCGAGACGCCCGGGGGGGCCTCTCTCAGCGACGGCGACCTGTCAGTTCCGGGCCACGGCGGCGCACTTCTGGGGCCGTTCGCAACTTTTCCGCCACAGGACTAGTCTCCCTCGCGACCAGGCCCTCGGGGCCATCGCACCAACTACGGGGACTCTCATGAACCGCATCACCGCCTGGGCCGCCTCAGCGGCCCTCGTCGTCAGCCCACTCGCCCTCGCCACGCCGACGTACGCCGCACCGGCGAAGGCCGACGCCTACACGGTGAGCGCGAAGATCAACAAGACCGTCGCCATCGGCAAGGAGACCACCCTCAAGGTGCGCGGCCGGGTCACGCCCAAGGCCGCCGGCCAGAAGGTGGTCCTCCAACAGCGGGTCGGGACCAAGAAGAAGTGGAAGGCCACCGGCACCACGAAGATCAAGAAGAACGGCACCTACGTCCTCAAGGACGTCCCGTCGACGCCGGGCACGCGCCAGTACCGCGTGGTCAAGCCGGCCTCCAACGGTGTCCGCAAGGGCGTCAGCAAGGCACTGGCCGTCGAGGTCTACGCGTGGTCGAAGCTCACCTCGCGCGCCCCGGTGGCCACCAACGTGGTGAGCACCGGCGTCAACATCGCCACGGAGTACTTCTCCCGGAGCCTGGCGACCCAGGTGTCCGGCACCCCGGCGTCCATCGAGTACACCCTCGGCCGCAAGTGCCTCGAGCTGCGGGCGACGTACGCCCTGACCGACCAGTCGCCGACCGGTTCCAGCGGCGCGATCAGTGTCTACGCGGACGGCGCGACCCTCGCGTCGCACCCGCTCGCGATCGGAACCGTCGTCGCCGACGAGACGCTCGACCTGGAGGGGGTCTTCCGCCTCAAGTTCGACCTCAGCACCAGCGCCTCTCCCGCCGCGATCGCTGCAGTCGCCACCCCTGAGGTGCTCTGCACGCGCTGATCCGCGGCGTCACCGACCGCAGGGGCGGGCACACCACGGGTACAGGCCCGGTGGGGTGCCCGCCCCTGCTTGTAGTGTTCCCCCTTGTGGCAGGCATCGACTACAGCGCAGAGATCAAGCAGCTCCAGGCGACGATGAAGACCATCGGCCAGGTCCTCAACATCGACCGGATGCGCGGGGACATCGCCGACCTCAGCGAGCAGGTCGCCGCGCCCGACCTCTGGGACGACGTCGCCAGCGCCACCCGCATCACCGGGCGCCTCTCGGCGCTGCAGGGCGAGCTCGACCGCTTCACCGGTCTCGAGTCCCGCATCGAGGACCTCGGCCTGATGGTCGAGATGGCCCAGGACGAGGGCGACACCGACTCGCTCGCCGACTCCGAGGCCGAGCTCGCGCGGATCAAGCGGTCGGTGGAGTCCCTCGAGATCCGCACCCTGCTGTCCGGGGAGTACGACGAGCGTGAGGCGATCGTGACGATCCGCGCCGGCGCCGGAGGTGTCGACGCCGCCGACTTCGCCGAGATGCTGATGCGGATGTACACGCGGTGGGCCGAGCAGCACAAGTACGGCGTCGAGGTCTATGACGTGTCCTACGCCGAGGAGGCGGGCATCAAGTCCGCCGAGTTCGCCATCCACGCGCCCTACGGCTACGGCACCCTCTCCGTGGAGGCCGGCACCCACCGCCTGGTGCGGATCAGCCCCTTCGACAACCAGGGTCGCCGCCAGACGTCCTTCGCCGCAGTCGAGGTGGTGCCGGTGCTCGAGCAGACCGACGAGATCGAGGTCGACGAGAACGACATCCGCACCGACGTCTTCCGCTCCGGCGGCCCCGGCGGCCAGTCGGTCAACACGACCGACTCCGCGGTGCGCCTGACCCACATCCCCACCGGCATCGTCGTCTCCTGCCAGAACGAGAAGTCGCAGCTGCAGAACAAGGCCTCCGCGATGGTCGTCCTCAAGGCCAAGCTCCTCGCGAGGAAGAAGGCCGAGGAGGCCGCGCTCAAGAAGGACCTCAAGGGCGACGTCCAGGCCAGCTGGGGCGACCAGATGCGCAACTACGTCCTCAACCCCTACCAGATCGTCAAGGACCTGCGGACCGGCCACGAGTCCGGCAACCCCAGCTCGGTCTTCGACGGGGACCTCGACGACTTCATGGAGGCCGGCATCCGCTGGCGCCGGGGTGCGGAGATGGACCCGGCCTGATCGGACGGGGTCAGGGCGCCGCCGACTCGGTGGTCGTCGTCCCGGAGCCCGGGTCGGCCAGGGCCTGCTCCAGCACCTCGATGAGCCCGGCGGCCACCGCGTCGGTGGGAACTGCCAGGCCCCGCACCTGGATCATCGCGACCGCGTCCCCTCGCTCGGCGACGAAGACGGACCCGCCGTCGAAGGACGCCCACGCCGCTGTGCCTCGGCCGCCGACCCCCGGGTGCACCTCCCAGCGGGCGCTGTTGCAGGCGGTCAGCGTGTCCATCAGCTCGCCGACCGCGACGGCCGCCTCGGCGGTGCCCGCGAAGGTGAGGATCCCGCGGTCGCCGATCGTGGACCCCTGGGCCCAGGCGGCCGACCGGGGCCAACTGCCCTCCACGCACGGAAGGGTGTCCATCGACGTGGACGCCCGGTCGGACCACTCCCGGGACCAGGAGCCGGTTGCGCTGCGGATCTGCGCGAGCGGGATGTCGTTGAAGCTGGTGGGAGTCCCGCTCGACGAGCCACCAGTGACCGCGAGGTCGAGGGCGCCCGAGGACAGGTCGTAGGACGAGTCCTCCTGCAGCGCGCCGAGGACCAGGTCGGTCAGCGCAGCGCTCGCTGCCGGGGGTGTCGGCGAGTCCGAGCCCAGGACCGCGAGGACCGCCAGCCGGTCACCGAGTCGGGCCAGCCACAGCTCGTCCACGTCGCCCCCGGCCGTGCCGCCGCCGGATCCGTGGATCACCACGGCATCGCCGTGGGTGCTCTCGCTGACCGACGCCCCGCAGGCGTCCATCCCGCGAGTGAAGGCCGACGCATACTTCCCGGCGGCGGCCGGACTGTTGCCGTAGTCGAGGAAGACCGCGAGGGCTGCCGCGGCGCCGCCCTCGGCGACGAAGGCCTGGTCACCGACGCGCGTGGGCTCCGTGTCGGGGCCACGGACCTCACCGAGGCAGTTGGAGTCGAGGCCGTCCAGGGTCTGCGCGTTGGTCTCGTCGAGCACCTGCCAGGTTCCGATCCAGCCGTCGGTGGCGGCGGACAGGCTCTGGGGGGTCAGCACGGACGCGACCGGCAGGTCTCGACCGCCGGCGACCGAGGACCCGTCCGTGCCGCCGACCAGTTGCGGGACGGCGACCGCGGCGACGGCGGCTGCCGCGACGAGTGCGACCGCACCCCCACGCGTACGCCTGCGCCTGCGGGCCGTCGCGATCGCGGCGGGTGCGCCGGGGGCGCTGGAATGGGCGGAGAGGTCCGAGGTGAGGGCCGCGAAGGCTCGATCGAGATCCGGCTCGTGGAGGTCAGACATGGCTCGGCTCTCCGTTCTGGCTGGTGTCGGAGGTGGTGGGCTCGGCGAGCAGCTTCGCCAGGGCCGCGCGACCGCGGGAGAGACGCGCCTTCACCGTGCCGGCGGGGCAGCGCTCGATCCGGGCGACCTCGTCGACGGGCAGGTCGCCGAGGTGGTGGAGCACGATCGCCCGCCGTTGCGCCTCGGGCAGCTCCCGCAGGGCGGTGACGAGCGCGGTGGAGGTCTCGTCGGGAGGCGGCGACACCGACTCGCGTCGGTTGCGCGCGAGCCAACCCTGGGCCACCTTGCCGCGCCGCCACCGGCTCACCGCCAGCCGCGTCGCGACCTGGCGCACCCAGGCGCCGGGCTCGTCGTACGTCGTCAGCTGCGACCAGCGGGTCCAGGCGCGGGTGTAGGCCTCCTGCGCCAGCTCCTCCGCCGCTCCCAGGTCACCCGTCATGGCATACGTGCACGCCAGTGTCCGACCCCAGGTGGCGTCGTAGAACTCGGCGAACTCCAGCTCTGCCCCTCGTTCCATGGTGTGCCCCGTCTCGTGGGCGCCCCCTCGGCCGCCGTTCACAACCAGACACGCACCACGGTAGTGCGCGGTTGCACCGGCCGCGCGTTTCGAGAACCCGCGCACCCCTCACGTAGCCTCGATGCGTGATTCGCTTCGAGAAGGTGTCCAAGGCCTACCCCGGCCACCCGCACCCCGCCCTCGACAACATCTCCGTCGACGTGGAGAAGGGGGAGTTCGTCTTCCTCGTCGGGTCCTCGGGATCGGGGAAGTCCACCTTCCTCCGCCTGGTGCTCCGCGAGTACCGCCCCACCTCGGGTCGGGTCTACGTCGCGGGCAAGGAGATCAACCGGCTCGCGAGCTGGAAGGTCCCGCGGCTGCGCCGCGACATCGGCACCGTCTTCCAGGACTTCCGGCTGCTGCCCAACAAGACGGTCACCGAGAACGTCGCCTTCGCGCTGCAGGTCATCGGCAAGTCCCGCAAGGAGATCAAGGACCTCGTCCCCGAGACGCTGGAGATGGTCGGTCTCAGCGGCAAGGGCGACCGGATGCCCGACGAGCTGTCCGGTGGCGAGCAGCAGCGTGTGGCGGTGGCTCGCGCGTTCGTCAACCGGCCGATGATCCTGATCGCCGACGAGCCGACCGGAAACCTCGACCCCACGACGTCGGTCGGCATCATGAAGCTGCTGGACCGCATCAACCGCACCGGTACGACGGTGGTGATGGCGACGCACGACTCCGGGATCGTCGACCAGATGCGCAAGCGCGTCATCGAGCTCGAGAACGGCCACGTCGTCCGCGACCAGGCGCAGGGCGTCTACGGCCACCAGAACTGATCCTCCGGATCTCCGACAGATCGAGAGCCTCACCTCCCATGCAGCTTCGTTACGTCTACTCCGAGCTCGGCCAGGGCCTGCGGCGCAACCTGTCCATGCACCTCGCAGTGGTGCTGACCCTGTTCGTCTCGCTCACGCTCGTCGGCATCGGCGTGCTGTTCAACCAGCAGGCCGCCAAGGCCGCCGACCACTGGGGCAACCAGCTCCAGATCACCGTCTACCTGTGTCGCACCAACGACAGCAGCGCGGTCTGCCCCAACCCGGTCACCGACGCCCAGAAGACCGAGATCTCGCAGGTGGTCCAGGACAACCCCGAGGTCGACGGCTTCCACTTCGAGTCCAGCGAGCAGGCCCTCGACAAGGCGCGCGAGCTCTACGGCGACGAGCTCTTCTCCGGCGACAACCCGGCGATCACCGCCGAGGACATGCCGCAGACGATCTGGATCACCCTGCAGGACCCGGAGCAGTACGAGGGCATCACCTCGGCGGTGCAGGGACTCGACGGCGTCTCGAAGGTCCGTGACATGCGAGAACAGGTGGCGCCGATCCTCGAGTCGATCAACATGCTCCAGTGGGTGGCGCTCGGAACGGCGGGCTTCCTGGTCTTCGCCGCACTGCTGCTGGTGGCCAACACGATCCGGCTCGCGGCCTTCGCCCGGCGCAAGGAGATCGGCATCATGCGGCTGGTGGGTGCCTCCACGCTCTACATCGCGCTGCCCTTCCTGCTCGAGGCGCTCGTCACCGCGCTGATCGGCGTCGCGCTCGCCGGCGGGGCGCTGTGGGGCTTCATGTACTTCGGGATCTCCGAGCTGTCGCAGAACCGGTTGAAGTTCGTGCCGTGGATCGGCTGGGACGAGTTCTGGCTCGCGGCGGCGGCGGTCGGCATCCTCGGCCCGCTGCTCACCCTGCTTCCGACACTCGTGTTGGCACGCAAATACCTCAAAGTGTGATCGGAGCGGGTTAGCGTCTAGGCGTTCTCTTCCCCGAACACCTTCCCCGAACACAAAGGCTTCTCCGGTGCGTCACTTCCCCCGTACCGCTCATCGCCGCATGGCCGCGTCACTCATCGTGGTCATGGCCCTGGGCGTCTCCGCCGTCCCCGGCGCGCAGGCCGACGACCTCAAGGACAAGCAGCGCAAGGTCGAGCGCGAGCTCACCGGCGCTGCCAAGGACCTCGACGAGTCCAGCGCCCGGCTCCAGAAGGCCGCCTCGCGCCTCGACGCCGCACAGGCCCAGCTGGCGGTGGCCAAGACCCGGCTCGCGACCGCCCGCGGCAGGCTCGAGGTCGCGCAGGAGCGCGACGCCGAGATGCAGGCCGAGCTGGCCACGGCCGAGGCCGAGCTGGCGAGCGCCGAGGCAGCACTCGCGCAGGGCCAGGTCGACCGTGAGGCCCAGCGCCAGCAGGTCGCGAGCTCCATCGCGGAGATGTACTCCGAGGGTGACCCCGAGCTGATCGCCTTCTCCTCCCTCATGGACGCCGAGACCACCGAGGAGCTCACCCGGCGCGACGGCGTGCGCGACGTCATCGTGGGCCAGGAGGCCCGGGCCTACGACGAGCTCAAGGCCGCGGAGGTGCTCCTTGCGGTCACCGAGCAGCAGGTCTCCGACGCCCGCGACGAGGTGGCCGCCCAGCGGCAGGCCGCCGCCGACCACCTGGTGCTGATGCAGTCGCTCGAGGCCGAGCAGCAGTCGGCCAAGGACTCTGTGGTCTCCCTGGTGGTCGAGCGCCGCGACGCCCGCGTCGAGGCGCGCGCCGCCCGCGCCGAGGACCTGGTCAAGCTCCGCCAGCTCAAGAAGGAGCAGGACAAGATCGAGGAGATGCTGCGCAAGCGCGCCCTCGCCGCCCTGCGCCGTGCCCGGGCCCAGGCCCGCTCCCAGGCGGCCGGACCCGCCACCGGCCTGCTCGCCCGCCCGGTCGACGGCTACGTCACCTCGCCCTTCGGCTACCGCGACCACCCGATCTACCACTACTGGGGCCTGCACGACGGCGTCGACTTCGGCGGCGGCTGCGGCACCCCGCTCAAGGCCTCCGCGCCCGGCCGCGTCGTGTCGTCCTACTGGAGCGACGTCTACGGCAACCGTCTGATCATCGACCACGGCGTCATCGCCGGTCGCGGCGTCGCCACGATCTACAACCACGCCAGCGGCTACGACGTGGGCGTGGGCGACCGGGTCGAGGAGGGCCAGGTCGTCGGCTACGAGGGCGACACCGGCTGGTCCACCGGCTGCCACCTCCACTTCACCGTGATGGCCAACGGCCGGGCCGTCGACCCGATGGGCTACTTCTGACCGGCTCCGGGACCGCGGCCGCATCGGGGGATCACATCTCGTTGGACATCGCCTGAGAGGATGCCTCCATGGCGAAGGAGCAGGGCCAGAAGATGGTCGCGCAGAACAAGAAGGCGCGCCACGACTACCACATCGAGGACACCTGGGAGGCCGGCCTGGTCCTCATGGGGACCGAGGTGAAGTCGCTGCGCATGGGTCGGGCGTCCCTCGTCGACGGCTTCGCCGAGATCGACAACGGCGAGGCCTGGCTGCTCGGGGTGCACATCCCGGAGTACACCCAGGGCACGTGGACCAACCACTCCGCGCGCCGGCGCCGCAAGCTGCTGCTCAACCGTGCCGAGATCGACAAGATCGAGCGCAAGATCACCGACAAGGGCTACACGATCATCCCGCTCGCGCTCTACTTCAAGGACGGCCGCGCCAAGGTCGAGATCGCGCTCGCGAAGGGCAAGAAGGCCTACGACAAGCGGCACACCCTCGCCGAGCGCACGGCCAACCGCGAGAAGGTCGACGCCGTCCAGCGGCGGCTCAAGGGCCACCGCGATTGACCGCGGCCGCTGAGGACGCCCGGAGCGCGCGCGAGCTCACCGCCCGTCTCGGCCTCCCCGGGCTGTCCGACCTCCACACCCACTTCCTGCCGCCTCGGGTGATGGGCAAGGTGCGCGCGCAGTTCGACGCCGCCGGACCACTGATCGGGACCCCGTGGCCGCTGCACTACCGCGACGAGGACGACGTCCTGGTCGAGACCCTGCGCGCGCTCGGCGTACGCCGCTTCACCGCCCTGCCCTATGCCCACAAGCCCGAGATGGCCGAGTTCCTCAACGACTGGGCCGCCGACTTCGCCGCGCGCGTGCCCGAGGCCGCGGTGTGCGGCACGTTCTTCCCCGAGCCCGGCGTGACGGCGTACGTCACCTCCCGTTCGGCAGCCGTCGAGGTGTGGAAGGTGCACGTCCAGGTCGGCGCCTTCACCGTCACCGACCCGCTGCTCGACGAAGCGTGGGGGATCATCGCCGACACGGGAACGCCCGTCGTGCTGCACGCCGGCAGCGGCCCCGTCCCGACCGAGCACACGGGCCCCGAGCCGGTGGCCGCGCTGCTGGCGCGCCACCCGAGGCTGAGGCTGGTGATCGCGCACGCCGGCGCGCCGGAGTACGCCGAGTTCCTCCACCTGGCCGAGACCTACGACCGGGTCGCACTCGACACGACGATGGCGTTCACCCCCTTCTTCGAGCAGATGGGCGGCGCCTACCCGCCCGCGCTGCTGCCGCGCCTGCGCGACCTGGGGCTCGGCGGCAAGGTCCACCTGGGCAGCGACTTCCCCAACATCCCCTACCCCTACTCCGTCCAGCTCGAGGCGCTCGAGCGCCTGGACCTCGGCGACGAGTGGCTCCGCGCCGTGTGCTGGGCCAACACCGAGGCACTGCTGGGCTGAGGCCGATGGCTACGGTGGTGGCGTGGAACCCGGAACCCTGATCGATGTCCTGCTCGTCCTCGGCTTCGTGATGATGGGTGGTGTCTTCGCGGCGACGGAGATGGCGCTCGTCTCGCTGCGGCCCGCCCAGGTCGACAAGCTGGAGGCCGCGGGCGGTCGCGGGCACGCGGTGGCGTCACTGGCGCGCGACCCCAACCGGTTCCTGTCCGCCGTCCAGATCGGTGTCACCGTCGCGGGCTTCTTCTCCGCCGCCTTCGGCGCATCGACGCTGGCGCCGTCGTTCGCCCCGGCCTTCGAGGGCCTCGGCCTGCCCGCGCCGGAGACGGTCTCCCTCGTCGTCGTCACGCTCGTCGTGTCCTACCTCTCGTTGGTGCTGGGCGAGCTGACGCCCAAGCGCCTCGCGCTCCAGCGCTCGGTCGGTGTCGCGAGCCTCTTCGCCCCTCCGCTCGGCCGCTTCGCCACCGTGATGACACCGGTCATCTGGCTGCTCTCGCTCTCCACCAATGCGCTGGTGCGACTGCTCGGTGGCAACCCCGACGCCTCCAGTGACGAGGTCGACGAGGAGGAGCTCCGGATGATGATCTCGGGCCACGAGGACATCCCCGAGGACGAGCGCAAGATCGTCGACGACGTCTTCGAGGCGGGCGACCGCTCCCTGAGCGAGGTGATGAAGCCCCGCGGCGACGTGGTGTTCCTGGCCGGTGACCTCACGTTGGCGGAGGCGGTGCAGGTGATCGTGACCGAGCCCTTCACCCGCTATCCGGTCACCGGCACGTCCTTCGACGAGGTGCTCGGCTACCTCCACCTCCGCGACGTGCTCGGGCACTCCGACGACCGCACCCGCACGGTCGCCGAGATGGTCCGCGAGCTGCCCGTCCTGCCGCGCACCAACCGGGTGCTGCCCTCCATCGACCAGCTGCGTCGACTGGGGGCGCACATCGCCCTGGTCGTCGACGAGTACGGCGGGACGGACGGCATCGTCACCCTCGAGGACCTCATGGAGGAGCTGGTCGGGGACATCCACGACGAGTACGACCGCGACGCCGAGATCGCCGCGTCCGCCGATCCTGCGACGATCGATGCGGGCCTGACCATCGAGGAGTTCGGCGAGCGCACCGGCGTCGCTCTCGAGGACGGCCCCTATGAGACGGTCGCCGGGTTCGTGCTCCACCGCCTCGCGCGGATGGCGACGGACGGCGACCGGGTGGACGTCGGGGACCACACCCTCGAGGTCGCCGAGCTCGACGGCCACCGGATCACCCGGGTGCGCGTGCACACCCCGGGGCCTGACGCGGACTCCGACGAGGTGGGCGCCGAGTGACTCCACAACAGGGCGCCTTCGCCGCCTATTTCGGCACGTGGGGCCTGTTCCTGCCGGACGAGGCCGTGGAGGCGCGACGCGACGGCCACCTCCGTGGCGCGGGCTGGCTCGTGCGCTTCCGCTGGCATGAGGACGGGGTGCTGCTGGTGCGGGCGGGTCACCGGATGACCAACGAGCGGATGTGGGCGATCGCTCCGGACGGCACTGTGGGGCAGGCTGAGCCCGAGCCTCCGGGTGAGGGCATGGTGACGCCCGCCGGCGCGACACCGGAGGAGAAGGCCAGGGTCGAGCACGACTACCGGGCGGCGTGGACCCGTCACCACCAGGCGGTGGTGGACACGCTGGGCTGAGCTTCGACACCAGTGCTCCTCCACCCGGTGTGCAGGACGGCGTCGATCGCCAGCTGTGGCGCCTCGATGACGACGACTGGCGCACGGACCCACTGCGCGCGAAGGAATAGCGTTCGTCGGATGTCGGTTGAACCACCTAGACTGTGCGTGCAGGCGCACGTGGTCTGCTTGACAACACAAGAGGGGCTGATCGGTTTCGACTTGGGACGTTAGTTCCAGGGGAAGCGGGTCGAGAAGCCAGCGTCATCTCGTAAACGATCGCTGGAAACCTATAGTTGCCAATTCTGAGCGCAACGACTTCGCTCTCGCTGCCTGAGCAGTGACCGAAGGGTCTGACCGGGCATCCGTCTCCGTCCCGGACCCAGGCCTCATCTAGGAGACTTGCTGGTCACTCTCTGTCAGGAGGGGTGATCGGGACTCAATCCTGACTGGGCCTGTCGGCGACGTGTCTGTGCGAGCGCCGGGGCCGAGAAAAGCGACAACACCGACTGCACCCGGAGAAGACCTGGTTCGACGCTCGAGGACCGGGGTTCGATTCCCCGCAGCTCCACTCACTCACGCACACCACGAGAGCCGTCCCGACACCAGTCGGGGCGGCTCTCGTGGTTGGTGGCCAGGTCGCAGCGGTCGCCGCCCCGTCCCTCCATCTGTTGGACCGCTCAGGGCGCGACGGCGTCCGAGGCCCGCTCACACACCTCGAGGTCGCAGCGCACGAGCGCGCTGCGGCCGCGGCGGTCGTACGCCGTCACCAGCACCGTGTGGGGGTCCTCCCAGCCGAGGGTGCCCAAGCTTCCCCCCACCGCCCGGTAGGACGCGACCGGCCGACCCCGTGGCGTGCGGACATCCATCGAGCCGAGCGGGCCGTCCACATAGATGTCGGCGGTCATCAGCCGTCGGCCGTCGGGCGAGATGTCCAAGACCGCCTCCGAGCACGAGCGCCACGTGGTCCGCCCGGGCGCCGACAGTCGCGACAGCACGCTGCAGCCCCCGTCATACACGGCCGCTGTGAAGACGGCGAGACGGTCGGCGGAGATGTCCGCGGCATAGCCGGTCCGTGTCGAGACACGCTCCACCCGATCGGCGGCGACCTGCCACGACAGCGTCCGCGCCGGACCGGTCTGACCCACGACGACCCGACCCTCGTCGACGTCGAGCACCGCGGCGCTCGACCCGAACGTGCGCTTCGCCAGGAGCCGGCCGGTCGTGGAGTCCCGGACCACCAGAACTGTGTGCCGTGTGTCCTGCGGCCGGGTGCTCACCAGCTGCGTGCCGTCGGCGGAGAGGTCCACGGCGTAGGGAACGCGGTCCAGCACCCGGGTCCGGGTGCCGTCGGGCGCCACCCGCTCCACGGCGGAGCCACCGTCGGAGTAGGTGGCGACCACGCGGTCCTTCCCGGAGACCCCCAGCAGCCGGACCTCGTCGGCGTCGACGTCAATGACCCGGTCGCCCTCGAGGAGGGCGGTGCCGACCACCCTCGGCACGGCGGGCCCCTCACCGCGGTCGAGCTGTCCGATCCGCACGGGCGTGACCGGGACGGCCGGCCTGGCCCGGGTGAGCGGGGTGTGCGTCGGTTCGGCGGAGGTCGGTGCGACGCCGCCCGGGCGGGCGCTTCCTGCGGGTCCGACGAGGCCGACGAGGCCGATCGTCGAGGCGACGGCGGTGACGGCCGCGGTCCCCAGGACGGCTCGTGGGGTGAGCCGTCGGGCGCGAGTTCTGGGCATGGTGTCTCCCGAGGGTCGAGAAGGTTGTCTGCATGGGAGACGCAGCAGGAGCCGGCCAGGTTGCCACGGTCCGGTCACGCGGTCGGTCAGCCCGACCCGGGCCTGGCCACGAGCGGCGCGACCTTGGCGTCGCGGCGTCCGGACCGCTCGAGAGCATCGGCGATGAACCCGTTGGCCTTGAGCTCCTCCACGAAGTCCTGCAGGAACGCGATCGTCTGGGCAGTGCGGGAGCGGGTGGTGCCCACCGCCTGCCGGATCTCCATGAAGGCCGGCTCGAGCACGCGAAAGCCCGGGTGCTGGGCGACGAAGTCGAGGACGGGCTGCCGGATGCCGGCCCCCACCTCGAGCTGCTGGTCGGCGAAGACCGTGGTCCCCTCCGCGCCCCGGATCAGCTGGGCGTGTGCCAGCGAGCGCGTCAGGAACAGGTCGTAGGCCGAGCCCTCCTTCACGCCCACCCGCACACCCTCCCGGTCGACGTCGCTCGTCGCGGTCGTGGCGGACGACTCGGGCACGACGTAGACCCCCTCGATCACGGCGTACGGAGCGGTGAACGCCACCGTCTCCTCGCGGGCCGGGTCGATGGCCAGGAAGCAGATGTCGGATCGACCTTCGACCATGGAGTCGAAGGACTCGCGGGCGGCGCCGAAGCAGCTGAGCTCGATCGGGACACCGAGTCGAGCCCCGAGCTCGCGGGCGATGTCGACGGTGACGCCGCTCGGTCGTTGCGGCGTTCCCTGGGCGAGCACCGGGTTGCCGAGATTGATCGAGGCGCGCAGGGCGCCTGTGGGCGCGAGATCGGTGACGAGGTCCATGTCGCTTCCGGCGTCAGGCCAGGGTCTGGGTCAGGGACGTGTCGTCGCCGTGGCGCAGCCTGCCGAGCGCACCGTTCACGATCGGCAGGTAGGGCGGGACGTGACCGCACTCGACGTCGGCGATGATCGGCACGCCGAGGCCGCCGAGCGCATCGAGCACCGCCTCGTGCTGGGTCAGCGTCGGCTGGTCCGGCGCGGACGTGCGGCCCACGAGAACGGCACGGGCGTCGGTGAAGAAGCCGGCGAGGCGCATCCCGTGCAGGTTGCGGCAGATGGTCGCGGCGTCGTCCTCCGCGGCCTCGACGTAGACGATGAGCCCCTCGGGTGCATGCTCACGCGCAAAGCGCCCGACGTCGGCGAACGGCGTGCCGGCCAGGTTGCACAGCGTCTCGATGCAGCCGCCCACCAGGCGGCCGGTGACGTCGACGGACTCGCTCCCAGGGTCGAGGCGGGTCCAAGATCCCTCTGCGTTGTAGGTGTGCGCAGTGACGTCGGGGTGCGCGGTCCAGTCGTCCCACGTGCCCACGCGGTGCACCCCCGCGGACGCCTGGGTGAACGAGCTGCCGGTCGGCAGGGTCGCGATGTCGAGCCAGCTCAGCAGCGGGGCGGGGACGTCGTACGGCGTGTCCATGAGGTTGTTGCCGTGCAGGGTGGCGACCCCGGTGAGCAGCGTCATCGGGGTGATGAGGGTCGAGATGTCCGAGAACCCGACGAACCACGTCGGCTCGGCCGCGCCGATCGCCTCCCAGTCCAGCAGCGGCACCAGATCGATCGCGGTCTCCCCGCCCCACGGCGGGATGACCGCCCGGACCTCCGGGTCGAGGAGGAACGTGGTCAGCTCGGCGGCTCGCTCAGCGGCCGGGGCGCTCACGTGGGTGGTGCCGTCCATGCAGCCGCCCACCACCACGTCGTAGCCGCGTTGACGCAAGGTGTCGACGGCGAAGTCGAGACGGTCCCGGTGGCGGTCCTCCACGCCGCTCGACGGCGATGTCACCGCGATGCGGTCGCCAGGTGCCAGTGGGGCGGGGAAGCGTACGTCCATGGGGCGCATGGTGCCACGCGCCGCGTCAGCGGCGGGGCCTGCTGGCGACGTAGACGGTGCAGGCCGACGTGCCGCCGGTGATGGGGTTGTCGAAGGAGACCTCCTCGGCGCGCGCCCGGGTGAACCCCGCACGCAGGTGGTCGAGCATCCGGTCCTCGGGAGGATCGTCCGACCAGAGCGCGAACACACCGTCGTCGCTCAGCGCGGCGGCCGCGGAGCCGACGCCCGAGGCGGAGTAGAAGTCGCCGTGTCCTTGAGCCAGCAGGACCTCGGGGGAGTGGTCGATGTCGACGAGCAGCACGTCGACCCGCGGGCACCGACCCGAGCGCATCATCGCGAAGAAGTCGGCCTCGACCAGCTCGACCCGGGGGTCGGCGGCCAGCCCGGCGGTGTCCGGCACCAGCTCACGCACGTGCCAGTCGATGACCGCACCCACCAGCTCCACCACGACGAGCCGCTGCGTCCGGGGATCCTTGAGGGCCTCGTGCGCGGTGAAGCCCAGGCCGAGGCCGGCCACCAGGACGCGCAGCTCCTCGCCCCGGGCTTCGGCGAGACCCAGCCGGGCGAGGGCGATCTCGGTGGCGTTGAACTGGCTCGACATGAGGTACTCCTCGCCCAGCCGGACCTCGTGCACCCACTGCTGGGTGAGCCGGTCATATCGCTTGCGCAGGCTGATCTCCCCGAGAGGGGTGCTCGCATAGGCGAGCTCCTCATAGGGCGCCGGACTCATGAGGACCTCACGGCCGCTCAGACCCTGCGCGCATGGCTCGGGAGGGTGTCGGACTCCGGGTGCAGGATCGCGGCGAGCACCTCGACCCCGTCGACCAACCGCGGCCCGGGCCGCGCGAAGTGGCCGTCTGCGTCGACGGCCCACACCGGCACCTCAGGGAAGCGGTGACGTACGTCCTCAGCCAGCGCGGTGCTGCCCTCGAGGTCGAACCCGCAGGGGGCGCAGACCACGACGTCCGGGCGGGATCCCTCGGCCTCCTCCCAGGTGATGCGGCTCGACCGGGTGCCGGCCACGCCGATCGTCGGCTCGCCGCCGGCCCGGGTGACCATCTCGGGGATCCAGTGCCCGGGGGCGAAGGGCGGATCGGTCCACTCCAGCACCAGCACCCGCGGTCGCGGTCGGCCGGCGACACGAGCGGCGACGGCGGCCAGCCGGGCTTCGAGCGAGTCGACGAGCGCCGCTGCCTGCGCCGCCCGGGACGTCAGCCGACCGACCTCGATGACCGAGGCCAGGACGTCGTCGAGGGTGTGCGGGTCGATGGTCGCGACCTCGGCCCGGCACCCGAGATGCACCAGCGCCTCGTCGACCGTGCCGACGTCCACGGCGCAGACCGCGCACAGGTCCTGGGTGACGACGAGGTCTGCGTCCAGCTCGGCCAGGGCGCCGGAGTCGAGTCGGTAGAGATCCTCGCCCGCGGTCACCGCGGCGGCGACGAAGTCGTCGATCTCCTTCGGCGTGAGCCCCTCGGGCATCGCCGAGGTGGACACGACCCGGCGTTCGCGCGCGGCGGGTGGGTGGTCGCACTCAAAGGTCACTCCCACCACCTCGTCGCCCGCGCCGACGGCGAAGAGGATCTCGGTCGCGGAGGGGATGAGGGAGACGATGCGCACCCGTGGAGCCTAGGCGAAGTGGAGATCCGCCCCCGGCGGCGCGTCGTAGATCTCCTGCGCCTTCGCGGGATCGATCCGGTGCGTGCCGAGGTGGTCGACGAGGAAGGCCAGACCGTGCGGGGTCAGCCAGACGTAGCGGCCCTCGCCGCACTGGCGGGAGCGATAGCCGGCGTGGGTCTTCCACCGGTGATGTCGTCGACCCAGGGGGCCGGAGTTGTGGGATCCGGTCTGGGGTGAGCCCCGATCTGGTGGGCCGGTGTCGTCGTAGGGCGTGGGGTGGTCGTAGTCGACGTGCCGGCTGGTGGAGGTCGCATAGGGCCAGTAGTCACCGGCGGTGCGGAGATAGGTCTGCTCCTTGAGCGACTCGGGGTGCTCATAGGCGGTGGAGCGCACTCGGGAGGACAGGTCACGCACCGGTCGAACGGTGAGTCGAGTCCGACCCAGGAGCCCGGCCAGGGCCGAGATCGGGACAGGGCCCAGGCCTTCCGCGCGGGCGACGGAGTCGGCGCCCGAGAGCGCGGCCTCGTGGAGGTGGACGTAGAGCACGGCCGCCGGCGCCAGCCGGGAGAGGTCGGCCGTGCGCAGGGCGTCGAGGAGGTCGTCCGGGAAGTCGGTGGCGCGGCTGGGCGCCACGTCGTCGTCCGGGGCGAGGTCGAGGTCGAGGGTGGCCGCGCCCTCCGCAGGCTCGTTGTGCTCGAGCAGGAGGGCGAGCAGCTCGGCAGGACGGGCCAGGAACCCGAAGGCGATGGCGCGCAGCTCGTCGGTGCTCGCGTGCGGATGCGCCGGCGCGATGATCTCGGCCACCCGCTCGAGGGTCGCGTCGACCCAGACGGCGTCGCCGGCCTCGACGCGGGCGATGACCGTGCGCAGGCCGAACTCGTCGGTGCGGCCGAGGCCGACGTAGCGCCGGGCCCGCTCGGCCTCGGCGCGCCGGTCGTGGAGCTCCGGGTCGGCCTCGATGACCTTCGCCTCGGCGACCGCGAGCACCCTGCCCCCGGACTCGTGGGCGATGATCCGCGCGACGGCGGCATCGACGACGCCCACCCGGTCGGCCGGCAGGTGCCGCGACAGCCTGGCCACGCGCCGGGCGATGAACACCTCGGCCTGCCCCGCGAGCAGCACCGCCCACGTGCGGGGGAGGCGGTGCTGGAGATCGAGCACGTCGGCCATCGCGTGGGACGTGGCGGTGACCCCGGTGCCTCGCGCCAGCGCGATCTCGCCGAGGCAGAAGTCCTGCACCCCGGGGGTGCCGGCGCCGCCGGGGTGGACGAGCACGTCACCCCACCTCCGCGCGGCGGCGGCGTCCGGGCCCTGCGCCGGATCGCTGGAGTGGACGGCTGCCCACTGCGCCAGCACCTCCAGGTCGCGGACCTCGGCCAGCCGGCGCTCCCGCACCGCACCACCCGCCGCGGCCAGGAGGGCCGCGGCGTCGAGGTCGAGGAGGTGGTCGATCATGTGTTTGATAATAGTCGCTCCCACCGACAGTGCCGGTCCTCCAGGAGATCTGTGGAGAACCGGTGGGTCGCCCATCGGGGTGACGGAAGTCGCTGCTCGCTGCCCGGTCGCGTAGGAATGGCGGGTGACCCACGACCCCACGGACCACTTCGTCCACGTCCGCGGGGCCAGCGAGAACAATCTGCGCGACGTCGACCTCGACATCCCGCGCGACGCGATGGTGGCCTTCACCGGCGTCTCCGGCTCCGGCAAGTCCTCCCTCGCCTTCGGCACCCTCTATGCCGAGGCCCAGCGGCGCTACTTCGAGTCCGTCGCCCCCTACGCCCGTCGGCTGCTGCAGCAGGTCGGGGCGCCGCACGTGCAGGAGATCACCGGCCTGCCGCCGGCGGTGGCCCTCCAGCAGCGTCGAGGTGCGCCCAGCTCACGCTCGAGCGTCGGCACGCTCACCACGCTGTCCAACCTCGTCCGGATGCTCTACTCGAGAGCCGGGACCTATCCGACGGGAGCGGATCGGCTGGCGGCCGAGGCGTTCTCGCCCAACACGGCCTCCGGCGCCTGCCCGCGCTGCCACGGACTCGGCGAGGAGCACGACGTCAGTGAGGACCTGATGGTGCCCGACACCTCGCTGAGCATCCGGGACGGCGCCATCGCGGCCTGGCCGGGTGCGTGGCAGGGGGCCAACCTGCGCAGCATCGTCTCCGGCCTCGGCATCGATCTGGACACACCCTGGAAGAAGCTGCCGAAGAAGGACCGCGACTGGCTCCTCTTCACCGACGAGCAGCCGTCGGTGCTGATCAAGCCGGAGCGGGACCGGATCGACCACGGCTACTACGGCAAGTTCTGGAGCGCGCGCGCCCACGTCAACCACGTCCTGGCGACCTCCAAGAGCCAGATGATGCGCGACAAGTCGATGAAGTTCGTGCGCAGCGCGCCCTGCTCGACGTGTGACGGCTCGGGTCTGCAGCCGGCGTCGCTGGCGGTGACCTTCGCCGGGCTGAGCATCGCCGAGCTCAATGCGTTGTCCCTCAAGGACCTGGTCGCGCTCCTGCGCCCGGTCGCCGAGCTCCCCGCCGTCGAAGCAGCCAGGTCCTCGGCCGACTCGGGTGAGCGCACCGAGGTGGCCGTACGCCTCTGCGCCGACCTCGTGGCCCGCGTCGAGGTCCTGCTCGACCTCGGCCTCGGCTACCTGGCGCTGGGCCGGAGCTCGACCACGCTCTCGCCCGGCGAGGCCCAACGGCTCCGGATCGCCACCCAGCTGCGCTCGGGGCTGTTCGGGGTCGTCTACGTGCTCGACGAGCCGTCCGCGGGCCTGCACCCGGCGGACGCCGAGCCACTGCTCGACGTGCTCGAGCGCCTGAAGAGCTCGGGCAACTCGCTGTTCGTCGTCGAGCACGACCTCGACGTCGTACGTCGTGCCGACTGGATCGTCGACATCGGACCGGGGGCGGGCGAGGCGGGCGGACAGGTGCTCTACTCCGGCCCGGTCGAGGGGCTCGAGCAGGTCGCCCGGTCGGTGACGGGGGCACACCTCTTCGGCCGGGTCGCACCTCACGAGCGCCACGGCCGCACCCCGCACGGATGGCTCCACCTGCGCGGCGTCAGCCGGCACAACCTCTCCGACCTCTCGGTCGACCTCCCGCTGTGCGTCCTCACGGCCGTCACCGGCGTGTCCGGCTCAGGCAAGTCCACGCTGGTCACCCAGGTGCTCGCCGAGCTGGTGCGGCGCCATCTCGGCCAGGCCCCCGACGACGCGGAGGACGCCGAGCTCGAGATCGACGTCGACGACGTGACGGGGTTGGAGTCCTTCGACCGGCTGGTGCGGGTGGACCAGCGACCGATCGGCCGCACGCCCCGGTCCAACCTGGCGACCTACACCGGACTCTTCGACGCGGTCCGCAAGGTGTTCGCGGCCACTCCCGAGGCCCAGGCCCGTGGCTACGGCGTCGGCCGCTTCTCCTTCAACGTCGCCGACGGTCGCTGCGAGACGTGCCAGGGGGAGGGATTCGTCTCGGTCGAGCTGCTCTTCCTGCCGGGGACCTACGCGCCGTGCCCGACGTGCCACGGCGCCCGCTACAACGCCGAGACCCTCGAGATCACCTGGCGCGACCTGACCATCGCCGACGTGCTCGCCCTCACCGTCGAGCAGGCGGCCGACGCCCTCGCCGACGTGCCGGCCGCCTCGCGCAGCCTCCAGACCCTGCGCGAGGTCGGACTGGGCTACCTGCGGCTCGGCCAGCCGGCCACCGAGCTCAGCGGGGGAGAGGCCCAGCGGATCAAGCTCGCCACCGAGCTGCAGCGGGCCCGACGGGGACACGCGCTCTACCTGCTCGACGAGCCCACCGCCGGCCTGCACCCGGCCGACATCGCCCTGCTGCTGCGGCAGCTGCACCGGCTGGTCGACGCCGGCAACACCGTGGTGCTCGTCGAGCACGACCTGGACACCATCGCCACCGCCGACTGGGTCATCGACCTGGGACCCGGCGGCGGGGACCAGGGCGGTCGGGTGGTGGCCACGGGCACCCCGGACGAGATCGCGACAGCACCCGGCAGTGCGACCGGGCCCTACCTGGCCCGCCACCTGTCCTGACGACAGGCACACTGGAGCCATGGCCGACTGCGTCTTCTGCCAGATCATCGCCGGCGAGATCGAGGGCCACCTGGTGCTCGAGACCGACGACCTCGTCGCGTTCCTCGACACCCGGCCGCTCTTCAAGGGCCACGTGCTGCTGGTGCCGCGCGTCCACGTCGAGACGCTGCCCGACCTTCCCGCCGACCTGTGCGCCGGCTTCATGGAGGCGGCGCAACGACTGGCGACCGCGGTGAAGGACGGGCTCGGTGCCCAGGGCTCCTTCGTCGCGATCAACAACACGGTGAGCCAGTCGGTGCCGCACCTGCACCAGCACGTGGTGCCGCGCACGAAGGGCGACGGGCTGCGCGGGTTCTTCTGGCCGCGCACGAAGTACGCCGACGGCGAGGCGGCGACGTACGCCGAGCGCCTGCGCGCCGCCCTCGAGAAATCCTGACGGCCGCTTCGTGCAGCCCTCAGCCGCGCCGGCCGGCGAGCGCGTCGGCCTCGGAGCGCGCCGACACCTCAAGTGCGCCGCGGAAGGTCCACGGCTCGTCGCGTCGTCGAAGTGGGTTGCCGGTGACGCGCGCCGCCAGCACGAACGCGGCAGCGCCGACGAGGATGCCGGCGAGCACGTCGACGAAGAAGTGCCAGCCGAGATAGATCGTCGCCACGCTCGTGAGCGCCAGGAAGGTCCAGGCCGCGACGCGGATCGCCACGGGAAGCCGCATCGCCTCCGCCACCAGGCAGATGGTGACCATCACGGCCACGTGCAGCGACGCGAAGGCGGCGATGGTCTGCACCGTGTGGGTGTCCCACGGTCCGGCCAGGACCTCGATGCGATCCGCGAGCAGGACGTCGCGCACTGCGGTGTTGGGGGTGTGGGGGAGGGAGGCGAACCACTCGGGGGAGGAGTACGTCGGTCCGAGTGACGGCACGAGGTAGTAGAGGGCCGCGCCCAGGCACCAGTCGAGCGAGATCGCGGTGACGTACCACGCACCGGCGGTCGAGCGCCGCGTCCACACCAGGGCGATGGCCAGGGTGGCCGGCACCAGGCCGATCCAGATCAGGTAGACCGCCGCCATGACCGTGTTCGCCCAGGACGTGCCCAGCGTGTCGTGCAGCAGCACGGCCGGGTCGTGGCCCAGCCACAGGAAGCGGTCGATGCGGGCGAGCTCGGCATCGGCCAGCCGGTCGGTGACGAACGGGACGTAGCTCTTGAGGTTGCGGAACGCGACGTAGGCGACGTACCAGGTGACGAGCCCACTCACGGTGAACCGGATCTGGTCGCGGTTCCAGCGTTCGACCATGACCGCATGCAGGGCGCCGGCCCGTGCCGTGCCCCCGCGCCGCACCAGCAGCACCCAGCGCGCCGCGACGTCCAGCACGACCGCCGAGGCCACGATCACCGGGAGCCGGAACCAGGTGGGCAGCGAGGCACCGTCCGGGTCGCGCAGGGGGAGGTGGTGGGTCCACGCGACGAGGGCCGCCAGCAGCGCCATCAGCGCCGCCACCACCGCAGCCGCCCTGAACTCCCCCCGACCCATGAGCACACGGTAGCGGTAACCTTCGGGGCCCCTTCCACCTCACGCACCTGGAGTTCTCATGGGTCGGTTCGACCGCCGCGTCGCCGTCATCACCGGAGCAGCGCGAGGCATCGGCTTCGGCATCGCCCAGCGCTTCGCCAGCGAAGGCGCGTCGATCGCGATCCTCGACCTCGACGAGTCCGCCGCGCAGGAGGCCGCCGGCCGCCTCGAGCTGTCCGACGGCGCCCGGGCGATCGGTGTCGGATGCGACGTCGTCGACTCGGCCGCCGCGGAGACCGCCGTGCAACGGGTGGTCGACGAGCTCGGCGGCATCCACATCCTGGTCAACAACGCCGGCATCACCCGCGACAACCTGCTGTTCAAGATGACCGAGGACGACTGGGACCTCGTCATGGGCGTGCACCTCAAGGGCGTCTTCAACATGACCAAGGCGGCACAGTCGCGGTTCGTGGAGCAGAAGTACGGCAAGATCCTCAACCTCTCCAGCGTCTCGGCGCTGGGCAACCGGGGGCAGGCCAACTACTCCGCGGCCAAGATGGGCATCCAGGGGCTCACCCGCACCCTCGGCATCGAGCTCGGTCCCTACGGCGTCACCGCCAACGCGATCGCACCCGGCTTCATCGTCACCGACATGACCGACGCCACGGCGCGGCGCCTCAAGATGGAGCCCGAGGAGCTGCAGCGGGTCAACGCCGAGGCGACGCCGGTGCGCCGGGTGGGGCAGCCGGAGGACATCGCGGCCGCGGCGGCGTTCCTGTGCAGCGACGAGGCCTCCTTCATCACCGGCCAGACGTTGTACGTCGACGGCGGTCGCAAGCTCGGCTGAGCACGCCCGGGCGTCCCCTCACCCGGGCCCGGCGGCTCGGGTTGGTCGGCGGTTCGCGCTGATCTACCCTGTGGCGCGCCTTCCTCGATCGGCGAAGGCGCGCCCGCACACTTTGGGGCAGCACGACCGCTCGACACCCCCGCTGAATCGGAGTCCCCTGTGCGTCAACGTCCTCACCCCTCCTCGGTCAAGGCAGTCGTGGCCGCGCTCGTCGCGAGCTCGCTGCTCCTCGCCGGCTGCAGCGGCGGGGACGACGCCGAGACTCCCGGAGAAGCCGCCCCGGAGTCCGCGTCGTCCGAGACGAGCGAGGCGCCCCCGGAGCCGGCGTACTGGCCCCTCACCGGGCTGGAGCGCACGGGGAAGGCCCCCCAGCACCCGGTGATCGTCACCAAGGTCGACAACACCTCCTCGAGCGCCCCGCAGGTGGGCCTCGGCTCCGCCGACCTCGTCGTCGAGGAGCTCGTCGAGGGCGGCTACACGCGCCTCGCGGCGTTCTACTACTCCAAGGTCCCCCAGAACATCGGCCCGGTGCGGTCGATGCGCGCGAGCGACATCGGCATCGTGCCCGAGGGCGCCACTGTCGTGACCAGCGGCGCGGCGCAGATCACCATCAACCGGATCAACGGCGCCGGCATCCCGTGGATCACCGAGGGTGCGGCGGGCGTCTACCGCGAGACCTCGAGGTCGGCGCCCTACAACCTCTTCGCCCGCCTGGCCGAGATCGCCAAGCGGCTCAAGGCCGGCGACGAGCCGCCGGCCTACCTGCCGTGGGGCACCGAGGCCGACCTGCCCAAGGGCGCCAAGGCGCGCACCCTCACCGCGGACTTCGGCGCGCACTCGACGTCGTGGCAGTTCCAGGGCGGCGGCTACGTCAACACCGACTCCTACGCCGCCCAGGGCGACCAGTTCCCCGCGGACTCGGTGCTGGTCCTGCGGGTGAAGGTCGGCGACGCGGGCTACCGCGACCCTGCCGGCTATCCGGTGCCCGAGACGAAGTTCGAGGGCAAGGGCGCCGCGCTGCTCTTCCACGGCGGACGTGTCATCAGGGGCACGTGGACCAAGGACGGGCTGACCGGCGCCATCGAGCTGGCCACGAAGAAGGGCGAGCTCACCGTGCCCGCCGGCCACGTGTGGGTCGAGCTGGTGCCGGCCGACGACGGCGACCTCACGTTCGCCAAGTAGCTCCGCTCTCCAGCACCTGCCGCAGCCCGGCCAGGATCACCCCGATCGCGGCCTCCGCCCGCAGCGCCGCGGCGGCCGGGTCGGTGCTCACCGCGACGGACCCGCCGGCGGCGGACATGGCGCCGAAGAAGATGTGGGTGAAGGTGTCGAGCATGTCCTCGTCGAGGTCCCACCGCGCCGCGGGCGAGGGATCCGCGGTGAGCACCGAGCGGACGATCTCGTCGACGATGGCGTACGTCGAGCGTTCCTCCAGCTCGCGGAAGCGATCGTGGCCCAGCACGGAGGGTCCGTCGGAGATGACGATCTGGCGGTAGGAAGGCTCCTGCACGGCGTCGAGGAAGGCGCGCAGCCCTGCCTGGGCCATCTCCCACGGGTCGCGGTGGCCCTCGGTCGCCTGGGCGACGCCCGAGCTCGCGCGCGCCTCCACCCGCTCGAAGGCGGCTTCGAAGATCGCCTGCTTGCCGCTGAAGTGGTGGTAGAGCGCACCCTTGGTGACGTCGGCCCCGGTGACGATCGCGTCGAGGGAGGTGGCCGAGTAGCCGTTGTCGGTGAAGAGCTGTTCGGCCACGTCGACGAGCGCACGCCTGGTCGAGGCGGAGAAGCGCTGACGCCGGGTCGTCACTGGCCTCTCTCCATGGGCGCAGCCTAGGTGACCGGCGATGGCTCGCGCCGCCGCCCGAAGCCCTCCAACCGGTCGCGATCGCCTGTCATGATGGAGGGCATGCAGCTGACATCCGGGATGCTGCTGGTGGCGACGCCGGCCCTGCAGGACCCCAACTTCGCCGACACGGTGGTGCTGCTGCTCGACGTCACTCCCGAGGGTGCCCTCGGGGTGGTGCTCAACCGGCCCTCGCAGGTCCTCGTGGCCGACGTGCTCGAGCCGTGGCGCGACGCGGTGGCCGAGCCGGAGGTGCTCTTCCGCGGGGGTCCGGTCGGACTGGACGGCGCCCTCGCGGTCGGGGCGCTCCGGGACCCGCAGGACGTGCCCGTGGGCTGGCGGCCGGTCGCCGGGCTGCTCGGCATGGTCGACCTCGACACCCCGACCGAGCTCGTCGACGGCTCGCTGAGCGCGCTGCGCGTCTTCGCCGGCTATGCCGGATGGGGGGCCGAGCAGCTCGAGGGCGAGGTCGAGGAGGGCAGCTGGTACGTCGTCACCAGCGAGGCGGGTGACGCCTTCCGCGGCGACACGAGCGGCCTGCGCCGCGACGTCATCCGCCGCCAGCCCGGCATGTTGGCCTGGCACGTGAACCGCCCCGTCGATCCTGACTTGAACTGACCCTGCAGCTAGGCTTGCCCATCATGAGCACCATCGGATTCTCCCCCGGCAGTCAGACGGTCGAAGATCGTCAGACGGTGCCCACCGACGAGGGCGACCACGAGCGGTTCTCCCACTACGTCCCCAAGGACAAGCTCACCGAGGCGATGGTCATGGGCACGCCCGTGATCGCCCTCTGCGGCAAGGTCTGGGTGCCCTCGCGGGCCCCCGAGAAGTTCCCCGTGTGCCCGGACTGCAAGGAGATCTGGGAGTCGATGAAGCCGGGCGACAAGCCCGGCGGTGGCTCCGGATCCGACGGCTCGGGTCCCGAGGCGTGACGGGGCGGCCCGAGCTGCCGCTGCCTCCCGCGTGGCCCGACCGGGCCGCCTGGGGCACCGCGCCCTCCCTCCGTGCCTGGCAGCAGGCGGCGATGGACTCCTACCAGTCCCGCCAGCCCCGCGACTTCCTCGCGGTCGCGACCCCCGGCGCCGGCAAGACGACCTTCGCGCTGACGGTGGCGGCCGACCTGCTGAGCCGTCGCGTCGTCGACCGGATCACCGTCGTCGCCCCCACCGAGCACCTCAAGACACAGTGGGCCGAGGCCGCGGCCAAGGCGGGGATCCCGATCGACCCGGCCTACTCCGCGGGCAAGGGCAGGACCTCCGACGACTACGTCGGCATCGCGGTGACCTACGCCGGGGTGGCGGTCAACCCCCTCGCGATGCGGATCCGCACGGAGCGCTTCAAGACGCTGGTGATCCTGGACGAGATCCACCACGCGGGTGACGCGCTGTCGTGGGGAGAGGGCGTGCGCGAGTCCTTCGACCCGGCCACCCGCCGGCTCTCCCTGACCGGCACGCCGTTCCGCTCCGACATCAACCCGATCCCGTTCGTCACCTATGCGCCCGGCGACGACGGCATCCCCACGTCGCTGCCCGACTTCACCTATGGCTATGCCCACGCGCTGGCCGACCACGTCGTGCGCCCCGTCCTCTTCATGGCCTACTCCGGCGAGATGCAGTGGCGCACCCGGGCCGGCGACGAGGTCGTGGCCCGGCTGGGCGAGCCCCTCACCAAGGACATGCACGCCCACGCCCTGCGCACGGCCCTCGACCCGCAGGGGTCCTGGATGCCGGCGGTGCTGGAGGCCGCCGACAAGCGGCTGTCGGAGGTACGCCGGCACGTGCCCGACGCCGGCGGGATGGTCATCGCCAGCGACCAGGAGACCGCGCGCGCCTATGCCGGGCTGCTGAAGAAGATCAGCGGGGAGTCCCCGACCGTGGTGCTCTCCGACGAGAAGGGCGCCTCGAAGAAGATCGCGACCTTCACCGAGTCGGACAAGCGCTGGCTGGTCGCGGTCCGGATGGTCTCCGAGGGCGTCGACGTGCCACGGCTCGCGGTCGGGGTGTGGGCGACCACCACCTCGACGCCGCTGTTCTTCGCCCAGGCCGTCGGCCGCTTCGTCCGCGCCCGCTCGCGCGGGGAGACCGCCTCCGTCTTCCTGCCGTCGGTGCCGACCCTGCTGGAGTTCGCCTCGGACATGGAGGCGCAGCGCGACCACGTGCTGGGCCGCCGGATCACCGACGAGGACGACATCTTCGCCGCCGAGGACGACCTGCTCGCCCAGGCCAACTCCGGGGACGCGGCGTCCGACGAGCTGGAGATGTCGTGGGAGGCGCTGGGCTCGACCGCGTCGTTCGACCACGTCCTCTACGACGGCGCGCAGTTCGGCCACTCCGGGGAGGTGCTGTCCGGCTCGGAGGAGGAGATGGACTTCCTCGGCATCCCCGGGCTCCTCGAGCCCGACCAGGTGCGCGAGCTGCTGCACTCGCGACAGAGCGAGCGCGCCCGCAAGCAGAAGGCCGACGGCGTGGGCGACCGTGTCGTCGACTCGGTCGAGCAGCTCAGCACCCACCAGCAGCTGGGCGTGCTGCGCCGTGAGCTCAACGGACTCGTGGCCGCCTGGCACCACCGCACCGGTCAGGCGCACGGCATCACGCACTCCGCGCTCCGCAAGGAGTGCGGCGGGCCGCCGGCCGCGGTGGCCAACGCCGACCAGCTCCACGAGCGGATCACCCGGATCCGCGACTGGGCGATGCGGCAGTCGTCCTGAGCGCTGCACGACGTCGTCGTGCACCACTAGTCTCGGGCCATGGCCTCCGAGACCTCGCAGACCCTCGACCGCGGGCTGCGGGTGCTGCGGGTGCTGGCCGAGAGCCCGGAGGGCCTCACGATCACCGAGCTGTCCGGGCGGCTCCAGGTCAACCGGACGGTGGTCTACCGCCTGATCAGCACGCTCGAGCAGCACGGGCTGGTGCGGCGCGACGCCCGCTCACGGCTCTTCGTCGGCCTCGGGGTGCTCCACCTGGCCAGCGCCGTCCAGCCGCTCCTGCGCGACCTCGCCATGCCGGTGCTGCGCTCGCTCGCCGAGTCGATCGGCTCGACCGCCCACCTCACGATCGCTGATGGCGACGAGGCGCTGGCGCTCGCGGTGGTGGAGCCGACGTGGACCGACTTCCACGTCGCCTACCGCGTCGGCGCCCGGCACGCGCTCTCGCAGGGCGCGGCCGGCAAGGCCATCGCCCTGGTCGACGTCGCGGAGCCGGCGTACGCCGTGACCAGCGGGGAGCTGCAGAGCGGCGCCCGGGGCCTGGCGGCGCCGGTCCGCGGTGTCGAGGGGCTGCGCGCCAGCGTGGGCGTGGTGACCCTGGAGGGCGCGATCGACGAGGTCGTCGTCGCCCCGCAGGTGATCGCGGCCGCGCGCGAGGTGGCCGCGCGGCTCAGGTGAGCGTGGCGGCGCGCGCCAGCGGCACCACGCGATAGCCGATCTGCGTCGCGAGCGCGATGACGGTCGTGGACCGGTCGATGCCGGGCTCGGTGAGCACCAGGTCGATGACGCGCTGGAGGTCGGCGTTGGAGCGGGCGACCACCCGGGCCCACATGTCTCCGGCTCCGGTGATCGTGAAGGCCTCGAGCACCTCGGGGATCGCGGCCAGGTGCGTCGCGACCGCGTCGTGGCCCGCACCCTGCCGGATCTCCAGCGTCAGGAACGCGGTCACCGGATAGCCGAGCGCCTCGGGGGAGAGGTCGGGGCCCCAGCCGGTGATCACGCCGCTGGCCGCGAGCTTGTCGAGGCGGGCCTGGACGGTGCCGCGCGCGATCTGGAGGCGTCGGCTCGCCTCGAGCACGCCGAGCCGCGGCTCGCGCGCGAACAGGTCGATCACCTTGCCGTCAATTTCGTCCACTTGTGCTCCTGAGGCTGTGCAATGTGCTCAACGTTTCGTCGTACTGTTGCACACCTTGCCGGTCATTGGGCAGGGTGAGGGCATGACGACTGACATCGCCTCGACCGGTGGCGCCCTGACCGTGGACGAGATGAAGGCCGACCTGTCGCTGGAGCAGCTGCGGCAGCTCGTCGGGCTCGTGGAGTACGACGCCGACGCCGACCCGTTCCCCGTCACCGGCTGGGACGCGATCTGCTTCGTGGTCGGCAACGCGTCGCAGGCCGCCCACTACTACGCCTCCGCGTGGGGCATGGACCTCATCGCCTACTCGGGTCCCGAGAACGGCAACCGAGACCACAAGTCGTACGTCTTGAAGTCCGGGTCGATCAAGTTCGTGCTGAGCGGCGCCGTCTCGCCCGACAGCCCGATGATCGAGCACCACGCCCGCCACGGCGACGGCGTCGTCGACATCGCGCTCGAGGTCCCCGACGTCGACCAGTGCATCGCCCAGGCGGTCCGTGCCGGTGCGACGGTCCTGCGGCAGCCGGAGGTCGTCAGCGACGAGCACGGCTCGGTGCGGATCGCTGCGATCGCGACCTACGGCGAGACCCGCCACACGCTGGTGCAGCGCACCATCGACGGAGAGACCTACGCCGGCCCCTACCTCCCCGGCTATGAGGCCGTCGAGCCGCGCTGGGGCAAGAAGGCCGACCAGCCCAAGCGCCTGTTCCAGGCCCTCGACCACATCGTCGGCAACGTCGAGCTCGGCAAGATGGACGAGTGGGTCACGTTCTACAACAAGGTGATGGGCTTCGTGAACATGGCCGAGTTCATCGGTGACGACATCGCCACCGACTACTCCGCGCTCATGTCGAAGGTCGTGGCCAACGGCAACCACCGCGTGAAGTTCCCGCTCAACGAGCCGGCCATCGCGAAGAAGAAGTCGCAGATCGACGAATACCTCGAGTTCTACGACGGCCCCGGCGCCCAGCACCTCGCCCTGGCCACCGGCGACATCCTCGCCAGCGTGGACGCGCTGCGCGCCAACGGGGTCCAGTTCCTCAACACCCCCGACTCCTACTACGAGGACGAGGAGCTGCGCGCACGCATCGGTGAGGTGCGGGTGCCCATCGAGGAGCTGCAGAAGCGCGGCATCCTGGTCGACCGCGACGAGGACGGCTATCTCCTCCAGATCTTCACCAAGCCGCTCGGCGACCGCCCGACGGTGTTCTTCGAGCTGATCGAGCGGCACGGCTCGCTCGGCTTCGGCAAGGGCAACTTCAAGGCGCTCTTCGAGGCCATCGAGCGCGAGCAGGACGCCCGCGGCAACCTCTGAGGCACTGCATGTCGGCCGAGCGTTGACATGTCGAATATCGATACCATATCGTCTGTCGATACTATCGTTCCTCGACATGCCAGGAGCTCGCCATGGTCACCACGCCGGACACCGACCCGCTCCGGACCCTGACGGTGCTGGTGGGGTTGGTCTTCTCCTTGATGGCTCTCCTGGCCGGCCTGGCCCTGGTCGCCACGGCCGTCGGGAGCGGGTCGATACCGGGGGTGAACGCCGAGGTGTGTGCGCCGGGCTCAGGTGATGCTCCCGCTTTCCGTAAGGCGGACGGCGGTTCGACCGGACCGGTCGGCCTGCGGGACGGGATCACCTGGCGCGTCGAGGAGGTGCAGATCTGCGATCCGGAGCCTGACGGTGCCACCCGTGGACTGGCGGCGGCCGGACTGCTCGTCTGGATCGGGGGCCCGATGGTCGTCTTCGGCCTGTTGTGGCGGTTGCTGCGCCGAGCCCGGAGCGAGGGGGTCTTCGCCGACCGCATCCCCGGAAACCTGCGGACCCTGGGCAGGATCCTCATCGCCTGGGCAGCGCTGGACTTCGTGGTCACGGGCTGGATCAATGCGGCCCTGCTGAACCGGATGACCGACAGCACGCTGATCCTCACCGCCGAGATCCCCTGGCTCCCGGTGCTGCTCGGCATCGCCCTGCTCGCCCTCGCACGGGTGCTGGCGCAGGCCGTCGAGATGCGGCGTGACGTGGAGGCCACGATCTGATGGCACGCCGAACCGCGGAGGCGGCCCAGCCCGAGGAGGTGCCCGAGGAAGTGCACGGGGTCACGGTGCACCTCGACGAGGTGCTGGCGGACCGGGGGATGACGCTGACCGAGCTCGCCGACCGGGTCGGAGTCACCGTCGTCAACCTCAGCGTGCTCAAGAACGGGCGCGCCAAGGCAGTGCGCTTCTCCACGCTGACCAGGGTGTGCCGCGAGCTCGACTGCCAGCCAGGAGACATCCTGCGGGTGGACTGAGAGGCTGGGCGCATGATGATCCGCCCGGGCGAGCTGGCCGCGATCAAGGCCGGCACGATCGACCTGGCGTTCCGTCGCTGGGCGCGGCCGCGGGTCGTGGTCGGCACGCGGATGCGTACGTCGGTGGGGCTCCTCGAGGTCACCTCGGTGGACGAGGTGAGTGTCTCGAGCCTGCGGGCCGAGGACGCCCGCAGGGCAGGGGCTCCCTCGCTGACGGCGCTCAAGGGGGCACTGGCGGCGCGGTCCTCCGAGCCCGCGTGGCGGATCGGGCTGAGCTACGCCGGTCCCGACCCGCGCGAAGCCCTGCGTGAAGCCGTGCCCGATGAAGAAGAGCTCGCCGCGATCACCGCTCGTCTGGACCGCCTCGACGCCTCGTCGGCGTGCGGCGCGTGGACGAGGCCGACGCTCGACCTGATCGACCTCAATCCCACCGTGCGCGCCCCGGACCTGGCCGCGCAGGTGGGGCGCGAGACGGCCGACTTCAAGAAGGACGTCCGCAAGCTCAAGGAGCTCGGGCTCACCGAGTCGCTGGCGATCGGCTACCTGCTCTCCCCGCGCGGCGAGGCGGTCGTCGACGCGGGCTTGCCGGTCCCGCGACAACGGGCGCCGCGGGAGCAGGGCACGCCGCTCCCACGCTCCATCGGCGCGCCGGCCACGCGTGCCCTGCGTGGGGCCGGGATCACGACCCTCGAGCAGGTCGCCTCCCACACCGCTGCGGACCTTGCCGCGATGCACGGGGTCGGCCCGATCGCGATCACCCGGCTGCGCGAGGCGATGACGGAGCAGGGCTCGGGCTTCGCAGGGGAGTAGCCCGTCCCCTCCGGGGAGATCTCAGTGGGCGAGCAGGCCCACGCCGAGGACGCCCATGACGACCGCGATCCCGGAGTCGAGCACCCGCCAGGCGGTCGGGCGGGCGAACAGCCCGCGGAGCAGACGGGCTCCGTAGCCGAGGCCGAAGAACCACAGCACGCTCGCGACCAGGGTGCCGGACACGAACCACCAGCGGTCGCCGCCGAAGCTGTTGGCCACGGTGCCGAGCATGAGCACTGCGTCGAGGTAGAAGTGCGGGTTGAGCCAGGTCAGGGCCAGGGTCAGCAGGATCGCCTTGCCCGGGGTCAGGGCGGTGCCCTCGCCGGCCTCGAGCGTGCTCGGCCGCCAGGCCCGCATGGCCGCGTGCACGCCGAAGGCGATCAGGTAGAGACCACCGAGCAGCTGCGCGACCGGGAGGACCGAGGGCCAGCGCTCGAGCACGGCGCCGAGGCCGGCCACGCCGGCCGTGATCGCGACCACGTCGGAGACGAGACAGGTCAGCACGATGGGCAGGACCTGCTGGCCGCGGATCCCCTGGCGGAGCAGGAAGGCGTTCTGGGCGCCGACGGCGATGATGAGAGCGAGCCCGGTGAGGAGACCGGTGAGAGCAACCTGGAACATGTGACCAACGGTAGGACCGAAGATGCCGTCAATCCAGCGAAGTATTCTGAGGAATCATTAGGATGTCTAAGTATGAAAGACATCACCCAGCTCGACCCTGTGTCCCTGCGCACACTGGCCGTCGCGGTGCGGCTCGGGACCTTCGAGGCGGCCGCTCGCGAGCTGCACGTCACTCCCTCCGCGGTGAGCCAGCGGATCAAGGCTCTCGAGACCCGGATCGGCCGGGTGCTGCTCCATCGGGTCAAGCCGCTGGAGCCCACCGAGGCGGGCCTCGTCCTGGTGCGCCTGGCGACGCAGACCGAGCTGCTGGAGCGCGAAGCGGTCGCCGAGCTGGTGGAGGAGTCCGACACCGACGCGACGTCGTACGCCTCCGTGCCGATCGCGGTGAACGCCGATGCCCTCTACGGCTGGTTCGTCGACGCCCTCGCTGACGTGCAGACCCGGCACCGGGTCGTGTTCGAGGTGGTCCGTGAGGACCACACCCGCACGGCGGAGCGCCTGCGCCGAGGTGAGGTCATGGCCGCCATCACCGGCGAGCCCAGGCCGGTGCCCGGGTGCCGGGTCGTGCGGCTGGGGCGGCTGCGCTACGTCGCCGTCGCGACGCGGGACTTCCACGCCACCCACTTCGCCCACGGCGTCGGGTCGGCGACCCTGGCGGAGGCGCCGATCGTCGCCTTCGACCGCAGCGACTCGCTCCAGCACGACTTCGTGCGCAGGGTCACCCGCCGCCACCTGGCACCCCCGGTGACCTACCTGCCGTCGGTCCGCGAGTTCGACCGCGCCATCCGGGTGGGGATGGGGTGGGGGCTGCTGCCCGAGTCCGACGTCACGCGTGAGCTGGAGCGCGGCGAGCTGGTCGAGCTGGTCCCGGGACGCCGCCCCGAGGTCGCGCTCTACTGGCAGCACTGGCGCCTGGGATCCTCGCTCGTCGCGGAGCTCACCGACGCCGTGGTGTACGCCGCCCGGCGCTGGATGGCGACCTGACGAGATCATCGGTTCTCCTGACAGGCTCCTGCGCCAGACCTAGGCTGCCCGACGTGATCGAGCACCGTGATACCCCCGTGCCCCGTCGCCTCGATGCCTCGTGGGCCGTGGCTGTCGCCGCCGGTCTGCTCCTCACGCTCAGCGGTTGCGGTGGGTCCGGCTCCGCCGCCCCCAGCAAGACGCAGGACGTCGTGATGGAGGGGGAGCAGCTCGAGAGCATGGTCGCCCAGGTCGACACGATGGGCGTCGTCGAGTGGCACGGCCAGCTGCTGACCAAGAACCCCGACAACGGTGGCCGGCGCATCTTCGACCTCGACGGCCGGTTCATCCCCGCCACGGGCGACAGTGAGCTCTCGATGGACTCTGCGATCGGCGGCGACGTCCAGCAGGTCGACTACCTCGTCGTCGGCGGGCGCACCTACTTCAACAGCGACATGTGGGGCGCCACCGCCGCCACCTGCTGGGCCGACATCACGGGCGACGCGGCACGCAGCTGGGCGCTCCCGACCGACCTCGACCCGACCTGGCCGGTGGCCGCGGCGCGCGCAGTCCGTCTCGCCGGTGACGGGGTCGCGGTGGGCATCCCCGCGCCCAAGGTCATCACCGGGATGCCGCGTGGGTTGTTCCCCGCCGTGCCCGCAGTCCTGAAGGACGTCGAGGCCCAGGCCGTCGTCACTCCGCACGGCCACCTCATCGAGGTCGGCGTCGACGTCCTCAACATGTGGAGCGCCGTTCCCGAGGGGGAACTGGCCGGCGTCGAGACGCGCGGTGCCGGTTGGTGGGCCATGACGATGCAGGAGTCGGAGAACGACGCCGACATCGAGCGGCCGAAGCACGTGTTCGACCCCGCGGTCACGCCACCGAGCCAGTGCAAGCGGGCCTGAGCGGCTAGAGCACCTTCGAGAGGAACGCCTGCGTCCGCTCGTGCTGGGGATTGCCCAGGACCTCGCGCGGGTCGCCCTCCTCGAGGATGACGCCCTCGTCCATGAAGACGAGCTTGTCGCCGACCTCACGGGCGAAGCCCATCTCGTGGGTCACCACCATCATGGTCATGCCCTCGGTCGCGAGGTCCTTCATGACGGCCAGCACGTCGCCGACCAGCTCGGGGTCGAGCGCGGAGGTGGGCTCGTCGAAGAGCATCATGTCGGGCTGCATGGACAGGGCCCGGGCGATCGCGACCCGCTGCATCTGGCCGCCGGAGAGGTGCGCCGGATAGGCGCCTTCCTTGTCGTCGAGACCGACCTTCTCCAGGTTGGCGCGGGCGATGGTCACTGCCTCGTCCTTGCCGCGGCCGGCGACCTTCTGCTGGGCGATGGTGAGGTTGCGCAGGACGTTCATGTGGGGGAACAGGTTGAACTGCTGGAAGACGATGCCGATCCGGGCGCGCAGCTTGTCGACGTCGGCATCGGGGTCGGTGATCTCGACACCCTCGACGAAGATCTTGCCCTTGGTGGGCGTCTCCAGCAGGTTGACGCAGCGCAGCAGGGTCGACTTGCCCGACCCCGACGGGCCGATCACGCAGACGACCTGGCCGTTGCCGACGTGGAAGTCGATGCCCTTGAGCACCTCGTTGTCGCCGAAGTACTTGTGCAGCTTCTGGACGTCGATCGCGGCATCGCTGCGCAGCGTGTCGGCCGCCTGGGGGGTGGTGGTCATGTCAGCGTGCCCTCTCCGAGCGGCTCTCCATACGGCGTACGACGATCGACAGCGGAACGGTGATCAGCAGGTAGCACAGCCCGATCACGATGATCGGGGTGAGGTTGGCCGCCGAGTTCATGCCCTCCCGGCCGAACTTGGTGAGCTCGTAGCCCGAGAGGGACAGGCCCAGGATGTAGACCAGCGAGGAGTCCTTGGTGAGCAGGATCAGCTCGTTGGTCAGCGGCGGCAGGATGATCCGGAACGCCTGCGGCACCACGATGCTGATCATCGCGCGCCCGTGGGACATGCCGAGCGATCGCGCGGCCTCCATCTGGCCCTTCGGCACGGCCTGGATGCCGGCCCGGATCGTCTCGGCCATGTAGGCCCCGCCGACCAGGCCGAGCGCCAGGGTGACGATCCCCAGGTTGCCGAACGGGATCTCGTAGGCGGGGAAGGCGAGGCTGAACCCCACGCTGAGCGCGATGAAGACGACCAGCGCGGGGAGGCCCCGGAAGAGCTCGATGATGCCGGTCGCGATCCACCGGTACGGCCCCACGCTCGAGAGGCGCATCAGCGCCAGGACCAGGCCGAGGGCCAGGCCGAACGCGAAGCCGCACGCGGTGTAGATCAGCGTGTTCTTCAGTGCGATCGTCAGGACACGGGGGAACTGCTCCTGGACGACCTCCCAGTTCCAGAAGGCGCGCTGGATCTGACCCCAGTCGGCGATGAACGTGATCGCGAGCAGCACGACCACGAGGACGGCGTACTGGACGTAGCGCCACCTCGCGGCACGCTGGCGTGGACTCGCCATGGGCTCCGGTCTCCTGCTTCTGGTTCGGGGGAGGGGTCAGATCAGCTGGCAGGCGCGGTGCCGAACCACTCCTCGTACACCGTGTCGTACTCCGGGCTGGCGATCGCGTCGTTGACGATCGTGAGCAGGTCGTCGTTGGCGTCCTTCTTGACCGAGAAGCCATAGCTCTCGCCGGTCTTGAACTCGGTGACCACCTCGACGTCCGGGTTCTGGCTGACGAAGTAGTTGAGCAGGCCGTTGTCGTTGACGCCTGCCTCGACCTTGCCGGTCTTGACGGCCTGCTGCATCAGCGCGGAGTCCTCGAAGGAGACGATCTTGGTGTCCTCGGGAGCGTTCTCGCGGACGTAGTCGGCGCCCGTCGTGCCGTCCTGGACGGCGATGGACTTGCCGGCCAGGTCGTCCAGCGAGGTGATCCCGGAGCCGGCCTTGGTCATCAGGGCCTGGGTGGCCTCGAAGTAGGGGTCGGTGAAGTCCATGACGGCCTCACGCTCGTCGGTGATGGTCATGGCGCCTGCCGCGACGTCGCACTGGCCGGTGTTGAGGGCCTCGCCCGACACGATGGTCTCCCAGCCGATGTCGACGACCTCGGTGTCCCAGCCCTCGGCGTCGGCCGCGACCTTGAGGACGTCGGGGTCGAAGCCCACGACCTCGCCGCCGTCGGTGAACTCGAACGGCTCGTAGGGCAGGTGCGTGCAGATGGTCAGGGTGCCGTCGTTGATGAGCGTGGCGCCGGACTCCGTGGTCGTGGAGGTGTCCTCCTTGGCGCACCCCGCGGCCGTGAGGGCGAGGGCGAGGACGCTGATTGCGGAGGCAAGTGATCGTGTGTTCATGAGTGCACCGTAACCGCAACCCGCCGTGAGGTGGCGAGCTTTCAGGCGCGCCCACGCCGAAGTCTTGTCACAATCGTGACCATGCCGACCTACGTCGCCTTCCTCCGCGCCATCAACCTGGGTGCCACCCGCAAGCTCCCCCGGGACGCCATCCAGGCCGCCACGGAGAGCGCCGGTGGCACCGAAGTCGAGACCTACCTCAACACCGGCAACGTGCGACTGACGCACGCGGCCCGCTCGGTCGCCCGGGTGCAGACCGCGTTGGAGGAGGCCTACGCCGCCGAGGCCGGCTTCGACGTGCCGACCGTCGTCTTCACCACTGCCGACCTGGCGGCACTCGCCGCGCGGGCCGAGGAGCTGCACACCGAGCACGAGCCCAGTGGTCAGCACTACGTCACGCTGTTCGCCACCGCGCCGACACCGGCGACCGTGGAGGCGGCGCACGCGCTCGAGCACCCGGGCGAGAGGGTCGTGGTCGAGGGGCGAGCGGCCTACGTCCTCCTCGACGGCGACATCCACACCTCCCGGATCCTCGCGTCGAAGGAGTTCAAGGCGTTGGGACAGGGCACGGCCCGCACGGTCAAGGTGCTGCGCACCGTCACCGGGAAGTGGTGCTGAGCGCACGGCTCAGGCGATCTCGACACCGGCCGCGGTCAGCTCGGTGATCGCCGCTGCGGTGGTGTCCTCCGCGACGCCGGTGCAGAGCGCGGTGAGCACCCGGGTGTCGAAGCCCTCGCGGACGCTGTCGAGCGCCGTCGCCCGCACACAGTGGTCGGTGGCGATCCCGCACACGTCGACCTCCGACACCGTGCGCGCCCGCAGCCAGTCCGCGAGCGGCTCGCCCGACGACGTACGCCCCTCGAAGCCGGAGTACGCCGCCGCGTGCTCGCCCTTGTAGAACACCTCGTCGAAGGGTTGCGGGTCGAGGTTGGGGTGGAAGCCGGCCCCCTCGGTGCCGACCTTGCAGTGCGCCGGCCAGGACTCGACGTAGTCCGGCTTCAGCGACCAGTGGGCGCCCGGGTCGATGTGGTGGTCCTTGGTGGCGACGACGACGTCGTAGGCCGGCCTGCCTTCCTCGTGCGCGGCCCAGCGGTGCAGCAGCTCGCCGATGTCGGCAGCCACCCGCGCGCCGCCGGGCACCGCCAGGGATCCGCCCTCGCAGAAGTCGTTCTGGACGTCCACCACGATCAGCGCTCGGGTCATCCTCCGAACCTAGCGCTCGAAGACCGTCGGGATCACCGGCTCCCCGGCGGACATCATCGTCACCGCGCGCGGCAGCTCGGCGATCGAGCTCCGGTGCCGGGCGCGGGCCTCCTCCAGCGTGGTCCGGCCCACGACCTCACCGGCGCGGACGAGCGGCACCAGGAGTGCGCGGTCGTCGCCGTCGTCCCCCGGCGCCTCGCCGATGCCGATCACCTCGGCCTGGGCCGTGCCGGCGGGCGAGCGGCGGCGCAGGGCGTACTTGCGACCTCCGACCGACACCTTGTCCTGGGACCTCTTGGCCACCGACACCAGCTCCCCGTCGGCCCCCTCACGCGCGACCAGCTTGTAGACGAAGCCGCACGTCGGGTGCCCGGAGCCGGTCACCAGCTGGGTGCCGACGCCGTAGGCGTCGACCGGTGCGGCGGCGAGCGCGGCGATGGCGTGCTCGTCGAGGTCGCTGGTGACCACGATCCGGGTCCCGGTCGCGCCGAGGCCGTCGAGCTGCTCACGCACCTCACGGGCGATCTCGCCGAGGTCGCCGGAGTCGAGGCGCACGGCGCCCAGGCGGGTGCCGGCCACCTCCACCGCGAGCCGCACCGCCTCGGTGACGTCGTAGGTGTCGACGAGCAGGGTCGTGCCCACGCCCAGGGTCTCCACCTGGGCGCGGAAGGCATCGGCCTCGTCGTCGTGCAGCAGGGTGAAGGAGTGCGCCGCGGTGCCCGCCGACGGCACGCCGTACGTCGCCCGCGCCGCCAGGTTGCTCGTGGCGTCGAAGCCGGCGACGTACGCCGCGCGTGCGGCCGCCACGGCCGCCTGCTCGTGGGTGCGGCGCGAGCCCATCTCGATGCAGGGCCGCGCGCCCGCGGCGAGCGTCATGCGTGAGGCGGCCGACGCGATCGCCGAGTCGTGGTTGTAGATGGAGAGCAGGACCGTCTCGAGCAGGACGGCCTCGGCGAAGGTCGCCTCCACGACGAGGAGCGGCGAGTGGGGGAAGTAGGCCTCGCCCTCGGCATAGCCCCAGATGTCCCCGGCGAAGCGGTAGGACGCCAGCCACTCGAGCAGGTCCGCGTCGACGAGGTCCGCCAGCGACGCCAGCGCCGCGGCGTCGAAGCGGAACGACTCGATCGCATCCAGCGCCCGTCCGACGCCCGCGACCACGCCGTAGCGACGACCCTCCGGCAGCCTCCGTGGGAACAGCTCGAAGACCGCCCTCCGCTCGGCCGTGCCGGCCTGCCGCGCGGCCTGGACCATGGTGAGTTCGTAGTGGTCGGTCAGGAGCGCCGCTGAGCTCGTCACGACCGACACTGTGCCACGATGGGGCCGTGTCAGCCGCCAGTCCCGTAGAGGTCGAGCCGACCCTCACCCCCGACGAGATCACCTTCCTGGCCAAGCCGTGGGTGACGCTGGTCTGGGACGACCCGGTGAACCTCATGTCCTACGTCTCCTACGTCTTCCAGAAGTACTTCGGCTATGACAAGGCCAAGGCGGAGAAGCTGATGCTCGAGGTGCACCAGGAGGGCCGGTCCGTGGTCTCCACCGGCACCCGCGAGGAGATGGAGCGCGACGTGCAGGCGATGCACGAGTACGGCCTCTGGGCGACCATGGAGAAGGCCTCGTAGTGTGCGGAGCATGCACCGTTCCCGCATCGCCGTGGTCCTGATCGACCATCCCGAGGAGTCCTACGAGCCCGCCGCCGCCTTCTGGGCGGGTGCGCAGGGCGCACAGCGCTCGGTCAACGCCGATCCGGCCTTCGAGTCCCTCGACCGGCTGCCGGGCAACGTCGCACTCGAGCTGCAACGCACGGGGAGCGGCACGCCGCCGCGCATCCACCTCGACTTCGAGACCGACGACGTGGCGACCGAGGTGGTCCGCCTCGAGGCGCTCGGCGCCAGTGTCGAGACCCGTGCCGACAGCTGGGTGGTGATGACGGACCCGGGGGGCCTGGTCTTCTGCGTCATACCCGTGTGGACCGACCAGGACGACTTCGACCGGCACGCCACGACCTGGGCGACGACGTGAGCGGTTTCGAGCACCACCGCAAGTCCGACCGGGTCATCGCCACCTTCTCCGGCTTCGAGGCCGACCTGCTGCGGTCCCTCGCCTCGCAGATCGTCGAGCTGCTGCGCAACGAGCGGGCCGAGCCGGCGTCGCCCACGGCGGACCCCTTCGAGGCGCTGATGACCGAGTTCTCCGGTGCCACCACCATCCCCGAGGACCCGGTGCTGGCGCGGCTCTTCCCCACGGCCTACCCCGACGACGAGGAGTCGGCCGCCGACTTCCGCCGCTTCACCGAGGGTGGGCTGCGCGACGGCAAGGCAGCGGCGTCCGGCCTGATCATCGACACCCTCGAGGAGGCGGGCCTGCCGCCCGAGCTCACCGAGGAGGGGCTGGTCATCGACGTCGAGCTGACCCGCGCCGAGGCCGAGACCTGGATGCGCGCCTTCACCGACATCCGGTTGGCCCTCGCGACCCGGCTCGAGGTCGAGGCCGACGACGAGGACTACTGGCACTCCCTGCCCGAGGACGACCCGCGTGCCCAGGCGCACGACATCTATGAGTGGGTGGGCTTCCTCCAGGAGACCGTCATCGAGGCGCTCACCGGATGATCCACCGATGAGCCCGATCCCCGACTTCGTCGTCCACCTCCGCCGCAAGATCGGCCGTGACCCGCTCTGGCTGCCGGGCGTCACCGCCGTCGTCCGCCGCGGCGACGACCTCCTGCTGGTGAAGCGCTCGGACAACGGCCAGTGGGCGCCGGTGACCGGCATCGTGGATCCCGAGGAGGAGCCGGCCGTGGCGGCCGCGCGCGAGGCGATGGAGGAGACCGGCGTCCGGGTCCGCGTGGACCGGCTGGCCGGCACCTCGGCGCACGGCCCCCTCGTCCACGCCAACGGAGACCGCGCCTCCTACCTCGACCTCACGTTCGCCTGCACGTGGCTCGAGGGCGAGGCCCACGTCGCCGACGACGAGTCGACCGAGGTCCGCTGGTGGCCGATGCACGCCCTCCCACCGATGGGCGAGGTGATGCTGGCGCGCATCGACGCGGCGCTCAGCGACGAGCGGGAGGCCCGCTTCGTCGCCCCGGGCGGGGACGCCCCGGCGGCGCCCGTGACGCCTAGCCACGTGCCGCTCGCCCCCGGCGCGCCGGTGCTCGGCGTCGACGCCTGTCCCGGCGGCTGGGTCGGCGTGGTGCTCGACCCCGCCCTGAGGGCGGGCGTCTTCACCGCGCTCACGATCACGGACCTGCTGGAGCTGGTCGCGGAGACCGCCTCCGTGGCGGTCGTGGCGATCGACATCCCCATCGGCCTGCCGGACACCAGCGGGCGCGCGGCCGACGCAGAGGCCAGGCGGGTGCTGGTCGGCAGGTCCTCCTCGGTCTTCTCCACGCCCACCCGCGCCGCGCTCGAGGCAGACACCTACGCCGAGGGCCGTGCGGCCAACCTCGCGGCCACGGGTGGCACCACGAGCGTCAGCGCCCAGGCGTACGCCCTGCGCGAGAAGGTCCTGCAGGTGGACGCGTGGGTGCGATCGGGCCCCCGCGTGCGGGTCATCGAGGTGCACCCCGAGGTCAGCTTCGCGCGGATGGCCGGCGCCCCGGTGCAGGCCCGCAAGAAGGACGTGGACGGCGTCCGGGCGCGTCGTGAGGTGCTCGCCGACCATGGCATCGCGGCGCCCCCGTGGTTCCGCGGCGCGCCGTTCGGCGAGGACGACCTGCTCGATGCCTGTGCGGCGGCGTGGTCCGCCGTACGCCACTCGTGCGGCGTCGCGGAGTCGTTCCCGGCCGCTCCCGAGGTGTTCTCCGACGGCATCCCCGCCGCGATCTGGGCGTGAGCGGTCTCCTCAGCCGGAGTGGGTGAGGACGCCGTAGCGCTCGCGCGAGGCCAGTGCCCATCGGGACACCGGCACCGACACCAGTGCGACCGCCAGCATCAGGGCGGCCAGCACCAGCCAACCCGTCTCGCCCATGTCCACGCACAGCAGGGTCACGATCGGCGGACCGATGACCGCGATGACGCTGAAGCCGAGACCGGCGAAGCCCTGGTACTGCCCCTGCCGTTCGTGGGGCGCGAGCCCCATCTGCAGGCCCCACTGGCCGCCGGAGCCGATCATCTCGCCCACGACGTGGACCAGCGACCCGGCCACGAGCGCCACGATGGCGAAGGTCGCGTCGCCGCGGTCGGCGAGGGCCACGATCGCGAAGCCCACGGCGATCCAGACCGAGCCCCGCACCAGCGCCCTCGCCCCGGCCTCGACGGAGTCGGCGCGCCGTGAGAGCCGCACCTGGAAGAGCGCGACGCACGCGGTGTTGAGGACGAGGAGGATCGCGACCATCACGGGTGGCGCCGACGTGCGCTCGGAGATGTAGAGGGCCAGGCCCAGCTCCATCACGAAGAAGTGCAGCGAGAACAGACCGGTGATGGCCACCACGACGACGTAGGGCCAGTCGCGCAGCACGGCCAGGCGAGGCTCTCCCGCGGCCCGGAGATAGGCGGGCAGGTCCGGCAGCCGGGTGGAGTTCCAGGCCGCGAAGCCGGTGAACAGGGCGTTGAGCACGAAGACCGAGACGTAGGCCCACGACTCGTCGATCACCAGGGCCGCGCCGCCGAACACCGAGCCCAGGCCGATGGCGGTGTTGGTGACCGCGCGCAGGTAGGCCTTGAAGAGCACCCCGCGCCCACCCGTCGCGAGCTGGGCGATGACGCCCTGCTGCACCGACCCGGCCGAGCGCTCGAAGAAGGCCAGGAGGGCGAGCAGCAGCGCCAGCTGCCACGGCGTACGCGCCAGGACGGGCAACGCGCTCGTCAGCGCGGCCCCCACCATGCAGAAGGTCAGCACCCGGCGGGGTCCGCGGCTGTCGCCGAGGTGCCCGGCCGGGACCTGGACGATGATCCCCACGATGGCGGCGACCGAGAGCGCGAGCGCGACCTCGGCGGCGGAGAAGCCGACCTGGCGGGTGAAGTAGAGCGCACTGGTCGTGATGACCGCGCCTGCGCCGAAGCGGTTGGCGAACGACCCCAGGGCCAGCACCTGCAGGTCACGCTCGAGGGGGATGCCGCGCCGGGTCAACGGCGGCGGGACCTCACGCAACGACATCTGGTTCTTCCCCCCCGGGCAACTGTCTCGACGTCAAGACTATGTGGTGAGACGGGGTGGGGTCACACCGGTGACCTGCCTACGCTTGCCGGGTGCTCACCATCGCCCAGGAGACGTACGACGCCATCGTCGCGCACGCCAAGCGCGACCACCCCGACGAGGCGTGCGGCGTCGTGGCCGGACCCGAGGGCAGCGACCGCGCCGAGCGGTTCATCCCGATGGTCAACGCCGCCAGCAGCCCGACGTTCTACGAGTTCGACTCGCTCGAGCTGCTCGCCCTCTACAAGGACATGGACGCCCGTGACGAGGAGCCGGTCGTGGTCTACCACTCCCACACCGCGACCGAGGCCTACCCCAGCCGCACCGACATCGGGCTGGCCAGCGAGCCCGGCGCGCACTACGTGCTCGTGAGCACCCGGGACTGCTTCGACGAGGCCGGAGGGAATACCAGCGGCGCTGTGGAGTTCAGGTCCTACAGAATCATCGACGGGGTCGTGACCGAAGAGGACGTCACGATCACGCCCACCGAAGAGAGCCCCCACTCATGAGGAGCACCCCCTGATGGCCATCGAGGTCCGGATCCCCACCATCCTGCGCACCTACACCGACGGAGCGAAGGCGGTCGACGCCACGGGCGGCACGCTGTCGGAGCTCATCGACGACCTCGAGGGCAACCACCCCGGCATCAAGGAGCGCCTCGTCGAGGACAAGTCCGGGTCGAGCGACCTGCGCCGCTTCGTCAACGTCTACGTCAACGACGAGGACGTCCGGTTCATCGGAGGCCTCGAGGCCACGCTGAGCGACGGCGACCAGGTCGTCGTGCTTCCCGCCGTCGCCGGCGGCTGACCTCCCAGATGACCCGCTTCGACAGCCTGCTCGCCTCGGTCGGCGGCACGCCGCTGGTGGGGCTGCCCCGGCTGTCACCGGGCATCCAGCCGAACGGGGCCGACGTACGACTCTGGGCCAAGCTCGAGGACCGCAACCCGACGGGCTCGATCAAGGACCGGCCGGCGCTGAGGATGATCGAGCAGGCCGAGGCCGACGGCACGCTGCGTCCCGGCTGCACGATCCTCGAGCCGACCAGCGGCAACACGGGCATCTCGCTGGCGATGGCGGCCAAGCTCAAGGGCTACCGCATCGTGTGCGTGATGCCCGAGAACACCTCCGAGGAGCGCCGCCAGCTGCTGCGGATGTGGGGCGCGGAGATCGTGTCCTCGCCCGCTGCCGGTGGCTCCAACGAGGCGGTGCGGGTCGCGAAGAAGGTCGCGGGGGAGCATCCCGACTGGGTGATGCTCTATCAGTACGGCAACGAGGCGAACGCCCTGGCGCACGAGGAGACCACCGGTCCCGAGCTGCTGGCCGACCTCCCGGACATCACGCACTTCGTGGCCGGTCTCGGCACCACCGGCACGCTCATGGGCGTCTCCCGGTTCTTCCGCACCGCCAAGCCCGACGTGCGCATCGTGGCCGCCGAGCCCCGCTACGGCGAGCTCGTCTATGGCCTGCGCAACCTCGACGAGGGCTTCGTGCCCGAGCTCTACGACGCCTCGCTGATCGACTCCCGCTTCTCCGTCGGCCCGCGCGACGCCGTCCGCCGGGTGCGCGAGCTGCTCGAGCTCGAGGGGATCTTCGCCGGGATCTCCACCGGCGCGATCCTCCACGCCGCGCTGGGGCAGGCGGCCAAGGCGGTCAAGGCCGGTGAGTCGGCCGACATCGTGTTCGTGGTGTGCGACGGCGGCTGGAAGTACCTGTCCACCGGCGCCTACGAGGGCACCGTCGACGAGGCCGAGGACCGGCTCGACGGGCAGCTCTGGGCCTGAGCGCTCAGCGCTCCCACGGCAGCGGCCACGGGTTGAACGAGCATCCGCCGGTCCCCTTGGACTGCTGCATCATGACCGGGGCCGGTCCCGACCCCGGACACCCGACGTGCCCGCGACCGAGCCAGTGACCCGTCTCGTGGTTGACCACGAGGTGGCGGTAGTCGCGCAGGCTCCGGCGTGCGGCGTTCCAGGCAGGGGACGCGTGCTTCCAGCGCTCCTGGTTGATGATCACGTAGCGACCGACGCGGCACGACCACGTCGACGAGCAGGTCGAGGAGAACGACGGCACGAGCCGCGCCTCGGAGAGCACCAGCGTGAAGTGGCCACCGCGCGGCACCCGCCGGAACTGGACACCTCCGGCCCGCCAGCCGCGCGGGTCGTCGTAGGTCTCCTGCGCCAGCCGGGCGAACTCCCGCACGCTGGTGGTGATCCGACCCCGGGTCGTCACCGAGTAGGTCACGCGGCGGCGCACGGGAGTGGCGTAGTCGACGCGGCGGGTGCGAGCGGAGTCGGCGGTGGTCCACGCGTGTCCAGCGGCCCGGACCCGCACCCGGACGCTGATCCGTGCGCCGACGTCGGCCGCGGTGAGGCGGTAGCGCCGCTCTTTCGCCCCGCGGATGGGCTCTCCGTCGCGCAGCCACCGGTAGCGGGTCTCCTCCCGCTGCGGCGTCCAGCGACCGGGGAAGGCCCGGAGCGCCCGTCCCTGGCGCGCGGCGCCCTCGACCGCGGGCCGCTGGGTGGCGACCAGCCCGGGCAGCGCCTGGGCCGCAGTCGGGGCAGCGACGGCGGGATGTCCGGGCGCCACGAGCAGGGCCAGCGCCGTGACGAGTCCGGTGAGGAAGCGGATCACGCCCGCGATCCTAGCCATCATCGGGCTCGACGTCGGCCTCAGCCGACCGAGGGTTCGGCCGTGAGCCGGAGGTCCATCCGAATGTCGAACTCGCTTCCCGGGACGGCCGGCAGGTCCAGCAGGTCGAGCGCCAGGTTGGCGACCATGCCGTTGCGGACCGGCGGGCGACGCGTGGCGTAGCCGGTGCGACGGGCGCGGGGGTTCTTGTAGGTCGCGTTGATGGCGTAGAGGTCGACGCCGCGGTCCACCCCGGCGCCACGGGCCATGAAGACGATCCGGTAGTTGTCGAGCAGGCGGGGGGCGGCGTGGGTCGGGCCGTGCCCGCCGTGGTCGCTGGTGAGGAGGATCGTCGTGCCGGCCCGACGCTGGGGGTCGGCGTTGACGGCCTTGACGACGCGGCCGACGAGCGCGTCGGTCCGTCGCACCGCGCGCAGGTAGGGCTTCGACATCCAGCCGTGAGCATGGCCGGCGTTGTCGGGCAGCGACAGGTGCAGGAAGCGGAAGTCACGGTCCTCGG
>CAVSCW010000011.1:0-16334 GCA_963726515.1 uncultured Actinomycetota bacterium
CGGTCGCTCATGATGCTTCGCCTTCCGTGAGGCCGGTGAGGAGCTGGTTGAAGAGGTCGGCTCGGTGGTGTTGGCCCTTGGCTGCGGCGTCGTCGTGCTGGGCTTGCAGGGTGGGTCGGAACTCGATGCTGGTCTGGAAGAAGCTGCAGTTCTCGCAGATCGCCTCGAAGGCGCAGTCCAGCTCGGCGGGGCGGGTGCAGTGGCCGTTGCCGAGGAGTCGGTGGTGCTCGCGGCGCAGCCGGGCCATCTTGGGTCCGATGGCGTCGGCGGGCAGCGGTTCGGCCTTGGCGTAGAGGGCGTCGACCTGGTCGGTGACGGCGAAGTACTCATCGGCCACGGTGCGGTTGGCGATCTTGGCGTAGCGCAGGGTCATGTCCATGCTGCGGTGGCCGAGCATCGCGGCGATCGCTTCCAGGGACATGCCGCGGTTGATGGCCTGGGTGGCCAGGGTGTGGCGCAGCTGGTGGGGGTGGATGTGCGGCAGCCCGGCGGCGGCGCCGGCCTTGTTGATGAACCGGGTGACGGTGTGGCGGTCCAGTGCTCGTCCGTTCTCCCGGGGCAGCAGCAGCGGGTGCTCGGCCGGCACGTGAGCGGTGCGGTACTGCGTCGATCAGGACCACCAGCTGCGGGTGCAGCGGCAGGTAGCGGTCCTCGCGGAGCTTGCCGACCGGGACGTGCAGCCAGGGTGCGGCACCGATCTGGACCACGGCGTCGGCGGACAGGGCGGTGAACTCGCTGACCCGCAGCCCGGTGCGCAGGAGCACCTCGACGGTGACGCGGACCAGCAGCCGGGTTGTCGCTTGGGCGGCGCGGAGCAGCTTCGCGGCCGCGGCGTCGTCGAGCGCTTTGGGCAGCGGGTGGTCTTGGCGGGGCAGGTCGCCGGGGAACATCGGCACCCGCGGTGGTGCCTCGTCCCAGCCCCACTCATCGATGCGGACGAAGAACATCCGCAGTGTGCCGAGCCGGTGCGCCAGGGTCGCGGTGGTGACCCGTGGCCTTGTTCTGCCCGGGACGTTGCGCGAGCCAGGGCTTGTAGTCCTCGACGTGGCGCCGGGTGACCTGGGCGAGTGCTGGTGACCTCCGGCGCGGCCTCGACGAGGAACGCGGCGAAGGAGCGCAGTGCCAGGTCGGCGCCGTTGACGCTGCCCGGGCGCAGCACGCAGCCGATCTGCTCGAGGTAGCGGCGCATCGTGGCCACGATCTGCGGGCGGCAGCTCAGCTCGTCCCAGGTGGGCAGCAGCAGCGGCCCGCTCACCGGGTGCTCCCACCGTCGGTGGTCGGGTGGCCGGCGTAGAGCTGGGCGTCGAGGACCTCGGCGGCCTTGCGGTACTGGGCGGCGAGCCAGTCATCGGCCAGGTGCAGGTAGATCCGGGTGGACTCGATCGAGGCGTGCCCGGCCTGGGCCTGGACCGCCTCCAGTGCCATCCCGGCCTCGCGGAGCCGGGTCAGGCAGGTGTGGCGCAGCTCGTGGCAGGTCGCGTGCGCCAGCCCGGCGCGGCGCTCGGGCGCCGGCGAGGACCTCGTCCAGCCCGCGCACCGACAACGGGCGACCGCGGGTGGGGCCCTTGAGGACCACGAACACCCGGTCGGTGTCCGCGCCGGCCGGTCGCTCGGTGTCGAGGTAGGCCGCGACCGCGGCGAAGAACCGCGAGGAGACCGGGACCAGCCGCTGGTGGCCGCCCTTGCCATCGGCGATGAACACCCGCCGTTCCGCGACCCGCAGGTCCTCCAGCCGCAGCCCGAGGACCTCGCAGCGGCGCAGCCCGCCGAACACCATCGCCGCGACCATCGCCCGGTCGCGGTGGGTGCGCAGCGCGGCGGTCAGCTGGTCGACCTCGCTCGGGGTCAGGATCCGCGGCAGCCGCCGGGTCCGTCGCGTCAGCGGCACCCCCTGCCCGGGACGGGAGCGCTCCCGCCGGGTCGGCAGCCCGCGGGGCACCGGGTTCGCGTCGATGTCGCCGCGGGCCTGCAGGTAGGCGAAGAACCCCGAGATGATCGACAACCGCCGCGCCACCGTGCTGGTCGACGACCCCCGCCGCGGTCGTCATCGCTCGACCGGCTGCAGCGCGCTCGGCGCTGGCTGCGGCCGGTGCGCTGGGCGGTGATGAACCCCAGCACGTCAGCCGCGACGACCTCGGCCGGAGCCTTGTCCACGACCGCGAAGAACACCCTCAGGTCGTAGGCCGCGGCCAGCACCGTGTTCGGCCGGCACCGCCCCTCCAGGAACTCCAGATAGTCATCGACCAGCGGCATCCCGAGCCGGACCACCACCTGCCCCGACGGCCCTCGAGAACGGATCAGACACGGATCGAACAGCGACATCTCGGGGCCTCCAGCTCCGTCGACAGGCAGCCACAACGGCTGGTCGAAATGTCCTGCTGGATCACGTGCATAACAAGCATGAGCGCGCGCACCTCGCGGCAGATCCGGATGTTGTCAGTCGCCTTCGAACCAGACGTAGCGGTGCGGTCGTTGCCTCGCTACCGCGACAAGACGATCAGCCGCTCAGCGTGGGATGACACTTTGAGACAGCCGAGCACGCATGAACTTGATCTCGTCCGGTAGGGGTTGTCGATCTGGACACGGTTGAAGACCGTGTAGCCGTACGGGTCCACGCCCGCCAGCAAGGGAGCCCCTGCCCGGTAGTGAAGTCCCGCGGCTTCTCCCACACAACGGTTCCCTCGTCCAATGGCGACCCGCTGAGCAGGTGCTGTCGGACAGACATGGTGATGGGCATGCGCGATCGTCGCATCTACGCGTCCGGACATCCGGCAGATCCGCGCACTTCGCGGCAGATCCGGGCGAGCGTAGCCGCCCTCAACGCGGCAGATCCGGGCGAGCGTAGCCGCCCTCAACGCGGCAGATGCGGACGCTCGGATGCAGCGCGCGTGGAGACCGGAGCCACGCCGTCGCGGCTGTGTCGCAGTTGAGATCAGCGACTCGGGGCAGGGTCGAGCGCGGCAAGTTCTTGAGGCCGGATCTTCAGGGGGGCAAAGAGTCTTGCCACCTCTGTGCCTGCAGGGGTGAGGGCGTAGTAAGCGCCGTCCGGGCCGGGGTCAATGACCGCCGAGGCTCCCTCATCGACCTGCTGCACGAGTCCTGCCGCGACCAGGTGGCCCGAAAGCACGGCCGTCGCTGGCCCCGGCGTGACACCCTCTAACCCCACTGCGATCCTGCTTCGGGTGCGGACCGCGAGCGCAGCGAACTGCACAATCGTCTGCGGGCCCAACCCTGCCAGAGCAGCGAGCAGCTCCGGCGCCTCCGACGAGTTGGGATAGGTCAACAAGCGTTGAAGGCGACGTTCCTGGTCGGGCGTACGAGCGCCCCTACCGTCGTAGTCCCAGACCGCAGGGCCCGTCGCACCGAGTTCCAAGCGCGGGTCGCTAGCCGCGGCGATACTGGCGATGACCAGTTCCTGGAACCGGCTCGGGTCCATCCGACCGTCTCGGTCGGTGGCCAGCTCAGCAGCGGCCGGCACGGTGGTACGCACCAACTCGCGCAGCACATCAGCCTGTCGCTCCAAGCTGGCACGAATCAGCGGGTCTTGGCTCCCGGATGTTGCTGCGGCGGTAACGACTCCCAGAGCAAGGCCGGCTATCGAGGCAGCCGCAAATGCGGTGCCGGTAGACGTCATCAGGGCGACGATGACCAGCGTGCACGAGAACGCAATCAGTCCCACCACCACGCCGAGCCCCGCATCGGCGCGACGTACCTTTGAGCCCATCAGGCAATCCTCTCGGTGACCTCACAACAGCCTATGTGCCTATAAATCATGTGTCTGGACGATCATCAAACACATCCGATTCGGACGCGTCCTGTCATCGGCATGAGTGGACCGCACGAGTCGCGGCAGATCCGGATACTCGGGGCGACGTGATCCCTTACGCTGCCATCCCAGTCCGCCACAAGAAAGCAACCACCAGAATGCTTCGGACCCGCGACTCAGTTGCGTACTTCGCTGCCTTGGTCTGTGCGCTGTGTGCGCTGTCGGGCTGTGGGGTCCTTGGCGACGGCTCAGCTGACGCTGCGGATGGACCCGATGCGGCTACCAAGACTGTGGACTGCCTGGTCATTAGTGGCAGCGAGTCTTCCAGCGAGCCTAACGATCCTTGCGCCCAGTTCGCCGAGGATGCCCTAACCGAGGAGCAACCCTGCGATGAGGTCTGGCAACTCGGCTCCCGCTTTCCAGCCCCGTACTACGGGTGCGCGACGAGCGACGGTCACGAGGTGTTCGACCTCGGAGTCGAGTGCGATGACCCGTTCTTGGAGGGTTACTGGCTCTATGACGACTTGATGGCGAGACAGGGGATGCCAGTCGTAGCGTCGAAGGTCGCGCTTCTCGATAGCGGCCACCCCGCCTGCTAGGAATCTCTGCGCATGCCGCGGCCCATCCGGGCAGTCCATCTCCATGTCGAGCAGGTTGTCTCGGTCGCTGGCCGGACCAGACGCGCAGATCTCGGCTAGGATTCGCTCAAACTCGTCCACATCGACCACGGGCACATCCTCGCGCACGACACGACCGCACATCGGCAGATGCGGTTGATCCAGAGAAGCTCTGCACAAAAGGTACGCGGAGCGGGCACGTCTATTGACGGACGTGCAGGCGCGGCGCGTCGTGATGCATGGACACCGACACCCTTCCCGCACTGATCGACGCTGATGACCCCATGCTGCGCCTCGCCGTGGCCGCTCACCTAGCCCGCTACAAGGGACGCACCCGCGCCCACACCGCCTCCGACCTCAACGCCTATCTGCGCTGGTGCATCGAACATGACCTCATGCCACTGCAAGCCCAGCGAAGCCACGTCGAGCTCTACCTGCGCTGGCTACAAGAAGTGCGACGTCTGCAGCCCTCTACAGTCTCCAGACGCCTTTCCGTGCTCGCCACCTTCTACCGAACCTGCGTCATCGACCAGGTGATCGAGCACTCACCGGCCGAGTACGTCCGACGCCCGCACGTCCCGCATGAGTCGCCCACCCTCGGCCTGAGCCATCTGCAGTTCGAGGCCATGCTGACCGCAGGACGCGATTCCGCCAACCCCAACGACTTCGCCCTAGTTGCCATGCTCGGTCTCCTTGGCCTGAGGATCTTCGAAGCAACCGGCTCGAGGATCCCGGCGCTTGGCGAAGCTCGTGGCCATCGCGTACTCACCGTTCATGGAAAGGGCGACAAGACTGCCTTGGTCCCGCTGCCGCCGGCTGTCGCCCGCGCCATCGACCGAGCGATCGACGAGCGTCAAGACGGTCCGATCCTCCTCAATCGAGATGGCCGACGGATGGACCGGCACGCAGCCACGCGAAGGCTAAGAATCCTGGCTAGGACTGCGGGGGTCACGACGGCTCGGATGCACCCGCACATGCTTCGTCACACCTTCGTGACCACGATGCTCGACGCCGGCGTCGACCTGCGTGACGTTCAGATCGCTGCACGCCACGCCGACCCGCGCACGACCATGCGCTACGACCGAGCGCGCAACAACCTCGATCGTCACCCGAACTACATCTTGGCGGCGTTCATGGCATCGGCGACGTGAGAGGCCGCGGTCATGACGGGTTTTTCGTCACCAGATCGGATAGCGCTGCGGCTATGACCTTGTCGCGGTTCTGAGCCGCGTGTTGGTAGCGAAGCGCTGCCCCTGCGGTGGAGTGCCCGAGACGTGCCATGAGCTCCGCGAGCGTGGCGCCTGTACTGGCGGCCAGAACCGCTCCTGTGTGGCGGAGGTCGTGGAACCGGAGGTCGGGTCTTCCTGCCTCCTCGCGGGCCTTGTAGAAGACCTTGTAGAGCGTGGCTGGTGCCAGGTGTTTGGTTGGGTCGCCGGCCGCGGGGAAGAGAAGTCCGTCACGGCCTCCGGTGATGTTGCTGGCCAAGTGGGCCTTGACCACCGAGAGCAGGTGCGGCGGGATCGTCACGTCACGAGTACCCGCATCTGACTTCGGGGTGCCGATGACAAACACGCCGTCGACCCGCACAACTGCGCGACGGATCTTCACCACGCCGCGCGTGAGGTCGACGTCATGTCGACGTAGCTCGGTGATCTCACCGAACCGAAGGCCGCACCAGGCGGCGAGCAGCACCATCAGTCGGTAGCGCTCCGGCATGGCCTGAGCGAGTGCTTCGAGTTCGGGCAGAGTCGCTGGCTCGATCTGCTTGGCGCGCTTGACGTTCCCGGCGCCGCGGATGTGGCACGGGTTGTGATTGATGAGGCGACGCTGAACAGCATCTCCGAGGATGGTCCTGAGCAGCCCGTAGGCGTGCGCTCGAGACGTAGGGGCCGAGTCCCCCAGCCGGTAGTACCAGTCGTCGACGAGGTCGACGGTGATGTGCTTGAGCGCTATCTCGCCGAAGGTGGGCAGCAGCTTCGAGTCGAGCATCTTTCGGTAGTGATAGCGACTGCGCGGCTTCAGAGTGCGGTTCGTCAGCCAGCGTTCGGCGTGCTCCCTGAACGTGATCGGCGGCCGCGTCGTCGGTGGGGTCCAGTCCTCGTTGTTGATCTCGCGTCGTCGGTCAGTGAGCCACCCCTCCGCGTCCTCAGCCGTCTCGAAGGTGACCGCTGCCTTGTGTCGGAGGGTGTCGGGGCCGAGATAGGAGGCTTGCCACCGTCCGGATGGGAGCTTCCGGATGGCCCCGAAGCCGCGTCTGCGTGCCATCCCTGGATCCCCCTCGCGTGCAACAACGTGCAACAAGGATGGCAGAAAGTGTCCGTTTCCGTCCACGTCGAGAGGCGATACAAAGTGGCATCACCGCAGGTCACAGGCCTAATGGCCACTTGTGTCCAGTATCGCCACTGCGCCAGTAGAAAAATTCAAACCCAGTATCGCCCACCAGTGCAGGTCAGAGGCCCCTTCGAGGGCCTCTTTCCGATTTCTCCGGGCCCGTGGAGATGCTCCCGGTGGGGGCGGAAGGCTCGCTCGGGCTCGAACCGAACGACCGTGCGCGTCCCAGCAGGAAGGCGACCAGCGCGACGGAGAAGAAGACCGCGGCCGATGTCGGGTTGCCGCCGAGGACCGGGTCGGTGAAGCCCAGCTGGGCATGGAGCGACAGACCCGCCGCGACACCCAGTACGGCCGCGGCCTGGAGGAGCCTGACCATGGTGGAGCGGACGCCCACCAGCAGCAGGACGCCGATGGCGATCAGCACCAGGGAACCGACGAGGTTGTAGGCACCCAGCGACAGCGACGGATCGCTGTCGCCCAGGGTCGGGCCTCGGGCCGCGAACGGGTCGCCGAGGGATCGGACGAGCGAGATCCCGCCGGCGACGAGCGCCACTCCGGCCCACACCTGGCCCAGGGTGCGCGCCGACGTGGCCCCTGTCCGGACGCCGTCGGTGCCCAGCACACGACCCGCGACGGCGAAGACCAGCACGAGGTGGGCGCCGACCATGAGGAAGTACGACCACGGCCATTCGTGTGGCGCATAGGCGACCGAGAGGCCGATCGCCAGCGACTGGGCGAGCCCGATGAGCGCGGCGAGGCGGACGTGGGTGCCGGTCAGCAACATCACGGCGAGGGCAGTCTCGGCGATCAGGACCACCCAGCCGAAGACCGGGAAGACCGGGAGGATCAGGTGGTCGGTCACCCAGGCGTACGGCGCCAGCACCGGGTAGTCGACGGCGTACGCCGTGAACTTGTAGAGCCCGTTGCCGGCGTCCTTGCCGAAGTCCGGTGCGCGCTTCCAGGAGACGTTGTAGAGCCACATGAGACCCAGGAGGACCCGCAGCACGGTGAGGGCGATCGACTGGGCCCGGGCGTTGTCGTGCGGTGCAGGATCGAGCGCCCAGCCCAGCCCGGCCCGGAGCCTGCTCATGGGTGACTCACGCACAGCGGAACACCTCGCGACCGGCGGCGGAGGCGGCATCCTGCACCTTCAGGGTGTCGCGCACCACCCCGAAGACCTCGTCGAGGTCCAGGGGTGCGTCCGCGATCCTCATGTGGGGATTGGTCACCGCCACCGGGTGCCACCAGGCGCCGTCGGCGGTGATGACGGGTTCGGGCTCGAGTGAGTCGATGGACACGTGGATGCCGGTGTCGGCGAAGCCCTCGGCGGCAACCGGTCGGATGACGCGGTCCTCCTGGGCGATGCCTTCCTGGTCGAGGCGTTCGTGCAACTCCCGCACCCCCTCCGGGTCCTCGTCGAACCGCGTCGCTGCGATCTTGACCCGGAAACCCAGTGAGTGGGCCAGACCAATCCCGTCCAGGGCCTTGGCCCAGGATCCGGCCCCGCGCATGCTGTCGTGGATCTCGGGGCTCGCGGAGTCGAGGCTGACCTGCATCACCACGTCGCGGTCGATCGACTCGAGCAGCTCGCGACGGCGGCCGCGACCGAAGATCATCGCGTTGGTGAGGATCGTGCGGTCGAGGCCGGCTGCCGCGTCGACCAGCTCGCCGAGCTGCGGGTGCATGAACGGCTCGCCGCCGGTCAGCAGCAGCTCCTTGCCGCCCTGCTCGCGGAACTGTGCGAAGAGCGGCCGGACCACGTCGGGGTCCAGCCGCCGCGCCGCGGCTTTCGGCGAGGACTCTGCGCAGCAGTAGAGGCAGGCGAGGTTGCAGTCGAAGTTGGTGTAGGCCCACAGGCGCTGACCCACCGGTGTCCGGCTCCCGGTGCTGAAGACGGTGCCCCCCTCCGGTCGGACGACTCCGCCAGCACCGGCGCCGTCCTTGCGCACCGAGAACCACCAGGGTCCGGAATCTGTCTCGGCCAGCTCGTCGGCGATCGCGTGGCCGACCAGCTCGGCCCAGACCGGCAGGTCGGTGACGACGCTGGCCTCGGCGCTGCGGATGGCGAGCAGGTCGCCGCTCTCGAGCCGACGCATCGCGCGGGTGATCAGCAGCAGCAGGCCGCTGCCGCAGTCCATGTCACCCCCATCGATCAGGCGGGCCACCTCTCCCAGAGGAGTACTGGTCGGGGCCGTGCCGGAGGAGGCCATCTTGGCAATCTACGCACCCATGACTGATCCAGGGCCGTTTGTGCGGTTACGAACCCGTGACGGAGTCCGGCGCTCCCGGACGAGGTCGCCGCGGCTAGTGTCGGCCCATGGAACCTGCTGCCCCGGTCCGACCGGAGGACGCCGCCGCCCGCTCGGACTATTGGGAGACCGTCCACGACGGCAAAGACCAGGACGGCGTCTCCTGGTGGCAGTCCGTGCCGGAGCTGTCCCTCGGCCTGGTGGACGAGACCGGCCTGGGGAGCGACCGCCCCGTGATCGACGTGGGCGCCGGCTGGTCGACGCTCGTCGACCACCTCGTCGAGCGCGGCTACACCGACCTGACCGCGATCGACCTGTCGGTGACGGCGCTGACCACCGTGCGTGAGCGCGTGGGCGAGGTCCCCGGGCGTCTCGACCTCGACGTGGCCGACGTCCTCGACTTCCGTCCGGCACGCCGATTCGCGCTGTGGCACGACCGCGCGGTCTTCCACTTCCTGACCGAGCAGGACGAGCGCGACGACTACCGGCTGTCCCTGGAGCACTGCCTCGAGCCCGGCGGCTTCGTGGTCGTGGCGACCTTCGGTCCCGACGGGCCGCTGACCTGCAGCGGCCTGCCGATCGTGCGCTACACCCATGAGGAGCTCGCCGCGGAGTTCCCCGGCTACCGGCTGGTGTCGACCAGCGGCGAGGACCACGTCACCCCCTGGGGCACCCGCCAACAGTTCACCGCGATCCTGCTCACGCGCGAGGACTGAGGCCTCCTGCCCCGGTAGGAGGCACCAGATCCGTGTCGGCCCGGCCGACGGCACCGACGGGCATACTCCCGACGTGACCAGAACCGATCCCACCCCCGACCGGTCCCTCGACCTGGCGCCGAACGCACGTCGCGCGTTTGCCGTGAACGCCGCCGTCGCCTGGCTCGGCCTGGCGCTGACGATCGTCCTGTCGGGACTGGGCTGGTATCGCGAGGTGCCGGTCGACCCCGGTCTCTACGGCGACACCCCGGACGGGATCGCGGGGGTCTTCTCACGGCTCACAGACACCCTGAGCTACTTCACGATCTGGTCCAACGTCGTCGTGGCGCTCTCCGCGACCCTGCTCCTGCAGCGACCGCTGCGCGACACCCCGGTCCGACGCGTGCTGCGGCTCGACGCGCTGTTGATGATCACCATCACCGCCATCGTCTACCAGGCCCTCATCGCACCCAGCGTCGACGTCGCCGGCTGGTCGCTCCTGACCGACCCGATCCTCCACATCATCACGCCGCTGCTCACCGTCGTCGTGTGGGTGGTCTGGGGGCCGCGCGGCTGGATCAGCGCCCGCCTGGTGCCCCTGGCCCTGGTCGTGCCGCTGGCGTGGATCGTGTGGATGCTCGTGCGCGGCGTCGTCGTCGACTCCTACCCCTATGGCTTCGCCAACGTCACGGAGCTGGGCTACGGCGCCGTCTCGGTGACACTCGCCATGATCCTCGTGCTCGGCCTGCTGGTGGCCGCGGCCTACTGGGGCCTGGACCTCTGGCTCCGACGCCGCCAGCGGGGGTGAGACTCCCCCTCACGGGCGACATCGGAGGTCGGCGTACGCCGTGCGGACTCGTCGTCCGGCGTCGGGCCGAGGACCAGGAAGACCGCGACGCCCACGCTCCAGAGTGCGAAGAGTGTCTCGGGGAGGTGCATGAGCCACGGGGTGCCCGCGTCCTGGGCGAGGCCGTAGAGGAAGCCGCCTCCGACGCCCCCGACGATGCCCCCACCGCGAGGGCGAGACCGTGCACCCCGAAGTAGGACGCGACGGAGTCCTCGCCGGCGAAGGAGTAGACCCGGGAGTTCATGATCGGCTGGAACAGGGCCTGCCCCACGGTGAAGACGACGACGCCGGCGACGAGTCCGGCCGGCGTGCGCCACACACCGAGGACGTCGTCTACCTGGCCAAGCGCGAGTCGCCCCACCCGATCCGGCTCTACTCCGCGATCGGGCGACGCCTGCCGGCCCACGCCACCGCTCTCGGCAAGGCGGTGCTGTGCACCCGGGACGACGCGTCGCTCGCGCAGCTGCTCCCCCACGAGCTGGTCGCCCTCACCACCAAGACCATCACCGACCGACCCGCCCTGATGCAGGAGCTGGCCCGCTGCCGCAGCGACGGCTACGCCGTGGACCGCTCGGAGAACTCCGAGGACGTCCAGTGCTACGCGGTGGCGCTCTCCCCGCGCAACGGCGCCCCCACCACGGACGCGGTGAGCGTGTCGATCCCCCTGTTCCGGCTCAGCGACGACCTGGCCGCCCAGACGATCGGCTGTCTCCTCGAGGTCAACGAACGCGTGCGCAAGGCCTCCTGAGAGCCCTCAGAACTCGTAGCCGAACTCCCGGATCGTCCGGGAGAACCGCTCGGCCACGATCTCGGCGTCGCCGGGCCCGTAGAGCTCGCGGTAGTGGGGGCCACTGCCCTGCTTGGCGTGGGGCAGGTCCAGGTCGAGGCCGAGCCGTGTGGAGATGTCGGACACCGCGGCGGGCAGGTCCTCGTAGCGGTAGACCCGGTCCACGACCACGCGACCACCGAGACGGTAGAGGCGCTCGTTGAGCGCGAGCCGGTCCATGCGCCGCGGGGTCCGGACGAAGTCGGCGAAGGTCTTGGTGAAGGAGGCCTTGCGCGCGCTGTAGCGGTAGGACGACGCGACCACGTCAAAGGGGTTCCGCTCCACGGCGAACGTGAAGTAGGCGTCCCAGGTCTCGCGGCCGATCACCTCGATCACCCGTCGCGCGCCCATGTGGGCATAGGAGCTGGGGCTGGTGTCGTCGTTCTGCGGTCCCACTCCCCCGGCGGCGGCGCGCAGGGCCTCGTCGTCGGGGCTGATCCGGGTGATGACGTCCCTCGGACCGCAGTGGCGCGAGAGCGCGATCTCGAGGCTCGTCCCGGCGGTCTTGCGCGTCTTGACGAAGACGAAGCGGTGGGCGTGCGAGGCGATCACGGGAGCAGGGTCCGCTCAGTCGTCCTCGTCGGCCAGGTCCTCGCCGTGGGTGCCGGGGCGGGGCGCCCACGGCAGCTCCTTGGCGGGGCGTACGACGATGAGCCGGTCGCCGCGGCCGAGCAGCGAGACCACGGGGTCGAAGTAGCGGTAGACCTTCTCGTCGCGGATCACGGCGATCACCTGGTCGGGCAGGGTCTGCGGCTGCTTGCCGACCTCGTTGACCAGCAGGTCGCGCTCGGCCACCTCGAGTCCCTCGCCGTAGGTCATCAGGTCCTCCATCACCGAGCCGAGCATCGGCGACATCGACGAGAGCCCCAGCAGGCGACCCACCGCGTCGGAGGACGTGATCACCGAGTTGGCGCCGGACTGGCGCATGAGGGGGACGTTCTCGTGCTCGCGCACCGCCGCGACGATCCACGCGTCGGGGTTGAGCTGGCGCACCGTCAGCGTGACGAGCACGTTGGAGTCGTCACGATCGGTGGTGATGATCACGTGGGTGGCCTTCTCGACCTCGGCCTGGCGCAGCACCCCGCGGCGGGTGGCGTCGCCGGCGATCACCACGAGCTGGTCGCGGTTGCCGTCTGCGACCGCCACCGGACTGGGGTCCACGACGGTGATGGCCTCGCGGTGGTAGCCGTTGTTCACCAGGGTCTCGATCGCGCTCCGGCCCTTGGTGCCGTAGCCGACCACGACGACGTGCTCATCCATCTTCTTCCTCCACCGGGAGACCCGGAACATCTCGCGTCCCTGGGAGGCGAGGACCTCCAGGGTGGTGCCGATCAGCAGGACCAGGAAGGCGATGCGCGCCGGCGTGATCACCAGCGCGTTGACCAGCCGGGCCTGGGGGGACTCCGGCGCGATGTCTCCGTAGCCGGTCGTGCTGAGCGTGACGGTCGTGTAGTAGAACGCGTCGAGCAGGCTGAGCTCGTTCTTCGGGTCGTTGACGTCGACATAGCCCTCGCGGTCGAAGTAGACCAGCATCACCGTCCCGACGAGGATGCTCAGCGCCATCAGGAGCCGCCGTCCCAGCTCCCACCACGGCGACCGGTTGCGCTCCGGGAGGGACACCCTGCCCACGCTGGGCTGGTGGCTGAACGTCGACACGGTCAGGAGTCTCGCACGCTGATGCGCCCGCGCAGCCGCTGCACGAGCTCCAGCCGCGCGCGCGTCGTGCTCTTCTGCGGGAAGACGGTGTCGAAGGCGGCGTTGACCGCAGCTCCGATGAGCACCGCCAGGGCCAGCAGGTAGAGCCAGAGCAGGACGGCGATCGGCGCGGCCAGCGGTCCGTAGATCGACCGAGACTCCGCGGCGGTGACGGTCAGCACCCAGCGCAGCACGTACGACCCGACCACCCAGCAGAGGAGCGAGAACGTCGCCCCGGGCAGGTTGAACCGCCACTTGGTCCGCACCGGCACCGACACGTGGAAGAGCGTCGCGAGGAAGCAGATGCACAGGACGAGCACCACCGGCCAGTAGAGGCGGTTGAGGAGGTCCAGGCGCTGCGGGAGCAGCTGGTCCACGAGCGTCGGTCCGGCGACCACGAGCGGGATGCTCACGGCCCCGGTGACCATCGCGAGGGCGTAGAGCACGAAGGACAGGGCGCGGGTCGCGACGATCCCCCGCTGGCCGCCGAGCCCGTGCATGATCGTGATGGTGTCGACGAAGACGTTGAGCGCGCGCGATCCCGACCACAGCGCGAGGATGAACCCGATCGAGATGACGTCGTAGCGACCGCCGTCGAGCACGCTGTCGATGGTCGGACGGATGATCGTGTTCACGGCCTTCTCGGTCAGCGCCTGGCGCGAGACCTCCAGCACGGCGTTGCGGATGTCCTCGAGCTGCGCGGCGGTGAACCGCTCACTGACGAAGCCGATCGATCCGGCGAGCGCGAAGACGAGCGGCGGGACGGACAGGACCGCGAAGAACGCCGCCTCCGCCGCCAGGCCGGTGACGCGGTGGCGCAGGCACGACCCGACGGTGGTGACGACGATCCGCCACAGGTGCTCACGCCAGCGGCGAGCCCGAGCCCGCCTCGGGCGCGCGGCAGGCTTCTCCTCGCGCGCCTCGACCATGGCGTCACGGTATCGACTCGACTCCCCGTCGAGAGGCACCCGGGCGGCGGGTCCTCGGCGCGCGGCGTGGGTAGCGTCACCCCATGCACCGACTCCCGCGCCCATCCGTCCCGGCTGCCGTCGCGATGCTCAGCACCGGCGTGATGGCCGTGTCGCTGGTGGCCGTCCCGGCGGAGGCAGCACCGGGCAGCAGCGAGATCTCAGCGACCCTGAGCGCCACCGTCTCCCAGCCGGGCGGCATCGTGGCCGTGTCCGGCAGGATCGAGTACGAGGGCACGCAGAAGCGCACGGTCGTGCTCGAGCAGAAGATCGCGTCGGGCTGGCGCAAGGTGGACAGGACCAGGTCGAGCCGCACGGGCGACTACTCCCTCACCGTGCCGACCACCTGGTTCTACTCCAGCAAGCTCCGGACCCGGGTCGTGAAGAACCGCCAGTTCCGCGGCGCCACGTCGCGATCTCGCCGGATGGGCGTGGTGCCCGCCTATGCCCCGCTCGGCTCCCCCACGTCGTGGGCACCCCTCAGCCGGCACGGCGACCGGTTCGACCCGTGTCGCACGATCACCTACGGCATCAACACCGCTCGCGCCACGCCCGACGCGACGATCGTGTCGGCTCGCATCCAGGACACCATCGCCCTCGTGGCGCAGGCGACCGGCATGCGCTTCAGGTTCGTCGGCGCGACCAGCGCGATGCCCTTCGACAGGTCTGCTCGCCGCACGGACCCCCGGCTCGTCTTCGGCTTCACCACCGACGCCCAGACCAGGCTCGACCTCGGCGCAGGCGTCGCCGCCCGCGGTGGCTCGGACCGCACGCGGTGGGCGCGCGACGCGCGCGGACGGCGGGTCCTGGAGACCCTGCACGGTGGGGTGCTCTACGACCTCACGGACACCGCGAGCATGACCGCTGCGCAGTTCCAGCAGCTCACCCTTCACGAGGTCGGCCACGTGATGGGTCTGGGCCACGTCGTGCCCACCGACCAGTACATGAGCGCCGGTCCGGAGTTCTACCGGCTGCCGCTCAGCTATCAGGCCGGCGACCTCACCGGCCTGAGCAGGATCGGGCTCCAGGCCGGCTGCCTCCGGCCGGTGCGCTCGAGGGGCAGGTCGATCGCCGGCCGCCTGCCCGTGCCGGTGGCGACGATCCTGGACTGATCACCCGCGCGGGCGGCCTCGCCTACGGTGGGCCCATGAACACCCGCACGACCGACCTGCCTGAGCCGATCGACCCGCGCCGGGCCACCAACCAGCCCCCGGCACTGGTGGGCCACAACGTGGTGACCTCCGACCTCGCCCTCACCGAGGCGATCACCCGCCACGGGGCCGCCGGCCTCGTCGACGACCTCGCCCCGCTGGGCGCGGAGGCCGGCACCGAGGAGGCCCGCGAGCACGGCGTGCTCGCCAACCGCCACCACCCCGAGCTGAAGACGTACGACCGGTGGGGCAACCGCATCGACGAGGTCGAGTTCCACCCCTCGTGGCACTGGCTGATGGAGCGCGCCGTGGGCCACGGGCTGCAGGCCGCGCCCTGGGAGCAGCAGGAGGGCGGCGACGCCCACGCCCACCTGCGCCGGGCGGCCGGCTTCTTCGCCTGGTCGCAGACCGAGCCGGGGCACGGGTGCCCGATCTCGATGACGTACGCCGCGGTGCCGGCACTGCGCGCCGACGACGCGATCGCCAAGGAGTGGACGCCGCTGCTGGCCGCGCGGTCCTACGACCCGGGCGTCCGCGCGAGGTCCGCCAAGACGGGTGCCCTGGCCGGCATGGGCATGACCGAGAAGCAGGGCGGCTCGGACGTGCGGGCCAACCAGACGCGGGCCGTGCAGACGGCCGAGGACGGCTGGTACACCCTGCACGGGCACAAGTGGTTCACCTCCGCACCGATGAACGACCTGTTCCTCGTGCTGGCGCAGACCGGCGCCCGGGCCAACGATCGGGCGCTGACCTGCTTCGTCGTCCCACGCGTACTGGCCGACGGGACCCGCAACCGGATCGACGTGGTCCGACTCAAGGACAAGCTGGGCAACCGGTCCAACGCCTCGAGCGAGCTGGAGCTCGAGGGCACCCTGGCCCAGCGGCTGGGGGACGAAGGACGTGGCGTGCGGACCATCATCGAGATGGTGGCCGCGACCCGGCTCGACTGCGTGCTCGGATCGGCAGCCCTGATGCGGCACGCGCTGGCCGAGGCCTCGTGGCACGTCTCCCACCGCTCGGCCTTCGGCGGGCGCCTCGTCGACAAGCCCCTCATGCAGAACGTCGTGGCCGACCTCGCGGTCGAGTCCGAGGCCGCGACCGCCCTGGCCATGCGCCTGGCCTCGGCCGTGGACCGCCCCGGCGACGCGCACGAGGTCGCGCTGCGTCGCATCGCGCTCCCGCTGGCGAA
>CAVSCW010000012.1:0-301552 GCA_963726515.1 uncultured Actinomycetota bacterium
AGATGAGTGCACCTAGCGACGGGCGAGCCGTGCGTTACGCCAGGACGCGGCTTGCGAAAGTGCGAACGTCGATCTCGCGAAGGTCTTCTTCGTCGAAGACCATGCCCGTAGTCACCATCTGGTCCTCAAGCCCTGCCCACACCACGGAGACGTAGTACTCATCCCACGTCGAGACGGTTCCGACCTGTCCAACCTGCAGTTCCTCCAAGCCACGGGCCGGACGAGGGGCCCACTCGACAAAGATGCTTCGGCGTTTCGGCTGAGCCTGAGCGACTCCGGCGACGGTCTCCATGCGTACGTAGGAACTGGTCTCATCGTCGTTCGCCGCCCCGTCCGCCAGGTCCGCCCCTTCGTTCTCTCTCGCTGCGATAGAACGACCCAGTCGGCGACAGCGCTGTTCGGTGATGTCCAGTTCGGATCGGGTCAGGTGGCGCATCTGCGCGTCGAGCACTGCAAGCGCTTGGCGGTGCGTAAAGCCATACCGCTCCATGAGCACCGGCAGCGCCGCGTTCGGGTCGGTAGCACTGAGCAAGATGTCCAGAACGGCATGCGCGTTCTCTGCTGCGACCAGAAGCGCTTCTTTGACGCCCAGGTGTGTGCGCATGTCCTGCAGTTCGACCTCTGGCGTGGGATAGGGGCTCGTCACGAGACCATCATCTCAGGCGTTGTACATCCGGATCTGCCGCGAGTCGTGCGCATCCGCTGACGCCAACGACAGGTCGTTCATGCTTGGCTCTGCGGATGAACCTGTGCCCGGTTTGCGGATATCCGGAGTTGATCGAGCCTGCATGGGAGAACGCTGCTGGCTCGGATGAGATCTGCCCGTCTTGCGGTACGCATCTGGGTTATGACGATGCGGCAGGCGGGGACGCAGGCGACCGCGAGCGCGTGTGGCGCGAGTTGCGGGAGGTCTGGGTGAGCAGGGGCTGTCCCTGGTGGTCCATCCACAGAACGCCACCTGCCGGATAGAATCCGCGCGGCCAGTTGCGTGCCTTCGACTGAAACGTCCGGATGTCTGCCGCGATCAGGTCGTCCGCTCAGCACCGTCAGCGGCGGTCGGCGCCGCGGGTGTGAAGCCTTCGGCGGCGAGCCAGGCTCGGGCACGTCCCCGCCGCCGTTCCGCGGAGTACACATGCCAGCGATCCTGAAGGTCGGGCCATCGTGTCAGCTCGTGTCTGAAACGGCGGAACGCGCCCCGACCCTCCAACGCCCGGGTGAGTCGCTCAGCAAGGTCTGGTTCTGCGACCCCCGCGACGAACAGCTCCATGTCGCGATACCCAGCCCGTGAGCCCTCGCTGACGACCCACAGCCAGCGTCCGTCGTCGTCGAGATCCTCGTCGTCCCCCTCGCTCTCGATCCCGTACTCGAACACCGCCTCGGGCCACACCTCACCGGTGTGCAGATCGATGCGGCCACCGCCCGCGACCGCGTCTCCCTCGAGCACATCGACGAGCTCGTCGAGATCGACAGGCAAGCTCCTCAACAACGGCGCCGGCCCAGCCCCCAGGCTCGAGGTCAACGCAGCAGCCAGATCCTCGTCGCCCTCCCAGTCCCTCTCGCGCAACTCGGTCACGCACTGGGCAGCCAGCTCGCGCGCTCCACCGATGTTCTGGGCCAGCGCCGCGAGAAGCCCATCACCGATCAACTGGAGCGCGTGACCCGGCCAGGGACCGGACCGGAGAAGCGACACCAGCGCCTCTCCATCCGCCGTGAACACAGCAGCGCGAAACTCTCGTAGCCGCTCTCGCTGGGACATGGCGACATTCTTCCCACCGCTGCCATGCCGCGCGCTACTCGCGGCAGACTTCCGGACGTCCGAAGAGAACTGCTCAGCACGAGCGGCGACGACTGCCACACGTCACTGCTGGACCGCACCTTGGCGGAGTCCCTAGTCCTCAGTGCTGCGATACGGCCGCGGTCGCAGCAACCAGGATCACTTGGGTTCTGCCTCACTCCTACCTTCGCCCGTGCGGTACTCACCGATGACCGTCTCGCCGTCCGATTCGTAAACCGGAACCGAGGGCAATTCGCCTTCGTTGGCTTCTTGTTGGGCCACGGCGTCTGCCGGTGAAGTTGGCACGGGCCAGCGCCCGTCGAGGTCCTCAACGTACGCGTAGCCCTGCTTGCCGTCCGTTGTGTAGACGGCGATCAGGTCAGGGGACTTGCCGTGGCGTTGGACGCCGAAGGTCTCTCCCTTGGCGTTGACTCCCCACTCGGAGGTTTCGGTGCGCACGTAGTTGGCAACGACCTTCCACCCCACATCCGCTTTGGCCCGGAACGTGAGCGACGTCTGTCCTGGGATGAGGTCTATCAGGCCGTAGTTGGCGCTCCTGGGGTCCGCGATCTCGCTCTCGCTTGCCGGGTCGTCACACACGCTGGACGCACCGTTGGGATAGACGATTCGTCCGGCGGTCAGGCAGACCACGGACACGTTGGCGGCGGTGGCGCCGTCGGGGCGTTGCCCTAGTTCCACGGTGCTTGTTCCGGTTGCCGTGACTGCCACGGGCTCGCTCAAGTCGATCGCCGTCGTCGCTCCGGGCAACGGTCCGACATCCTCGTAGCGGACGGTTTCGGTCGGCGATGGCGGTTCGGTTGCGATGTCACGGCCGTCGGACTGCGTTGACGGCGGAGGGCTAATGAGCAGTGCGGCGGTCACAGCAACCACTGCGGCAGCGACACCGCCGCCGACCCCCGCCTGAATGGTGCGGGCACGCCGCCGGGCGCGCCGTTGAACGATCTCGAAGCGGTCCGGAGGATTAACCATGGGTGGCGGCAGAGTGCGCAGCAGGTCGCTGAGTTCGTGGGTGTTCATCGTGTACTCGTTCGGTCGGGTTCGGAGGTTTCGAGTGCCTGACGGAGTTTGGCGAGGCCCTTGGCGCTCTGGCTCTTGACCGTGCCCGTTGAGCAGCCCATGACATCTGCAACGGCGTCCACCGAGAGGTCGTCGAAGAAGCGCAGCACCACGACTTGCCGCTGACGTACTGGCAAGGTCGTGAGGGCCTTACGAAGGATCAGCCGGTCGTCGAGCCGGGCCGGGTCATTTCCATCAGGTGCGTGGTGGCGCCGATGGGGCAGGTTGGCGTCAGCGGTGGGGGTCTCTTGGTTCCAGCGCCGAGCCCGCCAGTTGGCGTTGATGCGCACCATGACCTTTCGGACGTACGCGTCAGGTTGACCGTCTTCAATGCGTGCCCAGTGGGGCCAGGTGCGCGCGAGGGCGGTTTGCAGGAGATCTTCGGCGGCTGCTTGGTCCCCGGTCAGCATCCAGGCCGTCCGGAGCAGCGCAGGTGAGCGCGCCACAACGAACTCACGAAAGCCTGGTGGTTCTGATCGCACGCGTTCCTCCTCTCGGCCTCACCAATAGAACCGGCGAGACCAGCAGTTTGGTTGCCTCGCACACTCGGGCGACGCCGAAACGCGGCAGAGCCTTCCACGGTGACTGGACCCGTCCGCTTTCGGCAGGTCCGCGCGCTCATCGCGGCAGATCCGAGCGAGCGTAGCCCGTGGTGTTCACACGTCTGGCGAGGCCGCCAGTTCGGCGTAGCGCGTGAGAGCACCGTTGAGTAGGTCGTGTGCCAGGTCCGCGAGTGGTCGCAGTAGATCCTCGTTGAGAGTCAGCGACAGTCCGAACCCACCCTGGATCTCCTGGGCCGCAGTCGGACTAGTGAGAGCGAGCAGGGGCCAGGAACGACCATGGGCGAATGCCGATGCTTCACGCCACCGTGCGCGGGCCTCAGTGCGGTCCAACCCCACTGCCACGGCACCATGGCCCACGATGTCGGCGTAGTTGATGTCGGTTGAGACCTGCGTGGGCTTGATTCCCAGGTTCGTGGCGAGTGTGAGCACTTCCTTTGCCCGTTCCTTGCCACTCTTGCCCTTCGGCGGAGGGACGCGGCCCGTGTCGTTCTCCCACAGTTGGCGTTGACCGAAGTCGTAGTGCCACAACCGCAGAGCACGGCTACGACGGGTCGAACGTTGGCCCGACTCCATGACCCAAACGGCCATGGCTGCCGACTCGACGGCGGCGCGCAGGAGCGTCCACGGGGCGTTCAAAGTGATGGTGCCTCGTTCACGGGTCACGATGTCTCGCAGGGTGACGACGTGGTCCAGGCACGCCGTGACGCCGTTCGTGACCACCATCGAGACCCAATAGCCGGTTAGGTCTCGGTCATCACCCGCCAGCAGGCTGTCCGGTGCAATCTCACCGAGGCCCATTTCCATGTGCTCTATATCGTCCTCGTCGACTAGAGAACTGGCCAGGTCGAATAGTGGCAGCAAGTAGGAGAGTTCGGCCTGGGTCATGGCTCATCATCTCGCCTGGACCGCGCTTGGGGCGGCATGGTCGGGCGGAGCCCTCTGGGCGGCAAGCGGTCAGGGGCCATCCCCCGGACACCAGCGAGCTGCCAGACAACCGCGGGAACCGCCCTCTACGCGGCAGATCCGGACGTCTGCGAATGCAGATCCATAAGGGGGCTCATGGTGCAGGTGACAGCGGGCGTCTCGACCTACCCCACCGGCCCGTGCCTGATGAGCGTCGGCTGCCCCACTGCGCCAGTCCGAAGTCAAGGCGTAGAACGCTGTAAACCCGGCAACGCGGCTCAGTCCTCGCTGGGCGGCGCAAGCAGCTCCTCGCTGATGTCCTCCCAACGAAAGACATCGCGCCATTCGTCGTCAGACGGGTCCAGAACTTCAGTAGCCCAGCCCTCGAAAGCATCGGCCACCCGGTCCCGCGACAAAGTGCGCGTCATCAGGTGCCGTAAGGGGGCGTCGTCGCGCACCTCAAGCCGCAGCAAACCGTCGCCCTGAAGCAATACCTGGATGTAGCGATCCGGGTGATCCAGGTTCTTGAAGATCAGCACACCGTCTCCGCGAGGCAACGTCTCCAAGCACCCGAGCACCACATCGCGGCTGGGCCCACGGATGACTTTGGTCTTAGTCCCGTACAGCTTGTACCGCCTCGCCTGAGTTCGGTTCACAGCCAGAACCGTAGTGGCTGAACGACATTGATCGGCCGCCCTGTCGCCCGCCTATCGGCAGATCCGGTCGTCCCGCAATAGGAACGACTTGCGACGATCAACGGCACGAGAGCGCCGGCCTTGCGCCAGAAGTGAGCTGGGTGCTCCCTGGTGCAGTCGGGCTCTGTCCGATGCTCGAGCCGGCGGCAGCTCGTGGCCGGCCGGGCCCACTCTTGGAGGTGCGTCATGAGCGCGCTACTTGTCGGGTACGCCCGATGCTCCGGGTTCCCCCAAAGGTGGTTTGCCGGATCGGTGTGGTCTGTTAATGGCTTCTACTCGTCGAGCTGAACGTGGAGGCCCGCGCCGTCGGGCAGGTCCGAGAGCCCATGGACGATGGCGAGCTCCACCGGTACGTGCCGTCGGAGAACGCGAAGCGGCACTGACTCATGTCCACGCACCCGGGAGCCGTCTCGTCGTACGACGGCGACCCCAGATCGGCGAAGACCTCCTCGACCGTCGCCACGGTGACCGGACCCGGGATGTCCCACTCCCGCTCCAGGTGAGGGCAAGGTGCGGGCCCGCCGCAGAAGAGCGACTTCTCGACCACCAGCTCGCGACGCTCGACCCAGTCAGCGGGCGGGGCCAGCCGGTCGCCGGCCTCGGCGACGCCGCCGTCGCCACCCGAGCACGAGGCAAGGGCGAGCAGCGCGACGGTCGCCGCCAGGCCGCGTGCCGCTGCTCGCCTCATGCAGGCTCCCCCGAGTCCCTGGGCAGCCGGCGGTAACCCACGAGGGCGACTATGACGGACTGGAGCGCTGAACGGCACAGATCGCGGAAACTGTCAGTTCCCTGTCTAGCGTGGCGGAACGCTGAATGCCGGGCAGTCCTTCGGCGCCGGCTCCGAGGATGCGCAGCCAGCCCCGGACGATCAGCAGCGCTCCACATTCGCCGACTATTGCGCCCAGGACACTTCTGCTACTGACCCCGAGTGCTTCGAGGGCCGAGTTGCGACGGACCAGGTCCGCCGACAGGACCTGTACGTCGTGTGGGGAGGCCCTGATCAAGGTTTCGACCTGCCCCCACACCGGGTCCTCCACGTTTCTGAGGTCCTCCGCCGATGGGCGATTAGTTATCCAGGCATCCTCGCTTCGAACTTGCGCTCATCGGCAGACATCCGGTCGTTCCAAGTGCGAAGCTCCAATTGGCGCCGTGTCGCCGGCGTGCGACGCAAAGCCCGCTGCTCACCACCGGCTTGACGAGAGGGTGGAGCTCCGCTTCGGCGGCAAGGAACACGCCCCTCAGAACAGCTACCGCGCAAGGGCCCGGCCTCACCCCCGCCAACCGCTGAACTGCTGTCTGCCCACCGGCCATGGCCTCGGGGTTACGAGGAGTGACGAGTACGGAATCCGCATTCGCTCCAAGGCCACGAAGGCCTTCACGATCGAGCGGCACGCATGCTACGAAGGTCCGTAGATCGGTCCGTCCCTCGGGGCGGGCCGAGCGTCATTTCAAGGCTAGGTGACGAGTACTGACGGGCGGTGACGAGGCCGATGCACGGTGGGGTGAAGTTCTACCGCGGCTCTGCTGCTGCCGCGCGCTCCTACGTCGAGGCCGACCACTCGCGAGCCGACGATTACTACCTGGCCGAAGGGACCGGTCTGGCCGAGCACTACGTCGGCGGCCCCGGCTCGCTGCAGCACCTCGGTGATCTCGACGGCCCGACGTACGAGCGTTGGGTCGCCGGGTACGACGTGCTGTCCGGTGTGGCCAAGGGACGGTTGCGTGACGATGCCCGGGCGTTGCGGTTTGTCGAGGTCGTGGTGAACGGGCCGAAGTCGTGGTCGCTCGCCGCGGCGCTGCACCCCGACGTCGCGGCGGCGTACGACGCGGCGATGGATCGGGCGGCTGGTGAGGTGATCGGGTGGGTGGCCGAGCACGCCACGACCCGGGTCGGGCCCCGTGGTCGTCAGGTGCAGGTCCCGGTCGAGAAGGTTGAGGCGGCTGTGGTGCGTCACTACACCTCGCGGGCCGGTGACCCGCACCGCCACTTGCACGTGCAGATCAACGCACGCGTGTTTGCGCAAGGGGCGTGGCGCGGACTGCATTCGGTCGGTGTCGTGGACAGCATCGAGGCGCTCAACGGGATCGGGCACGCGGCCGTGATGTGCGACCCCGACTTCCGGGCTGCCCTCGCCGGCCGTGGGTACACGCTCGACGACGACGGTGAGATCGAGCAGCTCGCGCCGTACGCAGGCGGGTTCAGCCAACGCGCCGCACAGATCGGCCGCAATGCCGACCGGTACGAGGCCGCGTGGCGTGCCGAGCACCCCAGCCAGGAGCCAGGGCCGCGGCTACGGCAGACGTGGGACCGGCGCGCGTGGGCCGACGCGCGCCCCGACAAGGTGGTCCCCCGCAGTGGCGCCGACCTCGTCGCCGCCTGGAACAGCGAACTGCATGAGCTTGGCTTCACCCCACCCACCACCGCGCCGACCAACCCGGCCTCGGGGCTGGGTCTGCAGATCGGCCGTCTCAACCGCGACGTCGCCGCTGACCTCGTGCTCATCCGGCTCGGCGCCAGGCGCTCGGCGTGGAACGCACCCGACATCCGCGGCGAGGTCGAACGACTGATCGCCTCCGTCGGGATCGTCTGCGAACGAACAGTCCGACACGAGCTGGTCGAAGACATCGCCGATCGTGCCCGGACGCGGTGTGTGCCGTTGTTGGACCGTGATGACGTCCCCGAGCACGTCCGCAGCCTGACGTCCGAACGGGTCCTCGCCGTCGAAGGCGATCTGGTCGACAGCATCGCTGCACGTGCCGCGCGCCCGGTCACTGACGCGGTCCGGCTCCGCAGGACCACCCGTTTCGATCCGGAGCACCTCGACGCCGTGCAACGGCGCGTCGTGGCGGCGTTGGCCGGCGACGGCGGTCTGCTGGTGATCGAGGGCGCGGCCGGTACCGGGAAGACCACGACTCTCGCTGCTGCACGCGACGTGCTCGACGCGTCCGAGCGTCGACTGGTGGTCGTCACCCCGACCCTCAAGGCTGCCCAAGCGGCCCGCCAGCATGTGGGCGCCGACGCGTTCTCTGCCGCCTGGCTCCTCCACCAGCACGGCTACCGCTGGGACGAAGACGGCCACTGGTCGCATACAGAGGTCGCACCAGTGGGCCGAGCACGCCTGCTGCCCGGCGACGTCCTCCTCGTTGACGAGGCCGGCATGCTCGACCAGGACACCGCCCGCGCGCTGTTCGCCATCGCCGACCGAGCACACGCCAGGGTCGCGCTCGTTGGTGACCGCCACCAACTCCCAGCTGTGGGCCGCGGCGGCGTCCTCGACCTCGCCGCACGCTGGGTGCCACCAGCAGCCCACCACGAGCTCGAGTCGGTCCACCGGTTCAGCGATCCCGCGTACGGCGACCTCAGCCTGCTCATGCGCACTGGTGGGCGGTGTGGTGAGGTCTTCGACGCCCTGCTCGAGCGCGACCAGATCGTCCTGCATGCCAGCGAGGTCGAACGCACGGCGGCTCTGGCCGCCATCGGCGCCGCCCCTGCTGACGGTGCTGATGGTGGTGAGCAGCTGATCATTGCCGACACCCGCGACCAAGTCGCCGAACTCAACGCAGCCATCCGCGACCAACGCCACGCCGCCGGCGCACCTCCCGGAGAGCGGCCTAGTGAGCAGCCTGGGCGGGCTGGTGAGCGTTCTGGTGAGTTGGTCACGCGTCGTGGTGAGCGGATCGGTCTCGGCGACAGGGTCGCGACCCGACTCAACCACCGCGACCTCGGCGTGGCCAACCGGGACACCTGGACCGTCGCCGGGATCGGTGCGGACGGCAGCCTGCACGTGGTCGGCAGTCCCGGCCAACGCACGCTCCCCGCCGAGTACGTGCGCGAGCACGTCGAGCTCGCGTTCACCACCACCGCCTACGGAGCCCAGGGCGAGACCGTCGACTCCGCCCACTTCGCTCTCGGCGAGACGACCGGCGCCTCGTCGGCGTACGTCGCCATGACCCGCGGCCGTCATCACAACGTTGCCCACCTCGTTGCCGAGTCCGTCGACGAGGCTCGCAGCCAATGGGTCGACGTGTTCAGCCGGGACCGTGCCGACCTCGGGCCCAGGCACGCCGCCGAGAGGGCCGCGGACGACATCGACCGGTACGGCCCGAACGCGCGGTCGCACTCGGTCGCAATGCAGGCCGCAGCGCTGCGCGACCGCCCGCGTCGGCCACCTCCACCGTTCCCGGCCCCCCGGTCGACCTCTCGCGGGATAGGCCGCTGAACACCCGGTCCGTCATCGTGGCGCTGATTTTGTCCTTCATGCCCCGAGTGATCGCCCGGCTTGGTCTGGATGACATAGGTGACCAGGAGAGGCTCGGATCTCGACAGCAGCGGTCTCAACTGTCCGATCCGCTGACCGCGAGGTTGCTTCTCCTGATCGGAGTCGCCGAATCCGTCGGCGGCCATGGCGAGAGGCGACGTGATGGTGACACCCATCGGCATCCCAGAGGACTGGGATGACAACTACCTGATCCTGTTCGAGGAGTTCTGCGAACTCATCCGCACACCCCAGCGCACCGTCCGTGACTGGCGCCAGCGCGGCGTTGGCCCACGGTGGACCCGCTTCCAAGGAGTCGGCCGGCTCTACATCACCGTCGCCGAAGCCCGACGCTTCCTCACCTCAGCCCCCGTCACGCGAGCGGAGGTGCGGTCCGATGACTGAACGACGCACCATCCCGGTCTACCTGAGCCTCGAGGAGGCCGCCGAGGCCATGTCCGTCTCGGTCAAGACGATCAGACGCTGGATCGCCGCCGGCACCCTCCCGGCGTACCGCTGCGGCAAACGCGCCATCCGGATCAAGCTCGAGGACCTGGAGTCCGCCCCTCGGAAGATCCCCGCCGGGCAATCCTGACGACCGGTACGCCATTGCTGATGGCGACCGGCAGTGCGGCCGAACTGCCCAACGGCCCAGCATCCAATGGCGCAGATGGGCGGAGTCAGCGTCGGGCTTGTTGCACGTATGTTGCACGAGAGGCCCTCTCCCGGATGGGAAAGGGCCTCTGACCTGCAGTTACTCGGGTGGGCGATACTGGGTTCGAACCAGTGACCTCTTCGGTGTGAACGAAGCGCGCTACCACTGCGCCAATCGCCCGAGACGCGGGAACACTATCCCATCGGTGGCCCACACCCCGAACCCGGGTGCGAGGGTCAGACCTGGTCGCGCTCGCGGTCCAGGCCGCCGCTGGTGCTCCCGTCCTGGTGCTCGCCCCTGATCGCGCGACGCAGCTCCTCGGTCTTGCGCGGCCGGCCGTGGAAGCGCCGGAAGCTGTAGACGATGAGCGCCACCGCGATCCACGCGGAAGCCACCTGGGTCACGCCGGTCCACACGCCACCCGGAAGCCACCAGGTCTCCGACAGCGGCCACCAGCCGGGTGCGGGCGGTTCCATGATCCACAGCACACCGACGGCCATGAGGACGACGGCGCCCAGGCACGAGGCGATGATCCGCGGCCAGGTCTCGACGCCTTCGGCCGCTGCCAGCATGGCCCGCAGCCGGACCGGCTCGACGCGACGCTCCGCCCACTCGTACTGCTGCGAGAGCAGCGCGAGCCCGGCGAAGATCCCGAGCAGCCCCGGTCCGGGGAGGAAGATGGCGGCCACTCCGAGGAGCAGCAGGACCCAGCCCAGGATCTCGAGCGCGATGCGCTTGGCTGCCCGGGTCATGCAGGAGACCCTAACCGGGCACTCCACAGATCGGCTCGTGTCACGCCGCACTTGCACGGTTCGGCGCCGGGGACTGGACACGTCGTGTCAAAATGGGTTGGCAAACCTAAGATTGCATCAAGATCTTCAAGACCCCCGATCAAGACCGGTCTGGACCGGGTCGGGTCATTTTTAGGCGTTTCGCATCATGGGGGGTCGTTCATGCCGTCTCATGAGCAACCAGCACCCGGAACCACCGAAGGAGTCTCGATGAACATGTCCGGTTCCGGGCACACGTTGTCCGCCGTCGCCTTGGACATCAAGGTCGAGTGCATGGACGAGCGCGGCATCCGCCACGAGATCGACACCATCCTCGGCTACCGCTCCTCCGATCCCTTCGCCGTGGCGATGACCTTCCTGACCTCGGACGGCAACCTCGTCTGGACGTTCGGTCGCGACCTCCTCGCACGGGGCACCGAGGTGCCCGTGGGTGAGGGTGACGTGCACGTGTCTCCGACGATCGGGATCAGCGGCCGCGCCATGATCGGCATCGAGCTCAGCTCACCTGACGGCCACCTGGTGCTCCTGGCCCGCGCCTCGGACATCCACGACTTCCTCGAGCGGACCGGCGCCGTCGTGCCGCAGGGAAGCGAGTCGGACTTCTTCGACGTCGACATGCTCATCACGCAGGTCCTGGCCTCCTGAGCCACTGACCCGCTCGCCGGCTAGTGGTGCGAGTGCTGCGCCACCCAGCTCGCGTGGAGCCCTGAGTAGACGCTGCCGGCCTGCGTGACCAGCTCGGCGTGCGGTCCCCGCTGCACCACCCGGCCCTTGTCCACCACGATGACCTCGTCGGCGTTCTCCGCCGTGGAGAGCCGGTGGGCGATCGTCACCGAGGTGCGCGACTGCATCAGACGCTCCAGCGCACGGCCGATCTGCATCTCCAGCGCCGGGTCGACCGCACTCGTCGCCTCGTCGAGGACCAGCAGGTCGGGATCGGCGAGGTGGGCGCGCAACAGCGCGACGAGCTGCCGCTCCCCCGCCGACAGGGACTCGCCCCGCTGGCCGACCTGGGTGTGCAGTCCGCGCGGCAGCCCGGCCAGCCAGTCGTCGATGCCGAGCTGGACCGCGGACTCGCGGATGTCGTCCTCGGTGGCGTCGAGCTTGCCGTAGCGCACGTTGGCGGTGATCGTGTCGTCGAACAGGAAGCCCTCCTGCGGCACGAGCACCACGCTGCGCCGCAGCGACTGGGCCTCGATGCGCCGGACGTCGACACCGTCGAGCAGCACCGCACCGTCGACCGGGTCCATCAGCCGGGTCAGCAGCTTGGCGAAGGTCGACTTGCCGGAGCCGGTCTCGCCGACGATCGCCACCCGTGTGCCGGCCGCGATGGCGAGGTCCACCTCGCGCAGCACCGGCGGTCCGTCGGGGTAGGAGAAGGTGACGTCGGCGAAGCGCACGTCGATCGGGCCGCGGGGCAGCCGCTCGCCGTCGGGGCCGGGGTCGATCAGGTCGGCGGGGGTCTCCAGGATGCCCAGCACCCGGCGCCAGCTCGCGATGGCGTTCTGCGCATCGGTGAGGATCTGGGTGCCCATCTGGACCGGTCCGACGAAGAGCGTGACGAGGAAGGCGAAGGCCAGGATCTTTCCGGACGTCATGTCGCCGGCGAAGCCGAGGAGCACGCCGATCACGATCACGCCGGCGTTGGCCAGACCCGCCGAGAGACCACCCAGCGAGAACGAGGTGACGGTGTAGGTCTGCGCGTGGGTGTAGGCGTCCTGCCAGTCCTGGATCGCGGTGTCGATGCGGGCCTGGGTGCGGTCCTCCACGCCGTAGGAGCGAACCACGGCCGCGCCGACCACGGGCTCGGAGATCGCGCCGAGCAGCACGCCGACCTGGTGGCGTACGACGGTGTAGGCGGCCGACAGCTTCTTCTGGAACCACCGGATGGAGAGGAAGAGCGGCAGGAAGCACAGCCACACCACGGCGGCGAGCTGCCAGCTGTAGACCAGCATCAGCACGGTCGCGACGAGCATCTGCCCGATGCTGACCACGAAGATCAGTCCGCCGAAGACCAGGAACTGGCTGACCTGGTCGACGTCGCTGGTGACGCGCGAGACCAGGGCACCGCGGCGCTCGGTGTTCTGGGTGAGCAACGGCAGGTCGTGGACATGGCGGAAGGCCTTGGTGCGCAGGGTGGCCAGTCCGTGCTCGGAGGTGGTGAAGAGGCGGCTCGTCATGGCGTACGACGCGACGCTGGTCCCGACGATCGCCACCGCCGCGAGCACGCCCATCCAGGCGACGAAGTCGAAACGGGGCCCGCCGGGTGCGTTGAGGCCGCGGTCGAGGGTCTGCTGGACCGCGATCGGGACGACGATCTGCCCGCACGAGGCGATCACCGCGAGCAGCAGGGTGACCCTCAGGCCGTCGCGGAGCTCGGGTGAGTACTTCATCCCGAGGCGGATGGTGGCCATCGCGCCGATGTCCTCCCCGCTGTCCATGCGGGTGCCGGAGGTGGGAGCCGTGGTGCTCATTCCGGGGTCCCCGCGGCGTTGTCGGACGGAGGAGCGAAGCGGAGGAGGACGAGAACGTCGTGGGGTGGGTTCACTGAACGGTCTCCTCGGCGTCGGCGTCGGCGTCGACCTCGTAGGCGTTGACGAGATGGGCATAGGCAGGACTGGAGGCCAGCAGCTCGGCGTGGGTGCCACGGCCGACGATGCGACCCTCGTCGAGGTGGACCACCTCGTCGGCGAGCGAGATGGTCGCCTTGCGGTAGGCGACGACGACGAGGGACGCAGCCGATCCGTTGGCCCCGTGGTCGCCGCGGTCACTGCGGTCGTCGCGCAGCGAGGCCAGGATCCGGGCCTCGACCTCGGGGTCGACCGCGGACGTGGCGTCGTCGAGGATCAGCAGCCGGGGGCGTCGCACGAGCGCACGGGCGAGCGACAGCCGCTGGCGCTGGCCGCCGGACAGCGAGGTCCCCCGCTCCCCCAGCCGGGTGTCGAGGCCCTGGGGCAGCGCGGCCACGAACCCGTCGGCCTGGGCGGTGCGCAGCGACGCCCACACCTCCGCGTCGGGGACGTCGGCACCGAGCGTGACGTTGCCGCGGACGGTGTCGTCGAACATGAAGGCGGTCTGGGGCACCAGGGCGACGTCGCGCGGCAGCTCGCCCTTGCGCAGTCCCTTGACGTCGTGGCCGTCGATGCGGATCCGGCCGACGTCGGGGTCGACGAGGCGGGTCAGCAGGCTGGTGAGCGTGCTCTTGCCGGAGGCAGTGGCGCCGACGACCGCGACGGTGCGCCCGGGTCGGACCTCGAAGTCGACCCCGCGCAGCAGCGGCGCGTCCGCGTCGTAGGCGTAGTGGAGGTCCTCGACCTGGAGGAGGGCGCCGCCCTCGGTGCGGCGCGGTAGCTCATCGGTGCCATAAGGCATGTTGCCGGTGGCGTCGAGCACCGCCTTGGCGCGGCGGTAGCCGACGACGGAGCGCGGGAACTCGCCGAGGAGCCAGCCGATCGCGCGGATCGGGAAGGACACGATGGTGAGGAGGTAGGCGATGGTGACCACGTCGCCGGCGCTGGTCGCCCCGCTGGCCACCCGGGACACGCCGACAGCCAGCACCACCAGCACCCCCAGGCTGGGCAGGCTGGCGAGCGCGGGATCGAAGACCGCGCGGATCCGGCCGGCGCGGATGTTGACGTCGCGCAGCTCGCGGACCTTCACGCGGAACCGGTCGGTCTCCTCGACCTCGCGGCCCAGCGTCTTGACCACCATGGCGCCGTCGAAGGACTCGTGCGCGATCTCGCTGACCTCGGCGCGCAGGCCCTGGGCGCGCGTCATCAGGGGCGAGGCATAGCGCTGGTAGAGCAGGTTGGCGACCACGACCGCTGGGAAGACAAGCAGCCCGACGATGGCCATCACCACGTCGGCGACGAACATCTGGATGACCGCGATGACCATCATCACCACGGTGCCGAGCGCCATCGGCAGCGGCATGATCGGCGACCAGGCGGCCTCGACGTCGGAGTAGGCGTTGGAGAGCAGCTGACCGGTCGGGTGGCGCTGGTGCCACTCCATCGGCAGGGAGAGGTATTGCCGGGTGACCCCGCGCCGCGTGTGGGACTGCATCCGGTAGTACATGATGCCGCCGCCGAGCCGTCGGGCGACGATGCCGACCGCGCGCAGGATGGCCACCGCCATGAAGAGCGCGACCACCCACACGAGCATGCCGGTGCCGATCTCGCCGTTGGCGAAGGCGGGGATCAGGACGTTCTGGGTGGACCAGCCGAGCACCCACGCGTCCGCGACGGTGAGCACGCCGAACAGCACGGCGCCGAGGGTCGCGACGGTGAAGATCCGCGGCTCGCGCTTGACCCCGACCCACAGGACCCGGAAGCCGTCGAGCGTGGTGGTGCCCCGCAGCTGTGTGTCGTCGCCCACCGGTCTCGTCCGCCCCCTTGTGTCGTCCCGCACGACATCTCGCACGTCGTGCCGCGTCAGTTGCCGAGCGCAACCAACCAGCCGGGGTCAGGCTATTCCTCGGCACCGACAGCGAGCGAATCGGTTGCGCAGGGGGGTCCGGCGCCGACGATCAGGCGCGGATCCGCGAGAGGAACGCGCGGGTGCGCTCCTCCCGGGGGTCGCCGAGCACCTGCTCGGGACTCCCCTGCTCGTGGATCCGGCCGTCGTGCAGGAAGCAGACCTGGTCGGCGACGTCGCGGGCGAAGCCCATCTCGTGGGTGTTGAGCAGCATCGTCACGCCCTCGCCCTTGAGCTCGGTCAGCAGGTCGAGGACCTCCCCGACGAGCTCGGGGTCGAGCGCGCTCGTGACCTCGTCGAGCAGCATCAACCGGGGGTTGGCCACCAGCGCGCGGGCGATGGCGACGCGCTGCTGCTGACCACCGGAGAGGTCGTCGGGCCGTGCTCCTGCCTTCTCCGACAGCCCGACTCGGTCGAGCATCGCCAACCCGCGGGTCCGGGCCTCGCTCGCGCTGACCCCGTGCACCAGGCGCAGGGCCAGCGTGACGTTGCCGATGACGTCGAGGTGCGGGAACAGGTTGTAGGCCTGGAACACCATCCCCATCCGCGAGCGCACCTCGTCGCCGTCGACCTGGGGGGCGGTGATGTCGCGGCCCTCGAAGGTGATCACGCCGTCGTCGACGACCTCGAGGAGGTTGACGCACCGCAGCAGCGTCGACTTGCCCGAGCCCGACGCCCCGATGAGCACGACGCACTGGCCGGGCTCGATGGTGACGTCGACGTCGCTCAGCACCACGTGGTCGCCGAAGGACTTGCGCACCCCCCGCAGGCGCAGCAGCTCGCTCACAGGACTCCCCCCGCCCCGTGGTAGCCCTTCTTGCGGGCGTAGCGGTCGGTGAGCCGTGCCATCGGGATCGTGAGGCAGCAGAACAGCACGCCGGCGACGACGTACGGCGTGTAGTTGAAGTCCAGCGCGGTCTCGATCTGCGCCTTGCGGATCGCGTCGCTGACACCGAGCACGGCGATCAGCCCGGAGTCCTTCTGCAGCGACACCAGGTCGTTCATCAGCGGCGGGATCACCCGGCGCCAGGCCTGAGGCAGCACGACGTGACGCAACGTCTGGCCGTACGACAGCCCCAGGGAGCGGCCGGCGAGCCGCTGGCTGGGGTGGACCGACTCGATCCCGGCCCGGAAGACCTCGGCCACGTAGGCGGAGTACGACAGCACCAGCGCGGTGCCGCCCCAGAAGAGCGGCGAGGTCGGCATCCCGCTGAGCCCGAGCGCGGGTCCGCCGAAGCCGAGCAGGAAGATCACCAGCAGCAGCGGCAGGCCGCGGAAGACGTCGACGTACGCCGTGCCGAGCAGGCGCAGCGGGAACGCGACCGGTCCGCGCAGGGTGCGGACGATCGCGACGGTGAGGCTCAGGACGAGGATCAGCACCCAGCAGACCAGCATCACCCGGATGTTGAGCCACAGGCCGTCGAGGACCGCGGGGAAGGACGAGACCGCCTTGTCCCAGTCGAAGTAGGTCTGCTGCACCCGCGCCCAACCGGGCGAGCTGACCACCGCGCCGCCGATCGTCCCGAGCAGGAGCAGCGTGCTGCCGGCGGCGATGGCGGCGCTGCGCAACGTGCGACGTCGCCGCCACTCGTCCCGCGCACGCTGGACCTCCGAGGGTCGCCACACGTGGGGATCGGTCTCAGGCGCCGCGTCGGCGACCGGGTCTGGCATCAGGACAGCTCGGGAGCGCCCTGCTGCTCCAGCCACGCCTGGCCGATCTGGTCGAGGATCCCGTCGTCGCGCAGGGCGTCGACGGCCGTCGAGATGCAGTCGGTGAGGGGGCTGTCCTTGCCCAGGACGGCGCCGAACTGCTCGGGCTCGTCGCCCTCCAGGGGGAGCTGGCCGACGATCGTCCCGTCGTCGAGCTGCACGGCGGTCATGAAGTAGGCGGTCGGCAGGTCGACCACGATGCCGTCGATCTGACCGTTCTTCAGCGCCTGGACGGCCTGGTCGTTGGTGTCGAAGACGGCCGGGTCCTGCGACGGCTGGATCTGGTCGATGATGGCGGTGTAGCTCGTGGTGCCCACCTGCGCACCCAGCTTGGCGTCGGCCAGCTCGGCGAGACTGGTCGCACCGTCGATGGCGCTGCCGGCGTTGGTGATCACGGTCTGGACGACGTCGTAGTAGCCGGAGGAGAAGTCCACGGCATTGCGGCGGGCCTCGGTGATCGAGACCTGGTTGACGTCGAAGTCGAAGTCCTTGGGGCCGGGCTGGACGACCTTGTTGAAGGGCACCGTCACCCAGGTGACCTGATCGGCGGTGTAGCCGAGCTGCTCGGCGATGGCATAGGCCACCGCGGACTCGTAGCCCTCACCGTTGGTCGGGTCGTTGTCGACGAACCACGGCTCGTAGGCCGGGGTGTCGGTCGCGATCGTCAGGGTGCCCGCGGTGACGGTCTCCATCGAGTCGGGCGTGCACTCGTCGGCGGCCGGGGACTCGGACTCCGAGGAGCTGGTGGCCGGGTCGGTGCCGGTGTCGGCCTCATCGGTCGGGGTGCAGGCGGTGAGGGCGATCGCGGCGGTCGCGAGGGCTGCGACGGCGAGGGGCCGGGAGGTCTTCAGCATGGGCGGATCCTACGACTTCGCTGGGGTGGAGCGGACGGCATGACCGGCCGTGGACAGTCCGGCCTTGACCTCACCGATGCTGAGGGTCCCGAAGTGGAAGACGGTGGCGGCCAGCACGGCGTCGGCTCCGGCGTCCACGGCGGGCGGGAAGTGCTCGACCGCGCCGGCTCCGCCGCTGGCGATGACCGGGATGCTCACCTCACGACGCACGGCCCGGATGAGCTCGAGGTCGAAGCCGTCGGTCGTGCCGTCGGCGTCCATCGCGTTGAGCAGGATCTCGCCGGCACCGAGCTCGGCGGCACGGACCGCCCACTCGATCGCGTCGAGGCCGGCACTCGTGCGACCACCGTGCGTGGTGACCTCGAACCCGCTGCTCGTCCCCTCGGCCCTGCGCGCATCGACGCTCAGCACGAGCACCTGGTTGCCGAAACGGTCGGCGATCTCGGCGACCAGCTCGGGGCGCCGGATCGCGGCGGTGTTGACCGCGACCTTGTCGGCCCCGGCCCGCAGGAGCCGGTCGACGTCCTCGACACTGCTGACACCACCGCCCACCGTGAGCGGGATGAAGACCTCCTCGGCGCAGCGGCTGACGACCTCCATCGTGGTGGCGCGGCCCTCGTGCGAGGCGGAGATGTCGAGGAACGTCAGCTCGTCGGCACCCTCGGCGTCGTAGAAGCGGGCGAGCTCGACCGGGTCGCCGGCGTCACGGAGCTCGGTGAAGTTCACGCCCTTGACCACCCGACCGCCGTCCACGTCGAGACACGGGATGACCCGGATCGCGAGGCTCACGCGGTCCCCCTGGTGAGGGCCAATGCGTCCTCGAGCGTGAACCGGCCCTCATAGAGGGCGGTGCCTGCGATGGCGCCCTCGACTCCCTCGCCGACGAGGCCCATGAGGGCACGGATGTCGTCGAGCGTGGTCACGCCGCCGCTGGCGACGACCGGCCTGCTCGTGGCGGCGCAGACCTCGCGCAGGAGCTGGAGGTTGGGGCCCTGGAGCATGCCGTCCTTGTTGACGTCGGTGACCACGTAGCGCGCGCACCCCTCGGAGTCGAGGCGCGCGAGCGTCTCGTAGAGGTCGCCGCCGTCGCGCGTCCAGCCGCGCGCCGCCAGGGTCGTGCCGCGCACGTCGAGGCCGACCGCCACCCGGTCGCCGTACGTCGCGATGGCGCGCGCGCACCACTCGGGCTCCTCGAGAGCGGCGGTGCCGATGTTGACCCTGCGGCAGCCGGCCGCCATGGCCGCCTCCAGCGACTCGTCGTCGCGGATGCCGCCACTCATCTCGACCTGGATGTCGAGGGTGCCGACGATCCTGGCCTGGAGCTCGCGGTTGTGGCCGTGGCCGAACGCGGCGTCGAGGTCGACGAGGTGGATCCACTCCGCGCCGGCCTCCTGCCAGCGCAGCGCCGCCTCGACGGGATCGCCGAAGCGCTTCTCCGAGCCGTCGACGCCCTGCACCAGCTGCACGGCCTGGCCGCCTTTGATGTCGACGGCGGGCAGGAGCTCGAGGTAGGGCTGCTCGGGGGTGCTGGGCATGGGGCGATTCTAGGAGCGCGGCGCGCGGTCGCCCCGACCCGGTGGTCGGGCGAGACGCTCGTCACCGCGGACCGGAGCGTGCTGTGCGACGATCGGTCGATGAACCGGACCCTCGGCGCCGAGCTCGACGTCACCGCACGCGTCGAGTCGCAGGTGGAGCTCCAGATAGCCGTGGCTCGGACCCCGGGACTCGAGGTGGTCGACGAGCTCGTCGTGACCCACGAGGACCAGACCCTGGATGTCGTGGAGGTGTCCACCACCCACCACGGGCGCCTGCACACCGTCACGCTGCCGGCAGGATCCTCCTGCGTCACCTACCGGGCCCGCGTGCGCGGTCGGGCAGAGCTGCCGACGACCGACCCGGTCGACCTGTCGCTTCACCGTCGCCCCAGCCGCTACGCCCAGTCGGACAGGCTGGCTCCCTTCGCCGCATCCGAGTTCGCCGGGGTGGGTCCCGGCGAGCTCCTCGACGCCGTGTCCTCCTGGGTGGGCACCCGGCTCGTCTACGTGCCGGGCAGCAGCGGGCCCCTCGACGGGGCCGTGGAGACCCTGCTGGCCGGGACCGGGGTGTGCCGCGACTATGCGCACCTCGCCATCGCCCTGCTCCGGTCCATGGGCGTACCGGCCCGACTCGTCGCCGTCTACGCCCCGGGCTGCGAACCGATGGACTTCCACGCCGTGGTCGAGGCGTACGTCGACGGGGGCTGGCACGTCGTCGATGCGACGGCGTTGGCCCCTCGCTCCTCACTGGTGCGCATCGCGACCGGCCGTGACGCGGCCGACACCGCATTCATGGCCACGGTCGTCGGTGACGTCTCGCTGGACCGCTCCGAGGTCACTGCGGTCGCCGACGACGGCCTCCCTGAGGACGACGTCGAAGCGCTGGTCGTCCTCCGCTGACGCACGCAGCGATCGTCCGCTCGTCGACCAGTCATCTGAGTGTGGACGTGCCTGTGGCCCCGCCGACGGTTGGGTGGCGGGGTGTGGGGCGGGGTCAATCTCGTTGGGGCGGATCGACCGCGTCGTTGGTCGAGGAAGGCGCCTGGGCGCCTGTCGCGAGACCGGGTGGGTCGAGTGCGCTGGTGCCGGTGGTGTCGCGTCGGTAGTGGTGGCCGTGGGGGCTGGTCCACTCGAAGACCCCGGGCGACGTCATGCGGTAGGTCCAGGCCGAGTGGGTCTTGAGGCGGTGGTGGAACCGGCAGAGCGCGGCGAGGTTGGCTGTGCTCGGTGGGTCCGGGTTGGGGTCTGCGGTCGGTGTCGGCGTGGTGGTCGTAGGCGGTGATGTGGTCGATGTCGCAGCCCCGGGCGGGGCGGGTGCACCAGGGGAAGACGCAGGTGCGGTCGCGGAGAATGATGTGGTCGCGGATCCGGTCCGGGATGGCGTACCCGGCCGCTGCCTGCGCGTGTTGAGGTCGATGACGGGCTTGATGGTGATCTTGGTCCGGGAGTCGGCGCACCAGGAGCGGACCTGGTCGAGGAGGATCAGGCGTTGGCCTTCCTCGAGCCGTCCGGTGGGCCCGAACACGGTCTGTCCGTGCGCGGTGGCGTCACCTTCGGTCCACGCGGTGAAGTGGGCGTGGAGGACGACCTCGCGTGCCACCGGCAGCCCGTCCCGCACCGGGTCCTGGGCTGGGGCCGGGGTGCCGGTGTGGCCGTGGGTGAAGAGTTCGAGGGCGGTCTGGGTGCGGGCGAGGTCGCCGAGCGCGGCGGCGCGGCGGGCGTTGAGGGAGTCAGGTCGGAGCCGATGGCCTTGAGGGTGGCGGCGCCGTGGGTGATGGCGCGGTCGAGGTCGAGGGCGTCGGCGAGGTCGAGGTCGGCCTCGAGGTGCAGGGTCCCGGCGTAGTGGACGTCGTCCTTGTTGATCGTGACGTGGCGGGGGTCGACGTGGAGGTAGCCGTCCTCGGGGTCCGCCGCCGGGTCGGGGGCGGCGAGGTCGAAGCGTCTGATGGTCTCCGCGACGAGCCGCTCCAGCTGGGTGGGTCCGATCTTGCCGGCGACGGCGGCGACCTGGGCGTCGACCCACCCGGCTGCCTCAAGCGTGAGGGCGGGGGTGGTGTGGATGGTGGCCTCGGCGACCAGTCCGGGCGCGCCAGGCGGGGACACGGCCGGACTGGACCTGGGCCCAGAGTCGGGGGAGGCGGTGGCGCAGCTCGAGGGCGTGACCGATGAGGCGTTTCGCCGAGGTCGTGGAGATGCCCAGGGTGGTGCCGAGCTCGGCGACGCAGAACTCCGCCACGGTGGGGCAGCCTTGCCCGGCGATGGGCTCCTCGTGCTCGAAGCCCGGCATCGTGAAGGAGGCCGCCGAGTGGATCGACTCGGGCGGGTGGAGGTCGGCCCACCGGGCGGCGAGGGTGAGGACGTCGGCGGCGGCGCGGTCCTCGGTTGCCTTCCGCTCGCGGATCGAGGCGAGGAGGCCGGCGGGGCCGAGGTCGTCGTCGACCCCTGCTCCCACTCCTGGCTCTGCTTCGCGTGTGTCGATCATGTGTTCGAGTATAGGTGGTGGGTCCGACAGTGGTCCATCGACGGAGGGTTGAGGAACGGTCAAGATCTGGCGCTTTGACTGGGGGGTTTCGTGACGGTCGCTGCGCGACCTCCTCAACCAGCGGTGCGCTGCGCGACCTTCCTCGACCAGCGGTGTCTCGTGGCACGGAGGGACCCCGGTATCTTGGCCACCGTGTCCAGCAGCTTCACCGAGCTCGCGATCGACTGCGCCGATCCGGGGGCGCTCGCGGCCTTCTGGTGCGCAGTCCTCGGCTATGAGGTGCGCGGGACAGGAGCGGACGCGGGCTTGGTGACCATCGGCTCCACGACCGACCCCCGCGCCGTCACGCTGGCGTTCGCCCAGGTCCCCGAGGCCAAGACCGTGAAGAACCGGCTCCACCTCGACCTCAACCCGGGCGACCGGTCGCAGGAGCAGGAGGTCGAGCGGCTGGTCGCGCTCGGCGCGGGTCGCGTCGATGTCGGCCAGGGCCCGGACGACGACTGGGTGGTGATGGCCGACCCGGAGGGCAACGAGTTCTGCGTCCTGGCCGCGCAGCTCCCCGCAGTGGGGGACGCATGATCGGTGACCGCTGGGGTGTCACGGATGCGGAGACCCAGCGCCGCTACGGGTGCGACGCGTTCGTCAGCGCGCCCACCCTCGAGGCGTGGCGAGGGGTCACCGTCGAGGCCGACGTGGAGGCCGTGTGGGCGCGGGTGCGACAGGTCCGTCTGGCGCCCTACTCCTACGACCTGGTCGACAACCTCGGCCGGCGCTCACCGCGCGAGCTGCGCCCCGTGCCCGAACCCGTCGTCGGCGACCCGTTCACCCGCGCCTTCGGACGCGACCAGGGTCGCGTGGTCGCCGTCGACCCCGGTCGCGAGCTGACCGCGCGGATCATGGGCGCCCACATGTCGTACGCCGTCGTCCCGCACGACGCAGGCACCCGGCTGTCCTCAAGGTGGTGGCCCGGACCCGCGTGTGGGTGTCGACAGCACTGTCGGTGGGCGACCTGCCGATGGCCCGCAAGCAGCTGCTCACCCTCAAGCACCTCGCGGAGCAGGACGCCGGCCGGGCGACCGGCTAGCGCCAGACCGGGGCGACCTCGCGCCGGTAGCGCCTCGCCAGCAGGAGGGGCAGCAGCGTGACCACGGGCGCAGGGATGGCTGACCGGAGCGCGGTCCGCTCCCGCTCCCCCGCTCCGTCCTGCATCCATGCCAGCGCGTTGGCGGTGTCGACGATGCCGGCCGGGCGCAGCTTGGCAGCGACGGCCTTCCACTCCGGGTCGTCCTCGAGGCCACGGATGACCACCTCGACGTCCGCCTCCTCGTGGGCGAGGTGGCCCTCGATCACCTCGCGCGCGCGGGCGACCTCGGCGGCAGCATCGGCGGCCGCCCGCGACGTCGGCGTCGCCACCACGGAGTCGATGGAAGCCGACGACGCCGCGAGCGCGTGCTTCATCGCCACGTGCTCCTCCTCCATCTCGCTCAGGAGTGCGGTCTCACAGCCGTGCGCGGCGAGGAAGGGCCAGACGAGGGTGTCCTCCGCCTCGTGGTGGTGCGTGAGCTCACGCACCAGGTTGCCAGCCGGCGACGGTCACGCTCAACGCTGCAGCGACTCGACCCAGTTCTTGAGGATCGCCGCGCCCGCGTCGCCGGACTTCTCCGGGTGGAACTGGGTCGCCGACAGGGGTCCGTTCTCCACCGCGGCCACGAACCGGTCACCACCGTGCTCGGCCCAGGTCACGAGGGGCGCCGAGGTGCGGTCGTTGGTCGCCAGGTCCCACGACCGAGCCGCATAGGAGTGCACGAAGTAGAAGCGCTCCGACTCGACGCCCGCGAACAGGCGGGAGCCGGCCGGGACCTCGACGGTGTTCCACCCCATGTGCGGCACCACGTCGGCGTCGAGCCGGGTGACCAGGCCCGGCCACTCGTCGCAGCCGTCGGTCTCCACGCCGTGCTCGACGCCACCGGCGAAGAGGACCTGCATGCCGACACAGATCCCCAGGACCGGACGGCCACCCGCGAGCCGTCGACCGATGATCCGCTCGCCCTTGATCGCGCGCAGGCCGGCCATGCAGGCGGCGTACGCACCGACGCCAGGCACGACGAGACCGTCCGCCGCGAGGGCCGTGTCGAAGTCGCCGGTCAGGGTCACCGACGCGCCGGCCCGCTCGACCGCGCGGACGACCGAGCGCAGGTTCCCCGAGCCGTAGTCGAGGACGACGACCTCGGGTCTCGCGACGGAACGTGGTGCCTCCTCGACCAGCGAGGTCACAGGCTCCCCTTGGTCGACGGCACACCCGTCTCGCGGGGGTCGAACGCCGCGGCGTCGCGGAACGCCCGTGCGAACGCCTTGAACTGCGTCTCCACGATGTGGTGCGGGTCGCGACCGGCGAGCACGCGGATGTGGAGGCCGAGGTGCGCGTGCTGCGCGATCGACTCGAAGACGTGCCGCGTCAGCGACCCCTGGTAGGCCACCCCGTCGGCACCGCCACCGCCGATGGCGACGTACGCCTGCCCCTCGGGCTCGCCCGTGTGGACGCAGTAGGGCCGACCCGACACGTCGACCACGGCCTGGACCAGGGCCTCGTCGAGCGGGACGGTGGCGTCACCGAAGCGTCGGATGCCTGCCTTGTCGCCGAGAGCCTCGCGCAGCGCCTGGCCGAGCACGATCGCGGTGTCCTCGACCGAGTGGTGGGCGTCGATGTGGGTGTCGCCGCTGGTGTGGACCACGAGGTCGACGAGCGAGTGCCGCGCGAACGCGTCGAGCATGTGGTCGAAGAAGCCCACGCCCGTGCTGACCTGGGCGCGCCCGGTCCCGTCGAGGTCGACCTCGACCTTGACCTGCGACTCCTTGGTCGCGCGCTCGATGCTGGCGGTGCGGCTCATCCCTGCTCCTTCATCACGTGCGTGAGTGCCTGCTTGAATGCTGTCATCTCTGCGCCGGTGCCGACGGAGACCCGCAGCCATCCGTCGGGACCGGTCTCGCGGATCAGCACACCCTGGTCGAGGAGTCCCTGCCAGACCGCGTGCCGGTCGGCGAAGCGCCCGAACAGCACGAAGTTGGCGTCCGAGTCGGCGACCTCGAGTTCCTGCTCACGCAGCCAGGCCACGGTCGCGTCCCGCTCGACCCGCAGGTCGTCGACCCGGCCCAGCAGCTCCGGGGCGTGCCGCAGTGCAGCCAGAGCGGTCGCCTGGGTGGGCGCCGAGAGGTGGTAGGGCAGCCGGACGACGCGGAGGGCATCGCAGATCGCGGGGTCGGCGGCCAGGTAGCCGAGCCGAGCCCCCGCCAGCGCGAAGGCCTTGCTCATCGTGCGGGTGACCACGAGGTTGCGGTGCTGACCCAGCAGCTCGAGGGCGCTCGGCGTCCCGGCGCGCCGGAACTCGCCGTAGGCCTCGTCGATCACCACGATGCCGCCGGGCTCGTAGGACGCCGCGGCCTCGCACAGCATCGTCACCGCCTCCGGGGGCAGAGCCGTCCCGGTCGGGTTGTTGGGGCTCGGGAGCAGCACCACGGACGGACGCCGCTCCAGCACCAGCTCGCGGGCCGCGTCGAGGTCGAGGGAGAAGTCCTCGGCCCGGTGGCCGGCCTGCCACTCGGTGAGGGTGTCGCGGGCGTACTCGGGATACATCGAGTAGGTGGGCGCGAACGACAACGCGACCCGGCCGGGACCGCCGAAGGCCTGCAGCAGCTGCAGCATGACCTCGTTGGAGCCGTTGGCCGCCCACACCATGTCGGGCGTGATGCCGGCTCCCCCGGAGGTGTTGAGGTACGCCGCCAGCGCCCCCCGCAGCTCCACGAACTCGCGGTCGGGATAGCGGTTGAGCGACACCGCGGCCGCACCGACGGCACGCGCGATGTCGGCGGCGACCTCGGGCGAGGGGCCGTAGGGGTTCTCGTTGACGTTGAGCTGGACCGGCGCCTGCTCGTGGGACAGCTGCGGTGCGCCGTAGGGCTCGATCCCCCGCAGCTCCTCGCGCAGGGGTGGGAAGGCTCCGCTCATCGTCGCGGCCGCGCAGTGTCGAAGCGGACCGACACGGCCTGGCCGTGGCCGGGCAGATCCTCCGCCTCGGCCAGCACCACCACGTGGTCGGCGACCTCGGCGAGCGCCGCCTGCGAGTAGTCGACGACGTGCACCGACCGGGTGAACGCCCGCACCGACAGCCCGCTCGAGTGGCACGCGCAGCCGGCGGTGGGCAGGACGTGGTTGGACCCCGCGCAGTAGTCCCCGAGGGACACCGGCGCCCACGGTCCGACGAAGATCGCCCCCGCGTTGCGCACGCGTGCGGCGTGCGCGGCTGCGTCGCGCGTGTGGATCTCGAGGTGCTCGGCGGCATAGGCGTCGACCACGTCGACGCCCTGGTCCATGTCGTCGACCAGCACGATGCCCGACTGGCGTCCGCCCAGCGCGGTGCGGATCCGCTCGGTGTGGCGGGTGGCGAAGACCTGCTTTCCGAGCTCGATCTCGACGGCGTCCGCGAGCTCGAGCGAGTCGGTCACCAGGACCGACGCGGCCATCGGATCGTGCTCGGCCTGGCTGATCAGGTCGGCGGCGACGAAGGCCGCCTCCGCGGTGTCGTCGGCGAGGATGGCGATCTCGGTGGGGCCGGCCTCGGAGTCGATGCCGACCACCCCGCGCAGGAGGCGCTTGGCGGCCGCGACGTAGATGTTGCCCGGACCGGTCACCAGGTCCACCCGCGCACAGGGGCCCGCCCCGTGGGCGAACATCGCGATGGCCTGCGCGCCGCCGACGGCGTAGACCTCGTCGACGCCGAGGAGGGCGCAGGCGGCCATGATCGTGGGCTCCGGCAATCCGGCGCGGTTCTTCTGCGGCGGGCTGGCGAGCGCGATGGAACGCACTCCGGCCACCTGGGCGGGGACGACGTTCATCACGACGCTGCTGACCAGTGGCGCCAGCCCGCCGGGGACGTAGAGCCCGACCCGGTCGATCGGCACCTTGCGGTGGGTCACCGTCGCACCGGCACCCACCTGGCTGGTCACGTCGTGCTCCAGCTCGGCCTCGCTGGTCGCGCGCAGGCGGCGGATGGACTCCTCGAGCGCGGCGCGCACCGCCGGGTCGAGCTCGGCCAGCGCCCGCTCGAGCGACTCGCGGGGCACTCGGATGTCGTCGGTCCGGACCCCGTCGAAGCGGGCCGAGAACTCCGTGATGGCCTCGACCCCGCGGGCGCGGACGGCGTCGATGATCGGCTGCACCTGATGCGTGGCGGCCTCGACGTCGAACTCGGCGCGGGGCACGCTGGCGCGATAGTCGACGGACGCCCGATCGGCGCCCCTCAGGTCGATGCGGCGGATCAGGGACATGGCTCGAAGTCTAGGTTCCCCGGCGGGTTGATCCGAAGTCGCGGGTGCGGGGTGGACAGCGGCCGTTAGTGTCTCAGGTGTGAGCGATCCGCTGCCGATGTTCCCGTTGAGCACCGTGGTGTTCCCGGGCATGAGCGTGCCGCTCCACGTCTTCGAGGACCGCTATCGGATGCTGGTCAACCACCTGCTGACGGTCGAGGACCCCACCGCCCGGGTGTTCGGCACGGTCGCGATCCGCGAGGGGTACGAGGTGGGTGGCCACGGCGCCCAGTCGTTCTACCGGGTGGGCTGCCTGCTGCAGCTCACCGAGGTCGAGCGCCGCGGTGACGGCACCTTCGACATCGTCGCCGTGGCCCGCGAGCGGATGAGGCTGGAGGAGATGCGGCGAGGTGCCGACTTCCCGCAGGGAGTCATCGCCACCGTGCCCGAGCCGGAGGTCGACGTCCCTGCCGAGGTGCTCGACCGGGCCCGCGCGACGTTCACCGCGTTCCGCGTGGCGATGACCGAGATCCAGGGCGACCCCTTCAGCGGGACCCTGCCGCGAGACCCCGACTACCTGGCCTGGACGCTGTCCGCCCTGACTCCGCTGCCGCTGGCCGAGCGGCAGTCGCTGCTCGAGGCGAACGACGCCACCGAACGGCTCCAGCTCGTCACCCGGCTGCTGACCGAGGAGCTCCGCGCGATCAACGTCATCCCCTCGCTCCCGGCCACGCAGGTCGCCCGGACCGCCTGGTCCCCCAACTGAGGCCCCTGCTCACGATGGCCAAGAAGTCCCGACCGGTCGGCGGCACTCCCGCCACCGTCGCCCTGACCGCTGCCGGCGTCGCGTTCGAGGTGCGTGCCTATGAGCACGACCCCCGCGCGGCGTCGTACGGCATGGAGGCGGCGCAGTCGCTCGGCGCCGATCCGGCGCGGGTGTTCAAGACGCTCCTGGCGTCGCTGGACGGGAGTCTGGTGGTCGGCATCGTCCCGGTCTCGGGCCAGCTGGACCTCAAGGCGCTCGCCCGGGCGATGGGAGGCAGCAAGGCGGTCATGGCCGACGTCGCCGCTGCCGAGCGGGCCACTGGCTACGTCGCCGGCGGGATCTCGCCGATCGGGCAGAAGCGGGCGCACCCGACGGCTCTCGACGCCTCCGCCCTCGACCACGAGACGATCCTGGTCTCCGGTGGGCGGCGCGGCTTCGACATCGAGCTGGCGCCGCTCGACCTGGTGGCGGTCACCGGAGCGGTGACCGCCACCATCGGTCGCTGAGTCGGGTCCTCGGGCCGGACCGCGAGCTGTCAGTCCGTGGTGAGCTTGACCAGGCCGTGGACGACGTCGCCGTCGACCCAGCCGCTGATGCCGAAGGCCGAGAGCGGCGCGAGGTTCTCGCTGACCTCGGGCGAGTCCTTCGAGACCCGGACGAGCCAGTCGTCGTCGGCGTCGAAGTTCACGAACATCACCATCTGCGCCTGGTCCTGCTCGACGACCGAGCTGTAGCCGTCGCTGTCGCCGAGGTCGCCTCCGGACTCGAGCTTGCCGCGGTAGTCGTCCTGCAGGGCGAGCACGGCGGTGCCGTCGCCCTGGGTGACCTCGAGGTAGTCGGCCGCCTCGGGTCCGACGTAGGCGGTGATCTTGTCGAGCACCGCCTGGATCTCGTCGGCGTCACCCTTGATCGTGATGCCGGCCGGGATCTCGCCCGGGCCGCCGTTGGTGATCGCGTCGGGGTCGATGCCGCTGCCGACCGACATGGTCATGCCCTCGCCGAGCAACGTCTCCACGTCCTCGGGGAACGACAGCCCGGTCTCGGACTCGAACTGCGCGAGCTGCTCGTCGATGGTGTCGCTCTGGTCGGGCGCGCTGCTCTTGACGTAGTCGAGCATCGCGTCGGCCCAGCCCTTCTCCAGCGAGAAGCCCATCGCGGCCACGGTGTCCGCCGGGAGGTCGGCGACCAGGCTGGCGCCCTCCTCGCTGTCGACGAACGAGGTCAGGTCCTTCTGGTAGTTCGACATGGCGTACTCGACCTCGACGGCGCCGTCGTCGAAGCGGACCGTCGCGGCGGCCCCCTCGAAGTCCTCGATCAGCCGCTGGAGCTCCTCCGGGACCTCCTGTGGCGCCACACCCATCGGGTCCTCGGCGGTGAAGTCGTCGGGGGACGGCATCAGCGGGCCGCCGAGCATCGAGCCCATGCCAGCCGCGTCGTTGAGGTACTTCGCGGCCGCCTGGGAGACGTAGAACGACATGAAGCCGGCGTCCCCGGCCTCGCCGGTCCACTGGGCGTACGACGAGTCGTCGGCGAGGGAGGCGCCGTCAGCAGCGTCGACGACCTGCTGCGCGATCTCCTTCGTCTCGGCCAGGACCATCCAGTCGCCGTCGACGACCCAGCCGCCGACCTCAGCACCGGAGCCGTCCTCACCGCCGCCGCAGGTCTCGATGAGCTTGGCCACGCCGTCCTCGGCCTTGCCGGCGTCGCTCACCTGGACGACACCGACCGCGGCGGGCTGGTCCGCCCCGAGGTCGACGGCAGCCATCGCAGCGCGGGAGCCGAGCCACGGCTTGATGTCCGCGGCGTAGTCGAGGCCGTCGCACTCACCGGAGGAGGTGATCTCCTCGAAGAACCGCTCGCGCAGGTCGTCGTCGGTCTCGAGGTTGATCTTGTCGGTGAACGCCGGGAACTTGCGCAGCGTCTTGATGGCCTCGATCTTCTGGCCGCCGCTGGGGTCGAGGTCCACGCTGGCGTAGGCGATCGTCGAGTCCGGGAGCGCCTCCGCAGGCTGGGAACCGGTGGCGAAGAAGCTGGAGGCAGCCCACGCACCGCCGGCGACGACTGCGCCTCCGGCAACGATCACACCGAGCGCGACGAGGCGCTTGCGGTGGTCGTTGCCCTGGTCGGGCGCGGCTGAGGCCGGCCCTGAGGTGTCGAGGTATTCCGGGCCACCCGGTGTGATGCTCATGAAAGTCCTGTTCCCCCACTGCACGCGGCCACGATCGCTCGGGGCGGCACTGAAATTGTCGCGGTCAGCCTACCCGCGCGAGCGCCGCAGCATGCCCCGACTGCTGAAGAGGTACATCCCGACCAGACCAGTCATCGCGCCTGCAGGCAGGGCCACCAGCGCGGTGGAGTGCCAGGGCACGCTGTCGCGATCGGGAGCGGTGAGTGCGAGGTCCCCGGAGATGGGGGTGTAGTCGGGCTGCCCCGCGGCCAGCGCCTGCGGATCGGAGGGACCCAGGCTGCTGCCGACGGCGTACATCACGATGCCGGCGACGCTGGCGGCCACCAGCACCGTGAGCACCGTCGCCACCTCGTGGTCGCGCCGGATGCCGGTCAGCACCGCCAGGACCACGCCGAGCGGGAAGGCGATCACCACGAAGAGGGCGATGCCCTCGAACGAGAGGTCCGGGCCGGCGGGCTCGAGGAACCACCGTCCGTTGTAGCTCAGGCCGGTGGGGGCGTCCCACAGCCGCTCCCACAGCACTCCCGCCGCCGCACCCGCGGCGAGGAACCCGGCGACCACGAGCGCGAGGCGCAACGCCGGGCGAGCCGGCTCGCTCACCCGGTCAGGCATCCGGGGCCCAGCAGCTGCTTGAGGTCGGCGAACAGGGCGGGGCTCGGGCTCACCCGGAGATTGTCGTCGAGCCGGAGCAGCTTGGTCGAGCTGCGGGTCATCAGGCGCAGCTGGACCTCGGTCATGCCGGGGTGGGTGCCGAGCACGTCGCGGAGCTGGGCGACCACCGGAGGGGTGCAGCGCGTCGACGGCAGGCTGATGACCACCGGGCCGGCGGGCCCCTGCGTGAGGTCGGGGGCGGTGACCTCCTGCGCGCGCAGCTCGGGCTGGTCCTTGTCGCGGGAGAGCTGGCCCTTGATCCGCACGACCTGGTCCTCGACCAGCAACGTCGAGGCCAGGGTGTAGGCGCTCGGGAAGAGCAGCACCTCGATCGCGCCGTCGAGGTCCTCGAGGGTGATGGTGGCCCACGGGTCGCCGCGCTTGGTGATCTTGCGAGCGACCGACGTGATCAGCCCGCTCACCGTGAGCGTCGACCCGTGGGCTCGCTCCTCGTCGACCATCAGCTGGCCGATCGTGCAGTCGGTGCCCTGGGAGAGCACGTGCTCGAGACCGAGCAGCGGGTGGTCGGAGACGTAGAGACCGAGCATCTCCCGCTCGTGGCCGAGCAGCGTGAGCTTGTCCCAGTCGTCGATGTCGGGGACGGTCACGGTCACGCCGAAGCCCGCGTCGTCGTCGCCGAGCCCGCCGAAGAGGGAGTCCTGGCCGATCGCCTCGTTCTTCTTGAGGTCGATGAACTGGTCGACCGCGGTCTCGTGGACGGCGACCAGCGCTCGACGTCTGTGCAACATGTCGTCAAAGGCGCCGGCCTTGATCAACGACTCCACGACGCGCTTGTTGCACACCAGCGCCGGGACCTTCTCCATGAAGTCGTTGAAGTCGGCGTAGCGGCCCTTCTGCTCGCGGCCGGACACGATGCCGTCGACGACATTGCTGCCGACGTTGCGCACCGCGGTCAGCCCGAAGCGGATGTCGTGGCCGACAGGGGTGAAGTTGGCGTGGGACTCGTTGACGTCGGGCGGCAGCACCTGGATCTTCATCTTGCGGCACTCGTTGAGGTAGATCGCCATCTTGTCCTTGTCGTCCTTCACCGACGTCAGGAGGGCGGCCATGTACTCGGTCGGGTAGTTGGCCTTGAGATAGGCGGTCCAGTAGGTGATGACGCCGTAGGCGGCCGAGTGCGACTTGTTGAAGGCGTAGTCGGAGAACGGGAGCAGGATCTCCCACAGTTTGTCGATCGCGACCTGGGGGAAGCTGCGCTCGAGCATGCCGGCCTGGAAGCCGGCGTACTGCTTGTCGAGCTCCTCCTTCTTCTTCTTGCCCATCGCACGACGCAGGTTGTCGGCCGCTCCCAGGGTGAAGCCGGCCAACACCTGGGCGATGGCCATCACCTGCTCCTGGTAGACGATCAGGCCGTAGGTCTCGCCCAGCACCGACTCGAGCGCCTCGGCGAGCGCCGGGTGGATCGGCTCGATCGGCTCGCGGCCGTTCTTGCGGCGGGCATACTTGTTGTGCGAGTCCGCGCCCATCGGACCGGGGCGGTAGAGCGCGCTGACGGCGGTGATGTCGGCGAACTGGTCGGGCTGCATGGAGCGCAGGAGGGCACGCATGCCCGAACCGTCGAGCTGGAAGACGCCCAGCGTGTCGCCGCGGCCCATCAACTCGTAGGTCGCCCGGTCGTCGAACGGCAGCTCCTCGAGGACGACCGTCTCGTCCCGGTTGACGCCGATGTTGATCAGCGCGTCCTCGAGCGTGCGGAGGTTGGAGAGCCCGAGGAAGTCCATCTTGACCAGCCCGAGCGACTCGCACATCGGGTAGTCGAACTGGGTGATGACCGCGCCGTCCTGCGGGCGCGCCATGATCGGGACGATGTCGACCAGGGGCTCGCTCGACATGATCACCCCGGCTGCGTGGACGCCCCAGTTGCGGATCTGCCCCTCGAGCCCGACTGCGGTCTCATAGATCGTGCGGACGTCGGCGTCCTGGTCGTAGAGGGTGCGGAACTCGCCGCCGTCGCGGTAGCGCTTGTGCTCGGGGTTGAAGATCTCCTTGAGCGGCACGCCCTTGCCCATCACGTCGGCGGGCAGGGCCTTGGTGATGCGGTCGGAGATCGCGAATCCGTGGTCGAGGACACGGGCGGCGTCCTTGATGGCGGCCTTCGCCTTGAGCCGGCCGAACGTCGCGATCTGCGCGACCCGCTCGGCGCCGTACTTGTCGCTGACGTAGGAGATGACCTCGCCGCGGCGGGCATCGTCGAAGTCGATGTCGAAGTCGGGCATCGAGGGACGCTCGGGGTTGAGGAAGCGCTCGAAGAACAGGCCGTGCTCCAGCGGGCACAGGTCGGTGATGCGCAGCGAGTACGCCGCGATGGAACCCGCGCCGGAACCACGGCCGGGGCCGACGCGGATGCCGTTGTCCTTGGCCCAGTTGATGAAGTCGGCGACCACGAGGTAGTAGCCGCAGTAGCCCTTCTGGGAGATGATCGCGAGCTCCATCTCGACCCGGTCGCGCACCGACTGGTCGAGGCGATCACCGGGGTAGCGGGCCTCGATGCCCCGCCAGACCTCCTTGCGGAACCAGCTGTCCTCGGTCTCTCCCGCCGGCACGTCGGCGCGCGCCATGTAGCCGCCGGTGGACTCGGTGAACTCGACCTCGCAGCGCTCGGCGATGGCGAGGGTGTTGTCGCAGGCTTCCGGCATGCCGAACTCGTCGGCCCACAGCGCGCGCATCTCCGCGGCCGACTTGATGTAGTAGCCGCCGCCGTCGAACTTGAGCCGGTTGGTGTCGGAGAGCCGCTTGCCCGACGCGACACAGATCAGCGCGTCGTGGGCAGCGGCGTCCTCGGGGTTGTTGTAGTGGGAGTCGTTGGTGGCGATCGGCGGGAGGCCCATCTCCTTGCCGAGGCGGAGAAGGTCGTCGCGGACCCGCTTCTCGATGGAGATGCCGTGGTCCATCAGCTCGAGGAAGACGTTGTCCTTGCCGAAGATCTCCTGGAGCTCACCCGCCTCGCGGACGGCTTCGTCGTACTGGCCCAGGCGCAGCCGGGTCTGGATCGCGCCGCTGGGGCAGCCGGTGCTGACGATCAGCCCCGAGCTGTGCTCGGCGAGGATCTCCTTGTCCATCCGGGGCTTGAAGTAGTAGCCCTCGAGGCTCGAGCGCGAGGAGAGCCGGAACAGGTTGTGCATGCCCTCGGTGTTCTCGGCCCACATGGTCATGTGGGTGTAGGCGCCGCCCCCCGCGACGTCGTTGCCGCCCTCCTCGGCCAGGTCGCCCTGGCCCCACCGGACCCGACGCCGCTCGCCGCGCTGGGTGCCGGGGGTGATGTAGGCCTCGATGCCGATGATCGGCTTCACGCCGTGCTGCTTGGCCTTGCGATAGAAGTCGTAGGCGCCGTGCAGGTTGCCGTGGTCGGTCATCGCGATGGCCGGCATGCCGAGGTCGCTCGTGCGGGTGAACAGCCCGTCGAGGAGCGATGCCCCGTCGAGCATGGAGTATTCGGTGTGCACGTGCAGGTGCACGAAATTGTCCACGGAACTGGTGGAGGAGCCGGCCGACATGGAGGAGACTTCCGCACCTTTCAGGGTCGCTGACGGTGTCACTGGGGTGGGGCGTTGCTGACGGGTCAGCAGTGCCGCAGCGGGCACTCGGAGGGGAAGGAACGTCAGCCTACGTCAGTGTGCCGGACCCCTCCGACAAGACTCGCCACGGCTCAGGCGAGCCACTCGATCATGTGACCGTGGCCGTGGCTGACCGCCACCGCGACGCCGTCGAGGGCGGTCACGAAACGTCCCGACGGCACGTCGTGGGCGAGGCGTAGGTCGGGCAGCACCCGTCGCCCCTCGTTGCTGATCCACCGACAGCGACCCGCTTGCACCAGCCCCGTCATCAGGGCGTGGAACCGACGGCGATCGGGCTCCTCGAGGTAGGCGATCACCGCGGAATGGAACACCACGGGTGTGCCGTGGGGCGCTGCCTCGTCGAGCAGGTCGCCGAGGTGGTCGAAGAGGTCGCCGGCGCGCAGCGCGGGTGGGTCCAGCCGCGCGACGTCGACCGCCGTACGCAGCCGCTCTCGGCGCTCGTCCTGCTCCGGCCAGACCAGGTTCTCCAGCCAGGCCATGGCATCGGGGTCGGAGACGTCGAGCGGGTTCAGGTCGACGCCGCCGCGCCAGGCGACCTCCGGGTGGCGGGCCGGGATCGGCAGAGGCCCGCTCGCCTCCGCGGCGAGGAGCGCTCCCCCGCTGCCGGACAGGCCACCCAGGGGCGGCCAGGCGTAGTCGTAGCGGTCCGGGAACAGGCACAGCCCGGCGCTGGCGCCGACCTCGATCAACGCCAGCGGCCCCTCGACGAGGGCCATCACCGGGACGAGCGTCGCCAGCCGGCCCACCTCGTTGGTCTGCGTTGCCCGCGACATCACGGTGGCGCGGACCTCGGCCTCCCGCTCGAGCAGCACGCGGCGCAGGCCGTCGTACGGGCCGGGTGCGGGGGCGCCGTGCCAGCGAGCGGCCGCGAAGACGAGGTTGGGCTGGCGCTTGATCGGCGGCAGGGTGCCCAGCCAGTCCAGCACCTCGGGGTCGCCGACGACCCCGTCCGCCCACGCCTCGAAGCAGGGCGAGTCACCCGCGGCGTAGGTGGCGAAGTCGCGGTACTCCTCGACCACGTCGTCGTAGAGCAGCACGGGACCATCCTGCCCCAGGTCCGGCAGCCGGGCGTCCGGGCCCGGTCGGTTTCCCCGGGTACCCGGGGCGTCCGGCCCCGGTCGGTTTCCCCGGGTACCCGGGGAAACTGGAGCCTCACCCCCGAAGTTTCGCACTGGAACCTCAAGTTTCCCCGGGTACCCGGGGATCGCGACAGGAGCTCAGCGACGGGTGGCCAAGGGCCCCGCCGGGGCGTGGCCGCACGTCAGCGGGAGGCGTCGAGCGACTCGGTGATGATCACGTCGACGATCCGGGCGACACGCTGCTCCCCCAGCTCGGGCACCACGGCAGCCACCCGGCGGGCGATCTCGGCCTCGCGCCGCGGGTCGCGCTCCCCCGACGGCTTCACCGCCTGCACCACCCGCGTCAGCGCCGTGCGGCGGGCCAGGACGTCGCCGAGCACCAGGTCGGCCTCGTCGATCAGTCCGCGCAGGAACGCCAGCGGATCGGATCCCGGCCAGGCCACCCGGATGTCAGGCGCGCGTTCCTCGTTCCCGGATCCGTCCGTGCGCTCGAGCTCGAGGCAGCCGTGACGCCGGTAGAACTCCCGGGCCGGCTCGTTGGACTCGAAGACCCACAGGCAGAAGCCCGCCGGACGCTGGGCGGTGACCAGGTCGAACAGCGCAGCGCCGACGCCTCGGCGCTGGTGGTCGGGGTGGACGTAGAGGTCGTCCAGCCAGGTGGGCGTCCACCGGGCATAACCCGCCACCCGGTCGCCCAGCGTCGCCAGCCACACGTCGTACGCCGTCAGGTCCCAGCCGCAGACCCACGCCCGCACCTCGTCGTCACGGTGCACCCCGGGCGCGAAGGCGTCGCCGGCCGAGCGGCGCGCGGCCAGGTGGATCTCGGCGAGCGCTGGCAGGTCCGCGGCCGTGGCCGGGCGCAACGCCAGGTCAGTGCTCATCACGGATGACCTCGAGCGCGCGCTCGAGGTCGTCGGGGTAGGTGGACTCGTAGGTGACGTAGTCACCGGTCTCGGGATGCTCGAAGCCGAGTCGCATCGCGTGCAGCCACTGGCGCTCCAGCCCGAGCCGCTGTGAGAGCGTCGGGTCGGCGCCATAGGTCAGGTCGCCCACGCACGGGTGCTTCAGCGCGCTCATGTGGACCCGGATCTGGTGCGTCCGGCCGGTCTCGAGGTGCACCTCCAGCAGGCTCGCGAAACGGTGGGCCTCGAGGGTCTCGTAGTGGGTGATGCTGTGCCGACCGTCGGCCATCACCGCGAACTTGTAGTCGTGGTGGGGGTGGCGCCCGATCGGCGCGTCCACGGTGCCGGAGAGCGGATCGGGGTGCCCCTGGACGAGGGCGTGGTAGGTCTTGTCGACGGTGCGGTGGCGGAAGGCGTTCTTGAGCACGGAGTAGGCGTGCTCCGACTTGCAGATCACCATCACGCCGCTGGTGCCGACATCGAGGCGCTGGACGATGCCCTGCCGCTCACTGGCGCCGCTCGTGGAGATCCGGAACCCGGCTCCGGCGAGGTGCCCGACGACGGTCTGCCCGGTCCAGCCGGGCGAGGGGTGCACGGCGACGCCGACGGGCTTGTCGATCACCACGATCGCGTCGTCGTCGTGGATGATCCGGATCCCCTCGACGATCTCCGGGACCACTGCGAGCGGGTCGGTCTCGGCCGGGATCGTGACGTCGAGCATCGCTCCGCCGTGCACCCGGTCGCTCTTGCCGACCAGCCCACCGTCGACCTGCACCAGGCCCTGGGAGATCAGGTCGGCGGCCCTGGTGCGCGAGAAGCCGAACATCCGCGCCATCGCGGAGTCGACACGCTCACCGGCGAGGCCGTCGGGCACGAACACGGTGCGCTGCTCGGCGTGGGTGGTCATCGGGTGGGGCTCACGACTCGGGCCGCGAGTCGGTCCGCGGCTCACGCGAGCCGTCCAGCGCCACGCCTCGGAAGCTCTGCCAGATGATCAGCCCGGCGGCCACGTTGATGCACATGTCGGCGATGTTGAAGACCGGCCAGTTCGGCAGCATCAAGAAGTCGACCACGTGGCCGTGGAACGGCTCGGGCTCGCGGACGATGCGGTCGGTGAGGTTGCCGGCGACCCCACCGAGCAGGAGACCGAGGGCCAGCGCCCATCCTGTGCTGGCGACCCGGCGGCTCAGCCACAGCACGACCACGACGGCCACCATGGCGAGGCCAGTGAAGACGGGGGTGAAGCCCGTGCCCGTGCTGAACGCCGCGCCCGGGTTGAAGGTCAGGTGCAACGTGAACCAGTCACCGAACACCGAGATGTCGCCGTCTGCCAGCTCGGCCAGCGCCCACTGCTTCGAGCCCAGGTCGAGGGCGTACGCCACGAGGGCGATGCCGGCGAACACCAGCCGAGCGTCGAGGCGTCGACGGTCCGGGACGTGATCGTCCTGGTCGCTGGGGTTCAGCGACGCTCCTCGCGCTGCTTGCATGACATGCACAGTGTGGCATGGGGCACGGCCATCAACCGATTCTTGCCGATGGGGTTGCCGCAGGAGTCGCAGACGCCGTAGGAGCCGTCGTCGATGTGGGCCAGGGCCCGGTCGATCTGGACGAGGGTCTCGCGCTCCTTGGCCAGCACGGTGAACTCGTGGTCACGCTCGAAGCTCGTGGCCCCGACGTCCGCCTGGTCCTGGCCCGCGCCGTCGCCGGCGTCGCGCATCAGCCCGGCCAGCTCCTCCTCGGACTGCCCGACAGAGACGGAGAGGCGCTCGTGGTGCTCACGGAGCTCCCTGACCAGCTCGTTGAGCTCGGCGCGGGTCCACGGGTCCTCACCGTCGAGCACGACGAGCCGCCCAGGAGTGGCCTTGCGGGGAGCAGTCTTCTTGGCCGGAGCCGCCTTCGTCACAGGGGATGCCTTCTTCGCAGGAGCGGGGGTGCTCGGGGCGGTCTTCGCGGCCGGTGCGGCCTTCTTTGCTGCGGCCTTCTTCGTGGCGGCCTTCTTCGTGGCGGGGGCCGCCCTCGGCGTGGCGGCCTTCTTGGCCGGTGCCTTCGCGGCGGGAGCCTTCTTGGCCGGCGCCTTCGCAGCCGGTGCCTTCTTGGCCGGCGCCTTCGCAGCCGGTGCCTTCTTGGCCGGCGCCTTCGCGGCGGGAGCCTTCTTGGCCGGCGCCTTGGCGGCGGGAGCCTTCTTCGCCGGCGCCTTCTTGGCCGGGGCCTTGGCGGCGGGCGCCTTCTTGGCCGGAGCCTTCGTGGCCGGCGCCTTCGTGGCCTTGTCGGTGGCCTTCTTCGTGCCCGGCTCCGGGGCGGCCGACGCCCCCTTCGCCGAGGAGCTCCGTCGTCCGATCACCCGCTTGGCGGCAGCAGCAGCCGATCCAGCCAGGGACTTGCGCGTACTGCCAGCCATCTCCGAGGGCCTCCAGCCATCCATCGGGTGTGGTGAGAACCACACGGTGGCAGGGAGGGTATCGGGTGGAAGGTGACGAACCAACAGTGGCTCGCCGAAATGCGAGAACGGCCGGCCTCAGGGCCGACCGTTCTCGCTATTCACGTGCGTGTTCGAACTGCTCAGCTCTCGTCGTCGCCGAGCACGGACCGCAGGCGCTTGGGCCCGGGACCGCTGCTGTCGGCGGGGGCCTGGGCCTCGACCCCGGTCGACAGCGCCTCGAGCTGCTGGGTGAAGTACGTCTTCAGGCGCGAGCGGTACTCGCGCTCGAACTGACGCAGCGTCTCGACGTCGCTGTTGAGCTTGTCGCGCTCCTTCTCCAGGTCGCCGAACATCTGCTGGCGACGCTCGGCGGTCTCGGAGTCGAGCATCTGCGAACGCTGACGGGCGTCGGCCTCCATGCGGTCCGACTTCGTCTTCGCCTCGCCCTCGAGGCGCTCGGCCTTGGTGCGAGCCGCACCGACGATGCGGTCGGCCTCGTTCTTGGCGTCCTCGACGAGCTCGTCGGCGTTGCGCGTGGCGATCTCGAGGAGACGCGCCGCGGCGTTGGAAGCCTCGGCGATGTTGCCGACGCGCGCGGCCTGCACAGGCGCGGCGGCCGGCGCGGCCGCCACCACTGGAGCGGGCTCCGGCTCCGGCTCGGGCTCCGGCTCGGGCTCCTGCGCGGCCGGTGCGAACGACACGGGCGCCGCGGCGGACGACGAGGCGTCACCGGACTGTGCGGCGGACAGCTTCGAGCGCAGGTCGTCGTTCTCCTTCGTGAGACGCGCGAGCTCGGCCTCCACCTCGTCGAGGAACTGGTCAACCTCGCCCATGTCGTACCCCTCACGGAGACGGACAGGCGTAAATCGCTTGTTGCTCACGTCCTCAGGCGTCAGCGGCATGACCTCACCCAAACTTTCACGATCGATATGTCGGTGGCTCTGCTGTCAGGAGACAATAGCGCCCGGCGGCGCGCGGGGCACAGTGACCCGTGTGACTGGAGTTCACAGATTGAAGATCGTGCGCACCACGCTGAGCAGGAGAAAGGCCCCGACCATCACCAGGAGGAAGCTCAGGTCGAGCGCGATCGAGCCGATCCGCAGCGGTGGGATCACCCGGCGCAGGGCCACGATGGGCGGGTCCGTCACGGTGTAGACGCCCTCGAGCCCCACCAGGAGGGGACCGCGGGGCTGCCACTGCCGGGCGAAGACCTGCACCCAGTCGACGATGAACCGGATCCAGAGGAACCCGATGAAGACCTGCAGGAGGATGACGAGGGTCTGTCCAAGAATGGTCACGGTCAGCTCTGGTTGAAGAACCCGTCCTCAGCCATCCGCTCCTTGTCCTCGGCGGCGACCGTGACGTTGGGCGGGGACAGGAGGAACACCTTGTTGGTCACGCGCTCAATGGTGCCACGTGAGGCAAAGATGAGCCCGGCAGCGAAGTCGACGAGACGCTTGGCGTCGTTGTCGTCCATCTCGCTGAGGTTCATGATCACCGGGGTGCCGTCGCGGTAGTTCTCACCGATCAGACGGGCCTCGTTGTAGTTGCGGGGGTGCAGCGTGGTGATGCGGCTCAACTCGGCCACGACTCCTGTCTGGACCGAGGCCGGACGGCGGCGCTCGGCGAGGTCGGACACAGGGGCCGGTCGCCGGTCGCGTGTGACCGGGCGCTGGTCGACGGCGTCCTGGGTCGAGGTCTCCGCGTCACCGTCGTAGTCGTCGTAGTGGCCGGTGTCCTCGAGCAGGCCGAGGTACTCGCCGATCTTGCGCATCGCGCCGCTCATGAGACTGATCCTCCGCTAGACCTCGCGACCCGGACGGGCCACCTGTTGATTGTCGTTGACATTACTGGACCGTGGGCCTCGGACCGAGCACCGCGGAGCCGACACGCACGTGTGTCGCGCCGTGGGTGATGGCCGCCTCGAGGTCCCCGCTCATCCCGGCGGACAGCGACGTCGCGTCGGGGTGTCCTGCCAGGAAGTCCTCACGGATCCGCGCAAGACGGGTGAAGGCCGGCTCCGGGTCCTCTCCCAGCGGTGCGACGGCCATCAGGCCGCGGAGGCGAAGCATGTCCGCCTCCACCACCCTCGCGGCGAGATCGGCGAGGTCGGCGGGAGCGACACCGGACCGGTGCTGGGCGCCGGGCGGGTCCAGGCTGACCTGGAGGAGCACGTCGACGACACGCCCTCGGGCGCCGGCGCCACGCGACAACGGCCCCACCAGCTTGACCCGGTCGAGGGACTCGACCACGTCGCAGTAGGACGCGACCGCTCCGGCCTTGTTGGACTGCAGGCCACCGATGAAGTGCCAGCGCAGGCCGAGGTCGGCACACTCGGCTGCCTTCGCCTCGGCCTCCTGGTGGCGGTTCTCCCCCACGTCGGTGACGCCGAGGTCGGCGAGCAGGCGCACGTCGGAGGCGGGGAAGAACTTCGTGACCACCACGAGGGAGACCTCGGCCGGCTCGCGCCCGACCCCTTCGCAGGCCACCCGGATGCGTCGTCGTACGTCGTCGAGGCTGGCGGCGAGCTCGTCGCGGCGCGTCACGAGAGCCACACCAGCCCGGCGAAACGTCCCGCGGCTGCGCCGTCGCGACGGTAGGAGTGGAACGAGCGCTCCTCGCGCGTGCAGCCGCCCACCTCGACGACCTCGACACCGGCGCGCTCGAGCTGGGCGCGGACCCCGGCACCGACGTCCACGGACGGGGTGCCCCACGACGTCTCGGCGTAGGCCTCGGGGACGACCGCGCTGACCTCGGCGCGCATCTCCTCCGGCACCTCGTAGCAGGCCCCGCACACGTGCGGGCCCACCCAGGCGATCATCTCGGAGGCGCCCTGCGCGCGCATCACCTCCACCGCGCGGGTGGCGATGTCGAGGACCATGCCGGGGCGCCCGGCGTGCACGGCGCCGACGACACCCGCCTCGACGTCGGCGAGCACGACCGGCACGCAGTCGGCGACGCGCACCATGAGCCCCAGGCCGGGGGTCGCGGTCACCAGCGCATCAGCGGTCGGGGCCTGTCCCAGCGGGATCGGTGCGTCCACGACCAGCACCTCGTCGCCGTGGACCTGGGAGGCGCGGGCGAACGGCACGCCGACCTCGACCTCGAGCCGCGCCAGCACCTGCGCGAAGTCCTCCCCGAGGCCCTGGAGGTCGACGGAGGAATCGGTGAAGGCGACGTCCACCCGGAACCGGGAGACGTCGCCCTCACGAGAGTCGCGGAATGCGAACACGTGCTACTTCAAGAAGTCGGGCACGTCGAGGTCGTCGTCGTCGAACTGCACCTGCCTGGCCGGCTGTGACTTCACCGGCGTGGCCTGGGGGTCCTGCGACGACGGGGCGAACGTGGTCGGAGCCGCCGTCCCCGTGCCGGAGGACGATGACGAGGACGAGGCACCGGGGGCCGGCGCCTTGCCGGCGAGCTGCTGTGCCGCCGCACGGGTCTGCTCCTGCGTCTGCGCCGGAGGGTTCTGGCGCAGCACGTTGCCGTCGGAGCGACGCTTCGGCATGCCGCCGTCGAAGCCGGCGGCGATGACGGTCACCCGGACCTCGTCGCCGAGCGCGTCGTCGATGGTCGCCCCGAAGATGATGTTGGCCTCGGCGTGTGCGGCCTGCGACACGAGCGCGGCGGCCTCGTTGATCTCGAAGAGGCCGAGGTCGGAGCCACCGGCGATGGAGAGCAGCACACCGTGCGCGCCCTCGATGCTGGCCTCCAGCAGCGGGCTGGACACCGCCTGCTCAGCCGCCGCCACCGCGCGGTCCTCGCCGCGGGCCGAACCGATGCCCATGAGCGCGGAGCCGGCGTTGGCCATCACGGACTTCACGTCCGCGAAGTCGAGGTTGATCAGGCCCGGGGTGGTGATCAGGTCGGTGATGCCCGAGACACCCTGCAGCAGCACCTGGTCGGCCTGCTTGAACGCGTCGAGGATCGACACGCTGCGGTCGGTGATCGAGAGCAGCCGGTCGTTGGGGATGACGATGAGGGTGTCGACCTCCTCGCGGAGCTGGCTGATGCCCTCCTCGGCGGAGTTGGCCCGACGACGCCCCTCGAAGGCGAACGGGCGGGTCACCACCCCGATGGTCAGGGCGCCCAGCGAGCGGGCGATGCGGGCCACGACGGGCGCGCCACCGGTCCCGGTGCCGCCACCCTCGCCGGCGGTCACGAAGACCATGTCGGCGCCCTTCATGACCTCTTCGATCTCGTCGGCGTGGTCCTCGGCCGCCTTGGCGCCCACTTCGGGGTTGGCGCCGGCACCGAGGCCGCGGGTGAGCTCGCGGCCGATGTCGAGCTTGACGTCGGCGTCGCTCATGAGGAGTGCCTGGGCGTCGGTGTTGATCGCGATGAACTCGACGCCCTTGAGGCCGACCTCGATCATCCGGTTGACGGCGTTGACGCCACCTCCACCGATGCCCACGACCTTGATGATCGCCAGGTAGTTCTGCGCTGCTGCCACGGCTCCGGGGCCTTTCGTGAGTGGTCTGTGTGCGAGAGGAATGCGAGTTCTGGGGAAGGAACGAGATCGGGTCCTACCACCACCCCCGGGCCACCGGAACTCTAACCGTGAGCCTGAGGGTTATAGTTATGTCAACCTCGCCTTTCGCTAGACCATAGGCAGCACGCGTCGCCAAACCGTGGTGGACACGCCCACCAATTGCGCCGGCACGCTCCACCGGTGCGACCCACCGGTGCGGTGGCTCAGCCGGTGAGCTCGCGGACGGTCGGGTTCCCCGGGACGCTGACGTCGTAGACCTGCGCCTTGACGGCGGTGAGCATCCGGTCGAGCACCTGCGCCTTGAGTGCGGACTCCTCCGCGCTCCCCCACAGCACCTGTCGCTGGTCGCGCAGGACCAGGATGATCTGGTCGACGCTCGCCACCTCGACGTGGTCGACGCGGACGGAGAGGTCCTCCGGCAGGGCCGACACGACGGTGGCGGCCTCCTTGAGCGCGTCCGTCCCGGCCGCTCCCCCGGGCCTGATGCGCGGCATGCCCTCAGGCGCCGACCGGTAGTCGCGGAAGACCACGCCGTCGGCGTCGAGGCCACGGAGCCGGCCGGCCAGCTCCACCACCGCGACGGCGGTCCGCTCGGCCACCTCGATCCGTACTCCGTCGGGCCAGGCGCGGGTCACGTCGACGGACCTGACCTCCGCGAGCGCCCCGACGCGCGCACCGGCCCGACCGAGGTCGACGAGGGCGAGCTGCTCCCCGAGCGGGACGTCGGCGATCTCTCGGATCCGGGCGTCGCTGAGCAGCTCGTTGCCGACTACCTGGACCCGCTTCACCTGCAGGGTCGCGGAGAAGAACACCAGCCAGACCGACGTGCCGATGAGTGCGGCCACGACCACGAATGCGATGACGAAGCGCAACGACAGCCAGCGGCGGGCCCACTGCCGGCGGGCGAAGCGACGACGCGTGCGCCGCGACGCGCGGTCCTCCTGCTCCACTCAGGCACCCCCGAGCAGGTCGAGCACCTGCGGCCCGACGCTCGTGATGTCGCCGGCCCCTAGCGTGATGACGAGGTCCCCGGGACGCGCCCGACCCGCCAGGGCCTGCGCCGCCGCGGGGAGGCCGTCGACATAGGCGACGCGATCGGCGGGAAGGGGTACGGCGTCGGCGACGAGGCGTCCGGTGACCTCGGGGTCCGGTTCCTCGCGCGCGACGTAGACGTCGAGCACGACGACCTCGTCGGCCGCACCGAGCGCGATGCCCATCGCCTCTCCGAAGATCCGGGTGCGCGAGACGAGGTGCGGCTGGAAGGCAGCGACCACGCGACCCTCGCCGGCCAGCGCGCGGGCCGCCTCCAGGTCGCCGCGGATCTCGACGGGGTGGTGGGCGTAGGAGTCGTAGACCCGGATGCCGGCGACCTCGCCCTTCAGCTCCATCCGGCGACCGGTGCCGGTGAACCGGCCCAACCCCTCGACGAGGGCGTCGAACGCGCACCCGAGGCGCAACCCCATCGCCAGGGCGGCGACCGCGTCGAGGACGTAGTGGCGACCCGGGATCCCCAGCCGCAGCTCGCCGAGGTCGGTGCCGGCCCGCGCGACCCGGCACGTGGACGTGGAGCCTTCGAGGGTGAGGTCGCGGATGCGCAGGTCGGCGTCGGCCGACTCCCCCACCGTGATGACCTCGAGCCCGCCGGCCCGGGCCTGGCGGGCGAGCTGGGCCGCGCCGGGGTCGTCGAGCACGCAGACGAGGAAGCCCGAGCGGTCGACGGTGTCGGCGAAGTCCTCGAAGGCCTGGTGGTAGGCCTCCTCGGTGCCCCAGTTGTCGAGGTGGTCGGCCTCGACGTTGGTGACGATCGCGGCGTGGGGGCGGTAGACGAGGAAGGCGCCGTCGCTCTCGTCGGCCTCGGCCACGAAGAGGTCGTCGGTGCCAGCGTCGGCGTTGCGTCCCGTGGCGGTCAGCACCCCGCCCACGGCGTACGACGGATCGGTGCCGGCCGCCAGCAGGGCGGAGGTGAGCAGCCCGGTGGTCGTGGTCTTGCCGTGCGTGCCGGCGACAGCGAGGACGCGGGAGCCGGCCATCACTGCGGCCAGTCCGGCAGATCGGGGCAGGACCCTCAGTCCCCGACGTCTCGCCTCCAGCACCTCGGGGTTGTCCTCGCGGGCGGCGGTGGTGACGACCAGGGTGTCCGCGTCGCCCACGTGGGCGGCGTCGTAGCCGAGGTGGCAGGTCACCCCGAGCTCGCGCAGCGAGGGCAGGAAGGGCGTGTCGTGGTCGTCGCTGCCGGTCACGGTGAGGCCACGGGCCGCCATGATGCGCGCGATCGCGGAGATGCCGGCTCCGCCGATGCCGACGCAGTGGACGCGACCGAGCTCGGAGGCGGGCAGGATCTCGTCGGGAACCGGGATCCTCACGGTGTCGACCTGCCGCTCGCGGCATCCAGGACGAGGCGCGCGAGCCTGTCGTCGGCGTCCAGCGGGATGACTCCCCGGGCGGCGGCGCCCATCTGCGCCAGGCGCTCGGAGTCGCCCATCAGATCCGGCACGCTCGCCGCGACCCACTCCGGCGTGAGGGCGGCGTCGGCCACCAGCAGGCCGCCACCCGCGTCGACGACGGGCCGGGCGTTGCGGGACTGCTCACCGTTGCCGATCGGGAGCGGGACGTAGATCGCGGGCAGGCCGACGCCGGAGACCTCGGTGACGGTGTTGCTGCCCGCGCGGCACAGCACGGCGTCGGCGGCGGCGTAGGCGAGGTCCATCCGGTCGACGTAGGTGAGGACGACGTAGGGCACGTCCGGCGACGCGACCTCCAGCTCGTGCCGGGGCCCGACGACGTGGAGGACCTGCACGCCCGCGGCGGCGAGGTCGGGGGCTGCCCCGGAGACGGCCGCGTTGATGCGGGCGGCGCCCTGGGAGCCGCCGGTCACCAGCAGGACGGGCAGGTCGTCGCGGAGGCCGAAGGTCCTCAACCCCTCCTCGCGCAGCGCAGCGCGGTCCATCGTGGAGATCAGCCGGCGGATCGGCAGCCCGGTGCAGACGGCGTGCGGGAGCTCGGTGCCGGGGAAGCTGGTGGCGACGTGCGTCGTCATCCGGGCGCCCAGCTTGTTGGCCACGCCGGGGACCGTGTTGCCCTCGTGGACCACGATCGGGACGCCGCGCTTGCGGGCGGCGAGGTAGGCCGGGACCGAGACGTAGCCGCCGAAGCCGACGACCACGTCGGGGCGGAACCGGTCGACCACCTCCAGGGCCGCGGCGCGCGCGGCGCGCAGCCGGGTCGGCGTACGGAACAGCTCGGCGCCGGGGCGTCGGGGCAACGGGACCCGCGGCACGAACTCCAGCGGCCAGCCGGCCTCCGGGACGAGCCGTGCCTCGAGGCCCTCACGGGTGCCGAGACAGGTGATCTCCGTCGCCGGGTCCAGCCGGCGCAGGGCGTCGGCGGTGGCGAGCAGGGGTGAGGTGTGGCCGGCGGTTCCACCGCCGGCGAGGAGTACGCGCATCAGGGCAAATCTAGCGAGGCCGGTCTGAGGGGGTGGAGGCGGAGAGGCCGGCGGAGCGGTGGCGGCGACGCGCGGCCAGCGCGGCGGCCGCCTCGGGCTCGCGCCGGGCGAAGCCGATCATCAGACCGAGGGCGACCAGCGAGGGCAGGAGCGCGGAGCCGCCGTAGGACACGATCGGCAGGGGGATGCCGATGACGGGCAGGACCGCGAGCACCATGCCGACGTTGATGATCATCTGTCCGAGCAGCCAGACGATGATGCCGAACGTGGCGTAGCGCACGAACGGGTCCTCGGTGCGCAGAGCCACCCGGATCGCGGCGTAGGCGATGGTGAAGAAGAGGCCGACGACGAGCATGGTGCCCACCAGGCCCAGCTCCTCGCCCAGGACGGCGAAGATGAAGTCGGTGTGCGCCTCGGGGAGGTCGCCCCACTTCTGGGTCGAGGCACCGATGCCCTCCCCGAACCAGCCGCCGGTGGACAACGCGTAGAGGCCGTGCGCGGGCTGCCAGCCCGCATCGGTGTAGTCCTTGAACGGGTCGGTGAAGTGCGTGATCCGTTGGAGGCGCTCGGAGTCGGTGGCCGCCAGGGCGACTGCTGCGACGCCGAGGACCGAGAGGCTGAGCACGAAGAGCCGCATGGGTGCCCCCACCACCCAGAGCATGCCGAGCAGGATCGCGGCGAGCACCATCGCGGTGCCGAGGTCGCGGCCCACGAGGACCAGCCCGATGACGGCGAACAGTCCGGGAACCACCGGCACCAGGAGGTGGTGGAGCTCGCGCAGGCGGCGCTCCTTGTGGGCGTAGATGTTGGCGGCCCACAGCACGATCGCGAGCTTGGCGATCTCGGCAGGCTGGATGGTGAAGGGCCCGAGGGCGAGCCAGTTCTTGTTGCCGTTGACGGACACGCCGAACTTCGCGACCAGCCCCAGCAGGACCAGGGTCACGAGGAAGCCCGGGTAGGCCAGGCGCCGGATGTGCCGGATCGGCAGGCGTGAGGCCATCCACGCGGCCGGCAGCCCGATCACCACCCAGAGCAGCTGGCGCTTCACGACGGCGTAGGAGTCGTCGTAGACGATGAAGGAGCGCACGCTCGAGGCGCTCAGCACCATGATCAGGCCGATGGTGAGCAGCAGCGCGGACGAGCCCAGGAGCAGGTAGTAGGAGGCCAGCGGCTTGTCGAGCGCGTCGCGCACCGAGCGCCATCCGGCGACGATGCCCGAGCCCAGCGGTGCCCGGGTGGTGGCGGGCGAGTGCGGGGAGACGTCCTCGGGGTTCGCGGTCGTCACGCCTCTCGCGCTCCCCTCGGATGTGTGGTGGTTCGGGCCTAGCCGCTGCCGGCGATCCGGCGGTGCACCGCTGCGGCGAACGCGTCGCCGCGCGCGCCGTAGTCGGAGAACATGTCCATGGACGCGCATCCCGGCGCCAGCAGCACCGTGTCGCCGGACCTGGCGAGCCCGGCTGCGGCGTCGACCACACGCTCCATGGGGTCACCAGTCTCGTCGGCGCCCACATCGATGACGGGCACATCGGGCGCGTGTCGCGAAAGAGCGTCGGCGATGACGTGGCGGTCGCGTCCCAGCAGGACGACACCCCGCAGCCGCTCGCGGACCGCGACCACGAGGTCGTCGAAGCGGGCGCCCTTGGCCAGGCCGCCCGCCACCCACACGACGGGCTCGTAGGCGCGCAACGAGGACTGGGCGGCATGCGGGTTGGTGGCCTTGGAGTCGTCGACCCAGGTGACACCGTCGGCCTCGGCGACGTGGGCGATCCGGTGGCCGTCGGGGCGGAAGGCACGCAGGCCGTCGCGGACCGCCTGCTGGCTCACGCCGTGCGCGCGGGCCAGCGCCGCGGCGGCGAGGGCGTTGGCGACGAAGTGCGGGGCCCTGGAGGCCAGGTCGTCCAGCGTGCACAGCTCGGCCGCACTGGTCGCGCGCTCCTCGATGAAGGCGCGGTCGACGAGCAGGTCCTCGACCACGCCCAGGCCGCCGACACCGGGCATGCCCAGGGTGAAGCCCACGGCACGCGCGCCCTCGACCACGTCGGCCCCGGCCACCATCTCCTCGGTGGCGGGGTCGGCCTGGTTGTAGACGCAGGCGCGCTGGACGCGCTCGTAGATGCGGGCCTTGTCGGCGGCGTAGGACTCCATCCCCGTCCGACCTCCCGCTGCGCCGCCCGGCTCGTCGTCGTACCAGTCGAGGTGGTCCTCGGCCACGTTGAGCACGACGGCCGACTCGGCGGACATCGAGTGGGTGTAGTGGAGCTGGAAGCTGGACAGCTCGACGGCGAGGACGTCGTAGGGCTCGGGATCCATCACGGCCTCGACGATGGGCAGGCCGACGTTGCCGACGGCCGCCGCGCGCAGGCCGGCAGCCAGGAGGATCGACTGCAGCATCTGCACCGTCGTGGTCTTGCCGTTGGTGCCGGTCACGGCCAGCCAGGGGGCGGGGTGCTCGGGGTCGCGCAGCCGCCAGGCGAGCTCCACCTCGCCCCACACGGGGATCGCGCGCTCCACGGCCTGCGCCAGGAGCGGCGAGGTGGGCTTCCAGCCGGGCGAGGTGACGACCAGGTCGACGTCGTCCGGCAGCACGGCCGTGGCGCCGGGCTCGAGGCGCACGGTCGCGCCGAGGGTCTCCAGGAGCTGCGCCCGCTCCGCCTTCTCCGCGCTCGTGGCCTCGTCGAGCGCGATCACCCGGGCCCCGAGGAACAGCAGGTTGTCGGCGGCGGCATAGCCGGACACGCCGAACCCGGCGACCACGACGCGGACGCCGGACCAGTCGCTGGTGCGGCCGAGGGCATCGATCGCAGCCCGATCGGCAGGGTGATCAACCAATGCCGGCGACCCACTCGGCGTAGAAGATGCCCAGGCCCACGGCGACGCAGAGGCCGGTGATGATCCAGAAGCGGATGACGATGGTCACCTGCTCCCAGCCGAGCATCTCGAAGTGGTGGTGCAGGGGCGTCATCCTGAAGACGCGATAGCCGGGCTGGACCCGGAAGACCGCACGGAAGGCGCCGCTGGCGCGCGACAGCTTGAAGACGGAGACCTGGATCATCACCGACAGGGTGATCACCACGAAGAGTCCACCGATGACCAGCAGCAGCAGCTCGGTGCGGGTCATGATCGCGAAGCCCGCCATCGCCCCGCCCAGGGCGAGGGAGCCGGTGTCGCCCAGGATGATCTGGGCCGGCGAGGCGTTCCACCACAGGAACCCGAAGCACGCCCCGGTGAGCGCCGCCGCGACGACGGCGAGGTCCAGCGGGTCGCGGACCTCGTAGCACTTGGCGCCTGCCTCGAGGGCGCAGGACTGGCTGTTCTGCCAGATGTTGACGAGCGTGTAGGCAGCGAAGATCAGGATCGAGGCACCGGTCGCGAGGCCGTCCAGGCCGTCGGCCAGGTTCACCGCGTTGCTGAAGCCGGTGACGATGAACCAGATCAGCAGCAGGGCCAGCGCGGCGGGCAGCGTGAACCGCTCGTAGTCACGGATGAAGGAGATGTGGTCCGACGCCGGGCGCCAGCCGCGTTCGTCCTCCAGCGCCGGCGAGAGCGCCAGGACGCCGAAGACGAGGGCGACGACGGTCTGGCCGATCATCTTGGCGCGGCTGCGCAGGCCGGTGCTGTGCTGACGGCTCACCTTGAGGAAGTCGTCGAGGAAGCCGACCGCACCGAGCCCCACCAGCAGGAAGAGCAGGAGCAGCGCCGAGGCGGTGGGAGCCTGGCCGGTGATGACCTTGGCCGCGAAGTAGCCGACCACGGTCGCCAGCACGACGACGGCTCCGCCCATCGTCGGCGTGCCCCGCTTGGTGTGGTGCGTCGTGGGACCGTCGTCCCGGATCGGCTGGCCGAAGCCCTGGCGGGTGAAGAAGCGGATCGCGTAGCGCGTGCCGAGGAGGGAGATCAGAAGGGAGAGCCCTCCTCCGAACAGGATGGCTCTCATGCTGTGCTTCTCCCTTCCTCGCGGAGGTCGTCGGCGATCAGTTCCAGCGCAGCTCCCCGTGATGCCTTGACCAGGACGACATCAGCAGCCGAGACATTGTGCCGCAGCCACTCCGCGGCCGCGTCACGGCCTGCCATCGCGACGGTGACACCGGTCGGCCCGCCCGCCTCGTAGCCGCGCGCCATCGCGCCGGCCGCGGGCCCGACGGTGACGAGCACGTCGATCCCGAGCCCGGCGGCGTAGGTCCCGACAGCGGTGTGCGCGGCGAGGGCTCCGTCACCGAGCTCGAGCATCTCGCCGAGCACCGCGACCGTACGCCGTCCGCTGCGGGTGCCGATGCCCGCCAGGGTCTCGAGGGCTGCCTGCATCGACTCGGGGTTGGCGTTGTAGGCGTCGTTGAGGAGCACCAGGCCGTCGGCGCGCTCGGTCAGCTCCATGCGCCAACGGCTGGCGGAGACCGCATCGCCCAGCGAGTCCGCGACCGCGTCGAGGTCGAGGCCGGCGGCCAGGGCCATCGCCGCCGCGGCAGACGCGTTGCGCCACTGGAAGGCGCCGACCTGGGAGAGGTGCACGGTGGCACCGGAGCCGCGGTGGACCAGCTCGAAGGACTGTCGCCCGAGCTCGTCGGTGGTGACCTCGCTGACCGCGACGTCCGCGTGGCCACGGCCGAAGGTCTTCACTGTCGCGCTCGTGCGGGGTGCCATGGCCGCGACGAGGTCGTCGTCCGCGCTGAGCACCGCGGTGCCGTCCACGGGCAGGGCCTCGATGATCTCGCCCTTGGCCCGGGCGATCGCCTCGCGGCTGCCGAACTCGCCGATGTGGGCGGTGCCGACGTTGAGCACCGCGGCGATCCGCGGGGGCGCGATCGCGCACAGCTCAGCGATGTGGCCGACTCCGCGGGCCCCCATCTCCACGACGAGGTAGCGCGTGTCGAGCCCGGCTCGGAGGACCGTCAGGGGCACACCCAGCTCGTTGTTGAAGTTGCCGCGGGTGGCGACGGTGGGGCCGGCGTCGGCGAGCACGTGGGCGAGGTAGTCCTTGGTGCCGGTCTTGCCCTGCGACCCGGTCATCGCCAGGACGAGCACGTCGGGGAGCCGGTCGACGACGTGGCGCGCGAGTCGGCCGAGCGCGGCGCTCACGTCGTCCACGACGACAGTGGGCAGCTCGGTGGGACTGCTGCCGAGGACGGCAACGGCGCCGGCGGCGCCGGCTGCGGCGGCGAAGTCGTGGCCGTCGACCCGCTCCCCGGCGAGCGCGACGAAGAGGCCGCCGGACTCGGGCGCCCGGGTGTCGAGGAAGGCGCCCCCGGTGACGGTGGCGTCGCCGTGTGCCACTCCCCCGACGGCGTCGGCGATCTCGGCCAGGGTCATCTCGATCATGGGGTGGCTCCGCGCCGGGTGATCTCCTCGGCCGCCACGACCCGGTCGTCGAAGGGGTGCACGACGCCGCCGACGTCCTGGCCACTCTCGTGTCCCTTGCCGGCGACCAGGACCACGTCGCCGGGCCCGGCACGTCGTACGCCCTCGCGGATCGCGAGCCTGCGGTCACCGATCTCCATGACCTCGGCCCGACCGCCGCGGGTGCCCGCCAGCACGGCGGCCCGGATCGCGGCGGCGTCCTCGCTGCGGGGGTTGTCGTCGGTGACGATCAGCAGGTCGGCCAGGCGGGCGGCGATCTCGCCCATCAGGGGTCGCTTGATCGTGTCGCGGTCACCTCCGGCGCCGATCACGACGATCACCCGGCCCCGCGTGAGCGGACGCAGCGTGGCGAGGACGGCCTCGAGTGCGTCGGGCTTGTGGGCGTAGTCGACGACCAGGGTGTAGTCCTGCCCCTCCGAGACCTGCTCGAGGCGGCCGGGCACCCCGCCCACCTGGGAGATCCCGTCGGCGACCGCTCGTGGGTCGAGGCCCGCCATCGTCGCGGAGGCGATCGCGGCGAGCGCGTTGGAGACGTTGAACTCCCCGGGGATGTGGATCGCGGCCACCACCTCGACATCCGGTCCGAGGACGGTGAAGGTGGCGCCCGTCGGGGTCAGGTCGACGTCGACGGCGCGCCAGTCGGCGTCCTGCCCGCGCGAGGAGTACGTCGACATCGGGATGGTCGCGACGTCGAGGAGCCGCCGCCCGAACTCGTCGTCGACGTTGGTCAGGCCCATCCGTGCGCGCTCAGGGGTGAAGAGGCTCGCCTTCGCGGCGAAGTAGTCGTCGAGGTCGTCGTGGAAGTCGAGGTGGTCGCGACCGAGGTTGAGGAAGGTGGCCACGTCGAAGACCACGCCGTCGACCCGGCCGAGCACGAGCGCGTGGCTCGAGACCTCCATCGCGCACGTGTCCACCCCACGCTCGCGCATGACCGCGAAGAGGCCGTGCAGGTCGGGCGCCTCGGGCGTGGTCAGCTCCGTCTTCACGTCCGCCCCGGCGATCCGGGTGCCGACGGTGCCGATCACGGCCGAGGTCACCCCGGACGCGGTGAGGCCCTGCTCGAGGATCCGCGTCGTGGTGGTCTTGCCCTGCGTGCCGGTGACCCCGATGACACGCAGCTCGGTGGCGGGGTCGCCGTGGATGCGCGCCGCGAGCCGTCCCAGGACCCGTCGCGGGTCGGGTACGACGATCGCCGCGGTGCCGGGCGGCAGCCGATCGTGTCCGGCGGGGTCGGTGAGCACCGCTACGGCGCCGGCTGCCAGGGCACGGTCGGCGAAGTCGGCGCCGTGGGCACGCGTGCCCGGGAGGGCGGCGTACAGGTCACCGGGGCGGATCCGCGCGGTGCTCAGCGAGATGCCGGAGACGGCGACGTCGAGGTCACCGTGGACCGACACGTCCGTGCCGGCCGCCAACCAGTCGGCCAGCTCGGCTGCCGGGGTCGAGGGCGCCTCACACGGTCGGGTCGCGCTCACGAGCTCCACTGGCTGATCCACCGACCGAGAGTATCGACTCACCACGCGACGGGGAGACGCGACGGCTTGCCGTTGGTCGGCTCGACGCCGTAGCGGCCCAGCACGTAGCCCATGATGCGGGAGAAGACCGGGCCGGTGATCGAGCCGCCACCGCCGTCGACCTGCGGTGCGTGGACGACGACGTAGACGGTGAACCGGGCGTCGTCGGCCGGTGCGAAGCCGCCGAAGGAGACGGTGTTGCTGCCGTCGTAGCAGCCGCAGCCCGGGGCCACCCGCTGCGCGGTGCCGGTCTTGCCGGCGACGAGGTAGCCGGGCACCTGCGCCTTCGGCGCGACGCCGTCCTCGGGGTCGACGACCTTCTCCATCATCTTGGCGGTCGCCCGCGCCGCCTGCTTGCTGATCACGCGGGTGCGGGTGGCCACGTCGGTGCCGACCGTGGTCCCGTCGTCGGTGACCGCGGATCCGGCGACGAGGCTCGGCGAGACCCGGACACCCCGGTTGGCGACGGTGTTGACCGCGGCGGCCATCTGGGCGACGTTGACCGACAGCGACTGCCCGAACGCGACGCGGTCCTTGGTCTGGGAGGTCATCACCTCGCCGGGGGTCAGGATGCCGGGCGTCTCACCGCGCACGCCCACGTCGGTCTTCTGCCCGAGCCCGAAGCGCTGGAGGTAGGCCACCAGCTCCGTCGGCGAGAACTTGTCGGCGGCCAGCACGGTGCCGATGTTGGACGACTTGGCGATGATCCCGGCCAGGGTCAGCCGGATCGTGCCGTGGTCGAACCAGTCACCGATCGCGCGGTCCTGGCGCTGGAGGCTGGCCGGCACCTTGAACTTCTTGCGCGGGAACGCCTTCCCGGCGTCGATCAGCGAGGAGGCGGTGAGCACCTTCTCGACCGAGCCGGGCTCGTAGGTGTCGTTCATCGCCCGCGAGCCGAGGTCGGCCTCGTCGGCCTCGGTCGGCTTGTTGGCGTCGAAGGTGGGCACGTCGGCCAGCGCCAGGATCTCACCGGTGCGCGTGTCCATGACGATCGCGGCGCCGCTCTCGGCGCGGTACTGCTGGACCGCCTGGGCCAGCACCTTCTGGGTGAACCACTGCAGGTCGCGGTCGATCGTGGTGCGCAGCGGCGTGCCGTTCTGCGCGGCCCGGAGGGTGCTCTCGCGCAACGGGATCCGCACGCCCTTGCCGGAGTTGGACTGCCAGGTGGCCCGGCCGTCGACGCCGGCCAGCTGCTTGTCGAAGGTGCGCTCGAAGCCGCCCAGCGGCTCGTCGGTGCCCATGTAGCCGATCAGGTTGGCCGCGACGTCACCGGCCGGGTAGTCGCGGATCGGGTCGTCCTGCAACGTGATGCCGGTGTAGCCGGCCTCGTCGAGGACCGCGAGGGTGTCACTGGCCAGGGTGCTGGGCACCCGGCGGGCGACGTACTCGTAGCGGCTCCCCTCCTTGCGCCCGCGCAGCGCGTTGAGGGTGCGGAAGTAGTCGATGGAGAGCTCGTCGGAGAGCAGGCGGGCGAGCTCGGGCGCCCGGTCGGCGGTCAGCGACGGGTCGGCGATGACCATCTTGCCCTTGATGGAGTCGGCCAGCGGGATGCCGTTGCGGTCGAGGATGTCACCGCGCTCGGCCTGCAGCGGCACCTTCACCGCGCCCTCCGCAGCCGCCATGGCGGCGTACGAACCGGGGTCCACCCCCTGGAGCTGGACCAGGCGCGCCCCGAAGAAGGACAGCACGATCGCGATGAGGACGAATCCGATGCGCAGTCGCAGCATGGGTGCGCCTCGCGAGGCGCCGCGCCTGGCGCGGGTGCTGGGCACTGGTCTCCTCATTCCCGGCTCCCGCTCCTGACGGCGGGCGGCCTGACGACGAATCTAGGGGTGTGACGACGGGGATCGACGCGACCGCGCCGTCACCGGTTGCGGTTCTTCCTGCCCTGCTTCTGCGAGCTCGCGGTGGTGCCCTCGGTGGCCTCGGGGGCGGCCGGCGCTGCCGGCACCTCCACGATGGTCGGGGCGGGTGCGAGGACGGCCGGCTTGACCGGCGCCGGGGGGAGCAGCTGGATCGCGTTCTCCCGCGTGGCCGGCGTCCGGACCCCGGTGGTCTTGCCGGTCTCCAGGTCGAGGAAGACGGGCGCGACCGGGATCACCATGCCCATCTGCTGGGCCGCCAGTGCGACGCGCTGGGGGTTGCGCAGCTCGTCGAGCTCCATGCGCAGGGTCTGCTCGCGAGCCGCCAGGGTGTCGGCCTGGTTCTCCAGCGAGGAGGTGGCGAACGACGCCTGCTGCATGGAGGTGTTGAAGAGGAGCAGACCGACGATGCCGGCGACCAGCACCAGGCTGACCAGGGTCACGAACGGCACCCGCGGCGCCCGCGTGCGGACCCGCGGGACCACGGTGAGCCGCGCCCGGTCCACCGCCTCCTGGGCGATGCGGGTGACCCGGGCGCGGGACTGGAGTGCGGGGCTGCTCATCGGACGACTCCTGGGGGAAGGGAGCGGGAGGGGGGACGTGGAGAAGGCAGGACGCGCTCGACGGCGCGCAACCGCACGGACGCTGCTCGGGGGTTCTCGGCGATCTCGTGCTCGTCGGCCTGCTCGGCGCCGCGGGTGAGAAGGCGCAGCGCGGGCTCGGCCCCCTCCGGCACGAACGGGAGGTCGTGGGGCACGTCGAGTCGGGTGGCGTCGGCGAACGCTCGCTTCACCAGGCGGTCCTCGAGGGAGTGGTAGGACTCCACCACCACGCGGCCCCCCACCCCGATGACCTCGATCGAGGCCGGGATCGCCCGGCGCAGGACGGCGAGCTCGTCGTTGACGGCCATCCGCAACGCCTGGAACGTGCGCTTGGCGGGGTGCCCGCCCGTACGCCGAGCCGGTGCCGGGATGGTGGCGTAGAGCAGCTCGACGAGGCCGGCGCTGGAGGAGAACGGCGTGGTCTCGCGACGCCGGACGACCTCCCGGGCGATCCTGCTCGCGAACTTCTCCTCGCCGTACTCGCGCAGGATCCGGGTCAGCTCCTGGGCGGTGGCGGTGTTGAGGAGGTCCGCCGCGGTCGGACCGGTCGTCGGGTCCATCCGCATGTCGAGCGGCGCGTCCTCGGAGTAGGCGAAGCCACGGTCGCGGACGTCGAGCTGCATCGAGGAGACGCCGAGGTCGAAGAAGACCGCGTCGGCGTGGGGCAGGCCGAGGCTGGCGAGAACCTCGGGCAGCTCGTCGTACACCGCGTGGACCGCGGTGAAGCGCTCACCGTGGGCAGCGAGCCGCTCGGAGGACATCTCCAGGGCGGTGGGGTCACGGTCGATGCCGATCACCCGTGCCCGCGGGCATCGCTCGAGCACGGCCTCGCTGTGGCCGCCGAGGCCGAGCGTGCAGTCGACGTACACCGAGCCGGGGGCCTCGAGAGCAGGCGCCAGCAGGGCGACGACCCGGTCGAGGAGCACCGGGGCGTGGCGGGGAGTCGTCATCGATCAGCCCTGGAGACCCAGGTGCGTGAGCAGGAGGAGTCCCAGTGCCAGGCAGGACGCCATGGCCGCGGAGAACGCGATCAGGGCGGCCGCCGCACGCGCCTGGTCGCGCACCCGCAACGGCGGTGCCGTTGCCGTGCGTGCCAAGGGCTGGGTGGTGCTCATGATCTCGACCCCACTGGTTGCTGTCCGTGCCGGCTGGTGCGGTTGGTGGTGCGGCTGGTGGTGCGGTTGGCGGTGCGGCTGACACGCCCCGCCGAGTGGCACGGGGTGAGCCGCCGCACCAGGTCCCTGCCCGCTCCCGTGCGCAATGGGAGTGCCCTCTGGTGCCGGGGAAGTGCCCCAGATGGCCACGCGAGGGAGCGGGCTCGAGACCTGGTGATGCGGGTCCGATGTCAGCTGTGGTGTTGTGGTGGTGCTGTGCTGGTGCTGGTCAGATGCCGGGGAAGACTTCGTCGCTGAGCTCGGAGAACTTCTGCTCCTGCTCCTCGGAGTAGGTCGCCCACGCGGTGGGGTCCCAGATCTCGATCCGGTTCATCGACCCGATGACGACGCACTCCTTGCGGAGCGAGGCGTACTCCCGCAGGGGGGCCGGGATGTTGATCCGTCCCTGCTTGTCCGGCACCTCCTGGCTGGCGGCGGCGAACAGCATGCGGACGTAGTCACGGGTGCTCTTCTGGGTGACCGGCGCCTCGCGGAGCCGGTCGGTGAGCTTCGCGAAGTCCTCGAGCGACCAGACAGTGAGGCAGCGCTCCTGCCCCCTGGTCACCACGAGTCCCTCGATCAGCTCGTCTCTGAACTTCGCCGGGAGGAAGAGGCGTCCCTTCTCGTCGAGCTTGGGCGTGTAGGTGCCGAAGAACACTCGGCACCTCCCCTTGCTCGGCGGGCAGTTCGACCCTGTCCCCCACTTCGCACCACATTACTCCACTTCGCTCCACCGTCAATCAGATTGAGCGTGTTGCACCCACCAATTTCGGCCGTGGTGGAGTCCGCCGGTCCGCGCCGCTCGTGAGTCACGGCGCACGAGCCGAGCGTGGATCGGACCGGATCCACGCTCGTGCGAGCCGCTGGGGGGTGCGGGTGGAGTGCGGGTGGGGGACGAGGAGAGCCGGAGGTGGAGCGAAGTGGGGAGATCGGGGCAACGGGGTGCGGACGAGCCCCTTCCGCCGCGGATCCAGCGCCCCCGGCGAGCCCCCGAGGTGACCGGCCGGCTGCTGTGGACAGGTATGTTGCGCGGACCACATACCGTGGTGTGCAGCGCGAACGAGGGGATGGCGAGACGTGACCACTGGGGTATCGGGGCAGGCACCGGATCTGGACACCGTGCACCGGGTGACCGGTGTCGTGCGCCAGAACATCGAGCGGGTGATCGCCGGCAAGCCGGACGTCGTCAACGCCGCCCTCGTGGTGCTCCTGGCCGAGGGCCACCTCCTCATCGAGGACGTCCCCGGCGTCGGCAAGACCCAGCTCAGCAAGGCGCTGGCGCGCAGCATCGACTGCTCGGTGCGACGCATCCAGTTCACCCCGGACCTGCTGCCCTCCGACGTCACGGGCGTCTCGGTCTTCAACCAGGACACCCGCGAGTTCGAGTTCCGCCCGGGAGGGGTCTTCGCCAACATCGTGGTCGGCGACGAGATCAACCGCGCCTCGCCCAAGACGCAGTCAGCGCTCCTCGAGGCCATGGAGGAGCGCCAGGTCACCGTCGACAACGCGACCTACATGCTGGAGAAGCCGTTCATGGTGATCGCCACCCAGAACCCGATCGAGATGGAGGGGACCTACGCGCTCCCCGAGGCCCAGCGCGACCGGTTCATGGCCCGGGTCTCGGTCGGCTACCCGGTGGAGTCCGCGGAGATCGCGATGCTCGAGGGCCACACCGCCCACAACCCGCTCGACGACCTGGAGCCGGTGACCGACGCCGGCGAGATCCGCAAGGTGATCGAGATCGTCGGCCGGGTGCACGTGTCCTCGGCCGTCCAGCGCTACGCCGTCGCGCTGACGACCGCCACCCGCACGAGCCACGACCTGCACCTCGGCGCCTCGCCCCGCGCGACGCTCCACCTGGTGCGGGCCGCCAAGGCCGTGGCCGCGACCCAGGGCCGCGACTACGTCCTCCCCGACGACATCCACGGCATCACCTCCCCCGTGCTCGCACACCGCCTGCTGCCCAATGTCGAGGCCACCATGAGCGGGCGCACCACCTCGGCGATCCTCACGGGGATCGTGGAGTCGGTGCCGGTCCCCTCGGGGTCCGACTCGAATGGCAGCCGTGCGTGAGGGCCTCGCTGCGCTGACCGTCCGGGGACGGGCGTTCCTGGCCGCAGGCATCACGACAGTGGTCGCGGCCGTCGTGGTCGGCCACTCCTCCGTCGTACGCGTCGGGGTGCTGGTCGCCGTGCTGCCACTGCTGACCGCGTGGTGGGTCGGGCGCTCGCGCTACCGCCTCGCGCTGGTGCGCACGGTCTCACCCCAGCTCGTCGTCGCCGGCCAGCCGGCGACCGTGGATCTCACCGTCTCCAACGACTCCCGCACGCCGACGGGTGTGCTCCTGCTGGAGGAGCGCCTCCCCTACGTGCTGGGCACCCGGCCGCGCTTCGTGCTGGAGGGTCTGGGCCGCGGCTGGCGGCGGCACGCGACCTACCAGGTGCGCTCGGAGCTGCGCGGACAGTTCGAGATCGGCCCGATGTCGGTGCGGGTCAGCGACCCGTTCGGCTTCGTCGAGCTCGGCCGGACCTTCCACGCCACCGCTCGCCTCACCGTCACGCCGCGCACCGTCGCCCTGCCGAGCATCCCGCTGGGTGGGGCCTGGAGCGGCTCGGGTGACAACCGGCCCCGCGCGTTCGCGAGCGGGAGCGCCGAGGACGTCACCGTCCGCGAGTACCGCCGCGGGGACGACCTGCGCAGGGTCCACTGGCGCAGCTCGGCCCGCGTCGGGGAGCTCATGGTGCGGCGCGAGGAGCAGCCCTGGGTGTCGCGCGCCACGGTGTTCCTCGACAACCGCGGCACCAGCCACCGCGGCCAGGGGGCGGCCAGCTCGCTGGAGGCCGCCGTCTCCGCGGCCGCCTCCATCGCGGTGCACCTCACCCACCACGGCTACACCGTCCGCCTCGTGACGGCATCGGGTGACAGCCGCGAGACCCAGTGGCACTCCCACATCGCAGAGGCCAGCACCATCCCGTTGCTCGAGGCGCTCGCGGTCGTCCAGCTCGACCACTCCCCCACGCCCGATACCCAGTGGCTGGCCGAGCCGGGCCACGGCGGCCTCGTGGTGGGCGTCTTCGGCGCCCTCGCGGAGTCGGACCTCCCGTTCCTGCGGCGGCTCCAGCACCACGCGTCCTCGAGCCTGGCCATCGCCCTCGACGTCGACGCCTGGGCGCCCCACCTGCCCGTGCAGCCGGGGCCCGGCTCCGCGACCCAGCTGACGGCATCGGGGTGGCGCTCGGTCACCCTCGGTCCCCGCGACCGGCTCGACTCCTCCTGGCAGGAGCTCGGCCTGATGCAGAGTCGAGCCTCGTCATCGGCCTCGGCAGGAGCCGCGCGATGAAGGCGTCCTGGAGCAACCTTCCCCACCAGCTGCGGGTGACGGGCATCGCGCTGCTCGCGGCCTGGACCACGGTGCTGTCGTGGCGCGTGCTGACCGAGGGCTTCGCCGAGGTGGGCTTCCCCCTCCTGTTCATCGGCATCGTCGTGTGCGGCATGGGCGCCCTCGGGCGGTGGAGCCGCCTTCCGCTCTCGGCCATCGTGGTCGGGCAGCTCGTCCTCGCCGCCTTGATGGTGCTCGGCACCACGACCGGCTCGCCCCTTCCGACGCCGGCCAACGTCGACACGTTCCTGGCTGCGCTCCGGGCTGCACTGGAGAGCTCACGGGCCTACGCCGCCCCGGTCCAGCTCGGCGTCCCCCCGGTCCACCCGCTGCTGCTCATCGGCGGCACGCTGGTCGTCCTCCTCGTCGACGTCATCGCCTGCACGCTGCGCCGCGCGCCGGTGGCCGGCCTCGTGCTGCTGGCGGCGTACACCCTGCCGATCGCAGTGACCGGCGAGCCGGTCTCGTGGTGGCTGTTCTCCGTCATCGCCGGATTCTTCCTCACCCTCGTCTACCTCCAGCACAGCGACCACCTGACCAGCTGGGGGCGGGCGCCCGAGGACGAGAAGGGCTCCTTCTCGGTGCGCACCGGCGCGATCAGCAACACCGCCGTCGCGCTCGGCACCACGGCGATCGCGCTGGCCGTCTTCGTGCCTGCGGCGGTGCCCACCATGAGCATGAGCGTCTTCGAAGGCAGGGGACCGGGGAGCCGCGAGGTCGAGGTCAAGGACCCGATGGTCGACCTGCGTCGCGACCTGAGCCGCGGCCAGGACATCCCGCTGCTGTGGGTGACCACCGCCGGGCCGCGGCCGAGCTACCTCCGCCTGTCGGTGCTCACCAGGTTCAACGGCTCGGCCTGGACGCCCGGCGACCGCTCGATCCCGGACACCCAGACCGCCACCGGGGCCCTGCCCCCGCTGGACGGCGTCGCGGTCGACGTCCCTCGCGACGAGTACCAGTACGACGTCCGCGTCGGGCCCGACCTCGACTCCACCTGGCTGCCGACCACGGCGCAGGTGAGCCGGATCGCGGCCGGCGACGACTGGCGCTACGACGTCAACACCCGCGACTTCATCGCCGCCCGCGACGACGTCACCACGGCCGACCGCACCTACGACTTCACGGGCGTCGAGCTCACCTACGACGCGGATGCGATGAACAACGCCGTCTCCGGTGGTGGCGCCGTCCCCGGCATCTACACCGACATCCCCCCGAGCCTCAACAACGAGATCCGACGGCTCGCGGCAAGCGTGACCGCCGACGCCCCGACGCGCCTGCAGAAGGCGCAGCTGCTGCAGCAGTGGTTCCGTGAGGACGGCGGTTTCCGCTACGACCAGGCGCAGGTCGAGTCGGCCGGCAGTGGCGGCGCCGACCTGGTGGCGTTCCTCGACGACCGGGTGGGCTACTGCGAGCAGTTCTCGGCAACGATGGCGATCATGGCGCGTGTGCTCGGCATCCCGAGTCGGGTGGCCGTCGGCTTCCTCGAGCCCGAGCGGTCCACCAACGGCTCGTGGGAGTTCTCCGCGCACGACCTGCACGCCTGGCCCGAGCTCTACTTCCCGGGCTCGGGCTGGGTGCGCTTCGAGCCGACCCCGCAGGCGCGGGCCGAGCAGGTCCCCGGCTACACGACCGCTGACTTCGCACCGGTGACCGAGAGCCCCACGCCGAGCGCGAGCCGGTCGACGGAGCTCCTGCCCGAGCGCGGCGAGTCCCCGAGCGCCGCCGCCGGTGCGGCCAACGAGGACTCGACGTCGATCCCGTGGGTGCCGATCCTCCTCGGCCTCGTCGCCCTGGCCGTCCTGTCGCTGCTGCTCCTCACTCCGCGCCTGCTGCGGGGCGCGCGCCGCCGTCGCCGGCTCGCGGGGGACATCGAGGACCTTTGGCTCGAGCTGCGCGACGTGGCCCTGGACCTCGGTCATGCCTGGCCGACGGGCCGCTCCCCCCGTCGAGCCGGCGACTGGCTGGGTCGGCTGCTCGCCACCCCGACGACCGGCGCCCGACCCGATCGTCCGCGGCGCGGCAGGGACCAGGCGCCCGAAGCCGCGCAGGCGCTCGACCGGCTGGTGCTGGCGCTGGAGCACAGCCGCTACGCCCGTGATCCGGAGACCTTCACCGCCGAGCGGTTCCGCGAGGACGCCGAGCTGGTGGAGAAGTCGTTGGCCGCCGGCGTGACGCCCCGCGACGTACGACGTGCCGCCTGGTGGCCGCCCTCGGTGGCCAGACGGCGTACGTCCTGGCGTCCCCGTGCGCGCTCGCGTCACGCCCGGCACGACCCGGCTGGGGACCACGAGAGCGCGCGGACGGTCGACGAGCTCATCGGCTGACCTCCCCCGTGAGCGGGCACTTCGTTCCCGTCCCGGACGTCGAGCGGGCACTTCGTTCCCGTCCCGGACGGCGAACGGGCACTTCGTTCCCGTCCCGGACGGCGAACGGGCACTTCGTTCCCGTCCCGGGCGGCGAACGGGCACTTCGTTCCCGTCACAGACGGTGAGCGAAGGGGGGAGGAAGTGCCCGGTCGGCACGCAAGACGGGGAGGAAGTGCCCGGTCGGCACGCAGGACGGGGAGGAAGTGCCCGGTCGGCACGCAGGACGGGGAGGAAGTGCCCGGTCAGCACGCAGGACGGGGAGGAAGTGCCCGGTCAGCGAGGGGTCAGAGGCCGCGCTCGCGGCGGCGACGCCACCGCTCCTCCATGCGCTCCGTGAAGGAGCCACCCGAGCGCTGACGCCCGGGGCGGTGCGGTCGGCCGCCGTCGACGACACCCAGGCCGGAGCGGCCGGAGGCGCGCACCTTGGCAGCGGGCGTGCCGGGCGCGCGGGCGGACGTCAGGGCGAGGATCGCGCCGCCGAGCATCACCACGAAACCGAGCACTCCCACGACCGTCTGCACCACGGTGTTGACGTCGAGGAGCACCGCGAGGATGAGAAGACCGATGCCGGCGACGAGAACGACGCCACCCGTCATCATGCGACGACGTGCCGCGCGCTGGAAGGACGTGCCCCGCAGGGTGGAGGCGAACTTGGGATCCTCTTCGACGAGGGCGCGCTCCATCTGCTCGAGCAGTCGCAGTTCTTCCTCGGAGAGTTCCACGGTTCCTCCTCACCTCTCTCGTCAAGTCTAGGCACGCCGGTGCACCTAGGGTAGGCGTCCCCAGAAAATTCACCCTTCAACATGAGAACTGCGGGCCCCGGATCGGGTCGGATCGCCCATCCCGCTCACACCAGGCTCGCCGGCCGCACGGCCGCGGAGCCGAACCGACGGGTCGCACGGTCGACCGCCCGGTCGGCCTCGGCCCAGCCGTGCTCGGGCTCCCCCAGCACCAGCTGACGGTGCACGGTGGCACGCGGGACCAGGCCCTCGACGCGTACGCCGACCAGCCTCAGGCGGGCGCGCTGCAGGCCCAGTGCGTCGTAGAGGCGGGTCACCGCGCGATGGACCTCCACGGTGACGTCGGTGGCCTCGGGCAGGGTGCGAGAGCGGGTGATCGTGGTGAAGTCCGCGAATCGGACCTTGAGCGTGATGGTCCGACCCGCCACGTCGGCCGAGCGCATCCGCCCGGCCACCCGGGCGGACAGGCGCAGCAGCTCGCGCACGATCACCTCCCGGTCGTCGGTGTCGCGGGCGAAGGTCTCGTCGGCACCCATGGAGCGTTCGGGCTCGTGCGGGCCGACCCGCGGGGCGAGCTCGCTGCGGTCGGTGCCCCACGCCAGATGGTGGAGCTCGCGGCCGAGGTGGTCGCCGACGGCGCGCTGGAGAGTGCGCAGCGGCGTGTGCGCGAGGTCGCCGACGGTCAGCAGGCCGAAGCGGTGCAGCAGCGCCTGGGTCCTCTCCCCCACGCCGTAGAGCTCACCGACATCGAGGGGGTGCAGGAACGAGGTCACCTCGGCCGGCGGCACCACGATCACGCCGTCGGGCTTGGCCCGCCGGCTGGCCAGCTTGGCCACCGAGACCGACGCCGCCACCCCGACGCTGCAGGTGATGCCCTGCTCGTCGTGGATGGTCGAGCGCAGCCGCTCCGCGATCCGGTCGGGCGGCCCGAGGCGCCGCGTGGAGCCACGGACGTCGAGGAACGCCTCGTCCAGGGAGATCGCCTCCACGAGCGGCGTGATCTCGCGGAAGGTCTCCATGACCGAGGCCGAGACACTCGTGAACGTGGCGTAGTCGGGCTCGATCACCACGACGTGGGGGCACATCCGGCGGGCCCGGGTCATCGGCAGCGCCGAGCGGACGCCGTAGCGGCGGGCCACGTAGTTGGCGGCGAGCACGACCCCCCGGCCGTTGCCGCCCACCACCACCGGCTGGTCGACCAGGTCGGGACGCTCGCGCAGGGCGACGGAGGCGTAGAACGCGTCCATGTCGACGTGGAGGAGAGGGGTGAGGGTGATCGGGTCGCTCATGGCGCCGCCGCGCGCCTCGAGGCGCGGCGTCCCACCCGCGTGGGGGACGCGGACGAGGTGGCTGGACCGCCACCCGGGGCGTCAGCGGCGGGCGATGACGTGCAGCTGCGCGGCGAGCGGAAGGTATTCGGGGCGTGTGGCGACGGCCCGCTCGAGCTCGACCAGGGCCGCGCTCGCACCGGGCTCGAGGTCGAGGAGGCTGCCGGGCACGAGGTCGGCGAAGACCCGCACGGCCTGCACCGACAACGGCTCCAGCCCGGCCGTGACGAGGAGCCCGACCAGCTCGTCGTGGGTGAAGCGGTGCCCGCCCCGTCCGGTGGTGGCGGTCGTCGGGTCGCCGTCGAGCAGCTCGCGTGCGGCCTGGAAGTGCCCGGCCATGGCGCGTGCCACGACAGCCGCGTGCCGCTGGGCGACCAACAGGCTGAGGTGGCCGCCGGGACGCAGCACGTCGGCGATGGTCGCCAGGGAGGCCGCCGGGTCCTCGACCATCTCCAGGACCCCGTGGCAGAGCACGAGATCGGCCTCCTCCACCAGGCTCGGAAGGTCGGACAGGTCGCCCTGCTGGCCGGTGACCCGGTCGGCGACGCCCCGCTCGCGCGCACGTCGGTCGAGGGAGGCCAGGGCGTCGGGGCTGGGGTCGATGACCTGGACGGTGTGACCGAGCTCGGCCAGCGGGACCGCGAAGCCGCCGGTGCCACCGCCGACGTCGACGATGCGAGCCTGCCTCTCGTAGAACGCGCCGCCGTCCTCCAGCACCCGGCGTACGCCGTCCCACACCACGCCGGTGCGGACGGACTGGCGACGGTCGCTGGCAGAGGGCTGCGGCATGGGAGCAACCCTAGTGGGAGGGACCGGAGCGACGTCCTCATCCGGGGCTCCCGGGGCTGCGGTGCCACAGGTGTCGAGACGGGCGCAGAACCCCTGGGGTGGACGACGGGGACGGGGGCGGGACCAGCGAGCGACCGAGCCCACTCGTCGAGGTGGCGGAGTCGCCGGCAGGCTCGACGTCGGAGTAGGGGGACATCTGGAAGCCGCTGGTGTGGACGAGGACGCGGCGCTGCGTCGGCTCCTCCCCGACCGGCTCCGGTGCCCTGGCCAGCTCGGCGCGTACGAGCTCGAGCCCCTCGTCGCTGGTGCGGCTCCGCTGCCACAGCTCGTGCAGGACCGGCAGCTCCCACGCGCCGGTGGCGCGCAATGAGACACCACGACGACCGGTGCGCCGCAGCTCGCCGCGCACCAGCAGCAGCCACGACGAGAAGACCGTCGCAGCGTAGGGGCCCTGGGCGTCCTCGAAGAAGGTCGCGTCGACCGGGCCGGTGCCGTCGTCGAGGGTCAGGAACACGACGCGGCGACCGGACTTGATCGGCGGCGTCTGGGTGGCGACCTTGACCCCCGCGACCAGCAGCTCCGCGCGGCTGCGTCGGCTCAGCAGGTCACGACTGCGGGTCACGCCGAGTGCGTCGAGGAACGGGGCGTAGGAGGCGACGGCGTGCTGGCTGACGTCGAGGCCGAGGATCTCCAGCTCCGCGCGCATCCGCTCCAGGGTGGTCATCTCGGGCAGGCCCGTGGGCCGCTCCCCCGGCTCACCGGGCTCGTCACCGAGGCGCAGCGTGAGCTGCACCGAGTCCGTCGCGGTCACCGCACGCGCGGCCCGCGACTGGGCGGCCGACCGGGCCCAGACGCCCCCATCGGCCAGCGCGTGCCGCTCGGTCGGCCCAGCGGCCGCCCGGACCGTCGGGTCGGAGCTGTTGCGCTCGGCCGCCTCGCTCGCGGCCACGGCGGGCGGCAGGGGCGCGCGCCGGCTCGACAGCCCTCGGCCCCGGGCGCGCGAGGACCGGTCGATCGCGCGGGCGTGCAGGTCGAGCTCGGCCGCCTGGAGCAGCAGGTCACGCCGGGTCACCCGGCCGCGCCGTCGCACCGCCTGGTCGCTCGACCCGATGCCGTAGACCGTGTCGAACCCGCCGGCCAGCACCAGCCGCTCGAGGATCGGGCGCGAGACCCGGGCGCGGTGGAAGAAGTCGGACAGCGAGACATAGGGAGCGCCGTCGCGGGCCGCGACGATGCGCGCGACCTCGGCTCCGCTGATGCCCTTGACGTCGGTGAGGGAGAGCCGGATCGCATGTCGGGAAGGCATGGTGGTCGCTTCGCTCCCCGGTCCCTCTGTGTCGTCGAACCAAGCTTGCTCCGCTCGCGTCTCGACGACGTACGACGCCGCGCTGGCGTTGACGTCCAGGCCGAGCACGCCGACCCCGATCTGACGGGCGTCGTCGAGGATCAGGCGCTTGGGGTACATGCCGGGGTCGTGGGTCAGCACGCCGGCCAGGAAGTGGGCGGGCCAGTGGGCCTTGAGCCAGGCCGACTGATAGGTCGGGAGCGCGAACGCGGCGGCATGGGCCTTGCAGAAGCCGAACGAGGCGAAGGCCTCCAGCACCTTCCAGACCTGCTCGACCAGCGGGAGGTCGTAGCCACGGTCGAGAGCGCGTGGGAAGAACCACGCCTTCGTCTCGGCCATCCCCTCGGTGTCGCCCATCGCGCGCCGCTTCTCGTCCCCCTCGGCGTAGGAGACACCGCCGAACCGGGCGATGATCTCGATCACCTGCTCGTGGAAGACCACCACGCCGCGGGTCTGCTCGAGGATCGGGCGGAGGTCGTCGTGGAGGTAGCGGGCGCTCTTCCAGCCCTGCTTGGCCTCGAGGTAGGGGGTGATCATGTCGCTCTTGACCGGCCCGGGCCGGAAGAGCGAGATGTCGGTGATGATGTCGTCGAAGGACTCGATGCCGGACTTGCCGACGAGCTCACGCTGGCCGGGCGACTCGATCTGGAAGACGCCGAGGGTCTTCGCGCTGCTGATCAAGTCATAGGTCGTGGTGTCGTCGAAGGGCACCTGCACCTCGTCGTCGAGGTCGATGGTGATGCCGTCGACCCGCTCCACCTCGGCGATCGCGTGCGCCATCGCCGACTGCATCCGGATGCCGAGCACGTCGAGCTTGAGCAGGCCGAGGTCCTCCACGTCGTCCTTGTCGAACTGGCTCATCGGGAAGCCGGCGTAGGACGCCTCGACCGGGGTGCGGTCCAGCAGCGTGGCGTCGGAGAGCAGCACGCCGCAGGGGTGCATCGCGATGTGGCGCGGCAACCCGTCGAGTCGCTCCACCAGGCTGAAGAAGTGGTCGAGCCCACCGTCGCCGAGGCCGCTCACCCGCAGCTCGGGCAGGTCGCGGAGCGCGAGCCGGGCGTCGCGGGCCCGGATGTGGGGGAACGCCTTCGCGATCGCGTCGATCTCCCCCGGCGGCATGCCGAGCGCGGCGCCGACGTCGCGCACCGCGTGGCGGACGCGGTAGGTGTCCATCATCGACACGCACACGCACCGCTCCCCGCCGAAGCGGTCGAGGATCGCGCGGTAGACCTCCTCGCGCCGGGCGGACTCGACGTCGATGTCGATGTCGGGCAACGAGGCGCGCAGCGGCGAGAGGAACCGCTCCATCAGCAGGCCGTGGCGGATCGGGTCGACGCCGGAGATGCCGAGCAGGTAGTTGACCAGGCTGCCGGCGCCCGACCCGCGGGCGGCCCGGCGGATGCCCATCTCGCCGATCAGGTCGGTGACGTCGGCGACGGTGAGGAAGTAGGAGGAGTAGCCCAGGGCGCGGATCGTCTCGAGCTCCTGGTCGAGCCGGGTCCAGATCCGCATCCGCGGCGCGGAACCGAAGCGGCTGCCGATCGCGCCCTCGGTGCGGCGGCGCAGCGCGACGTCGGCGGAGGAGGCCGAGGAGTCGGACAAGGTGAACTCCGGGAAGTGCACCTCGCCGACGCCGAGGTCGGTGCGCGGGTCCAGCGCGCACCGGTCGGCCACCGCGCGGGTGCGGGCGAGCAGCCGCCTGGCCTCGTCGTCGCTGTCGTGGGCGAGGCCGGCGAGGCGGCAGACCTCCTCGGCGACCTCGTGCATCTGCTTGCCGGACTTGAGGAAGCCCTCGGCGTTGCCGCGGCTGGAGGAGGGGCCGATGTCGCGCAGGTGCGAGGAGCCGAGCGGGACCAGACGGCGGGCCGCGTCGAGGACGTCGATGGTCGGGGCGTCGACGCGCTCGGCGTAGCGCACGGCGTTGCTCAGCACCGTGGTGAGGCCGGCGGTCCGGGCGATCCCGGCCATGCGGGCCGCGTGGGGCGAGGTGCCCGGGCCCCACTCCCCCGAGCGGGCGCCCAGTCGGTGGGAGACCAGCTCGACGACGAGGTTCTCCCGCGGCACCACGTCGAGCCACGGCGCGATCGCGGCCAGCCCGAGGTCGTCGCGCCGCCGGGTCACGGCGACCCCCAGCTCCGAGGACGGCCCGAGCAGCACCAGCACGTCGCCGCCGGCGAGGTGCGGCGCCAGCAGGTCGAGCGTGGCGACAGGACGCCCGCGCTCGCCCGTCAGGTGGACCGACGAGACCATCCGGCACAGCGCCGCCCAGCCCGCCTTGCCGCTGGCCAGGAGCGTCACCCGCGCGCTGCCGCCCTGCTGCAGCGACTCCTCGCGGACCGCCCCACCCCGCACCGGAGTACGACGTGGGGCGGGGCGGCCGGGGCCGGGGCGACCGGGCGAGCCGGAGGTCGGGGCGAGCGCCAGGTCGACCCCCAGCACCGGCCGGATGCCTGCGGCTCGGGCGGCGCGGACGAACTTCACCGCGCCGTAGGTGCCGTCACGGTCGGTGAGGGCGAGGGTGTCCATCTCCTGCTCGACGGCGCGCTCCACCAGGACGTGCGGGTGGGAGGCGCCGTACTGCAGGGAGTAGCCGGAGGCGACGTGGAGATGGACGAACGGGTCAGGCGACACGGGCGTGCGGCACCAGACCGAGCGCCTGCTCGATCACGGCCAGGAACCGGTCGGCGTCCCTGACCAGGTCGTCGGCCTCGCGCTCGTTGACGGCACGGGTCGACCCGGCCTCGGCGGCGGCCCGCTTGGCGGCGCCGGCGGCGAAGAAGCTCGCCCACTCCGAGAGCTCCGGGGCGACCTCGGCCAGCAGGACCCACGCGTTCTTCTGCCGTCGCCCCCGCGGCGCGGGCCGGGCCCGGGCCGCGAGCAGGGCGGCCGCGGCACACAGGGCAGCGACATGGGCGCAGGCATAGCGCGTGGGCACGTCGCGCGCGGTGATGGCGTCGTGGAGCGAGGTGACCGAGCGCCCGAGGTAGGAGTGGGCGGTCGCCGGGAGGAGGTGGGGGCTCCTGGACTGGGGCGCTGGGCGAGGGGCTGTGGTGCGCATCGTTGCCCCCTCAGTCCAGGCACCCGACGAGCTGCCAGTGCCCGTCGGTCCAGTCGAAGGACAGGTCGAAGACGCCGTAGGTCTCCGGGGCGTCGTCCTCGGACGAGGGACGCACCGCCGGCGCACCTCGACCGGCCTCCACCCGCCACAGCTCACGCTCGGCGACCGGGTCGGACGCACGACTGTCCTGACCGGTGCTCGCCTGCCACCACGGACCGGTCTCCACCCAGTGCGCGACCACCGCGCGCACCTTCCACAGCCGGCCGCGCCACAGGAACTGGTCGGGGTCCTCTGCCTCGCCTCGTCGCACCTCGACGGGGTCGTCGTACTGCCTCATCGCGCCTCCTCGCACTCCGTCGACCCCGGGGCCGACCCGGGCGGAGATGGGGGTCGAGGTCACCGCCACCCGGGTCGCATCGAACATCTGTTCGAACAACCCGAACGGTACTCCTCCCCACCGACAGCCCGTCAAGAGGCAGCGGCGAAGCCGGGGAGGAGGACGCGGTGCTCAGACCCCGCGGAGGAAGGTCGTGGTGTCGCGCTGCCAGAGGAAGAAGGCAAGGAGCAGGCCCTCGACGATGACCAGTGCGGACAGCACGACGAAGATCGTCGGCAGATGGGAGTCGAGGCAGACCGCGCCCACCAGGACGCCGACACCGGCGGTCGCGGTGAGCACCAGCCGGGTCCAGCGGTGGCCACCGAGGAAGAAGGAGGCGAGGACCACGGCGAGGATCGTGAAGCCGACGAAGGCCACCACGGCCAGCGCCACGAAACCGGGGACGATCGGGCTCTCGCGCAGCAGGTCGATGCCACCTTGGGCCAGGAGCTCCTGGGCCGACGGGTTGCCCTCGGCCCAGCCGATGATCACCTCGTCGCGCATCCACCACGTCAGCAACGTGATCACCCCGGCGGTCGCCACGATCAGGCCCAGCATTCGCACGCTGTTGGTCACGGACCCGGGCACCTCGCGCGCCATGCATCACTCCTGAAGCTCGTCAGTGTCGTCGCTAGGCTCGCATCATGTCGATCGAGCACGCATCCATCACCTCGTTTCGAGGCGAGCTCACCCGGCGCGGCGGAACGGGTGACGTGGTCATCCTGCCCGACAGTGCCCACACAGCCGCACTCGCCGCGGCCGCGCTCGGCTGCGAGGTGGGTGCGATCGCCAACAGCCTGCTCTTCGATGCCGAGGGCGAGCCCGTGCTGATCCTCACCTCGGGTGCGCACCGCGTCGACACCGCGGCCGTGGCCGAGCGCCTCGGCCTCGGCAGGCTGCGACGCGCCGACCCCGAGTTCGTCCGCCGCCACACCGGGCAGGTCATCGGCGGCGTCTCCCCCATCGACCACCCGTCTCCGGTCCGCACGTGGATCGACCCGTGGCTTCGGACACACCCGGTGGTGTGGGCGGCAGCGGGTCACCCGGCGGCCGTCTTCTCCACGACGTACGACGAGCTGGTCGCGATGACGGGCGCCGTCGAGGTCGACGTGGAGAGCGGGCAGTAGGCCGTGGACGCACTGGCGCTGACGTTCTCCAGCGGGTGGGCGAGCGGCATCAACTCCTACCTCGTGGTCCTCGTGCTGGGCCTGTCCGACCGGTTCGGCTCGTTCGCCGAGATCCCCGACGTGCTGGCCCGGTGGGACGTGCTGACGGTGGCGGGCTTCCTCTATGCGATGGAGTTCGTCGCCGACAAGATCCCCTACCTCGACTCGACCTGGGACGCGATCTCCACCGCGATCCGGCCCACCGCGGGAGCGGTCATCGGTGTCCTGCTCGCCGGTGACGCCTCGTCGCTCGACCAGGCGGTGCTCGGTGCGGTGGGCGGTGGCACGGCCCTGCTCAGCCACCTGGTCAAGGCCGGCGGACGACTGGCCATCAACTCCTCCCCCGAGCCCGTCACCAACGTCGTCGCCAGCCTGACCGAGGACGTGGCCGTGCTCGGGGTGGTGTGGTTCGCCCTGCAGAACCCGCAGGCGGCCGCCGCGGTCGCAGGCGTGCTGCTGCTCCTCGGCCTGGTCATGCTGTTCCTCGTCGGCCGGATCGTCCGGCGCGGGTGGCGCCGCTGGAGGAAGAAGGGCCCGATCCCCCAGGTCGACCAGCCCGCAGGCAGGAGGTCCTAGGGTTCCCCCGTGGCTCGCGTCGTGGTGATCGGTGGCGGCTTCGGCGGCATGGCCGCCGCGGCACGCCTCGCCAAGCTCGGCCACGACGTCACCCTGCTCGAGCGCTCGGCCGGCCTGGGTGGTGCGCTGGGCACGGAGGAGCTCGACGGCTTCGCCTGGGACGCCGGTCCCACGTCCACGCTCCTGCCCGCCGTCATCCGCGACCTCTTCCGCAAGTCGGGTCGCCCGCTGGAGCGTGAGGTCGACCTCCAGCCGCTCGACCTCGTCCGCGAGCACCGCTTCGAGGACGGCTCGACGCTGCGGCTGCCCGGTGGCTCGCGGGCCGCGCAGCTCGCCGCCGTCGACGGCCTCGGTCCGGGCCTCGGGCAGCAGTGGGTCGACCACGTGGCGTCGTACGGCGAGCAGTGGGAGCTGTTGCGCAAGGAGTGGTTCGAGCGGCCCTTCGACGCCGACGTGGCGCCGCGCGAGCTCACCGACCTGCTCGCCCGGCGTGAGTCGCTGGAGAAGCGGCTGCGCCGGAGCTTCCGCGACGAGCGGCTGCGACTCGTCGCCGGGCACCGGCTCGTCATGGACGGCCACGAGCTGCGTGACGTCCCCGTGTTCGCCGGCGTCGACGTCTACCTCGAGCAGCGGTTCGGCGCATGGACCGTGCCCGGCGGACTGGCGGCCCTCGGCGCTGCGATGGCAGACCGGCTGACGCTGCGCGGGGTCACCGTCCGCACCGGCACCGAGGCCGTCGACCTGGTGGTGGAGAGGGGGCACGTCATCGCCGTGCGCACCGCTGCCGGCGATGTGGACGCCGACCGGGTCGTCGTCGCGATCGACCCTCGCCGGCTGCCTGCGGTGGCGACGTACGTCCGGCGCACGATGCCGGCGATCCCCCCGACGGTGTGCCACGTCGGCCTCGAGGGTGAGGCGCCCGAGCTCCCGCACGAGGTGGTCCTGCACGGCGACCCGCTGCTCGTGGTGCGGACCCGCGGCCGGGCTCCCGACGGCGGTGCCGCGTGGACCGTCCTGGGGCGCGGCAGGCTCGCCGAGGACGTGCTGACCGCCCTCGCCCGTCAGGGCCTCGACGTCCGCAGGCAGGTCGTCGCGCGGGTCGACCGGAGCCCACGCGACCTCGTCGAGCGGTGGGGCGGGTCGCCGCACGGCATGCTCTGGCAGGGCCCGCGCACCGCCCACACGCGACTGGGCCCGCGCACACCGATCGGCGGCGTCCTGACCGCAGGCGCCCACGCGACCACCGGGTCCGGACTCCCCTTCGCCGGCCTCAGCGCGGCGTTGGCGGCGGAGGCCGTCGGCCGGGCCTGAGAGCTGGCGTCCCGCTCAGCCGACGAGCTCCCACACGACGGTCACCGAGGTGGAGACGCTCGCCTGCCCGGGCTCGAGCCCGCCGCCGGAGTCGCGCATCATCTCGCTTCTCGGCATCGGTCCGGGACCGCCCGGGGCGTCGTTCTCGACGATCGTCTGCACCGCACCGAGCCCGGCACCGGCCATCCGCGCCAGCGCGGCGGCACGCTCGCGGGCGTCGTGGAAGGCCGCCTCGCGCGCCTTGCCGCCTGCACCGTGGTCCTCGGTGACCTCGAGGCCCACACTGTCGATCGTGAGCCCGTCGCCGATCTCGCGAGCCAGCTCGGCGAGCATCTCGCCCGCGCCGGCCAGGTCGGCGCAGCCGATGGCATAGGAGTGGCGGGCCTCGTAGCCCTGCCGCCTGCCGGAGTGGTCGTGCCAGGGCCAGACCGTGATCCCGGTGGAGGCGATGTGCCGCTCGCCGGTGTGTCGGGCGGCGACCTCGACCAGGGCTGCGGCGCTGGCCGACATGGTCTCGTAGGCCTCGGCGACGGCGGACCCGCGGGCCGCGGCGGCGACCCGGACGACCGCAGTGTCCGGCGCAACCGTGCTGGCGCCGTACCCGGTCACGGTGACGGTGTGCATGGCCTCACCGTAGTGCGCCCGCGAGCCGGCGACGTCAGACGGTGATCCGCAGGTTCGCGAAGATCTCGCGCGTGGCCTTGGACCGGTTGAGTGTGTAGAAGTGGAGCCCCGGCGCACCGGCGTCGAGCAGCGCCTCGCACAGCTCGGTCGCGATCGCGATGCCCTCCGCACGCAGCCGCGCCGGGTCGTCGGCGTGGGGCGTGAGGCGGGCGGTGATCTCCTCGGGCAGCTCGCGACGCGACAGCTCGACCATCCGCTCCATCGAGCGGAGGTTGAGGATCGGCATGATGCCCGGGATGATCGGGAAGTCGACCCCGGTGGCGGCGGCCCGCTCGACGAGGGCGACGTAGTCGGAGGCGCGCAGCACCATCTCGGTCACCGCGAACTCAGCGCCGGCGTCGTACTTCGCCTTCAGCACCCGCGCGTCGGTCTCCAGGTCGGCGGCGTCGACGTGGCCCTCGGGGAACGCGGCGACCCCGATCCGCATGTCGGCGCGCGCGTGGATCAGCGCGACCAGCTCGTTGGCGTACGTCAGCCCGCCCTCGGTGGGCGTCCAGGGGGTGCCGGGGCCGCTCGGAGGGTCACCGCGCAGCGCCATGACGTGGCGGACGCCGGCACCGCTGAGCTCGTCGAGGATCGCGGAGATCTCGTCGGTGGTGTGCCCCACGCAGGTGAGGTGTGCGACGGGCAGCATGCCGGTCTCGCGGGCGATCCGCTCGGTGATCGCGACGGTGCGGTCACGGGTCGTGCCGCCGGCGCCGTAGGTCACCGAGACGAAGGTCGGACCGTAGGGCTCCAGCTCGGTGATCGCCTGCCAGAGCTGCTCCTCACCGGCCTCGTCCTTGGGCGGGAAGAACTCGAACGAGAAGGATCGTCCACCCTGCGCCAGGAGATCGCGCATGCTCAGGCCGGGTCCGGTCGTCATGCGCACAGCCTACGGAGCGTCACGATGCGCCCGGCCCCGAGTCCACGGATTAGGCTCGCCCGCGTGACGACCTGGGACCCCGCACCCTTCCGCGACCAGGTGCAGCAGGTGCTGGACGCGTTCCTCGACGACCGCGCGGCGGAGCTGGCTCCGCTCGGCCCCGACGCCACCCGCCTGATCGCCGAGGCGCGCACGGCGGTGAGCGGCGGCAAGCGGTTCCGCGCCGCGTTCTGCCACTGGGGATACCGAGCGGTGCGACCCGACGTCAGCGACGCCGCCTCGCTGGCCCGCGCCTGCGCCTCGCTGGAGGTCCTGCACGCCAGCGCGCTCGTCCACGACGACTACATGGACGCCTCCGACACCCGCCGCGGGCGGCCGGCGACACACCGTGCGTTCGAAGCCGAGCACCGGGCGGCCCGATGGCGAGGTGCGCCCGAGCAGTACGGCGCCGCGGCGGCGATCCTGCTCGGCGACCTGCTCCTCGGCTGGTCCGGCGACCTGCTGCGGCACTGCGGTCTGGGTGTCGACGGCATCGCAGCAGGCCTCGACCTGTTCGAGCGCTGCCGCAACGAGGTGATCGCCGGTCAGTTCCTCGACGTGTCGGTCCAGGCCCGTGGTCGGGCCGACGTCGACACCGCGATGACGGTGCTGCGCTACAAGTCCGCGAAGTACTCCATCGAGCGTCCGCTCCACATCGGTGCCGGGCTCGCAGGTGCGAGCGAGGACCAGCTCGCGCAGCTGACGCGCTTCGGCCTGCCGCTCGGCGAGGCCTTCCAGCTCCGCGACGACCTGCTCGGCGTCTTCGGCGATCCCGAGGAGACCGGCAAGCCGGCCGGCGACGACCTGGTGGAGGGCAAGCGCACCGTCCTCGTCGCGCTCGCGCTCGACGGGGCCCCGCCCGCGGCGGCCCGGCGCCTGGACGACGCCCTCGGCACGCCGCTGGGCGAGGCCGACGTCGACGAGCTGCGCGCCATCATCGACGCATCCGGCGCCCATGCGCAGGTCGAGGCGGTGATCGGCCGGCTCGCCGACCACGCGGTCGGCTCCCTGCGGGACGCCGACGTCGACGAGCATGCCCGCGTCGTCCTCACCGAGCTGGCGGCCGCGGCCACCCAGCGCACGGTGTAGGGACGTCAGTCCAGGCCGTCAGTCCAGGCCGTCAGTCCAGGCTGGCGATCCCCGGCAGGTCCGGACCCTCGCCCCGCAGCAGCACCGAGAACGGCCCCCCGCGCTCGGCGTCGGCCCGTGCGCTGAGGACGTCGATCGCGATGTTGAACGCCTTCTCGTCGGCGCGGGCCAGCGTTCCCCAGCCGTCCCAGAGCAGGACGACCCCGTCGACCCCACGGCCGACGTCGTGGAGGCAGTCCGAGAGCGCGTCGAAGTTCTGTCCGTAGTAGTCGGGGAAGTGCAGCGCCTCCCCGACTGCGGCGAGGAAGCCGGGCTTGGTGTCGGCCCCGGTCCACCCGTCGACGTGGGCGAAGCCCCAGCCGGCGTGCTCGACGGCGTGGCGTACGTCGGACACCTCGAACGCCCCGTGCCACCGATGGATCCCAGGTGCGACGTGGCCGGCCAGGACGGCCGCGAGTCCGCTCATCACGACCTCGCGATCCGGGAGAACGAGCGGTAGTGGTCCCCCGTCCAGTACAGCTCCCCTCCGTCGCCGGCGACGATGCGCCGGGCGCCCCGGTCGTCGGAGCCGGGCGTGGGAACCGTGTACTCGCGGTAGTAGCCCCTCGGCCGGTCGGGCAGGATCTCCTCGTCGTTGCGGAAGGTCCCGCCGTCCTCGTCCTCGGCGAAGGGCCCGCCGCGGTCGATCAGGTCGAGGATCAGGGCCGCCTCGGGAGGCAGGTCGGCGAGGCGGACGATCGGCAGGCCGCTCTCCGGGTCGGTGCCGGCGTCGTCGCCCGGCTCGGTCGTCCCGGTGTCGGGGGACGTCACCTCGCGCGTCGGTGAGGACGAGGGCGAGGAGGTGGGCGACGTGGCGGTGCCGGAGGGAGCCGGCTCGGAGGTCCGCCACCCGTCGAGCAACACCCAGGCGACCAGGAGCCCAGCCACCACGAGCAGCAGCCCCCACTGGTAGCGCCGCCGCCCGGCCGAGCGGGCCGCCATCAGTACTCCAGCACCTGCGCGCGTCGCTTGACCTCGCTGCCGCGGTTCTCCCGCAGCGCGTCGATGGGCCGCCCCGGGAGGTCGTCGTCGGTGAAGAGCCAGGCGATGCACTCGCGGTCGTCGAAGCGGTGGTCGTGCAACAGGGTCAGCAGGCCGGGCAGGCCCTTGACGACGAGGCCGTCCTGGATGAAGTCGGCCGGCACGCGGGGACCGGTCCCGGGCGCGGAGACGGCAGCAGCGAGCTCGTGCTCCTTGATCATCGTGCGGACCTTGCCGGGCGTGACGCCGAGCAGCTGCGACACCTGCTTCCAGTCGAGCCACTCCGGGACGAGGGCGGCCAGGTCACGATCAGCCAGGGGGACATCACTCATGGGCGGAAGTCTCCCACGCGCGACACGCCCGACCCACCCGGCGCCTCGCGATGCGGCTGGTGCCTCGCTACCGTCGAATGCTCGTCCGCGCGCTTCCCCCCCGGCGGCCACCAGCCCCGGGCGCAGCAGACGAGACGAGGAGGCACCTCGTGCTCCGACCCGACTCCCCCAGCACGGCGCCGCGACGCCTCACCGGCGTCGTCCTCGGCATCGCCACGGTGGTCGCCACCGTCGCAGCCACGCCCGCACCCGCGCACGCCGACCACGAGCGGCTGCCCGCCCACCGCACCGCGGTGCCCTACGTCGTCCGGCCCGGCGACACCGCCTCCGGCCTCGCGGTGCGCTTCCACGCCTGGACCGCCGAGCTCATCTCCTACAACCACCTCGGCGCTCGCGGCGACCTGCGGGTCGGCCAGCGGATCGTGATCCCGGTGGTGAAGAAGCGCGGTGGCAAGGGCGGCGGCAAGAGCGGCGGCAAGAGCGGTGGCAAGAGCGGCGGCAAGAGTGGCCTCCTCGATGTGGCAGCACCCCGAACGGGATCGCGAGAAGGTCCGCCGCGTGATCGCCGGCGCGGCCCGCCACCACGACGTCGACCCCCAGCTCGCGCTGGCGATCTCCTGGCAGGAGTCGGGCTGGCAGATGGGCGTGGTGTCGAGCGCGCATGCGATCGGGGCGATGCAGGTCCTCCCCTCGACCGCGCGCTGGATGGAGCAGTACGCCGGTCGCCGGCTCGACCTGCGCAAGCTCGGCGACAACGCCCGGGCGGGCGTGCTGCTGCTGCGGGTGCTCGCGCGGCACACGCACCGTCGTTCGCACAAGATCGGCGCCTACTACCAGGGCCTCGGCGCGGTGCAGCGCCACGGGCTCTACGAGGAGACGAAGGCGTACGTCGAGAACGTCGAGGCGATCAAGCGCCGCCTCGAGGACGGGCGCTCGCCCTCCGCGAGCTGACCTGAGACGGACGCGGACCCGGCCCGACCCGGCCAGCCGCCACGCCGGGGCTGCGCCCTGAGCGTGCCCGCAGGCGTCGTTTCCGTACAGTGGTGGCGCCGGATCCTTCCCCTGTCCGGTGTTGGAGGTCGAGCAGTGGAGCCACCCGAGCACGCCCGCGCAGTCGCGCCCGGCGCTGCTGGCGACCCCCTGGTCGGGCGCCTGCTGGACCGTCGCTACCGCATCGGCGCCCGGGTGGCGCGCGGTGGCATGGCCAGTGTCTACGAGGCCACCGACACCCGACTCGACCGCACGGTCGCGGTCAAGGTGATGCACCCCGGGCTCGGTGACGACCAGGAGTTCGCCGAACGGTTCGTGCGCGAGGCCCGCGCCGCGGCCCGGCTCAACCACCCGCACGTCGTCGGTGTCTACGACCAGGGCGACGACACCTCGGACGGCAAGGACACCGTCTTCCTGGTCATGGAGTACGTCCCTGGCCACACGCTGCGCGACGTCATCCGCAAGGAGGCGCCGATGCCTGCGAGCCGGGCCCTGGCCCTGCTCGAACCGATCGTCTCGGCGCTCGCGGCGGCCCACCGCGCCGGCCTCATCCACCGCGACGTGAAGCCCGAGAACGTGCTGATCGCCGACGAGGCCCACGGTGGCCGGATCAAGGTCGCCGACTTCGGGCTGGCCAAGGCGGTCAGCGCCGACACCCAGCACACCGCGACGGGCGGGGTGCTGATCGGGACCGTGTCCTACCTCGCTCCCGAGCTGGTCATCGACGGCCGGGCCGACGCGCGCGCCGACGTCTACGCCGCAGGTGTCGTGCTCTACGAGCTGCTGACCGGCAGCAAGCCGCACGAGGGCGAGTCGCCGATCCAGGTGGCCTACCGCCACGTGCACCACGACGTCCCGATGCCCTCAGCCGTCGCCGCGGGCATCCCCGACTACGTCGACGCCCTGGTCGCGCGCGCGACCTCGCGCGACCGGGAGCAGCGTCCCACGGACGCGACCGTCCTGCTGCACCACCTGCACCGCGTCGAGCAGGCGCTCCGCGAGGGACTCGACTCCGACGCCGAGCTCGCCGCCGACCTGCTCCCCCGGCGCGCCCCGGGCTTCGGCGAGGACTCCCCCGCCCAGGGCTTCGACACCACTCCGGAGCCGTTCGACGCCAGTGCCCTGGCCCTGCTCACCGAGGTCGACCCCCGCGACTCGGGGCTCATCGACGACGGCTCCCCGGACCGGACCACCGCCCTCGAACGGCACCCGGCGCCGCCCACCAGCGACTCGGCGGCGACCCCGGCGGCGGTCCCGGCCGGGAGCCCGGCGGGCGATGCCCCAGTGACCACGGCGATGCCGGTCCGCACGTCCCCCGACGGCCCGGCTCCCGGCGCCGGGACGGGCGGTGCTCCGAACCGGGCTCCGAGCCGGGCTCCGAGCAAGGCCGCACCTGTCACCACCACGGCGCGGCGCCGCACCGTCAAGGGCCCGGTGGCCCTGCTCCTGGCGATCCTCTTGGTCGGGGGCGTCGCCCTCGGCGCGTGGTGGTTCGGCTGGGAGCGCTACACCACGACCCCCGGCGTGCTGGGGCTGGACGAGGCAGCCGCCGGAGCCGAGCTGGACGCGGCCGGGCTGGAGGCGGACGCGGGAGAAGCGGCGTACTCCGAGAACGTCGCCGCCGGCCTCGTCATCGCCACCGACCCCGAGCCGGGCGGGAAGGTGCTCGACGGCGGCACCGTCACGCTGATCCTCTCGCTCGGCCCGGAGCGCTACGACGTGCCCGCGCTGCAGGGGCAGACCGAGGACCAGGCGCAGGACGCGCTGGCGGCGACCAACCTCGCCTTCGGCGAGAGCGCCGGCCGGTGGAGCGAGACCCTCCCCGAGGGACAGGTGATCCGCACCTCCCCGAAGGCCGGCACCACCCTCAAGCCGGGCGCCGTCGTCGACCTGGTGCTGAGTCGCGGCCGCAAGCCGATCACGATCAAGGACTGGACCGGCGCGTCCTTCGACGACGCGCGCAAGGCGCTGGAGGGCCGCCGGCTCGAGGTCGCCGTGGCGAGCGAGCAGTACAGCGACACGGTGTCGGAGGGCGACGTCATCTCCCAGGATCCGGCCACCGGCACGCTGTTCCGCGGCGACACCGTCTCGTTCGTGGTCTCCCTGGGACCGGAGCTCGTCGAGGTGCCGCGCGTGCGGGCGATGGGCGTCGATGCAGCGACCGAGCTCCTCCAGGGGCTGGGCTTCGACGTCGAGACCGAGGAGTCGGGGAGCTACCTCGGCCTCGGCTACGTCTTCAGCTCCGACCCCGAGGCCGGCGACGAGGTCCCCCAGGGGTCGACGATCACGCTGTTCCTCATCTGAGGTCCTAGCCTTCCCGCGTGAGTCCTGAGCACACCCGGCGTACGACGCTGCTGGCAGCAGCCGCACTCCTGGCCCTGGCAGCCAGCTGGGGCTCCACGTTCTTCTTGATCAAGGACCTGCTCGACCGGGTGCCGACGCTCGACTTCCTGGCCGTCCGGTTCGGCATCGCCTCCCTCGCCCTGCTGGTCGTGGCCCCCCGTGCGGTGGGTCGGCTCTCCCCGCTGGTGCGGCGGCACGCCGTCGTCCTCGGGGCGCTCTACGGCGTCGCGCAGATCCTGCAGACCGCCGGCCTGGCCCACACGCCGGCGAGCATCAGCGGCTTCGTGACCGGCCTCTACGTGGTCTGCACCCCGCTGCTCGCCGCCGGCATCCTGCACACCCGGATCCCACCGGTCACGTGGGTCGCGGTCGTGCTGGCCACCGTCGGGCTGGGCGTGCTCGCCCTCAACGGCCTCAGCATCGGCTACGGCGAGCTGATCACGCTGGCCTCGGCCGTGCTGTACGCCCTGCACATCGTCGGTCTCGGCGCCTGGTCGACGGCCCAGGACGCCGTGGGCATGACGATCCTGCAGGTCATGGTCATCGCCGCGCTGTGCACCCTCGCCACGGCGCACGACGGGATCGTGCTCCCCGACCGCACGAGCGACTGGCTGTCGGTCCTCTACATGGGCGTCGTCGTCGGCGCACTCGGTCTCCTCGGACAGACCTGGGCGCAAGCGCACCTGCCGCCCACCCGCAGCGCGCTCATCATGAGCATGGAGCCGGTCTTCGCCTCGCTCTTCGCAGTGTGGCTGGGTGGTGAGGACGTGACCGCGCGGCTGCTGTTCGGCGGCACGATGGTGCTCGTCGCGATGCTGACGGTCGAGCTCGCACCCCGGCGCGTGGTGGAGGGCGAGGTCGCGCACATCGCGGTCTGATCGCCGATCCGGGCGAAGGTGTGGGTCGGTCCCCCTATCGTGGGCGCGTGGACACGTGCGTACGGTGCGGAGCAGAGCTCGGCGTGGGCCGGTTCTGCCTCAACTGCGGGCACCCGATCGGAGAGCCTGCGCCCGCATCGCCGGCGCCCACCCCGAAGGTGACCCCTCACAAGGTGCGTCACCGGAACGTGACCACCCCGCCCGTGAGCACGAAGCCGTCCCCTGATCCGTCCCCGAGCGCCGGCGCGCCGGCTGCCCGGTCGGCGCCGATGTCGCTCCCGGTGCAGGCTGCCGACCCGACCCCGCCCGTGGCCCCGCCGGTGGCTCCGGTCAGGCCGCCGTCGGACTGGGACCCGAGCGAGGACCTGCTCCCCTACGAGGAGGTCGACGACCTCGAGGCCGAGGCTCCCGTGACGGGATACGCGTGGGTGGCGTGGGTGCTCGGTGCGGTCCTGCTGGTCGCCCTCGTCTGGGTGCTGCTCCAGATCTTCGGCACCGACGACGACACGGCCTCCGACCCGGGCGCCGGCGGGTCGGTCACGGTCACGGAGCAGGGATCGGTGAGCCCCGAGGAGGACGCCGGCGCATCGGAGGTGCCGCAGGGGGTGGGCAAGAGGCTCGACCTGGCGACCACTGCCACGATCGCCGTCCCCGACACGGCCCCGCCGACCACCGACTTCGACGGCAACCTGGTCGCCTACGTCGCCGACCAGATGAACGACGGCAACCTGAGCACCACCTGGCGGATGGCCGGTGACGCCACCGGGCAGACGATCACCCTGACCCTGGCCGAGCCCGGCGTGGTCCTCCGGGTGGGGCTGGTCAACGGCTACAGCAAGCAGGTGGCAGGCGTGGACTGGTATCCCAACAACCGCCGGATCCTGGCCGTGACGTGGACGTTCGACGACCAGACCACGCTCGACCAGACCTTCGCCGAGCGACCCGGCCTGCAGATGCTCAAGGTGCCGCCGGTCGAGACCGGCACGGTCGGGATCCAGATCACGTCCCTCACCCCTCCCGGCAGCGGCAGCCTCGGGCGCGACTACACCGCGATCAGCGAGGTCTCGGTCATCGGGCGGCGAGCCGGCTGAGCACGACAGCGGCCCGGTCGGCGTCGGCACGCGTCACGTCGAGGTGGGTCACCAGGCGCACCGCGCGCGGACCCACGGTGGCGATCCGGACGCCCTCCTCGGCTGCAGCCGCCACGAGCGAGGCGGCGTCCGATCGCTCGACCACGACGATGTTGGTGTCCACGCTCGCCGGGTCCAGGCCGAGTGCCTCGCCGAGCAGGCGCGCGTGGGCGTGGTCGGCCTCCAGCCGCTCGACATGGTGGTCGAGGGCGTACGCCCCGGCCGCGGCCAGCACGCCCACCTGACGCATCCCACCGCCCATCCGCTTGCGGCGCACCCGGGCCAGGTCGATCGCGTCGGCGGAGCCGATCATCAGGGAGCCGATCGGTGCGCCGAGACCCTTCGACAGACAGACCGCGAGCACGTCGGCGATCCGACCGTAGTCCGCGAGCGGGGTGCCGGTGGCCACGTGCGCGTTCCAGATCCGGGCGCCGTCGAGGTGGATCCTGGTGCCGGTCGCGTCCGCCCAGGCGCGAAGGTCGCGAAGGTCCGCCAGGTCCAGCACCACGCCACCGGCGAAGTTGTGGGTGTTCTCCACCGACACCGCAGCGGTCCGGACGAAGAAGGGACCCATGTCGGGCGCGTGCAGCGACTCGATGGCGGCCAGGTCGACCTGGCCGCGCACGCCCGTCCACGTGCGCATGGTGATCCCGCTGATCGCCCCGTGGGCGCCGAGCTCCGCACGGGCGATGTGGGCCGACGACTCACACAGCACCTCCTCTCCGGGCAGCACCAGGGAGGCGACGGCCAGGACGTTGGCCATCGAGCCGGTGGGCGTGAACAGCGCGGCCTCGTGGCCGAACATCGCCGCGACCCGCTCCTGGAGCGCGGTGACGGTGGGGTCCTCGCCGTAGACGTCGTCACCCACCTCGGCGCGGGCCATCGCCTCGCGCATCGCCTCGGTCGGCCGGGTCAGGGTGTCGGAGCGGAGGTCGATCACGGGCCGAACCTACCGGGGGCCCGCCCGCCGCCGTACGAGCGGTGCGTCAGCCACCTTCGCTGCGCCAGGAATGTGGCTGCACCACCGCTCGATGGTGAGCTGTCAGGCCTTGCGCAGCATCTCCGCGACGAGGAACGACAGCTCGAGGGACTGCACCCGGTTGAGGCGGGGGTCGCAGGCGGACTCGTAGCGGTTGGCCAGGCCCGCCTCGTTGATCTCCTCGCCGCCACCGATGCACTCGGTGACGTCGTCGCCGGTGAGCTCGACATGGACGCCGCCGGGCCAGGTGCCGAGGCTGCGGTGGACGTCGAAGAAGCCCTGCACCTCCTCGATCACGTCGTCGAAGCGGCGGGTCTTGTAGCCCGAGGACGCCTCGAAGGTGTTGCCGTGCATGGGATCGCACACCCACGCGACCTGGAGCCCCTCGGCGGTGACCTTCTCCACCAGCGGCGGCAGGCCGTCGCGGATCTTGTCGGCGCCGAAGCGGGTGATGAAGGTGAGCCGGCCCGGGATGTTCTCCGGGTTGAGGCGGGAGGCGTAGGCCAGCGCGTCGTCCGGGCTCGTCGTCGGGCCGAGCTTGATGCCGATCGGGTTCTTGATCCGCGAGAGCAGCTCCACGTGGGCACCGTCGAGCTGACGCGTCCGCTCGCCGATCCAGACGAAGTGGGCGGAGACGTTGTAGGGCTCGTCGGTGCGTGAGTCGATGCGCGTCAGGGACTGCTCGTACTCCAGCAGCAGGGCCTCGTGGCTGGAGTGGAAGTCGACGCGGTGGAACTCGTCGGGGTCGGCCCCGATGGCCTTCATGAAGGTGAGCGCGCGCTCGATCTCGTCGGCGACGGCCTCGTAGCGCTGTCCGAAGGGCGAGCTCTGCACGAAGTCGGTGTTCCAGGTGTGCACCTGGCGCAGGTCGGCGAAACCACCCGTCACGAACGCGCGGACCAGGTTGAGGGTGGCTGCGGAGGAGTTGTAGACGTCGACGAGTCGCTGCGGATCAGGGATCCGGGCCTCGGGGGTGAAGTCGAAGCCGTTGACCGCGTCGCCGCGGTAGGCCGGGAGCGTGAGCCCGCCGCGGGTCTCCAGGTCGGAGCTGCGGGGCTTGGCGTACTGGCCGGCGATCCGGCCGAGCTTCACCACGGGCACCGAGGCGGCGTAGGTCAGGACGACCGCCATCTGCAGCAGCACGCGGAGCTTGTTGCGCACATTGTCCGCGGTCACGCCGTCGAAGGTCTCGGCGCAGTCGCCGCCCTGGAGCAGGAAGGCCTCACCGCGGGTCACGGCGGCGATCTTCTCCGTGAGGTCGTCGCACTCCCCGGCGAACACCAGCGGCGGCGCCGTCCTGAGCCGGGTCACGGCAGCGTCGACCGCACCCTGGTCGGGGTACGTCGGCTGCTGCAGGGGCCCGAGCGCGTGCAGCTGCTCGAGGGTGGGGATCGCAGTCACCCCCCAAGCGTACGGCGCAGGCGCCGTGGTGACCGAAACCTGACCGCCCGCTGGGCCGGGCCGCGGCCGCGACGTCAGGGCCTGGGCGCCAGGACGCCCTCGGCGTCGTCGACCCGCAGACCGCCGGAGCGTGTCCGGCTGGCGACCAGGGTGCCGGTGACGATCGAGGGGGCGGAATAGCTGACGTGGCCGGGCGCGCCCTGCCGCGAGGTGGTCCAGAGCCGGTCCTCGAAGCCGATGGTCCCCCGGAACTGGTGGTTCTCCAGGACGAGCTGGTCGGCAGTGGCCTGGCCGATGACGTACGACGCCTCGCCGCGGTAGAGCAGGGAGCCGTGGGAGACCTCGAGGATCCCGTCGCGCTGGTGGACCGTCTGGTCGTGCACCTCGCCGCTGAGGTAGACGTCGACGCCGCCGTCGACCATCACCCGCCACAGGGCGGACCGCACACCACGCTCGTAGACGAGGTGACTGGAGTTGCGGGTGCGGACGTCGCCGGTCATCGGCGTGTGGCCCTGCACCATCACCCACGGGACGTCGTCACGGCGCGCTCGGCGGAGCACCTGTCGCAGCCACCGGAGCTGGGCCCGGTCGACCGACACGTGCACGTCCGCCCCGCGTCGCTCGAACACGTCGATGGTGACGAGCAGGACCTGCGGGTCCAGCCGCACCGCGTAGGCGGTGTGCCGCGCCTGGCCGCGGGGACGGTCGGTGAAGCGCGGCTCTCCGTCCGCGTCGGCCAGCACGTGGTCGGCGTAGATGCTCTTGAACTGCGGCACGTGACGTCGCTTGAAGTCGGTCCACGTGTCGCGGCCCGTGCGCCACGGGTCGTCGCCGAGCTCGTGGTCGCCGAGCGCGGCGTAGGTGGTGAGGCCGTGGTCGGCGAAGCGCTGGAGGTAGGCCGGGTAGTAGACGTCGGCGGCGCGACGCCAGGCGCGCAGGCGCTGCGCCTGGGTCCGCACCGGCCCGAAGACGCCGGTGCGGGAGTCGTCGCGACCCCACCGGCCCTCGACGAGGTCGCCCGCGACGAGGACGTCGTCGGTGCCGTGGGAGGCCATCTCGCTGATCACGTGGTCGAGTGCGGCGTCGTAGTCGGCGTTGGTGGAGTTGGCGACCTGACCGGTGCGGGGGTCGACGAACTGCCTGCGCCCACCTGCGGTCAGGTCGGCGACGTCCTGGTTGAGGAAGTCGGGCGTGGAGATGAAGCGGTAGGCGCCCGCAAGGTCGGGGGCCGAGGGCACCGGCGGGCGGTCACGCGGGCCGCGCTCGACGACGCCCAGCTCGCTCGGCGTCGGATAGAAGGTGGCGCCTCCGTCGTCACCGCCCGGTGTGGCGTTGGCCGAGGGCGAGGAGGGAGTGACCGAGGTGCAGCCGAGGGCGGAGGCGATGAGGACAGCCAACAGCGGCCCGAGCGGTCGTCGTGTCACGCCCCCACCGTAGTCGGCCCGACCCCGTCAGTCCTTGAGGTGGTCGATGTCGCGGAAACCGGTCTTCTTGGCCCGCACCCCGCGGTTGGTCAGCCAGGTGAGCGCCCAGAGCACGATCCCGGCAGCAAGCAGGAACCCGGCGATGACGTACTGCTCCTGCTGGTCCTCGCTGCGTGCCCACGGCCCCGCCAGGAACGCACACGTGATCGCGCCGACGTAGGGCAGGACGGTCGGGGCGGTGAAGTGCGGGTGCTCGTCCTCGGTGGGCCGCCGCCGGATCACGATCAGCGCGATGTTGACCACGGTGAACACACACAGCAGGAGCAGCGCGGTCGTGCCGCCGAGGAGGGCCACCGACGAGGCACCGTCGGCGGACGCGCTGGCCCGGACGACGTAGGTGATCAGGGCGAACGAGATGGCCGTGGTGAACAGGATCGACACCCACGGGGTGCGACGGGTCCGGTGCACCTTGCCGAGCACGCGCGGCAGCACGTCCTGGTTGGCCATGCCGTAGAGCAGCCGGCTCGCCATCAGCATGTTGATGAGGGCGGAGTTGGCCACCGCGAACATGCCGATGAACGGGAAGATCGTGTCGAAGGGGAAGTCCGGTGCGCCCGCGGCCACGACCTGGGTCAGTGCCTGTCCCTTGGCGGGGTCGGTCAGGTCGCCGACCGGCACCAGGGCGACCGCGGTGATCGAGACCAGCAGGTAGATGACACCGGTGACGCCCAGACCGGTGAGCATCATCTTGGGGAAGTCGCGGACCGGGTCCGTGCACTCCTCGGCCATGTTGACCGAGTCCTCGAAGCCGACCATCGCGAAGAAGGCCAGCGACGTGGCGGCAGTGATCGCGAAGAACGTGCTCTTGTCGCTGGGGCTGTCGAAGACCACGACGCGGGAGAAGTCGGCATTGCCCTGGGTGAAGGCGAAGAGGCCGATGAAGATGATCATCAGGAGGCCGGACAGCTCGACGAGGGTGAGCACGACGTTGGCCTTGACGCTCTCGCCCACCCCACGGAAGTTGACTGCCGCGACCAGCGCCATGAAGGCGAGAGCCGTGAGGAGGATGCCAGCGCCGCCGACCTCGAAGCCGAGGTCGAAGCCGTCGTTGAGGAAGCCGGCGAAGGCGTTGGACGCCGTGGACGCCGAGGTGATGCCCGAGCACATGACGGTGAACGCGACGAGGAACGTCACGAAGTGCACACCGAAGGCCTTGTGTGTGTACAGCGCCGCACCTGCGGCCTGTGGATAGCGCGTGACGAGCTCGAGGTAGGAGAACGCCGTGATCGTCGCGACCACGAAGGCGACGAGGAACGGCGCCCACGCGGCTCCGCCCACCTCACCGGCCACGCTCCCCGTCAGGGCGTAGACGCCCGTGCCGAGGATGTCCCCGACGATGAACAGCAGGAGCAGCCGTGGCCCGATGACACGGTTGAGGTCCGGCTCGGGTCCGTTGACGTCCTGGGTGGCTTCTGTCGCACTCATCGAGATCCCCCTCGTCGTTCCGTGCCCGTGCACGGTGCAGCCACACCTTGTCCCCCGCATCGGGGCGAGGCAACCACCGCTCGGTCGTGTCCCGGGCTTGAACGGCGCGCCGAGACGGCCCTTCCGGTGTTGGATCGATCTAACTACCCTGCTGCCCATGCCGACTCGCGTTGCCCTCCTCACGGCCGGCGGCTACGCCCCGTGCCTGTCCTCCGCCGTAGGTGCTCTCATCGAGACCTACGACGCCATCGACCCCGAGATCGAGCTGATCGCCTACCGACACGGCTACCACGGCCTGCTCACCGGCAACAGCCTCGTGATCGGGCCCGAGGAGCGTGCCGGGGCGGCGGTGCTGCACCGCTACGGCGGCAGCCCGATCGGCAACAGCCGGGTCAAGCTCGCCAACGACGCCGACTGCCGTCGTCGGGGGCTGATCGGTGAGGACGAGACAGCCCTGGCCGTGGCCGCTGCGCGGCTCCGGGCGGACGGCGTGGACGTCCTGCACACGATCGGCGGTGACGACACCAACACGGCGGCGGCGGACCTGGCGGCCTTCCTGCACGAGCAGGGTTCGGAGCTCACCGTGGTCGGCCTGCCCAAGACCATCGACAACGACATCGTCCCGATCCGGCAGAGCCTCGGCGCGCTCACGGCCGCGCAGGAGGCGTCGAGGTTCGCCCAGCACGTGCTGGCCGAGCACGGCTCCAACCCGCGCATGCTGATCGTGCACGAGGTGATGGGCCGGGCCAGTGGCTGGCTGACTGCCGCCGCGGCACGCGACTACATGGAGTGGCACGCCGAGCAGCAGTGGCTGCCGGGGATCGGCCTGGACCCGCGCCGCTGGGCTGTCCACGCGGTCTACGTCCCCGAGCGCGGCATCGACCTCGCCGCGGAGGCGGCGCGGCTGCGGGCCGTGATGGACGAGGTCGGATGCGTCAACATCTTCCTCGCCGAGGGGGCCGGGATCGACGACATCGTCGCTGATCTCGAGTCGGCCGGGGAGACAGTCGGGCGTGACCCGTTCGGCCACGTCAAGATCGACACGATCAACCCGGGTCGCTACTTCGCCGAGCGCTTCTCCACCGCCATCGGCGCGGAGAAGCACATGGTGCAGAAGTCCGGCTACTACTCCCGCTCCGCGCCGGCCAACGCGACCGACCTCGCCCTCATCCGCGAGATGGCCGAGCTGGCCGTCGCGTGCGCCCTCGAGGGACGTCCGGGCGTGATCGGGCACGACGAGGAACGGGGTGACGAGCTCCGCGCCATCGAGTTCGAACGGATCGCCGGGCACAAGTCGTTCGATCCCTCGCAGTCGTGGTTCAGCGACCTGCTGGCGTGGACCGGTCAGGCCTGAGCGAGCCCCCCGGCCCCCCTGCTGCGGAGGCTAGGGGTCCGGCCCGACCGCCCGCGTCACCCGCAGGCCCGCCGCGGGCATCACCTTCGGCAGGGTGCGCAGGTAGGCACCGCTGACGACCGCGATGAGGGCGAGCACCCACCACAGCGTCGTCGGACCATGCTCCAGCATCCACGTGAAGGTCACCGGCGCCACCGCGCCCCCGAGGCCCCAGCTCAGCTGGAACAGGCCGAGGTAGCGCCCACGGAGGTGGTCCGGTGCTGCTTCGGCCGCGGTGGCGCTGAGCACGGGGCCGCCGGTGAGCTCACCGAAGGTGTACACCGTGGCGCCGACCAGCATCACCACGATCGCGAGCCACACCGGAAGCCAGCCGGCGACGACGAACATCGCATAGCTGACCACGAAGATCACTTGCGCGAGACCCATCATCCGGGCCCGGACCTGCCCCGTCATGCGGCGTACGACGAGCCCCTGGCCGAAGCCGACCAGCACGGTGTTCAGGGTGAAGATCGCCCCGACGACCCACCCGGGCAGGTCGATGGTCTCGGCCACGTAGACCGGCAGGGCGAAGTTGAGCACCATCATCCCGGCCACGAAGCCGAGCTGGCCGAACACGAGCCGCAGGTAGGCGCGGTCGCGCACGACCACGCCCCATCCCTCGACCGGTGCGTCGTCGACCCTGGCCACGCGGTGGTCGGGCACGTCGAGGAGCAGGAAGAAGGCCAGCACGAAGGTCACCGCGTTGACCACCACCACCGACTGGTAGGCGATGTCCGTGCCGATCTGCAGCGCGATGCCCGCCAGCACGCCGCCCACCGAGTAGCCGAGGTTGCGCACCGCCTGCAGGAACCCGAACCACAGCTCGCGCTCCCCCGGCGCGGAGATGGCGGTGACGACGTTGCCGAAGGACCCCCAGAAGGACTGGCGCCCGACGTTGAGCAGGGTCGTCCACAGCGCCACGGCGAGCAGGGAGTCTGCCCACAGGTAGGCCAGCATGCCGACGGCCTGGACGAGGTTGCCGATGAGCATCATCCGGCGGGGACCGTAGCGGTCCACCAGGCTGCCGATCACGAAAGCACCCGGCATGGTGACCAGCGCCGACAGCGAGAGCGCCGAACCGATCTGCACCAGGCTCAGGTCGGTCATGGCCAGGAAGTAGAGCAAGGTGATCGGCATGAACAGCCCGCTGCCGACGGTGTCGGCCACGATGGCAGTGACGAATCGACGGTGCTCGCCCACGCTGGGGAATCCGAGACGGGTCAGCACCCACCCACACTAAGGTCGGACCCATGACGTTCTCCATCGTGGCCCGGTCCGACGACGGCGAGTCGTGGGGTGTGGCCGTCGCCTCGAAGTTCCTCGCCGTCGGCTCCGCGGTTCCCGCCGCAGCGGCGGGGGTGGGTGCCATCGCCACGCAGGCCGATGCCAACATCGCCTACAAGTACCTCGCACTCGCGCACCTCGACGAGGGCGCCACCGCCCAGGTCGCGCTCGACCGGCTGGTCGAGGAGGACGACGGGCGCGAGCACCGCCAGGCCGGGATCGTGGACTGCGACGGCAACGCGGCCTCGTGGACCGGCGCGGAGTGCTTCGCGTGGGCGGGCGGGGCGACCGGACGCAGCGGGGAGCGCGGCGGCTACGCCATCCAGGGCAACATCCTCACCGGCCCCGAGGTCGTCGACGCCATGGAGCGGGCGTGGGTCGAGGGAGCCGACCGGCCCGTCGAGCGCCGGTTGCTCGAGGCGCTCGCCGCGGGCGACGCCGCCGGTGGCGACCAGCGCGGTCGGCAGTCGGCGGCACTGCTCGTCGTACGAGATGGCGCGGGGTACGGGGGCCACGACGACGTCGCGGTCGACCTCCGCGTCGACGACCACGCCGACCCGGTCCTCGAGCTGGCGCGGCTCGTCGACCTCAACGAGCTCTACCTGACAGCGTCGACGCCCGCGGAGCGGGTGCCGGTCGACGACGCCCTGATGATCGAGCTCGAGGCGCTGGCCAAGGCCGAGGGCAAGGACAGCTTCCACATGTGGGTCGGCTCGGAGAACTACGAGATGCGCGTGGGATCCGGCGCGCGTCCGGACTGGATCGACCAGCGGATCCTCGACATCATCCGAGGCGGCAAGGACGTGGACGGGGCCCCCGCATGAGCATCCTCGCGATCGACGCAGGCACCACCGGCGTGACGGCCGTGGTGGTGACCCCCCAAGGACGCATCGAGGCCAAGGGCTACCAGGAGTTCCGCCAGCACTTCCCCCAGCCGGGGTGGGTCGAGCACTCGGCCGAGGAGATCTGGCAGGCGACCATCGAGGCGACCCGCGAGGTGCTCGAGAAGGTCGACCCGTCGGAGCTCACGGCGGTGGGGATCACCAACCAGCGCGAGACGATCGTGCTGTGGGACCGCGAGACGCTGGGCTCGCCGCGGCGGGCGATCGTGTGGCAGGACCGGCGCACCGCCGACATCTGCGAACGACTGCGCCAGGAGGGCCACGAGGAGCGGGTGGCCGAGCTGACCGGCCTGCGCCTCGACCCCTACTTCTCCGGCACCAAGCTGATGTGGCTCGCCGAGCACGAGCCGCACACGTGGGCGCTGGTGCAGTCCGGGAGGTATGCGGTCGGCACCGTCGACTCCTATCTCATCGCCCGGATGACCCGCGGCACCTGGCACGTCACCGACGTCTCCAACGCGTGCCGGACCCTGCTCTTCGACCTCGAGGCCGGTGACTGGTCCGACGAGCTGTGCGAGCTGTTCGGGGTGCCCCGGGACGCGCTCCCCGAGCTCGTGCCCAACTGGGGCGAGGTCGCCCCGACCGAGCCCTCGGTCTTCCTCGGCCTCTCCCTGCCGATCGCCGGCATCGCCGGTGACCAACAGTCGGCACTCTTCGGGCAGACCTGCTTCGGGGAGGGTGAGTCCAAGTGCACCTACGGCACCGGCTCCTTCATCCTCACCAACACCGGCGGATCGGTCGTGCGCAGCGACGCCGGACTGCTGTCCACCGCCGCCTGGCGCTCCCCCGACGGTGCGATGACCTACGCCCTCGAGGGGGCCATCTTCGTGACCGGGTCTGCCGTGCAGTGGCTGCGCGACGGGCTCCAGATCGTCGGCAACGCCGCGGAGACGGCTGCGGTCGCGATGAGCGTCGAGGACACCGACGGCGTGGTGTTCGTGCCGGCGTTGACCGGTCTCGGCGCCCCGCACTGGGACCCGCACGCCCGCGGCATGATCATCGGCATCACGCGGGGCACCACCCGCGCCCATCTCGTCCGGGCCACCCTGGAGGCGATCGCCTTCGAGGTGCGCGACGTGCTCGAGACCCTCCCCGAGCTCACCACCCTGCGCGTCGACGGCGGCGCCTCGGCGAACGACCTGCTGTGCCAGTTCCAGGCCGACCAGGTCGGGCGCGCCGTCGAGCGGCCGGAGATCGTGGAGACGACCGCGCTGGGCGCGGCGTTCCTCGCGGGCCTGGGCACCGGTGTCTGGGAGTCGACCGACGACCTGCGCGAGACGTGGTCCCTCGACCGACGCTTCGAGCCCGGCGGTGACCGCGACGCGCTCGACGCGTCGTACGCCCGCTGGAGCGACGCGGTCGAGCGCTCGAAGGGCTGGGCGCGGGTGTAGGACCTTCCTGGCCCTCGGTCAGCCCGAGAGCTTGTCGCGCGCCGCGCGAGCCCGGTCCACCTCGGCCTGTGCCTCCTCGACGGCCTCCTCGGCCTCGGCCTGCACCGCCTCGGCCTCGCCGAGCTCGTCGTCGACCTCCTCGACCTCGGCCTCGAGCGCGGCGATCCGGCTGCGCAGCTCGTCGATCTCCGCCTGCAGCTGCAGGGTCCGGGCCCGCAGCTTCTCCACCGCCCGGCGGGCCGACCGGTGCTCCTTCTCGGCCTCCCCCAGCACCCCGCGTGCCCCGGCCAGACGCTCGTCCGCAGCGGCGCGCGCCTTGGCGTCGGCGTCCGGATCAGGTACGACGTGGAGCTGGGGGCGGCGCGTCGGGTCGGGCGCTGCCACCGGACGTGGCTTGGCGCTGAAGCCCAGCGCCTTCGGCAGCGCGACGGCTGCGCTCAGGTCGAGGTCGCCGAGCCCGGTGGCCGCCAGCGCGGTGACGAGCAGCCCGCTCCGCACAGCCCTGGCGGCGTCGGGCTCGAGCATCGCCGCGGTGAGGGTGGCCTCGACCTGGTCGGCGACCGCGGGGGTGACCTTGACGCCCTCCTCGCGGGCCATCCGACGCGCCGAGGTGGTGACCGAGGCGGTCAGCCGACGGCGTTGCACGGTGTACTCCCGCAGCTGCGTCGCATCGAGGTTCTCCTGCGCGTCGCGCAGCGCCGCGCCCACCGCGAGCACCTGGTCGACCTGGTCGGGATCGCGGCGCACCAGCAGGTTGACCACCCAGGCGGCCAGCGACGCCTTGCGCAGCCCCTTGATGCCGGCCGCAAGGTCCTTGTCGGCCTTGTGCTCCTTCACGAGCGCGTCGCGCGCGGGCGTGAAGTCCGCGAGGGGCAGCGCGTAGAGGTCGTCGGCGATCTCCAGCAGCGGGTCGGACCCGGAGGCAGGCATGGGTCGATCCTAGGGAGCGGCGTACTCGAGCTCGACCGGGAAGGGCGGCCAGGGGCACTCCTGGCGGTCCCCGCTGGGTGTCCAGCCGAGCGACTCGTAGAGCGAACGCGCCCGGTGGTTGTCCTCCAGCACCCACAGCCGGCGCGCGCCGGCCCGCTCGGCCCGGGCGAAGCCGTCGCGTCCCAGGCCCGCGCTCCAGTGGTCCGGACGCACGGCCAGGTGCCGCAGGGTGGCGCCGTCGTGGGCGGTCAATGCGACGAGGCCATCCTCGTCCTCGACCACCTCCACCACGACGCTCGGATCGTCGAGGAGCAGCGCCCACCGGGCCAGCACGTCGTCGTCGGGATAGGGCAGCGGGCCGAACACGTGGGCGAGCCCCACCTGGCTCGCGACCCGCTCGAGGTCGCGCAGCGCGACGACGTCGTCGGCGCCCGCGCGCCGCCAGTGCCTCATCTGCTGTCCCCCGTCCACGCGCGCCGGGCTCGATCCCGGCGACGCAGAACCTACCCGTGGGGGTGGAAAGCAGACGCGGCGTACCCAAAACAGGGGTTGTTGGTCCCATGGAAGCAGTGTTCTGGTGAACGCGGTGGCCCGGTCGGGCACCGTCACACCCGGGGGGTGATGCAGATGCGTCGACTGTTGCTGGCGCTCCTGAGCACGGTGGCGGTGCTGGCCGTGGTCCCGTCCGCACCCGCGGCGACGCAGGCGCCGGGTGACGCCCGGGTGACGGTCATCCAGGCGGTGCCGGACGCCACCGTCGACATCGCGATCGACGGTGACCCGGTCGCCACCGGTGCCGCGGTGGGCGACGTGCTGGGGCCGTTCGAGCTCACCCCGGGTGAGCACGAGATCTCGTTCACCGGCGACGGCCTCAGCCGTCACCTCCCAGCTGTCCGTCGACGCCGGGGCGAGCAGTGACGTGGTGCTCCACCTGCCCGCCGAGCCCGGCGGTGACCCGGTCGTGCACTCCTACCAGGCCCCCACCGGCGCCATCGGCCCCGACAAGGCACGCGTACTGCTGGCGCACACCGCGACGGTCGCCCCGGCGGACGTCGAGGTCGACGGGACGACGGTCTTCACCAACATCGCCAACGGGGAGTTCGCCGAGGCCGACGTCCCCGCCGGCAGCATCGAGGTCGCGCTGGTGCCCTCCGGGACCACTGGCAGCCCGATCCTGGGTCCCCTCGATCTCGCGCTGGAGGCCAGCACCCTCTCCATGGTCTACGCCTACGGCAACCCCCGCGACGGGTCGATGAACGTCATTGCCCACACCGCCGAGCTCGCGGCGGACGGGAGCGTGCGGCCATCGCGCATCGACACCGGCTCGGCCGGTCTGGCGACGGCGCCGGTGAGCACCTTCACCGGCGCCAGCACGGGGCCCGTCGGCGCCGGGGCGCTGGGGACTCTCGTCGCCCTGGTCGTCGTGATGATGGTCGCGATGGCCGGTCTGATCCCCGCACGACGCCGGCGGGGACCGGGCAGCGGCCCGCAGCCGCCGGGATGAGCACCGCGCGGTCGATCATGGTGGGTGCGGTCCTGGTGCTCGTGTCGACGGCGTCGAGCGGCTGCGCGGGCGAGGTCACCCCCGCCATCGACCCAGCGGCAGCGAACGCGTCGACTCCCCCGTCCTCTCCCTCGGCGCAGCGGGTGTCGCCCGCCCGGCGGGCACCGTCCGCCCTCGGCGCCCAGGCACCGAGGACGGTCACCCTCCCCAGCGGCCGGACCGTCGCGATCAGCGCCGTCGGCACCACCGCCGCCGGCCTGCTCGACGTGCCCGCCGACGTCGACGTCGCGGGCTGGTGGCGCGGCGGGGCACGTCTCGGCGACCCCTTCGGGTCGATCCTGCTGGCCGCCCACGTCGACTCACGCACCGAGGGACTCGGCCCCTTCGCCGAGCTGCTGACGGCGGGTCGCGGCACCCGGGTGAGCCTGACGTCGTCAGGTCTCGCGCAGACCTTCGTGATCCGCTCCCGCCGACTCCTCCCGCAGGGATCGCTGGCCGGCGACTCGTGGATCTTCGCCCCCTCCGGCACCAGCCGGCTCACCCTCGTGACCTGCGCGCCGCCGTACGACGTCGCACACGGTGGCTATCAGAAGCTGGCCGTCGTGACCGCGGTCCCCCTCGCCCCGGCTGTGCGGTCATGACCAAGAAGGGCTACCAGAAGGGGCTGCCCAAGGTCCTGGCCCCACCCGTCCCGCGGCCCCCCGCGTCCGCGCGGCCCAGCGTGCCGACACCACGCGCCTCGCCCGAGCCGGTCGAACGGCGACCGACCGCGGCAACGACCGCGCCGGCCGCGCCCCCGACGGTGCCGGCCGCGCCCCCGACTGGTTCGACCGCGCCGGCGCCGACCCCCACCGTGCCGACCCCCACCGTGCCGACCCCCACCGTGCCGACCCCCACCGTGCCGACCCCCACCGTGCCGACCCCCACCGTGCCGACCTCAGGCGGGCGCTCCCGAGCGGTCGTCGGGTTGGTCGCGGCCGGCGTGGCCACCCTGCTCGTCGCGGGACTGATCGGCTACCTGGTCGTGGGTGCGGTGCAGGAGGACGGCGGCTCGACACTGCGGCCCGAGAGCACCGCGGGCGCGGCTCCTCCGCGTCCCCTGACCACGGACGAGTCGTACGTCGAGGCGGTGGTGCGTCCCGACGGACAGGTCGTCGTCCACCAGTGGATCCGGAGCGGCGAGCCCTTGCGGCGGCTGCGCCTCGCCCTGCCGACCGTGCCGGGTGCCGAGTCACTGTCCGCCGCCGGCGTCGAGGTCGTCGCCGACGGGCTCCCCGTCTCCGGGCCGGACCGGATCACCGACCGGGCCGCGACCTACTTCTTCCCGGGGACGACGAACGTCCAGCTCACCTACCGGTTGCTGGGGGCCGTGGAGCGCAGCGACTCGGCCCCGGGCCGCGCTCTCGCGATCGCCACCACGCTCGACGTGGGGTACTCCCCGCGCACCGAGCGCGAGACCCGGGTCGTGCGCGCCCCGGAGGTGCTGACGCTCGCCTGCAGCACAACTCCGGACGAGTCACCGACGCCGTGCGGTGAGCACGACGGCGACGGCCAGTGGCGGGTGGAGCTGGCCGGACCCCAGGTCGCCGACCGGGTCATCGCGCAGCTCACCCTGGGGTGATGGCTCAGGCAGGCTGCTCGCCGTCGAGGCCGTGCTCGATGGCCCACCGGGTGAGCTGTACGCGGTTGTTCATCTGGAGCTTGCGCAGGGTGTTCTGCACGTGGTTCTGGACGGTGCGGTGCGACAGGACGAGTCGCGTGGCGATCTGCTTGTAGCTCATCCCGGTGGCGACCATCTTGAGGATCTCGGTCTCGCGATCGGTGAGCTGGTCGCGCGGGTCATCGGCCGGGCCGTCGGCGATCCGACGGAACTCGCCCAGCACCAGGCCGGCCAGGCCCGGGGTGAAGACCGTGTCCCCGTCGGCCACGCGGACCACGGCGTCGATGAGCTCGGCACTGGAAGCGGACTTCACCAGGTAGCCGGTGGCGCCCGCCTTGATCGCCTCCAGCACGTCTCCCTGCTCACCGCTCGCAGACAGGATCAGCACGCGGGCGGCCGGGTCGTGCTCGAGCATCATGCTGGTGACCTGGACACCCGTGCTGTCCGGGAGCTGCAGGTCCAGCACGACGACCTGGGGAGCGGCCGCCGGGAACCGTGCCATCGCCTCGCGGCCGTTGGCCGCCACCGCCACGACCTCGTGCCCCGCCGCCTGCAGGTCGCGTTCGACGGCATCGCGCCACATCGGGTGGTCGTCGACCACCATCACCCTGACCATGGTCCCCCCGGTTCGTTGAATGGGGTGAATGCTAGACCGGCCTAGACCTCCGGAGGGACGAATCGACCACGCCGGTGGACGAGCGGGGTGCTGTCCTCACCCACGGTGACCTCCACCACCACGCACGTGACGAGTCGCGACCAGCCGACCTCGACCTCGGCCTCGACCTCGACCGTCGCCCACGTGGTGGCGTGCGCGAGCCGCGGACCGTGCTCGGTGGGGAGCCACTCGGCCAGCCGCCAGGGCCCGCCAGGTGCCGGCGCCGTCCCGGCGAAGGCCTCCGCCAGCCCACGGTCCGTCCACGTCAGCAGCTGCAGCACGCCCCGACCGGTGGCGAGCAGCGCGTCGGTGAGGTCTGCGTCGGGATCGAGCAGGGCGAGCACCCGCCCCGGTTCTCCTCCGGCCACCAGCCACGACGAGACGGTGAGCCCCGCCCGGTCGTCCTCGGTCCCGGAGGTCCACAGGGACACCGTGCCGCCCTGCCGCCCCCGCAGGCGGCGTACCGGGTCGCGATCGCCCTCGGGCTCGAGGAACGGGTGGCTGGTGTGGATGGTCACCCGCTCACGCTAGCGGGACGCTCAGCTCCCACTCCGTGCCCCACGACCCGCTCTCCATCACTGCCGTCCCACCCAGGTCCTCGATCCGGCCGCGGATGGAGGAGGCGACGCCGAGACGGCCTTCGGACTCGGCCTCCTCCAGTCGTCCGGCCAGGACGCCGGGACCGTCGTCGCGCACCGAGATGGTGATCGAGTCCGGCGCCGACTGCGCCAGCACCCATGCCGAGGCGTCGGGACCGACGTGGGCGAGCACGTTGTCGAGGCAGGCTCGCACCGCGGCCACCATCTCGCTCGCGACGTGGGCGTCGACGAGGACCGCGCCGCCGGGCGTGGCGACCTCGACCCGCACCGCGTGGGTCGTCGCCATCGCCTCGAGCGCCCCCGCCAGGTCGACCTGCCCGCCGGCAGCCGTGGGGACGGTGTCCTGCTGCCGGATGAGGGATCGCAGGTTGCGCTCCTGCTCCCCCGCGAGCCGGCCGAGGTCGGCCCACTCACCGCCGGCCGCGGCACCACGCCGCTGCGTCATGGTGAGCACCTGAAGGACGCCGTCGTGCACGGCCCGGGCCAGCCGGGTCCGCTCCTCGGCTGCGGCCGCGGCGTGCTCGGCCGCGTCCCGCTCGCGCGCCATCCGCTGCAGCGACTCGCACATGAAGCCGACGATCGGCCCGCCGATCAGGACCAGGAACACGTTGCCGTAGTTGCCCTGGTCGACCACCGAGCGCGGCAACAGGTCCGTCACGGACAGCGCGGCCGCTGCGGCGAGGCCACCCTTCCAGTGCCAGTGGATCGCCCACGCCAGCAGCGCTCCCATCACCCAGAACCCCGGAATGGTGGCGAGGAAGTCCGGGCCCTTGACCCACACGGTCGAGGCCATCGCCGCGACGGCGATCGCGAGGTCGGCCACCAGCAGGACCGGCGTACGCCTCGCCCGGTCGCGGTAGAGCCAGATCGCCACCGCGGTCCAGACGACCAGGGCCACGACGATGCCGAGCCCGATCGTCGGGTGGTCGAAGTTGTCGCGTCGGTAGGCGTTGAGGCCCACCATGTTGATCGTCACCACGACCCGCACCAGGGCCAGCGCCGCGTGGAGCCGGTCCTCGACGGCGAGTGCGGAGTCAGCGCGGGGCGAGGGCGTGAGGACCCGCGAGTGCGTGCTCAGGACGCCTTCTGCTCCGGCCCGTCGCCGGCCTTCTCCCGCTGCGCCTGCTCGGCGGCGGCCTGCGTGGCCTTCTCCCGCTCCACCTGCTCCGCGGCGGCCTGCTTGGCCTTCTCCTTGTCGAGCTCCTTGGCCTTGTTGGCATAGAGGTCGACGTACTCCTGCCCGGAGAGGCGCATGATCTCGTACATGATCTCGTCGGTGATCGATCGCAGGATGTAGCGGTCGTTCTCCATCCCTGCGTAGCGCGAGAAGTCGAGCGGCTTGCCGAAGCGCACCACCGGACGCGTCCAGGTGCCGTAGACCTTGCCGGCCGGCGCGACGACGTCGGTGCCGACGACCGCGCACGGGACCACCGGGGCGCCGGTCTCGAGGGCCAGCCGGGCGACGCCGGTCTTGCCCCGGTAGAGCTTGCCGTCGTGGGAGCGGGTGCCCTCGGGGTAGATCCCGAACAGGTCACCCTCCGCGAGGATCTTCATCGCCGACTTCATCGCGCCCTCGGCGGCGTTGGCGCCCGACCGGTCGATCGGCACCTGGCCGGCACCGGAGAAGAACTTCTTCTGGAACCAGCCCTTGATCCCGGGGCTCGTGAAGTACTCGGCCTTGGCGACGAAGGTGACGCGCCGGGTGAGCGTGAGCGGCATGAACAACCAGTCGGCGTACGACAGGTGGTTGCTCGCCAGGATCGCGGGTCCCTCCTCCGGCACGTGCTCCATGCCGTAGGCCTTGGGCCGGAAGACGAGTCGCAGCACGGGCCCGAGGGCGATCCACTTCAGGAACCAATACAGCACGCTGCGACCCTATCCCTGCTGGCGCTGGGTGACCCGCTCGATGAACTCGGCCGACTCCGTGAAGATCCGCGGCGCGTCGTTGTCGAGGGTGGCGACATGGAAGCTGTTGTCGAGGACCCGCTCCTCGAAGTCCTTCGACGACAGGCCGGCGTTGAGTGCGCGGGAGCTCGAGATGTCGACGACGTGGTCCTCGGCGGAGCGGAAGAACAGGACCGGGATCGTGATCCTCGGCAGGTCGCGTCGGAGCTCGGCATAGCCGGCGAACATCGACGCTGCCGCCTTGAGGGGCGTCATCGGGTAGCCGTGCTCGTCGGCCCCGGGCAGCTTGATGTCGTTGGCGATGCCGGGGAACGCCGGCACCACGTGCTTGAGCACCGGCAACAGCTTGACGTCCTTGCGCTGCGTGTCGACGGCGGGGTTGACCAGACAGATCCCTGCGAGCGCATCCCCCCTGTCGGCGGCGAGGCGCAGGCACAGCGCTCCGCCCATGGAGAGGCCGACCGCCACCACCTCGTCGTTCTCGGCCGCCAGCTTGTCGAACGCCCCCTCGACGGTCGCCACCCAGTCAGCCCAGGTCACCTGGTTGAGGTCCTGCCACCGGGTGCCGTGCCCGGGCAGCAACGGCATCTCGACGGCGTACCCGCGAGCGGCGAGATCCTCGGCCCACGGGCGCATCGACACCGGGTTGCCGGTGAACCCGTGCTGGACCAGCACACCGATGCGGCGACCGCCGGTGAGCTCGGGCTTCGCAGGCGTGGACATCGGGGCGACCAGGGCGGGGTCGAGGGGCGCGACGGGTGCGCCACGGAACGGAATCTTCACGCGCACAGTGTGCACCACGCGGGCCGTCGGTCGAGGTGTGAGCGCGGCGAGCCCGGAACCACCTGCCGGGTAACGTGGGCGCGTGACGACTCCTGGCGATGAGGGCCGCACCGAGCTCGCCTGGCGCGAGATCGTGGAGCACTACGGCGAACGTCCTGTGCTGCGCGACGACGAGCCCGCGGACGTCCTGGAGCCTGCGCCGTCCACGGGGGCGGTCGACGAGCCCGGTGACCTCGACCCGGATCCCGACCCGCCTCTCGACCCGCAGGCCGGCTCACCCCGGGAGGGCCAGGACGCTGAGGACGCTGAGGACGCGACCGTGGAGGTGGAGCGGTTCACGCCACCCGCGGCGCCGCCGTTCCCGCTCCCGCGCACCTGGGAGCGGGGCGTCGCATGGTCGGGCATCTTCGTGGCGCCGGCCCTCGTCCTGCTCATCGCGCTGTTCTCGCTGGCGGTCCACCCGCTGGTCGGCTGGGGACTCATCCTCTGGTTCGTCGGCGGCTTCTTCTACCTCGTGCGCGAGATGCCGCGCTCTCCCCGTGACCCCTGGGACGACGGTTCCCGCATCTGAGCCCGCGCAGCCCTCGCGGGACGTAGTGTCGTGCGGGTGGGGGCACAGCGGACGACGGTCGAGGTCACGGGGCATCTCATGGACAGCGGCATCCTGTCGCGCGTCCTCGACGACATCCGCGACTACGGCGGTGACTACGTCATCGACGCGTTCGACGTCGGCCACGACTCCCACGACCGCAGCAGCGCCCAGATCACCGTGAAGGTCGCCGACGACGACTCGCTCCAACGGCTGCTCATGCGGCTGCAGACCCGCGGGGTCAACCAGCTCGACCCGGGTGACGCCGTCACCGGCACGGCAGAGCAGGCCGGGGTGCTCCCCGACGGGTTCTACTCCACGACCAACCTCGAGACGCGCGTGCGCGTGGACGGTGTCTGGTACGACGTGGAGAACCCCGAGATGGACTGCGGCCTCGTGGTGGCGGCCGCACCCGGTGGCTGCACCCGCGTGCGCAGCGTGCCCATGTCGGACGTGACGGTCGGCATGCGGATCGTGCTGGGCGCGTCGGGGGTCCAGGTGTCGGTCCCGAGCCACGGCCCGGGCAGCGAGGCCTTCGGCCGCGCACCCGACGACACGCGGCCCGACAGGCCGCAGGCCGTGCTCGTGTGCCAGGTGGCCGATGGCATGCGCCTGGCCAGGGCCCGCGGCAAGCGACTGCTCTGGGTCGCCGGTCCGGGCGTGGTCCACACCGGGGCCGTCCCCGCGCTGGTCTCCCTCATCCGCGCCGGATTCGTGGACATCGTCTTCGGTGGCAACGATCTCGCTGCCCACGACATCGCGGCCTCCCTGTACGGCGCCGGCTCGGGCGTCGACCTGAGCATCGCCCAGGGCATCGAGCACGGCCACGAGCACCACGTGCGGGCGGTGAACGCCGTCCGCAAGTCGGGGTCGATCGCCGCTGCCGTCGCCGACGGGGTCGTGAGCAGCGGCATCATGCACGCTCTCGTCGTCCATCAGAAGTGCTTCGTGCTGGTCGGTTCGGTGCGCGACGACGGGCCGCTCCCGGATGTCCACACAGACGTGCTCGAGGGGCAGCGCGCGATGCGTGCGGAGATCCAGGACGTCGGCTACTGCCTGATGATGGCGACCCAGCTGCACTCGGTCGCCACCGGCAACATCTTGCCGGCGACGGTCCCGCTGGTGTGCGTCGACACCAATGCGGCGACGGTCTCGACCGTGGCGAACCGTGGCTCCCACCAGGGCCTCGGGATCGTCACCGATGTCGGGTTGTTCCTCGAACAGCTCGCCCTGGAGCTCGTCCCGGCCCACCTGCGGACCGTCTGAGCCGACGTCGAGACACCGGTCACCGCTCCGAACGACCCGACGCCAGCAGCGCTGCGCCGATCACGCCTGCCTGCGGGCCCAGTCGGGCCGCGACGAGGCCGGGGACGACCCGGTGGCCGGCACCCACGAGGGAACGTTGCATGGCTGCCCGCGCCGGCTCCAGGAGACGGTCCCCGGCGGCCGAGACACCACCCCCGATGACCACGACCTCCGGGTCGAGGGCCGCTACGAGGTTGGCCGTGCCGACCCCCAACCAGTCCCCCACCGACGCGAAGGCTCGACGGGCGACGAGGTCGCCCTGCTCGGCGGCAGCAGTGACCATGGGCCCGGTGACCCGGTCCGGGTTCGCGTCGCTCATCTCCTGCAGGACCGACGGCTGCTCCGCCATCAACGCCAGGGCGTTGCGCACCAGCGCGTTGCCCGAGGAGTACTGCTCCCAGCAGCCGCTCCGTCCGCACTCGCAGGGCCGGCCGTCGGGGACCACCTGCATGTGCCCGAACTCTCCGGCCATGCCGTTGGCGCCCCTCAGCACCTGGCCGTCGAGCAGGACCGCACCGCCGATGCCGGTGCCCATGGTGATCATCAGGGCCGAGCCCACGCCCCTTGCCGCTCCGTGGTGGGACTCCGCACGGGCCGCGCAGTTGGCGTCGTTGTCGAGGAAGACGGGGCAGGCGAGGCGCTCCTGCAGGAGGTCGCGCAGCGGCTCGCCCTGCCACGGCAGGTGCGGGGCGAACATCACCCGTTCGCCGCGGGAGTCGACGAAGCCCGCAGCTGCCACGCCGACGCCCGCCAGGGGACGGTCGGCCGCGGACTCGAGGACCGCGTCGACGAGGGCGTCCTCCACCTGCGACGTCACGAGCCGCCGCCCGGGGGTCGTCCGGAGCGCGGTGCTGGACACCGCCCCGTCGTCGCTCACGACACCTGCCAGGACCTTGGTGCCGCCGATGTCGACGCCCACGACCACGCCCGTGCCGGTGCTCACCCGGCTCTCACTCGTCCTCGGGCCACTCGTCGCCGACCTCGATGTGCTCGACGCCGCCCTCGCTCTGGGGATCGCGCTGGGGCTCGTGGTGGGGACGGCTCTCCGGGGGCACGGGGCTCGCCATGATCGCCGCGGCCGCCTGGGCCAGTGCCGTCACCGCGGTGGTCAGGTGTGCAGTGACCTCGGGGCTGAGGTGGCGCACCGCGTGGATCGTCCGGCAGACCGGGCACACCGTGCACTCAGCAGACCCGGTCGCGAGGTGCTCGTTGAGGTCGTGGGCCGACGCCGCGGCGTGGGCGGCGAAGCCGGCCAGGCCGTCGCTCGCCTCGCCTGCGTGCTCGCGCGCCCACCCGGACAGTGCGCCCAGCAGCTTGGCCGCCTCGTCGCCGAGCGAGCCGACGTCGTGCGCGTCCCCCGCGTCCCTCACGTGGTCTCCTCGTCGGCAGTGGCGGTCGTCGGATCGGTGAAGCGCACCTGCAGCTCCCCGTCGTGCACACGGGCTCCCACCACGCGGTGTCGCGCCAGCCCGGCCGGCAGCGTCACGAGACGACGATACGACGCGACCGACACCACGAGCTCGTCGCCCTTGCGAGCGAGGCGGACGTCCTCCTGGTCGGCCAACGGCAGCGGCATCGTCAGCACGTGGCCTCCCGCCCGGGCGTGCACCGCCATAGGTGCGCCGGCAGAGCCTCGGTCCAACGGATCGGCGCCGGCGTACACCGTCCGCGCGAGGTCGAGGAGCTCCTCGCGCCCCACGGGCTCGCTGGCGCGGTACACGGAGGTCCGCAGGTCCAGCCCGGCGAACGAGTCGGCGGCGTCGGCCAGCACCCGTGCCTGGGCCTCCACCCACGTCGTACGCCACGCGTCCGCTCCGGCACCGGGGAAGACGCGATTGACGATCGCCGCGTCCACGGTGTAGCCGAAGAGGGTGAGGAACGTGTAGGCACGGCGCGCCTCCGCGAGCACCACCGACTCCGGGGTCAGCACCAGCCGGACGGAGGTCTCGGCTCCGGTCAGCACGGTGCGTACGTCGTCGAGCTCGGCGTGGAGGCGCTCGATGGCGTCGAACACCGAGTCGTCGGGCATCGGCACCCCCGCCGCGCGGGCGAGGACGGGCTTGAGGGCCTTGACCACGCGGCGCTCCACCGGGAGGACACGCGTCATGTACCACCCGAGCGCCTCGGGCAGGGCGAGCAGTCGCAGCGTCTCTGCGGTGGGCGCGCAGTCGACGACCAGCACGTCCCACCTCCCCGACCTCGCCTGGGTGCGGACCTCGAGGAGGGCGAGCACCTCCTCGGCCCCCGGGATCACGGAGAGCTCCTCGGCGGCCACGGGGTCGACGCCCGCCACGTCGAGGACGCTCATCAGATAGCCCTGGATGTCGCGCCAGGACCGCTCGAAGCGCTCCTGGGCGTCCACGTGCTGCACCCACAGGTGCGGCGCCACCTCGCGGGGCTCACCGCTCGCCGTCACGTCGAGGGCATCCGCCAGGGAGTGCGCGGCGTCGGTGGAGAGCACGAGCGTGCGGTGGCCGGCGGCGGCGCTGTGACAGGCCGTGGCTGCCGCGAGGGTCGACTTGCCCACGCCGCCCTTACCGGTGAAGAGGAGGATCCGCATCCCGGACCCCCGCGTCAGAGCGACTCGACGCGCTTCTTGAGACCCTTCAGCGCTGTGTCGATGAGGATCTTCTCGCCCTTGCGCTTGAGCATGCCGATGAGCGGGATGCTCACGTCGAGGGCCAGGCGGTAGGTCACCTCGGTGCTGCCGTCGCCCCGGTCCGCCAGCGTGTAGGCACCGTCGAGCATGCGGAGCATGTTGCCCTCGACGAGGGTCCAGGTGACCTCACGGTCGCCGTCCCAGTCATAGGCGAGGGTGTACTGGTCCTTGATCGGCGAGACGTCGAGGACGAAGTAGACCTGCTCGGCGCGATCGCCGGAGCCGGCCGCGGTGACCTCCGCGGTCTGCACACCCTTGGCCCACTCGGGGTAGGACTCGAAGTCGGCGATGACGGCCATGACGTCGGCCGGCGGAGCGTCGATCGTGATCGACGAGGAGGTCTGTTCGGCCATGTGCCGGAGCCTAGCCGACGGACCCGGGCGTGCTCCGCGCCCGGCCCCGGGGGATAGCCTGCGCCTGCAGTGACCACGAGCAGGAGGTTCCACCGTGCGTGAGTTCTCGACGCCGCTCTCGATCGCCATCCCCACGACGGGGAACCTCACGGACGACGTCGTGACCAACGCCCGCGAGGCGGGAACGACCGCGGTGTTCAGCCGACGGGACGCCGACGGCTGGGTCGACGTCACGGCCGCGGAGTTCCACGACGAGGTGCGCGCCGTGGCCAAGGGTCTGATCGCCGCTGGCGTCGAGGCGGGCGACCGCGTCGCCCTGCTCTCCAAGACCCGCTACGAGTGGACCCTCTTCGACTACGCGATCTGGTTCGCCGGAGCCGTGACGGTGCCGATCTACGAGACCTCGTCGGCCGAGCAGATCGGCTGGATCCTCCAGGACTCGGGTGCGCGTGGCGTCGTCGCCGAGGGGCCGGACCACCTGGCCCGGGTCCGCGAGGCCCGGGAGTCGGGCGACCTCGCCGAGCTCCAGCACGTGTGGTCGATCCAGGACAACGCCGTCGACGTGCTCGACCGACTCGGTTCCGACATCTCCGACGACGTCCTGGAGGAGCGGCGCACGTCCGCGACCCCCCTCGACCTGGCCACCCTGATCTACACCAGCGGCACCACCGGCAAGCCCAAGGGCTGCATGCTCACGCACGGCAACTTCATGTTCGAGCTCGGTGTCGCAGTGGACGAGCTCGGCGAGCTCTTCGACACCGACGAGGCCGCGACCCTCCTCTTCCTGCCCCTGGCCCACGTCTTCGCGCGGATCATCCAGGTCGGCTGCGTCAAGAGTCGCGCGCGGATGGGTCACAGCGCCGACATCTTGAACCTGGTCGCCGACCTGGGCGAGTTCGAGCCGACGTTCATCCTCGCCGTCCCCCGCGTCTTCGAGAAGGTCTTCAACACCGCCTCCCAGCGCGCCACGGCCGACGGCCGGGGGGCGATCTTCGACCGCGCCGCCGACGTGGCGATCGCCTGGTCTCGTGCCGTCGACGGCAAGCGGGTGCCGGTGCGGCTGCGCGCCCAGCACGCACTGTTCGACAAGCTGGTCTACGGCAAGCTGCGTCAGGCCCTGGGCGGCTCCTGCACGTACGCCATCTCGGGGGGTGCCCCGCTGGGCGAGCGCCTCGGACACTTCTACCGCGGCATCGGCCTGGTCGTGCTCGAGGGCTACGGGTTGACCGAGACCACGGCTGCACTCACTGCCAACCTCCCCGATGCGCAGAAGGTCGGCACCGTGGGCCGTCCCCTCCCCGGCACCAGCGTGCGCGTGGGCGACGACGGCGAGCTCCTGTTCAAGGGTGGCCAGGTCTTCGCCGGCTACTGGGGCAACGAGACCGCGACCAACGAGGCGATGGACCGGGAGGGCTGGTTCCACACCGGCGACGTGGGCGAGGTGGACGACGAGGGGTTCGTGCGGATCACGGGCCGCAAGAAGGAGATCCTGGTCACGGCCGGCGGCAAGAACGTCGCGCCTGCCGTGCTGGAGGACCGACTCCGCGCCCACACCCTCGTCGACCAGTGCCTCGTCGTCGGCGACGGCCAGCCGTTCATCGGTGCCCTCGTGACGATCGACCGAGACACCTTCCCCGCCTGGGCCGAGCAGCACGGCAAGTCCGCAGACGTGCGCGACCTGCTCGACGACCCGGACCTCCTCGCCGCCGTCCAGAGCGCGGTCGACGAGGCCAACAAGGCCGTCTCGAAGGCAGAGTCGATCCGCAGGTTCGCCATCCTCCCCGGCGAGTGGACCGAGGAGGGCGGGCAGCTGACACCGAGCCTCAAGCTCAAGCGCAACGTGGTCGTCCGCGAGTCGAGGGACGAGATCGAGGAGCTCTACCTCACGTGACGCCACCCGGCCGCGGCCGGACATGACCATGCCCGACTAGTCACATCGGACTACTCGGAGGCCACCTTCGGGTGGTTTGTCAGGCTTAGCCCACGTCGCGGCAACGTCGCCCCTAGCATCTTCGATGCACGAGAGGGACGTCGGGACCTCTCGGACCGAGGACGTCGTCGAGGCTGGCGAACCCTCCGAGGTCGCTGGATTCCCGGCACATTGCTCAGCGCATCCACCCCCGTGGATCTGACTCGAAGGATTGCCTGATGGCGCGTCGTTCCGTACTCCTCGCCCTGGCCATCGTCACGGCCCTCGTAGGGACTTTCTTGATCGTCCTCTACGTGCAGGGCATCGACAGCCGGGCCACTGAAGGCCAAGAGCTGGTCGAGGTCCTGGTGGCCAAGGACGTCGTCAACGCGGGCGAGTCCGTCTCCGCTGCCGAAGAGGCAGGGAAGTTCGAGAAGTCCGAGGTCCGTCGTGAGGACATGGTCCCCGGCGCCCTCTCCTCGTCCACGAGCGTGACCGGACTGGTCGCCACCGGCAGCATCTACCCCGGTGAGCAGCTGATCGCGGACAAGTTCGGCAGCGTGGGTGACACCGAGACCCTGGTCGTCCCCGACGACAAGCTCGCCATCTCGGTCGAGCTCACCGACCCGGAGCGGGTGGCCGGCTTCGTCAACCCGGGCTCCGAGGTCGCCGTGTTCGTCACGGTCACCGATCCCAAGTCCTACACCCGGGTCCTCCTCACGCGTGTCACGGTGATCGGTGTCGGACAGACGACGAGCACCTCGCGCACTGTCACCGACGAGTCGGGTGCGCAGACGATCGAGGAGATCCCCAAGACGATCCTGACCTTGTCGCTCACCCAGGAGGAGACCGAGAAGTTCATCTGGGCCGATCGGTTCGGTGAGCTCAACTTCGCGCTCCTCAGCGACAAGACCAAGGTCCTCGACCAGAAGGGCACCGACGCCCAGATCGCCGTTCCCGGGCTCCCGCCGGTCGTGGGCTGACCATGACTGCCATCCTCGAGACGGACCCCGCCCAGCGGTCGGTCCTCCAAGCGATGCTCCACGGCTCCAACGCCGTGGGAACCGTCGACGACCTGTACGCACACGTGAACGAGGCCGACAGCGAGTTCGCTGTGCTCATCGGGCCGAGCATCACGACGGAGGAGGCGACGGAGTTCGGCCAGTGGGCCAGGGTCCACCGCCCCGACCTCGGCGTGATCCTGCTCCGCGACACCGTTGACGCAACCGCCCTGTCGATGGCGCTTCGCAGCGGGATGCGCGAAGTCGTCCAGAGCAAGGACCTGGCCGGCATCACCACGGCCGTCCAGCGGGCGCGCACGGTCTCCAGCGCGATCGGGCAGACCATGCTCGGCGAGGTGCAGGCAGCCGCCGAGCAGGCCCGGGCCAGCATGGTGGCCGAGACCGAGGCCCAGCGCGCTGCGGCGGAGGCGCCGCAGGGAAAGCTGTTCACGGTGTTCTCCACCAAGGGCGGCGTCGGCAAGAGCCTGGTCGCGACGAACACCGCGGTGGCGCTGGCCGAGCAGGGCCACCGCGTCTGCCTGGTCGACCTGGACGTCAACAGCGGCGACGTGGCGATCATGCTGCAGCTCTCGCCGGCCCGCAACGTCAACGACCTCGTGGGCTTCGGCGGCGGCATCGACGAGGGCGCCATCGAGTCACTGCTGACCGCGCACTCCACCAACCTCTCCGTGATCGCCGCCCCTGTCCACCTCGACTCCCCCGACCAGGCGAGCGGAGAGGAGATCGGCCAGCTCCTCGACGGCCTGAGGGCGATGTTCGAGTTCATCGTCGTCGACACCTCAGGCGTCTTCGACGACCAGGCGCTCGCAGCTCTCGACCGCTCGGACACGATCATCCTGGTCGGCACGCTGGACATCCCGGCACTCAAGGGCGTCAAGCTCGCCACCAGCACGCTCGACCTGCTCAACTTCCCGCGCGAGTCCTGGACCTTCGTGCTCAACCGTGCGGACAGCAAGGTGGGTCTCACCCAGGGAGAGTTCGAGTCGACCCTGGGCCTGAAGGCCGACGCCACCTTGGTGTCGAGCCGCGAGGTCCTCGCAGCGGTCAACCGCGGCGAGGCACTGGTCCAGGCGTACCCCACCAACGCCAACAGCAAGGCGCTGGTGAGCTTCGCCGCCACGCTCGCCAGGGCCCACGCCACGACCGAGCACCACGCCACACCCGGCCGCAAGACCGGCCGGCTCCGACTGAGGAAGGGCTGACATGAGTCTCACCGATCGGCTTGCCGCTGCATCCCGTCGTCCCGCCGAGACGTCCTCCTCGGGCGCCGCCCCCGGCGCTGGGACAGCAGCCGGAGCCGGAGCCGGAGCGGCCCCCTCGAACGGCGTCGTCAAGGCGACCGAGCCCACGGAGGCGAACAAGCGCCGCGCGGCCGCTCGCACCTCGACGACTGATCCGTTCAAGGAGCTCAAGCGCATCGTCCACTCGCGTCTGGTGAGCACCCTGGGCCCGACGCTCTACGACGCCCACCTGACCCAGTCCGACCTCGAGCAGCAGGTGCGCCTCGCGCTCCAGACCACGCTCGCCGAGGTGGACATCCCGATGTCCTCGGCGGACAAGTCGCGCATCTCGCAGGACATCGCCGACGACATCCTGGGCTACGGCCCCCTGGAGCCGCTGCTTCGCGATCCCGACCTGTCCGAGGTGATGGTCAACACCTTCGAGGACATCTACGTCGAGCGCAGCGGCAAGCTGGTGAGGGTCGAGACGACCTTCGCCGACGAGGCCCACCTGCGCCGCACCATCGACAAGATCGTCAGCAAGATCGGTCGCCGCGTCGACGAGACCAGCCCCATGGTGGATGCCCGCCTCCCGGACGGCAGCCGCGTCAACGCCATCATCCCGCCGTTGGCGCTCGACGGGTCCAAGCTCACCATCCGCAAGTTCTCCGAGGACCCCTACACGGTCGAGGACCTGATCACCTTCGGCACGCTCAACCGCGCGTCGGCCGACCTGCTCGAGGCCTGTGTGCGGGGCCGCCTCAACATCCTGGTCTCCGGTGGTACCGGTGCGGGCAAGACCACGACGCTGAACGTGCTGTCCTCCTTCATCCCCACCGACGAGCGCATCGTCACCATCGAGGACGCCGCCGAGCTCCGGCTGGTGCAGGACCACGTCCTTCGCCTGGAGTCCCGTCCGCCCAACATCGAGGGCAAGGGTGCGGTGACCATCCGCGACCTGGTCAAGAACTCCCTGCGCATGCGACCCGACCGGGTCGTGGTCGGTGAGATCCGTGACGCCGCGGCGCTGGACATGCTCCAGGCGATGAACACGGGCCACGACGGCTCGATCTCCACGCTCCACGCCAACACTCCGCGCGACGCCCTGTCGCGTCTGGAGACGATGGTGCTGATGGCGGGCATGGACCTGCCGGTGCGAGCGATCCGTGAGCAGGTGGCCAGCGCGGTCGACCTGATCATCCAGCAGAGCCGACTCAAGGACGGCACGCGTCGCATCACTGCGATCACCGAGATCGTCGGCATGGAGGGCGACATCGTCACCACCCAGGACGTCTTCCTCTTCGACTACTCCGCGGGCATGGACGACCAGGGCAAGTTCAAGGGCAACCTGCAGTCCACCGGTCTGCGACCACGATTCCTCGAGCGGCTCGCCGACCACGGCGTGCACCTCAACCCGGCCGTCTTCGTCGTCGGCGGGAACCGATGAGGCTGCGGTCGCGGCGCACCGCACTCGCGGTCGCCGGGATCGCGGTGACCCTGTCGGCCGCGACCCCGGCGTGGGCAGCCGACGAGATCAGGATCGACCACGTCGAGACCGACCGCGGCACGGTGAGCCTCCTCGTCTCCACCGACGGGCTGCCGCCGGGCACCACCATCGACGCGTCGGACCTCTACGTCGAGCTCAACGGCAGTGCCGTCGAGGTGGACGCGAAGCTGGTCGACAAGGGCGACATCGAACGCTCCACGGTGATCGTGCTCGACGCCAGCAACAGCATGAAGGGCCAGGGGAAGTTCGACGCAGCGACGACGGCCATCAACGCCTTCCTCGACAGTGCCCCCCAGGACGTCGCGATCGGCCTGGTCGCATTTGCGGGCTCCGTGACCACCACGGTCGCGCCCACGGTGGTCCACGACGACGTGCGCAAGGCCCTGGCCAAGGTGTCCCTCGGCAAGGGCACGAGCGTCTACGACGGCATCGTCGCGGGTGTCCGCCTGCTCGACGGCGACGGATCGCGCAACCTCATGGTCCTCTCCGACGGCGCCGACACCGGCAGCGACATGACCCTCGAGGTCGCCACCTTCGACGCCAAGGCAGCCGGGGTGGTCGTCGACGTGGTCTCGCTCGTCGACGCCGCCAAGAGCGATGAGCTCGCCACCGTCGCGACCAACACCGACGGGTCGGTCATCCCCTCCGATCCGGCCGCCCTCACCTCCGTGTTCAACGACCGGGCCGCCGCCTTGGCCCAACAGCTTCTGGTGACCTTCACGGCCCCCTACGGCAGTGGCGAGGACGCCAACATCGACATCGTCCTCGACGTCGACGGCACGTTGTACGACGACTCGGCCTTCGCCACCCTGGGGCCCGGCTTCGAGGTCCCCGACGTGGTCCAGTCCGGCAGGTCACTGGTCGGGAACTCCGGAATGCTGATCGGTGCCGGCGCCCTGGCCATCGGTCTCTTCGGACTCCTGGGCATGGCGCTCATCGGTGCGGGAGACACCCGGTCACAGTCAGTACGCCAGCTCGAGGCCTACTTCAACGGCACCGCGGGGGACGCGGCGAAGAAGAAGAAGAAGAAGGCGTCGGGCGGATCCGCCGACATCAAGGGCTCCGCGGTCTCGGTCGCCAACAAGTTCGTCAGCGCCGACCTCGAGACCCGGATCTCCCAGCGACTCGCCGGGGCCGGCTCGGCGTTGACCGCGTCGGAGTGGGTGGTGGTCCACGTCGGGATCGTCCTCGCCGGCGGCGTGATCGGGCTGGTGATGGGCGGGACCGCGCTCAGCATCCTCTGCGTGCTCCTCGGTGCGGTCGTCCCCTGGGTCTACCTCAAGTTCCGCCACGGGCGCCGGCTCGGTGCCTTCAACGGTCAGCTGGCCCAGACCCTCGGTCTCATGGCCGGCGGACTCCAGGCGGGCCTGTCCCTGCCCCAGGCGATCGACACGGTCGTCCGGGAAGGACATGAACCCATGTCCGGTGAGCTGAGGCGGGCGCTGGTCGAGCAGCGTCTCGGCGTCGACATCACCGACGCCCTGGACGGCGTCGCGGAGCGGATGGAGAGCGACGACTTCTCCTGGGTGGTCATGGCCGTCCGCATCCAGCGCGAGGTGGGCGGCAACCTGGCCGAGATCCTCCACACGGTCTCGGAGACGCTGCGCGAGCGCGAGTACCTGCGTCGCCAGGTCAAGGCCCTGAGCGCTGAGGGACGCCTGTCCGGCTACATCCTGGTGGGACTTCCCCCGATCATCTTCTTCTACATGACCTTCGCCAACCCCGACTACGTTCGGGTTCTCTACACGACGCTGCCCGGCTACCTGATCCTGGCTGTGGCAGGCTTCCTGCTGTCGCTCGGTGCGTTTGCCATGTCCAAGCTCGCCACAGTGGAGGTGTGAAATGATTCTGTGGATAGGCGCCGGTCTCCTGTTCCTGGCCATCGTCATGGCCATGTCCATCATGGGCGTGGTGAGCAAGGAGCGCCGCGGAGTGGCGCGGTCGGTGGCCGCGATCCAGGCCATGAGCTCGAGCAGCCCCGACATGCTCAAGACCGAGCTGGAGCGACCGTTCGCCGAGCGTGTCCTGGGTCCACTGGGCGACCAGCTCGTCGGCACCGGGCGCCGGCTGGTGCGTGCGGACACCGCCCAGCGGCTCGAGTACCGACTCAACGTCGCGGGCAACCCTCCGGGATGGGACGCCAACCGCCTGATCGGTCTGAAGGTCCTCGGCCTGGCTGTCTTCGGCGGTCTCGGGTTCCTCTACATGGCGAATCTCGAGTGGCCGTTCGTCCGCGTGCTGATCGGTTCCGGCCTCGCCGGGGGCTTCGGCTACCTGCTCCCCAACCTGATGCTCTACAACGCCGGCCAGAAGCGCGAGAAGCTCATGCGCAACGCGCTGCCGGACGCCCTGGACCTGCTCACCGTCTCCGTCGAGGCGGGACTCGGCTTCGACGCCGCCGTCGACCGCGTGGCCCGCAACACCGACGGCCCGCTCGCCGGTGAGTTCGCCCGCCTGCTCCAGGAGATGAACATCGGCGTGGGCCGGACCGATGCCATGCGGGCGATGGCCGAGCGCACGTCGCTCGACGACCTGAAGTCGTTCTGCCTGTCCATGGTCCAGGCGGACAGCCTCGGCATCCCGATCAGCCGCGTCCTGCGCATCCAGAGTGGGGAGATGCGCACCAAACGTCGCCAGCGAGCCGAGGAGAAGGCCCAGCAGGTCCCGATCCGGATGATGATCCCGCTGGTGCTCTTCATCCTGCCGTGCCTCTTCCTGGTGATCCTGGGGCCGGCCGGCATCCAGATCTCGACGTCCTTCGGTCAGTGATCCGATGCGCGCCACCGATCGGGGGGACGGCGCCCACGTGAGGGTCCACCTACGCTCCACCTGGCGGGTCACCACGGCGATCCGGGTGTTCGGCCTGGCGCTGGCCACCGGCATCGTCCTGTCCGACGAGCAGGGGGGTGTGTCCTGGCCCCTGCTGGCGGCCCTGGCGGTGATCGCGCTCGCCGGAGCAGCGCTCGAGTGGACCCCGGAGCTCAGCAGGACCTCCTGGACGGCGGCAGCCGAGATCCTCCTGGCCGGGCTCGTCCTGGCGAGCGCGGACGCCTCGCCCGGGCTCTACGCCTACCTCGCCGTGCTACCGGTGCTCACGGGCGTACGCCACGGACTCGTCACGACGGTGAACGTCGCGGCGATCGGATTCCTCGGGGTCCTGGCCGCGGCAGCGGCCGCAGCCGGGACGGACCCGCGTCCCGAGCTCATCGCCGCCGGCCCGTGGCTGCTCAGCGGACTCGGGGCAGGGATGCTCATCAGCTGGCAGTCGCGCTCGCTTCGCGACGAGGATGCGCGACGCGCGCCCTACCAGGCAGCACACCACCTGATGGCGCAGCTGCACGGACATGCCCGCCGTCGCGAGGTCGGCCTCGACGGCGCCCAGCTGGCGGCCGACCTCGCATCCGACCTCCGTCGCAGGACGGGCGCGGTCGCCTCCGCGGTCTACACCGGCTCGCGGCGCGAGGAGCTGGTCCTGCTCTCCCACTACGGCGACGTGAGCTCCCTCGCCCGACAGGTCCAGATGCCGGCCGAGAGCCGCAAGCCGGACGTGCGGGTGCTCCCCATCAACGGCACCGGTGGGGTCCTGGGTTGCCTGGTGCTCGGTGGGGTCCTCCGGTGGAACGACGACATCGCCGGTCAGGCCTCCCGGGTGACCGACGAGTTCGCGCTGCGGATGGACACGGCCGTGCTGTTCGACGAGGTGCGGATGATGGCGACCTCCGACGAACGCAACCGCCTGGCTCGCGAGATGCACGACGGAGTGGCCCAGGAGATCGTCGCCCTGGGCTACGTCGTGGACGAGCTCGAGTCCGTCTCCGACGACGTCCGCACCCGCGAGCTCGCGGCCTCGCTGCGCGAGGAGATCACGCGCGTGGTGAGCGAGCTGCGCCACTCGATCTACGACCTGCGCCACGACGTCACCGACCACCGACTCTCCGGCGCCATCTCCGAGTACCTGCGCGACCTCAGCACCAGCACCGAGCTGCACGTGCACCTGCACTTCGACGAGTCCGGCCCGGCCCTGTCCACCCGGACCGAGACCGAGCTCCTGAGGATCGCCCAGGAAGCCATCGGCAACGTGCGCCGCCACGCGAGGGCGCGCAACCTCTGGGTCGGCTTCGAGACCGACGGCACGACCCTCGACCTCTGCATCGAGGACGACGGCGTCGGAAACGCCGTCGCCAAGGAGCGGCACTGGGGCCTGCAGACCATGGCCGAGCGCGCCAGGGCCATCGGTGCGACGCTCGACGTGTGCGATCGTCCAGGCGGCGGGACCCGTGTCCGTCTCCGCACCGCCCACCAGTCCGCCATCCTTCGACAGGGGATCTCACTTCCATGAACACCACCGTCATGCTGGTCGACGACCACGAGCTGATCCGCCAGGGCCTCGCCCGCGCCTTCGAGCGCGACGACGAGATGCAGGTCGTCGGCCAGGCGGGCAGCGTCAACGAGGGGCTGGCCGCCTGGCGCCAGCACCGCCCGGCCGTGATCGTGACCGATCTCCAGCTGCCTGACGGTCTGGGCCTGGAGATCGTGCGTGCGGTCCGGCACGAGAGCGACGCAGTCGGCCTCGTGGTGCTCACGATGCATGCCGGCGACGACCAGATCTTCGCTGCGATGGAGGCCGGCGCCTCTGCCTTCGTGGGCAAGGACAGCAAGGCCTCCGAGGTGGTGAGTGCCGCCAAGCATGCGGCCGTGGCACCGCGGACGTTCCTGTGCGCGGGTCTCAGCGCGGCCATGATGCGGCGGGCCACCGCGCCCGCGGCGCCACGGCTGTCGGGTCGGGAGGAGGAGGTGCTGGTGCTGCTGGCCGAGGGCCTCGGCACCAGCGACATCGCCGGCCGGCTCTACCTGAGCGAGTCGACCGCCAAGACCCACATCACGCACATCTACCAGAAGCTGGGCGCCGCCAACCGCGCCCAGGCGCTCGTCACAGCCATGCGGATGGGACTCCTCGACAAGCTCGCGACCGGCTTCCGGCCCCGCTGACGCATGCCTGTGCCATCAGGGTCGTCCCTGAGGGTGGTCGCAAGATAGTCAGAACTGACTATCCACTCGCGGCCGTTCACCTGATCCGCCCGCCGCGGAAGTCGAGCAGAGTACTCCTTGACGGGTCCTCGTGGGCTCCGGGCTCATCCATTCGACTTCATCCAAGGGGTTTCATCATGATCCAGTTCCTCTCGCTCATGCTCAACGCTCGCCGTGACGAGGAGAAGGGCGCGACCGCCGTCGAGTACGGCCTGATGGTCGCCCTCATCGCCATCGCCATCATCACCGCCGTCACGCTGCTCGGCACCAGGCTGACGACGCTCTTCAGCTCGATCGCCAGCTCGCTCTGACACAGATCGACCACATCAGCATCGGCCGGCGTCGTGGAGCTTCCACGGCGCCGGTTCGCATGCAGGACGAGGAGGCAGCCGTGCCAGCACTCCCAGTAGTGCCCGAGCGCGACGAGCGTGGGGCCACCGCGGTGGAATACGGCTTGATGGTGGCCATGATCGCCATCACGATCATCGCCGGTGTCACGTTCTTCGGACTCGCCGTTTCGGACCTGTTCTCGGTGCCGGCCAACGTCTTCGGCGGCGCCTGAGCGTCACCGACGCAGGCTCGCACCACCCAGCATGCAGTGAAGGCGACCGGCACACCGGTCGCCTTCAGTGCGTTCAGGGGCAGGAGCTCAACCGGCGGCCGTCCTCAGGCGTGCACGCCAGGCCACCGTGAGCTCGCGCAACGGGAGCCCTGCACGCGCCAGGACCCGGCCCGGCCGTTCGCTGCGCGCCAGGTCGTACAGCTTGACGAGGCCCCTCTCCCCCAGTCGCTCGGCGATGATCCGGCAGGCCAGCCACGCCTCCTCGTAGCGCGCCTGCAGGTCGCGCGCCCGCGGGTCGAAGTCCGCTGCCGACGGCAACGCGCTCGGCACCCCGTCGCGGCGGGCCACGTCGATCGCGCGACCGAGGGTCGTCCGGTCCGGCAGCTGGGTGTCCCGCAGTGCGACGTAGTCCGCGAAGCCCTCCAGCAGCCACGGATCCGTCCGGGCACGCGCCGCGTCGGTGGCGACATGGACCAGCTCGTGGCTCATCACCACCTGGGCCCCGGCACGGCGCAGCCCTGCCGTCACGTCGGGATTGACGAAGACGTGGACGGGGACCTTCGGCCCCGTGGAGCTTCCCGGCGTCGTGGTCACCGCGGCGATGGCGGCGTACGTCCCGTCGGGCGCGCCCAGCGTCTCGTCGAGATCGGCGGCGCCGGCCGGGACCTCGACCACGACGGAGGCGTCCCACTCCGGCAGCACGCGGCGCACGACAGCCATCCCGCGCGTCGCTCGCTGCGCGACGGCCTCCGCGTCCGAGTGCGTGCCGTCGACCATCACGAGCACCCCGGCGGACCGCGCCACGGACAGCCCCCCTCGCACCCACAGGGGTACCCGGTCGCGACCTCCGGCGACATCGAACCCCGTGATGCCCAGCCCGTCGCCGTCCGGCACGAAGGACACGCCCACGTCGGCGCGTGAGGGCTCGGCGTCGAAGCCGCGGATCTGCCACGTGAGGTCGACCACCCCCGTCCAGGACCCATCGGCCGCCAGAGTGCCCACCTGGTCGACGTAGCGGGCAGTCACTGCGACCAGGTCGAGCATCTCGGCGTTGCGGGCGATGCCGGCGAGTCCCTCACCGGCATCCGGGTCGTCCGGCGGCGCCAGTGCTGCCAGCGCGTCGGCGTCGCGGGCGTCCACCGCGTCGACGAACGCCGCCAGCGCAGCGGCGGCGTCGGCCGGGCTGGCGCGTGGCACGTCGACGGAGCGCGGCTCGACGTCGTGTCGCCCACCACGCGTGAGCACCACCACGAGGACCACGACCAGGCACAGCGCAAGCCCCGTCAAGAACAACGGGCCGGCCGCCCACAGGTGTGGGCGACCGGCCGTCGAGGTCTGCTGGTCAGCCAGGGCGTACCGCGCCGACGTAGGGCATGGAGTAGAGCCCCGAGACGGCGACCCCGGTGCCCGGGTTGGCCGCGTGGACGATCAACCCGTTGCCGATGTAGATGCCGACGTGGCTGATCGGGCTGTAGTAGAAGACCAGGTCGCCGGGCTGCAGGTCGCTCGCGGCGATGTGCGGACCGGAGCCGTACTGGGCGCTGGAGGAGTGCGGCAGCGAGACGCCGGCCTGGGCCCAGGCGCGCATGGTCAGGCCGCTGCAGTCGAAGGCGTTCTCGCCCATGGCGCCGTAGACGTAGGCGTCGCCGACCTGGGCCATCGCGTACTGGACGGCAGCGGCGGCGCGGCCGGAGGCCGGGACCGAGCTGGGCATCCGGGCGGAGCTGCGCGAGGCGAGCAGGCGCTCGCGCTCCTCGGCCTCGAGGTCGGCGAGGACACTCTTGGCCTCGGCCAGCTTGGCGTCGACCGTGCCCTTCTCGGTGTTCAGCTGGTCGGTGAGCTCGGCGATCTCGGTGGTGCGGGCATCGGTGGCCTCGTGGCGGATCGCGAGGGCTTCGAGCTCGGTGTCGTAGTCGGACAGCAGGGACGCCTGCAGGTCGTTGAACGACGACATCGTGGAGAGCGTGTCGAGGAACGCACCGGGGTCCTCCGCGACGACGATCTGGCCGACGGTCGAGATGCCCTCGCCCTCGAGCTGGCGCACGACGGCGTCGGAGACCTGGTCGCGGACGGCGTCGAGCCGCTCGTCCTGGCGCTCCTGGTCGGCCTCGAGGCCGGCGAGGTCACGGCGCAGCTCGACGAGATCGAGCCGAGCGTCGTGCAGACGCTCCTGGGCGGCCTCGGCCTCGTGGTAGAGGCGGTCGACGCGAGCCTTGACGTCCGTGATGTCCGGCTCGGCCAGCGCGGGGGTCGCCGGCACGAATGAGATGGCAGCGATCGCGCACAGACCTAGAACGGCCGCGCCAACTCGCTTGCGGGTCTGAGCCACGAGCGGGGGTTCTCCCTCAGGGTGTCGTACGCCTACCAGGTGAGCTGACGGGTTCGGCACGACTGTCCTACCCCTGCTCCACGCACCGCTCGCGCGGTGCGCCTTGCAGGGGATTCACCCCAGGGGGAAGTGTGGTTCCCCGGCTCGTCGGCCACGGGTGGTGCAGGGGGTGTGGACGACGACTCGGCGCGGCTCCCGAGCGGGTCGGTTGACCCACTTCCACGGAAGCCAGCCCACAGAGTAGACCGGTTGTCGGAGCCTCGCCAATCGTCGAGCCATCTTCTTCGTGACGTGTCTCACGCCGACTCGATGACCGGACCGGGCACCGGCTCCACCAGTCGCAGGGGTGGCACCAGCCCACCGGAGGCCAGCACGTCCAGCGCGGCCAGCTCGTCGTCATCCATGGTCAGCTCCGGAGGCGGCCCGAGGAGCACCGAGACCACGCAGTCGTGGCAGTGCAGGCCGCGCACCTCGCAGGTGTCGCAATCGATCCGTGTCGTCATGCCACGAACGGTGGCAGGACCCACCGACAACGGGCCGGCCGTCCGCCGGTGCGGTCTCCTAGAGTGCGTGCCATGCGGGAGATCGACGTACGCCGGCACCTCCCCGTGCACCTCACCTGGATGTTCGGGCTCCTGCTCGTGTGGATCTCGCTCTGGAGCGTGCGCGACACCCGCCTGGGCCAGGACTCCCATGCCTACTGGAACGTGTGGCAGGGGGACTGGGCCTCGACGCTCTACGCGATCCCGCCCGGACACCTCGACGCGTTCAACTACTCGCCGGCGTTCGCCCAGCTCATCCGGCCCCTCGCGACACTCCCCTGGCCGGTGTTCGGCGTGGCGTGGTCGCTGGCGGCCACGGCGACGTTCGTCTACCTGCTGCGCCCGCTGGGACGGCGGTGGGCGCTCCCCCTGGTCCTGTGCTGCGCACCGGAGATCCTGAGCGGCAACATCTTCTGGGTGCTGGCGCTCGTCGCCGCGCTCAGCGCACGCGCAGACGCCCGGCCGTCGACGGCTTGCCTGTGGGCCGGCATCGCCCTCACCAAGGTGACCCCGGCCCTCGGCCCGATCTGGTACGCCGTGCGACGCGAGTGGCGCCCCTTCGCGTGGTCGGTCGCAGCCACCTTGGGGGTCGCGCTGGTCTCCCTGACGATCTCGCCCGACCTCTGGGCACGATGGCTCTCGTTCCTGCTCGACAACGAGGGCGCCGCCGCGGACGTCGGGGCACCCGCCTTCGGCCCACTGGTGCTGCGGTTGCCGACGGCGCTGCTCGTGCTGGTCTGGGGCGCGGCCACGGGCCGCCGGTGGACCCTGCCCGTGGCCATGGCACTCGCCACGCCCGTGGGCGGCCCGGCGGCGTTGACGACGCTGGCAGCCATCCCGCGGCTCACCCCTGCCCGGGAGCCCTCAGCCGTGGACGCGGCACACCCAGCCGCTCGCGCACGCGACGGGCAGCATGCCGGGTAGGGCGGCCACCGCCTCGTCCGCCACCGAGTCCTCGCGGGTCACGACCAGGTCCGACCCCGCCACTGCGGCGGCCATCCCCGGGCTCCCCGAGAGGAAGTCGAGATAGGCCGCCTGGTCATCGTGGTCGAAGGCGTCCAGCGGGTTGCCGGCCCACAGCCGCACACCGGCGACCGCCAGTGACTCCGACAGGGGCGCCGGCGCCAGGACCACCCCGTCCCCCGCGACCTCGGCCACGGTCGCCACCACCTCGGGAGGCGCGCCGAGCACGTCGTCCCCCCGGAGCGCCGCGAGCGCGACCGCGACCGCGGTCGCCGCCACTGCGACCACCACCAGCGGTGCCAACCGTGCCTCGTGACGACGCTCCCGGTCGTCCAGGACACGGCGCCCGGACGTGAGGGCCGCCAGCAGGAAGAGGAGCCAGACGCCGTGCCGGGCAGCGCTCACTGTCGCCAGCGCCAGGCCGACGACTGCGACGTACTCCCAGGCGGGCCGGCGGGTGCGGAGCAGGACGACTGCCAACGAGAGCGCCGCCAGGATCATGAGCACGTCCAGGGGCGCCCCCAACGAGGGTCTTGCCCACAGGCCCTCGGCGCGTTCTGCGGAGACGTTGCCGAAGACCGTCGCGTAGTAGTGGGGGGTGCGCCACCCCTGCGGCGTCACTCCGAGAGCGGCCACGGAGGACAACCCCACCACGATGGTCTCCCCGGGCCGCTGCCTGAGCCGGTCGACCACCAGGTAGGCACCCAGCACACACGTTCCGAGCAGGGCAGCGCCGTGCAGGTTGCCCCACACCGCGACGAGCGGGACAGCCCACCAGATCCCACGGTCCGGTCGGCGGGCCTGACGCACGACCAGCGCGAGCAGCAGGGCGAACGGCACCAGCGAGAACGTCTGGGCCCGGACGACGACCAGGGCGGGCAGCGCACCCACGACCACGGCTGCGAGGGTGAGGGCGACCAGGACGTCGCCGGCACCGCGACTCCTGGCGATCGCGGCCAGGAGGGCCAGGGCCGCGGCCGTCAGGGCCAGGTGGACGAACACGACGGTCCGGACGCCCAGGTCGTTCAGGAGCGAGGCCACGAGCTCGGCGAGGACCGGGACGTTGGCCCAGCCCGAGGTGTCGGCGACCGCGAACGGCACCGAGTCGGGAATGGTCCCGGTGGCGCGGATGTGGTCACCCAGTGCGACGAGCCAGTCCCAGTCACCGCCGACGCGGACGAACACGGCCAGCACCGCGAGCGACAGGACCATCGAGGACAGGGTCCACCGCCATGTCCTCACCCACGCGCGCACGCCTGCTGGGGCCTCGCGACCGCTCGTCACGCGAGGATTCCGATCAGCGCTGAGGCGGGAGCCACCCTCGCACCGCCCTGGAGGACGTCCCGGGCCAGCTCATGGTCACCGGTCACGACGACGACCACCCGTCCGCGGGGCTCCGCGGCCACGAGCTGGCGGATCACGTCGTCGGCGATCACACCCGCGGGACTGAACACCACCCGCACACCACGCGGTGCCGGCATCACGGTCCTGGCCGTCGACTCGGCGGCGTCGAAGACGACCGTGGTCTCCACACCGGAACGGGCGACGACGGGACCGAGGGCTGACACCAGGCGGCTGCGCTGGGCCTCCAGGCTGGCCGTCGGCCATGCCTGCTTGGTCACGTTGTAGCCGTCGACGACCAGCCGGGCGCGCGGCAGTCCGAGCATCTGCTCCAACAGGGCAGGACTGGGCGGAGCGCCGGACGACGGCGCTGCCTCGACACCGGCGAGCTCCGCCTCGACCGCGTCACCCGGCGACCCGGTGACCGACGGCAGACCGAGCTCGCGCCGCAGGCCGGTCGCCGACTCGACGACGGCATCCAGCAGCAACCTGGCGCGGATGGTCGCCGAGTCCCGCTCGGTGCGCACGTCACGCCGGTGGGCGGCGAGGCCGGACTCCGCCTCCTCGAGCTGCGACCGGAGACGGCGCAGGTCGGCCTCGGCCGCGCTGGTCGTGGTCCGCGCGCTCGCCACGGCCTCGTCACGAGCGGCGTACGCCTCGTCGCGCTCCAGCTCGACTTCCTTCACCTGCCGACGGGCCTCCCCCAGTCGCTGGCGCAGCACCTTGTGGTCCGCCCCGGCGCGATCCAGCTCCTCCCGGTGCCGGGCGCCCAGCGAGCCCAGCTCCGCCTGCAGCGACGCCACCTGCGCGAGGAGTCGCTCGAGCTCGGCCTGGGACCTGTCCTCCCGCGCGTCGTCCTCGCCGAGCACCTCGACAGCCGCGGCCACCACGGCCTCCCATCCCTCGTCGCGGTCCAGCCACGCGCGGGCCACCGTCTCGACCGGGTCGTCCGCACCCGGCACGGCTGCGACCTGGCGGGCCGCGTGGCGCCGGAAGTCGTCGTCGGCGAGCGCCTCCCAGAGGGCGTTGGCGCCGAGCCGCGCCCGCTTGGCCGGGGCGAACCCCGCGACCTTGCGCAGCTGAGGCGGGAGCGGGGTGACGGAGGGCAGCACCGCGGAGACCAGCGCGACGACGCGCTGGCGCAGCCGCTGGGGCAGGTGCTGGGGCGAGGCCGGGTCCGTCACGGACGTCCTGTCATCCGGCAGCCGGGTCAGCAGCCGGGTCGGCAGAGGCACGGTCCACGACCTCGATGGCGTCGGAACGACCGCACCAGCGGCAGGAGACCGCCTCGAGAGCCTCGGCGCGGACCGTCTCCTCCTCGACCTGGTGGTCGCCGGCGAGGTCCAGGTGCCAGTACTCGGTCGTACGGCGGGTGCGGGTCACGTCGAAGCGGGTGAGGTTGCCGCAGCCGGCACAACGCCACCGCTCGCCGTCGCCGGGAACCCGCAGGTCAGCGGTCTGGTCAGCCACGGGAGCGCTCCTCAGGTCGGGGGGTCGGGCAGGTCGCCGAGGGATCGGCGCGGTCAGCGTAGTCCGCGCGGCGTCACCTCGATGTCGGATCCCACGTCTAGCGTCGTCGGACATGAGCACCACCGCCCACCCCCCCGCGCCGGAGTTGTCCCGGTGGGAGGCGCAGCGCAGCTTCGACGAGCTGGGGCGGGCGTTGCGTGAGCTGACCTTCTGCGTGGTCGACCTGGAGACGACCGGCGGATCGGCCGCGGCCGGCTCCCGGATCACCGAGATCGGGGCGGTGAAGGTGCGTGGCGGCGAGGTGCTGGGCGAGTTCCAGACGCTGGTCAACCCGCACACCGAGATCCCGGCGTTCATCGCCGTGCTCACCGGCATCAGCAACTCCATGGTGCACGACGCGCCACCGATCGAGTCGGCGTTGCCGGCGTTCCTGGAGTTCGCCGAGGGCTGCGTCCTGGTCGCGCACAACGCCCCCTTCGACGTCGGCTTCCTCCAGCACTTCGCCCGGGAGCAGGGCCGACCCTGGCCGAGGTTCGAGGTGCTCGACACCGCCAAGCTCGCGCGCCGGGTGATCACGCGCGACGACGCCCCCAACTGCAAGCTGTCGTCACTGGCCAAGGTGTTCAACTCCTCGACCACCCCTGACCACCGGGCCCTGTCCGACGCCCGGGCGACCGTCGACGTGCTGCACGGCCTGATGGAGCGGCTCGGCGGCCTGGGCGTCCACACCCTGGAGGAGCTCCAGACCTTCTCGGCCCGGGTGAGCACCGCCCAGCGCCGCAAGCGCCACCTGGCCGAAGGGCTCCCCCACGCGCCGGGCGTCTACCTGTTCCGCGACGACCGCTCGCGCGTCCTCTACATCGGCACCTCCCGTGACCTGCGCACCCGGGTCCGCACCTACTTCACCGCGTCCGAGACCCGCACCCGGATGGGAGAGATGGTCGGCCTCGCCAGCTCCGTCACCGGCATCGAGTGCGCCACCCCGCTCGAGGCCGAGGTCCGCGAGCTGCGCCTGATCGCCGAGCACAAGCCGCGCTACAACCGTCGCTCCCGGTTCCCCGAGAAGGTCCACTTCGTCAAGCTCACCCGCGAGGCGTGGCCGCGCCTGTCACTGGTCCGCACCGTGCTCGACGACGACGCCGACTACCTCGGCCCGTTCTCCTCCCGCAAGACCGCCGAGAAGTGCCTGGCCGCCCTCCACGACACCTTCCCGGTGCGCCAGTGCAGCGGCCGCATGCCGCGGGTCCCCTCGGGCTCGGCCTGCGCGCTCGCCGAGATGGGGCGCTGCCTGTCGCCGTGCGACGGATCGACCGACGAGAGCACCTACGGCGCCGTCGTACGACAGCTGCGCGAGACGTTGCTGCGCAGCCCGGAGGACGTCGTCACCGCGATCAACGAGCGGATGGCCGGCCTCGCGGAGCGTGAGAGGTTCGAGGAGGCAGGCGTGCACCGCGACCGGCTCTCCACCTTCGTCCGGGCTGCAGCCCGCACCCAGCGGTTGTCCGCGCTCACCCGGTGCCAGGAGATCGTCGCGGCACGGCGCGAGGACAACGGCCGGTGGTCGGTCCACGTCGTGCGCCACGGTCGGCTGGCCGCCGCCGGTCTGATCCCGGCCGGTGCGGACGCCCACCACTACGTCCGCGAGCTCCGGGCGAGCGCCGAGACGGTGAGCGGGGCGCCCGGGCCGGTGCCGTCGGCCACCGCCGAGGAGACCGAGAAGATCCTGCGGTGGCTGGAGTCCCCGGGCATCCGTCTGGTCGACGTGGCCGGCGAGTGGACCTGCCCGCTCGGCGGTGCCGCCCGGCACCTCGCGCTCTACGACGCGGCCCACCAGTCCCGACTCTCGCTGGTGCCCTTCGACGAGCAGCGCCTGCCGTCACCCGTGCACCGGCCGGCGCGGTGAGTCAGTCCAGCCCGATGCTGAACGCCGCCTCGAGGTCGTGCCGGGAGTAGGAGCGGAAGGCGATGTGGGTCTCGGTCTCCAGGACTCCGGCGACCTTGTTCAGCCGGTCGGCCACGACCGTGGCCACGTCGTCGTGCTCGCGCACCCTCACCAGGGCGATCAGGTCGATCGTGCCGGTCACCGAGTAGACCTCGCTGACCCCGTCGAGGGACGCGATCGCCTCGGCGACCTCCGGGATGCGCGCGACGTCGGCCTTCACGAAGACGATGGCGGTGATCATGGCCTCACCGTAGCGCCCGGTCAGTCGCCCTCGGACCCGCAACCCATCGGTCGGACCACCTAGTCCTTTCGGACTACCTCGGGGCCGTTCGGGACCGACGCGGCCCGCTGCCGATCTAGCGTGCCTACGTCGTCACCGTGGCCACGAGGGGAATCCGGCATGTCACGCAAGTCTCACGCGTCCATCGCGCGCGCAGTCATCACAGCTGTCCTGGCTCTCGGCCTGACCCTCGGCGCGTTGTCGCCCGCCAACGCCGCGCCGTCGTCGGCCCCCACGGGCCTGTCCTCCACGGGGACCGGCATCCCGACCCTGTCGTGGGGCCGGATGGCCGGCATCACCGAGTACCAGGTGCAGGGATCGGAGTCGGACTCCTTCGCCACGATGGTGTTCGACACGACCACCACCAACACTGCGTACGTCCCCAACCGGACCCTGAAGTCCGGTCCCCTCTACTGGCGCGTGCGTGCGAGTGACGGCCAGGGCTGGGGATCCTTCTCCCCCTCCGCCGTCTTCAACGTCCCGGTGGTCGCCCCGCCGGCCAACCTGTCCGTCTCCGGCGGCCAGGCCACCTCGCCTCCCGTGAAGCCGCCCGTGGCCCGCTGGGACGCGGTCCCCGGGGCGGTGAGCTACACCCTCCAGGTCGATGAGGAGGGCGACGAGGTCAACAACACCGACTACACCAACATCCGCGGCACCAGCTTCGTGATCCCGCGCCCGCAGGCGATGGGTGACTACTTCGTCCGGGTGCGCGCCAACTTCGACTACGGCCTGCAGACGCAGAGCAGTGCCTGGGTGAGGTACGACGTCGACCGGCTGCCGGACGTCACGGCCGCCACCTGCGCCACCGGCCTCGTCTGTGCCCCCTCCCCGACCACGGGTGTGCGTCCCAGCGTGACCGTGCAGGACGTCGTGCTCGACTGGGATCCCGTGCCGGGCGCCAGCAAGTACGAGATCTGGATCGCCAAGGACATCAGCTTCAACACCCCGATCGACGGCCCGCGCGAGGTCTTCGGCACGCGCTACTCGCCGGAGACCACCTATGACAACGCGCCCTACTTCTGGAAGGTGCGCGCGGTCAATGCGGCCGGCGAGAAGATGCCGTGGCCGAGCACGCCGAACCAGTTCCAGCGCCGATGGAACATGGCGCCGGCGCTCGTGTACCCGCCGAGCGACCTCTCCCAGCCCGTGTCCGACGACCTCTACTACCAGTGGACCCCGGTCCAGCACGCGAGCTCCTACCGCCTCGACGTCGGCTCGGACGCCAACTTCACGCCCGGCACCTACAACACGTGCTTCACGGCCTCGACGACCTACACCCCCGGCAACGGCACCGGCGACGCGTGCATGCCGCGCCAGGGTTACCCGGTCTACTGGCGGGTCAAGCCGCTGGACCGGCCGACCTCGACCGAGGGACTCTTCTCCGACGCCGACCCGGTGGAGCCGGACAACCAGGCCGGCCGCTTCGTCTACGACTCGGGTGCGGTGACCCTGATCAGCCCGGCCCCGGACGCCGCGCTCGACAACACCAACACCCTGCCCACCCTGCGTTGGGCTCCGGCCGTCGACGCGCAGCAGTACGACGTCGAGATCGTCAACAGGTTCAACAGCAGGGTCGTGTCCGTGACGACCGCCGCCCTGTCCTACACGCCGGCCGACAAGCTCGACCCGAGCCAGGGTCCGTTCACCTGGACCGTCGTCGCGGCCGACGGCGACGGCAAGAGGTCACCGAAGTACGCCGGTCGGACCTTCACCATCGCCGACGCTGCGCCCGTGTTCTCCGGAGCCCCGCTCGCGCCGGTCGCCGGCGGCACGGAGCCGGTGAACACCCGCGTGCCACGGCTGAGGTGGAACCCGATGGTCAACGCCACCTCCTACCGACTGCACGTCGCGGAGGCCGGCTATGAGTTCCCGACCAACGCAACTCCCGTCCTGTCTCGCCGTCTCGCCTACCCGAGCGTCACCGACGACACCTTCTTCTTCGTCAAGCCCGGCACCTACACCTGGTGGGTCGACGCCTACAACACGGACGAGCAGCTCATCGGCACGGGAAGCGCAGCGACCTTCACCATCGTCCGGCCGCAACCTGTGTCGGGCCAACGCCTGGCGCTCGACGGCCGAGCCCTCGACAACGGCACCACCTGCACCAGTGCACTCGCCAGCAGCGGGGCCTTCTGCGACGGCGTGCCCTCCACCCCGGTGCTCGACTGGAGCCCGCTCGCCGGCGCCGGCGGCTATCTCGTCTACCTGGCGTGGGACCGCGACGTCTCCAACCGGGTGCTCGAGCCCTACACGGTCACCACCAACTCACGCTGGACACCGACGCGCGACATCCTCAACGCGCTCAAGGACAACGAGTCCCAGGAGTCCTACTACTGGTTCATCCGGCCGTGCGTCGCCGTGAACCCGGTCATCAACTGCGGCCCTGACCCGGCCAACCAGACGAGCTCGGCGACGAACGCCTTCCGCAAGGTCTCGCCTGCCGTCAAGCCCCTCCTGCCCGCGGCCGACTCCGTCGAGCGCGGCTCCGAGGTGACCTTCACGTGGGAGGACTACCGCGAGACCAACGCGCAGGTGTTCTTCGCCGGTGGCGCCGCGTCCTCGAACCAGTCCGGCCGGTCCTACCGCCTCCAGGTCTCGCCGTCGTCCACCATCACGGACAACAACGTGATCCAGGACGTGACCGTCGACCAGGCCACCTTCACGTCGTGGACGCGGACCTACCCCGAGGGCGACCTCTGGTGGCGGGTCCAGGCCATCGACGACCAGGGGAACCGTCTTGCCTGGTCGCCCACGCGGAAGTTCGTGAAGTCCACCCCCACGGTGAACCTCGACCCGTTCACCGCCGTGGCCAACGAGCGCCCCACTGACACCGCCGCGTTCCCGGCGTTCAACTCCCACCAGCCGGCGGGCACCACCACCTTCGCGTGGAGCGCGTACGAGTTCGACGGCACCTGGCAGATCCAGGTCGCCAAGAACGACGACACGACCGGCGCGCCGGGCAACATGGTGGTCGACTCCGCCACGACCTACCAGGCCGCCTTCACCGTCGGCGACCCGCTGCAGACGTCGAGCGAGGCCTATCGCTGGCGCGTGCGGCGCATCGACGTCGACGGAAAGTCGGCCGCCTGGTCGGACTGGGGTCGCTTCTTCGTCGACCCGAAGCTCCCGGTCCTCGACTCCCCAGCAGCGGGCGCGGTCCAGCCGCCCAACGGGCCGGTCTTCATGTGGCAGGCGACCGAGGGCGCACGCAACTACCGCGTCCGGGTCCTGACGGCCAACGGTGACGAGATCCAGAGCGAGACCACGTCGGCGACCGCCTGGGCGGCTCCGCGCAACCTCGTGACAGGCAGCTACCGCTGGCAGGTGACCGCCCAGGACATGAGCGGCCGCGTCATCGGCACCAGCGAGCGCACGTTCGCGGTCGAGGCACAGCTCGTCGCCACCACGCCGCCTGTCATCCAGGCTCCGGGCGGGACCGGGGTCGGCGCGACGCTGACCAGCGTGCCCCCGGTCTGGAGCCAGGCGAACGTCACCACCACCTACCAGTGGCTGCGTGACGGCGGCACGATCAACCAGGCGGACCAGACGACCTACACGCTGACCCTCGACGACTTCGGCAAGGACATCTCCCTGCGCGTCACCGGCAGGCGACCGTCGTACGCCGAGGGCACGGCCGTGAGCACCACGGTGCGGGTGGGTGCCGGGGGGTCACTCCAGGCGACGACCCAGCCGCGCGTCACCGGCACCGCCACGCCCGGCAGCACCCTGCGGGTCGACAACGGGACGTGGAGCCAGACGTCACCCTCCTTCACCTACCAGTGGCTCCGCACCGGAGCACCCATCCCGAAGGCGACGGAGAGCTTCTACAGCCTGACCCCCGAGGACGCGGGCAAGGATGTCTCGGTGGTGGTCCTCGCGACCAAGAGGGGCTACAGCGACGGTTCGGCAACAGCTCCCTCGGTGGCTGTCGCGAAGCTGACCTCCTCGACGGCCTTCACCATGAGCACGACACGCACCAAGCGGACCAAGAAGGTGGCGTTCGGGATCACCGTGTCCGTCCCCGGCGTCGAGACGCCGAGTGGCGTCGTCAAGATCATGGACGGCGTGAAGACGCTGAAGACGATCACGATGGACCCGTTCCGCAAGGGCGTGCTGAAGGCCAAGATCAAGGTGAAGAAGAAGGGACGGCACAAGATCAAGGTCGTCTATGCCGGAAACGCCTCGACCGACGGGTCGAAGTCGAAGGTGCAGCGCCTCATCGTCACCCGATGAGGTGTGTGCGAGGAATCATCGAGCCGGTCACGGCGCACGTAGGCTGCCGCCGTGAACTGGCTCGCTGACCACTGGCTCGACATCCTCGGCTGGGGTGGCAGTGCCCTCCTCGTCTACTCGCTCCTGCAGGCCAGCGTGCTGCGGCTGCGGGTCCTCAACGCGATCGCCTGCGTGATCCTCATCGTCTTCAACTTCGTGCTCGAGGTCTGGCCGATGGTCGGCATGAACACGGTGCTGGTGGCGATCAACGCCTGGTTCATCGTCACCATGCTCCGCCAACGACACGACGAGACGGCCTTCGAGGTGCTGGAGGTCGGACCGAGCGACGAGTACCTCCGGCACGTGCTGCGGGTGCACGGCGCGGACATCCTCGCGTTCAACCCGGACTTCGTGCACGATCCGACCTCCACCCACGACGCCTTCCTCGTGCAGAAGGGCGACGAGACCGTCGGAGTGGTGCTGTTGCGGGAGGAGGGCGACACCGCCCGGGTCCTCCTCGACTACGTCACTCCGCGCTACCGCGACTTCTCCCCGGGCGAGTTCGTCTGGCGGCGCAGCGGCCTGCTGTCCGAGCGCGGCATCCGACGTGTCGTCACCCCTCCCTCGATGGTGGGTGCCTACTACGACCGGCTCGGGTTCCGCCGTGACGGCGAGTCGTGGGTCCTGGACGTGGCTGGATGATCTCGCTGGTCGTGCGGCGCATCGTTCCCCTCGCGGCCCTCGGCGTGATCCTGGCCGGCATGATCCGCAGCCAGGGAGTGCCCGGACCGACCTCCGACACCTGGTTCCACCTGCGCTTCGGGGAGGAGTTCCTCACCACGTGGAGCCTCCGCGACCCCGGCCACCTCGGTGCCTACGACTCGGCACAGTGGGTGCCGACCCAGTGGCTCCCGCAGATGGGCATGGCGTGGGTCGACGACCGGGTCGGCATCGGTGGCGTCGTCTTCGTGACCGGCGTGCTGCTGATGCTGCTCGCGGTCTCGGTCTACCTGTCCTGCCGGCAGCTCGCCTCACCCCTTCCCGCCGCGATCGCCTGCGTGGTCGCGATGGCGGCCGCCTCCCCCGGCCTCTCGGGTCGCCCGCAGCTGTTCAGCTACCTCCTCGTCGTCGCCACGACGTCCGCCTGGCTGGCGACGGCTCGCGACGGCCGTCCGCGCTACTGGGTCATCGGCCTGGCCTGGTTGTGGCCGATGCTGCACGGCATGTGGCCGGTCGGCATCTCCATCTCCCTGGTGGCGGTCGTCGGCCTGGCCCTCCAGGCGCGAGGGCTCCCGCGCTCGGTGCTCCGCTGCGCCGCCGTGCCCGTGCTCTCCCTGGCCGTGGCGGTGCTCAACCCCCTCGGCATCTCGGTCGTGCGCGGTCTGCTCGACGTGGGCTCCCGGTCCCAGTACTTCGCTGAGTGGGGGGCCACCGACTTCACGAAGCCCGCCGCGTTCGTCCTCGCTGCCCTGATCGCCATCGTGGTCCTGGCGGGACTGCGGTCCGACCCGCTCCCGTGGGTCCACGTCATGCTGGGCCTGCTGGGACTGGCGTGGGCCCTGTACTCACTGCGGACGACGCCCGTCGCGGCCCTCATCCTGGCCCCGCTGCTCGCCTCCGCCGTGCAGCGCATCGTCCCCGAGGTCGGGCCACCTTCCAGGTCCGAGCTGGTCTCGGTGACGGGCATGTTCCTCGTCGGCTGCCTGGCGCTGTCCTTCGTCGCGGTCCAGCGCGCCTCGGACGAGGTCGTCGCCGGCTGGGTGGAGCGACGGCTCGACGACCTGCCTCCCGGAACGCTGGTGTTGAACGACTGGCCGGTCGGCGCCTACCTCCTCTACCGCCATCCCGACCTCGAGCTGGTGATGCACGGCTACGGCGACGTGTTCACCGACGCCGAGCTGGCCCGCAACGTCGATCTCATCCGCCTCAATCCGGGCTGGGACGAGGAGCTCGCGGCCCTGGACGCAGACGTCGCGATCCTGGACCCGGACACCTCGCTCGGCTATGCCGTCGAGCACGTGCTGGGGTGGACGCGTGTCGAGGGCGATGACGACCTGGTCATGCTGGCGCCTCCGTCGTCCTAGCCCCCGCCGGTCGCACCGCCTCGCCCACCGACCTACGGTGCGGAGGTCGCTGCGATCCACCGGTCCAGCAGCGCGCCCGCCGCCCCGGAGTCGATCGAGTCGGCTGCCCGCGCCACGCCGGCGACCAGTCCGTCGGCCACGGACTCCTCCGGCGTCGCGTGCACGGCCAGGGCGGCCCCGGCGTTGAGGACGACCGCGTCGCGCACCGGGCCGGTCTCGCCGGCCAGCACCCGTCGTACGACCTCGGCGTTGTGGGCCACGTCGCCGCCACGCAGGTCCTCGGTCGTCGCGCGGGCGATGCCGAGTCGTGCGGGGTCGAGCGAGACCTCGGTGACCTCGCCTGCGTGGACCTGCCACACGTGGGAGGTCGTGGTCGTGGTGAGCTCGTCGAGGCCGTCGTCCCCGCGGAAGACCCAGGCGTCGACCCCTCGTCCGGCCAGCACCCCGGCCATGACAGGCGCCATGCGTGCGTCGGCGCAGCCGATCGCCTGCGCCTGGGGTCGCGCCGGGTTGGTGAGGGGACCGAGGATGTTGAACGTCGTCGCGATGCCCAGCTCGCGCCGCGGCACCGCGGCGTGGCGCATGGCGGGGTGGAAGGCGGCCGAGAAGCAGAACGTGATCCCGGCCTCCTCCGCGATCTCCGCCACGCGCGCGGGAGTCAGGTCGAGCCGCAGACCGAGCGCCTCGAGCACGTCGGCCGAGCCCGATCGGGACGACGCCGACCGGTTGCCGTGCTTGACCACCCGGGCACCGGCACCCGCCGCCACGATCGCTGCCATCGTCGAGATGTTGACCGACATCGAGCGGTCCCCGCCCGTGCCCACGATGTCGAGCAGGCGCCCGGGGACGGAGATCGGGTTGGCGGCCTCCAACATGGCCGCCGCGATGCCCGAGACCTCGTCCACCGTCTCGCCCTTGGCGCGCAGCGCCACCACGAACCCCGCCAGCTGGACGGGCGATGCTGCACCGGCGAAGACCTCACCCATGGCCCAGCGTGCCTGCTCGGTCGTCAGGTCGCGTCCGGCGACCAGCGTGGAGAGGACCTCGGGCCAGGTGTGCGACATGACCTCAGGCTAGTGGGCGGCACTCGGGACACGGGCGCCCATCTCGTCGTTCCGCATCACCCGCCCGCCGCGCGCCCGTACCCTGAGCGCGTGAAGGACGTGGACGTCCGGGCGCGTCTTCCCCGGGACCTGCTGTGGCTGGCCGGACTGGTGTCCGTCTGGCTCACCTTCGCCCTGGTGGTGCACTTCGACGGGCCGGGCGTGGACTCGCACGCCTACTGGCTGGCCTGGCGTGGCGAGATGTACAAGGGTGCACCCGCGACGTACGACGCCTTTCTCTACAGTCCTGCCTTCGCCCAGGCGATCTGGCCGCTCACGCTGGCACCCTGGCCGGTGTTCGCCCTCACGTGGAGCGCGCTCGGCTGCGCCGCGCTCGTGTGGTTGGTGCGGGGATGCCGCTGGCAGGTCGCCGTGCCGCTCCTCCTCATCGGCTCCCACGAGGTCGTGGCCGGCAACATCAACTGGCTGCTCGCCCTGGTCGTCGTCCTGGGCCAGCGCCACCCCTGGCTGTGGGCGGTGGCCCTCCTCACCAAGGTCGTCCCCGGGGTCGGGCCGCTGTGGTTCCTCGTGCGCAGGGAGTGGCGCGCGCTGGCCATCTCGCTCGGCGCGACGATCCTGATCGTCACGGTCTCGTGGGCGAGCGCACCGCACCTGTGGCAGCAGTGGCTGGACCTGCTGCTGGAGAGCTCGGCCTCGACCGGCGAAACCGTCGGCGGCCCGTTCCTGCCGCCGCTGATCTACCGCGTCCCCGTCGTCGTGGCCCTCGTCGTGTGGGCTGCCCGGACGGGCCGGAGCTGGGTGCTCCCGGTCGCGATGCTGCTGGCGTCACCGGTGGCCGGTCCCTACTTCGCCCTGCTGCTGGCGATTCCACGCCTGCGGGAGGCGGACCGGCTGGCCGGCCTCGGGTCAGGTGGTGGCGGGCACCGTGGGTCGCATCAACGCGATGACGGCCTCGGCCAGCTGGATGGGGTCGATCGGGTGCGGGACCGCGGCCTCGGCACGTGACCAGGTGGCCAGCCAGGCATCCTGCGGACGCCCGGTGAGCACGACGACCGGCGGGCACTTGAAGATCTCGTCCTTGAGCTGCTTGGCGATGCCCATGCCACCGGCGGGCACCGCCTCACCGTCCAGGATCACCAGCGAGATGGTGCCGGAGTCCATGTTCTGCAGGACGACAGGCTCCGTGGCGACCTCGACGTACTCGAACTCGGGCAGGTCCGGGTGCGGACGACGGCCCAGCGCGAGGATCACCTGCTGCCGGGTGTTCACGTCGTCGCTGTAGACGAGGACCTTGATCGGGCGGCTGTCGGGAGTGGCGGTGCTCACGCGGGCATCGTATAGGCCGTGGTCCGAGCGCGCGCGCCGCGCTCGCTGCTCAGCCGGCGGACCGGCGCTCGGCCAGGTCGAGCCGCCGGTCCTCCCGCGCGGCCTCCTTCGCCGAGGACCGCACCCACTGGGTGAACAGCACCGCGAAGAACAGCACCCCGATCAGGTCGCCGCTGGCCCAGAGGATCCCGCCGGCGAGGTGCTGGTCGTCCAGGGCAGGAGGCAGCCAGGCGCCCATCGGGCCCTCCCGCAGGGCGAGGTAGTGCGCCCCGCCGATCAGGGTGGTCTGACCCATGATCGTGACACCGAGGAAGGCGTGGAACGGCAGCGTCATGAGGGTCAGCAACACCCGGAACGGGTGGCCGACACGTCCGGGGACAGGGTCGACACCCATCAGCGGCCAGAAGAAGAGAGTGCCGACCAGCACCAGGTGGACGTGCATCATCTCGTGCACGAAGGGCGAGCTCAGGCTGGCGTCGTACCAGGAGCTGAAGTAGAGCGCCCACGGCGTGGCGACGTAGAGGGCGAACGCCAGCGGCGGGAAGGCGAGCACCTTCGCCACCCGGGAGTGCAGCACGACCAGCAGCCAGCGACGCGGGGCCGACGGGAGCGTCCGCAGCGCCAGCGTGACCGGCGCGCCCAGCGCGAGGGCCAGCGGCACGACCATCGACAGCACCATGTGCTGCACCATGTGCACGCTCAGCAAGGTGGTGTCGTAGCGGCCGAGTCCCGACGAGGTGGCGAAGAAGAACGCCCCCATGCCGAGGCCCACGAAGGCGAGGGTGCGACCGACCGGCCATCGGTCCCCGCGGCGTCGCAGGACCGTGACTCCGAGGACGTAGAGACCGATCGCCCAGACGGTCACGACGAAGGGGATCGGGTCGATCCCCCAGTCGGTGAAGACCCGTCCGAGCGTGAATCTGGGAAGGGTCTCGAGGTCGGCGGACAGGGGCAGCAGCACGGTGTGAACTTTATGACGCGACAACACAGGGGGTGGGGGTGCCCCTCTTGTGGCAGAAGAGGCAATAATGGCGCCCGTGGCGACAGCAACTGCGATTCCGGCCTCCCGACTGCACGGGCACCACGACCGACCCAGCATGGTCAGCGTGGGCACGATCATCTGGCTCTCGAGCGAGCTGATGTTCTTCGCCGCGTTGTTCGCGGCCTACTTCACCATCCGCGCGGTGAGCCCCGAGCTGTGGGCGCAGGAGACGGAAAAGCTCAACGTCCCGTTCGCCACGGCCAACACCGCGATCCTCGTGGCGTCCTCGTTCGCCTGCCAGTGGGGCGTCTTCGCGGCCGAGCGCGGCCAGGTCGGCCGCGCGGGATCGCTGCTCAACTTCACCAAGTGGGGCCTGCGCGAGTGGTTCGTCCTCACCTACGTGATGGGCGCGATCTTCATCGGGGGCCAGGCACTCGAGTACGCCGAGCTGATGCACGAGGGCGTGACCATCCCGAGCTCCGCCTACGGCACGATGTTCTACCTGACCACCGGCTTCCACGGCCTCCACGTCACCGGTGGCCTCATCGCCTTCCTCTTCGTGCTCGGCCGCACCTACCTGGCCAGACGTTTCACCCATGAGCAAGCCGTGACCGCCATCGTCGTGTCCTACTACTGGCACTTCGTCGATGTGGTGTGGATCGGCCTGTTCTTCACGATCTACGTCATCAAGTAAGCCCGTCCCCGCAACCGGCAAGGACTCATCGTGCGCGTGCTCAACCGAACCGCTGGTCGCCTCTCCCGGCATCGCCGGGGACCGCTTGCCGGCCTCGCCGTCCTGCTGATGGGCCTGCTGATCAGCGGCTCCCTCTACACGGCGTTCGCCCCCGCCCAGGCCCAGAACCAGGCCAGCGAGACCGACCAGATCGCCCAGGGCAAGGAGCTCTTCCTCGCCAGCTGCGCCTTCTGCCACGGCAAGAACGGCGAGGGCATCCCGACCGTCCGCGAGGGCTACCAGGTCGGTCCCACGCTCGTGGGCGTCGGCGCTGCCGCGGTCGACTTCCAGGTCGGCACCGGCCGCATGCCGATGGCGAGCCCCGGCGCCCAGGCGCCCCGCAAGAAGGTCGTGTTCACCGATGAGGAGACCGCGGCCCTGGCTGCGTACGTCGCCTCGCTGGCGCCCGGCCCGGCCATCCCCGACGAGTCTGACTACTCCATCGAGGGTCTCTCCGAGGAGGAGCGCGAGGAGGCCATCTCCCGCGGTGGGCAGATCTTCCTCACCAACTGCACGGCCTGCCACAACTTCAACGGCGCCGGCGGCGCCATGCCGCGCGGTGGCTACGCGCCGAGCCTGAAGGGTGTGGAGGCGAAGTACATCTACGAGGCGATGCTGACCGGTCCGCAGGCCATGCCCAACTTCAGCAACGGCAACCTCACGCCCGAAGCCAAGCGCGACGTCATCGCCTACCTCAACAGCATCGAGGAGAGCCCGGAGTACGCCGGCTTCACGCTCGGCGCTCTGGGCCCGGTCAGCGAGGGCTTGTTCGCGTGGTTGGTCGGCATAGGCTCTCTCGTGGGAGCCGCCGTATGGATCGCCTCGCACACGGCACGGAGCAAGAAGAGCAAGGTGGACGCGTGAGCAACGACAACAACACCCCCGTTGTGCCAGACGCGCCCGCGCAGGTGCCGGCGCACCGCGAGGCCGATCCGATCGCCGACCCGGGACTGCCGCCGCACACCTGGCGCCCGACGGACGTCGACCCCCGGCTGGAGAAGCGAGCCGAGCGGCAGATCGCCGCGATGTTCATCGCGGCGATGATCAGCGCGGTCCTCTTCGTGGTCGCCTACTTCTCCTTCGAGGTCGGCGACAACTGGGACACCGTCGCCGGGCTGGGCACCTCCACCGTCGCCCTCGGCGTGACGCTGGGCATGAGCCTGCTGCTCATCGGCGCCGGCATCATCCAGCTGGCCCGCAAGCTGATGGCTGACGCCGAGATGGTCGAGATGCGCCACCCGGCGGCCTCGCCCCAGGAGGACCGCGACGCCACGGTCCAGGCGCTCAACGACGGTCTGGACGAAGCCGGCATCGCTCGCCGCCCCCTCGTGCGCAACACGATGCTCGGCGCTGTCGGGGTGCTCGGCCTGCCGGCCGTCGTGCTCCTGCGCGACCTCGCGCCGGGCGAGGTGCTCGACACCAGCAAGCTGGCCCACACCATCTGGGAGCCGGGCATGCGCCTGGTGCGCGACGTCACCGGCACCCCGATCCTGGCGAGCGAGATCGAGGTCGGCGACCTGGTCAACGCCGCACCGGAGGCCATGTTCCCCAGCGAGGAGAACGGCTACCGCGAGCTCGAGGGCGCCGAGGAGCAGGCCGAGAAGGCCAAGGGCGCGATCATCATCGTGCGCATGGACCCCGACGAGTACACCGCGGCCAGCAATCCGGGCAAGTGGACCGTCGACGGGATCATCTGCTACTCCAAGATCTGCACCCACGTGGGATGCCCCATCTCCCTCTACGAGCGCACCACGCACCACGTGCTGTGCCCGTGCCACCAGTCGACCTTCGACCTCGCCGACGGTGCCAAGGTCGTCTTCGGTCCGGCTGCCCGTCCTCTCCCCCAGCTGCCCCTGGCAGTGGACGAAGAGGGCTACCTGGTCGCCCAGAGCGACTTCCTAGAGCCCATCGGGGCCAGTTACTGGGAGCGTGAGAAGCAGTGAGCACCGACTCCAGGCTCGACACCAGCAAGGTCGCGACGAGCAACCGCACGGACGCCGCGACCGCGTCCAAGCCGAGCAAGGCTGGCTCGCTCGCCTCGTGGGCCGACGACCGGCTCGGCCTCGCCACGGTCATGAAGAAGAACCTGCGCAAGGTCTTCCCCGACCACTGGTCCTTCATGCTCGGTGAGATCGCGCTGTGGAGCTTCGTCGTGCTGCTCCTCACCGGCGTGTTCCTGACGCTGTGGTTCAACCCGTCGATGGGTCACGTCACCTACGAGGGCTCCTACGACCAGCTGCGCGGCGTCGGGATGTCTGAGTCGATGGCCTCGACGCTGCACATCTCCTTCGACGTGCGCGGTGGCCTGCTGATGCGCCAGATGCACCACTGGGCGGCGTCGATCTTCGTCGCCTCGATGATGGTGCACCTGCTGCGCGTCGCCTTCACCGGTGCCTACCGCAAGCCCCGCGAGCTCAACTGGGTCATTGGCTGCACCCTGCTCCTCCTGGGCACGCTCGAAGGCTTCACCGGCTACTCGCTCCCCGACGACCTGCTCTCCGGCACCGGCGTCCGCGCCGCCGACGGGTTCCTCAAGGCCACCCCGGTCGCCGGGTCCTACATGTCGTTCCTGCTCTTCGGCGGCGAGTTCCCCGGCGAGTCGATCATCCCCCGCCTCTACATCATCCACGTGCTGCTGATCCCGGGCATCCTGCTCGCCCTGATCGCTGCCCACATGCTGCTGCTCGTCTACCACAAGCACACGCAGTGGCCCGGGCCCGGCCGCACGGAGCAGAACGTCGTCGGCTTCCCGATGCTGCCGGTCTACGCCGCCAAGGCCGGTGGATTCTTCTTCATGGTCTTCGGCATCATCGCCATCATGGGTGGGCTGATGTCCATCAACCCCGTGTGGAAGTTCGGCCCCTACGACCCGACCAAGGTGACGGCCGGCTCGCAGCCCGACTGGTACATGGGATGGCCCGACGGGTTGCTCCGCATCATCCCGACCGGGTGGGAGTCGGTGATCTTCGGCTACACGATCTCGTGGAACGTCATGCTGCCGATCCTCATCGTGCCGCCGCTGATGCTCGTCGTCCTGATGCTCCTGCCCTTCCTGGAGGGATGGATCACAGGCGACAAGCGCGACCACCACCTGCTCCAGCGGCCGCGCAACGCGCCGACGCGCACCGCGGTGATCGTCGCACTGATGACGTTCTACGGACTCGCCTGGGCGGCCGGTGGCAACGACATCATCGCGATCAGGCTGGACGCCAGCATCAACCAGATCACCTACTTCATGCGGGTGGCGATCTTCCTCGGCCCCGTCCTGGCGTTCTGGATCACGCGTCGCTGGTGCATCTCGTTGCAGCGCCACGACAACGACCGGCTGCTCCACGGCTACGAGACGGGCATCATCACCCGCTCCCCCGACGGGCAGTACGCCGAGCGGCACCTGCCGATCAGCACCTCGTCGGCGTACGCCCTCACGGCGCGCGACCGCGACGAGATCCACACGGTCGACGGCGACACCGACGCGGCCGGCGTGGCCTCGCCCAACTCCCGCTCCGAGAAGCTGCGGGCCCGGTTGTCGAAGTGGATGTACGTCCACAACGTGCAGAAGCCGACGGCTGCGGAGCTGGAGGAGGCGCACCACCACGCCGAGCACGAGGCGGAGCTGCGGTCGGGGCTCGACCACCCGGTCGACGGTCACCAGTTCGACGACCACCGCCTGCGCGACACCGAAGAGGTTCCCCTGCGCGACCACTGAGCAACGCCTGATCGTCCATGCAGAGGGCCCGCCGGGATCATCCCGGCGGGCCCTCTGCATGGCGTCACGGAGTTCGCCGTTCGCGGGTCTTGCACCACTGCGGTCGGGCAGCATGGACACGTGACCGACGGGGCAGCTGTTCTACGCACGCGGCTCCGACTGCTCGCGGTCGAGCTGGTGGCTGCCGACGCCCGGCCCGGGGCGACCGTGCCCGACGTCGCGGCGGCCATCGCCCTCGCGACGGACCTGATCGTGGCCGGCCAGGACGCGCCCGGCACCGTCGAGGTCGCCGTCCTCGATCACTCATCGTCCTTCGAGGAGGCACGCCCAGCCCTGGTCTCCATGCTGTTCGGGCAGGGCCTGGACCTCACCCGGTCTCCCGAGGATCCCCATGACGTCCGGCTCGCTGCCTTCGTCGACGGGCTCATCTCTGTCGAGGAGCTCGAGGGGCTCCTGTACGACAGGCTTGCGGAGCGAGGGACGCAGAGCCTGTTGCACAGCAGGCTCGCCCGTCTCTTCCACGAGCGTGACGCCGCGACCGGCACGCTGGCGAGGAACGACGCCGAGGCGCGCATGGCGGACGTCGTACGCCACCACGTCCAGCAGCTGGATGCCCCTGGGGATCCCGCGTCCGGTGCTTCGTGAGTGACAGCCGCGGCGGCTGTGGCGATGTCGGCTCCCCAAGGGCGCCCGCCGATCCGGAAGGTCGCCTCAGGAGTACCACCAGCACCACAGGTGGGGGAAGTCTGGCGCGGATGGGCCGTTGCAACGGCCTACCCGCGCGGGAGTCACCGCTCCAGCGGGGACTCCCCCGACGGGACTCCCCCGACGAGACTCCCCCCGGGCTCGGCGCCTCAGGAGATCGCCGAACCCGACTTCCAGTCCGCCGGCGACAGGTTCCAGTCGCCGTAGCCGTTCTCGAGGGTCATCGAGCGCGCGGAGCCGGTGACCTCGACGACGTCACCGCGGCTGGTGTGGTCGTAGAGCCACGCCGCGTCGCTGGTGCTCATGCCCACGCAACCGTGGGAGACGTTGTCGCTGCCCTGCGAGCCGACCGACCAGGGGGCGGCGTGGAGGAACTCACCGGAGTAGGTCACCCGGAGGGCGTACTCGACGTCGGAGAGGTTGTAGTACTCCGGGTCGCTCTCGTCGACACCGATGGTGGAGGCGTCCATCGTCTTGCGGCGGAACTTCTCGATGATCACCTTGGTGCCCGAGCGGGTCTCCCACCCGTCCTTGCCGGCGCTGATCGGCATGGTGCGGGCGAGCTGACCGTTGATGAAGGTGCGCAGGACGTGCGTGCGGACGTCGACCTTGCTGACGACGGAGTCGCCGATGTGGAAGTCGATGTGGCGCGACTCCTGGCCGTAGATCCCGTTGCCGGCGGGCAGGCTGTTGAGGTCGAGGTCGACCGCGACATCCGTGCCGGCCTTCCAGTAGGTCGCCGGCCGGAAGTGCGCCTCACGGTCGCTCAGCCAGTACCAGGAGCCCCGCTGGGCAGGGGTGCTGGTGACGTGCATGTTCTTCTCGAAGACGGCCCGGTCGGTGACCGGGAGGTCGAAGGTCACGACCACCGGCATGCCGACACCGACGGTCTCGCCGTCGAGCGGCGCGATCGCGGCGAACGTCTGCTCGTCGAGCGTGAGGTCGACGGTGTGGAAGCTGCGGGTGCGCTCCACGTCGCGACCCTCGGAGCTGGTCGCTGAGGCGGTGATCGTGTAGTCGGTGCCCGGCTCGAGGAGGTCCGACGACGTCCACGAACCGCCGGCCACCGAGCCGACCAGCTCGCCGACCGGCGAGGTGACCGAGACCGCCTCGAGCGTGGCGCCGGTGGTGCTCACCGTGACGGGAGCGTCGATCGGGACCGCCGCAGAGTCGGTGAAGCTGGTCGTCAGCCGTACGGGATCGGGCTTGGCCGAGTCCGACGCCGCGGACGAGCCGGATGGCTCCGCGCCGGCCGGACCGTCCGGGGAGCCGGCCACCGTCGACTGGCAGCCTGCGACGCCCACGAGGGCCATCACGGCCGCTGCGGCCGCCGTACGGCGGCGTGCTGAGCGTGTGTGAACGGACGCGCGAGTGCGCATGCGAGGGACCCCCATGGATACGACAAGCTGAAACCGGAAGAGCCCGTCCAGCCTACGGCGTGGACGGGCTCCTCCAAAGACGGCGAGCGCGACGGCTCAGTGGGCGTGCTCACCCCGGTAGTACTCGAAGATGAAGCCACTCACCACGACGGCGCCGATCGTGAAGCCGATGACCACCAGCCACCAGGCCGCGAGTGCGACGCCGTAGACGATCACGCCGAGCGCGAGGGCGCACCACAGCGGCCACCACGAATAGGGCGGGAAGAAGCCGAGCTCACCGGCACCCTCGGCGATCTCACCCTCCTTGAGGTCCTCGGGTCGCGGGTCCATGCGGCGGGCGTGGAAGCCGAGGTAGAGGGTGACCATGCCGAACAGCAGCGCCGTCATCACCAGTGCGGACGTGCCGGTCCAGTCCTCCGCGAGGAACCAGTACGCCGGCGCGACCAACGCCACGAAGATCGCGGTGATCCCGAAGACCCACGCTTCCGCCTTCATCGGTCCTCCTCCTCGGTCGACTCGACCGTGTCGTCGGTGCGCTCGCGCAGCATCTCCTGGCGTCCCGCCACCTCGGGGGCGTCGGCGATGTCACCGTTGCGCTCGGCGTCGTTGTCATCGAGCTCGAGCAACGCCACCTCGGGGTGGTGCAGGTCGAAGGCAGGCGACTCGGAGCGGATCCGCGGCAGCGAGTGGAAGTTGTGCCGTGGCGGCGGGCAGCTGGTGGCCCACTCGAGCGAGCGTCCCCAGCCCCACGGGTCGTCGACCTCCACCAGGGGGCCCTTGGCGGAGATGTAGACGTTGTAGAAGAACGGCAACGTCGAGGCCCCGAGCAGGAACGCACCCACGGTCGAGATCTGGTTGAGCGTGGTGAACCCGTCCGCGGCCAGGTAGTCGGCGTAGCGGCGCGGCATGCCCTCCACCCCCAGCCAGTGCTGGACGAGGAAGGTGGTGTGGAAGCCGACGAAGAGGATCCAGAAGTGGACCTTGCCGAGTCGCTCGTCGAGCATCCGGCCGGTCATCTTGGGCCACCAGAAGTAGAAGCCCGCGAACATCGCGAACACCACGGTGCCGAAGACCACGTAGTGGAAGTGCGCGACCACGAAGTAGGAGTCGGAGACGTGGAAGTCCAGCGGCGGGCTGGCCAGGATGACTCCCGTGAGGCCACCGAAGAGGAAGGTCGTGAGGAAGCCGATGGACCAGAGCATGGGGGTGTCGAAGGACAGAGATCCCCCCCACATCGTGCCGATCCAGTTGAAGAACTTCACCCCGGTGGGCACCGCGATGAGGAACGTCATGCCGGAGAAGAACGGCAGGTCCACCGCACCGGTGACGAACATGTGGTGGGCCCACACCGCCACCGAGAGCATCGCGATGCCGAGGGTCGCCGCGACCAGGCCGACGTAGCCGAAGATCGGCTTGCGGCTGAAGACCGGGAGGATCTCGGAGATGATCCCGAAGAACGGCAGCGCGATGATGTAGACCTCCGGGTGCCCGAAGAACCAGAACAGGTGCTGCCACAGGATCGGGCCACCGTGCGACGGGTCGAACACGTGGGCACCGAGGATCCGGTCGGCCTCCAGCGAGAGCAGCGCGCCCGCGAAGATCGGGAAGACCATGATCACGAGCATGCTGGTGATCAGCGTGTTCCACACGAAGATCGGCATCCGGAACATCGTCATGCCGGGGGCGCGCATGCAGATGATCGTGGTGATGAAGTTGACGCCACCGAGGATCGAGCCGAGACCGGCCATCCAGAGGCCCATGATCCACAGGTCGCCCCCCACCCCCGGACTGCGTACGGCGTCCGAGAGCGGTGTGTAGGCGAACCAGCCGAAGTCCGCCGCGCCCTGGGGCGTGAGGAAGCCGGAGGCGGCGATGAGCCCGCCGAAGAGGAACAGCCAGTAGCTGAACATGTTCAGACGCGGGAACGCGACGTCGGGAGCCCCGATCTGCAGCGGCATGATCACGTTGGCGAAGCCGAAGAACAGCGGCGTCGCGAAGAGGAGCAGCATGATCGTGCCGTGCATCGTGAACAGCTGGTTGTAGAGCTGGTCGTTGACGACCTGCATGCCGGGGTAGGCGAGCTCGGAGCGGATCAGCATGGCCATCAGGCCGGCGATGAGGAACCACGCGAACGAGGTGACGAGGTACATCTTCCCGATCAGCTTGTGGTCCGTCGTGGTGAGCATGCGGACGACTTGCTGCCCCAGCGGCTTCTTCTCCGGCGGAGGGGTCGACGCCCTCGGTGCGGCTGTGGTGGCGGCGCTCACTCGTTGCTCCCTTCCGATGCGGCCGAGTCGTCGTCGAGACCGGCCTGGTCGTTGACGAAGCTGCCGCCGATGAGCGGAGCCTGGGCGGTCTGACCGGCCTCGGCGAGGCCGGCGAGGTAGGCGTCGTACTCGGCCTGGCTCACGACCTCGACGTTGAACAGCATCCGCGAGTGGGACACGCCACACAGCTCGTAGCACTTGCCGACGTAGTCACCCTCGACCGTCGGTGTGACCTGGAGCTTGTTGACCCGGCCGGGGATGACGTCCATCTTGATCAGGAAGGCCGGGACGCCGAAGTCGTGGATCACGTCGGGCGAGTGCAGGTTGAACTGGATGGTCCGGTCGACCGGCAGCACCAGCGTCGGGATCTGCGCAGCGGTGCCGGAGGTGTAGACGTACTCGTCGTAGGCGTAGACCCCGTCCTCGCCCGTGGCGCTGGTGTCCTGCGAGCCGGTGCCGTGGTTGAAGGTCCACGACCACTGCTGGCCGGTCACCTCGACGGTGAGGTCCGGGTTGGCGTCGAGCTGGGTCAGCTCGTCCTGCACACGGACGGTGTGGAAGAAGAACACGATGCACATCAGGACCGGGGCGATCGTGTAGAAGACCTCGAGCGGCAGGTTGTAGCGCGTCTGTCGCGGGACCTCGTCGTCGCTGCGCCGGCGGAACCGGACCACGACGTAGAAGATCAGTCCCCAGACGATGACGCCGGTGACCATCGCGGCGACCCAGGCCCACTTCCAGAGCTCATAGGTGTAGGGGCCCTCCGCGCTCGCGCGGTCGGGCATGGCGAGGTTGCGGATCTGGTGCTGATCGGCCTCGGAACACCCGGCCAGCACCAGCATGGTCACGCCCAGCAGCGCGACCCTCAGCGTGCGCCGCAGCGCGCCTGAGAGCTTGGGGACTTGCAGACCCACTGATGAGCCTCTCTCTCGGTCCTTGTCGACAAGCAGAGACTATCGCCATCCGGCACACATGTGCGGGGCAGGGTCGGGTGTCGTGGGATCGCCCACCCTCGGCTGCTCGCCACGCGAGGACCTGCCGCCGCGTGGCATAGGTTGCCCTTGTGACAGGGCCCGCCGACCTCGACAGTGCGTCCGCCGCACCGTTGCACCCGGCGGCCCGCGAGGTCCTGCTGGCCGCGCTCGAGCGGGGGTACGCCGACCCCCGCCGGCTGCACCGCGCCGGACGCGAGGCGCGGCTCCTGCTGGACAACGCCCGGGAGGCCACCGCCGACGCGCTCGGCGTACGTGCCGACGAGGTCACCTTCACCCCGAGCGGGACCCACGCGGTGCACCTGGGGCTGCTGGGGCTGGTGCGCGGATCACGCCGCGGCGACGTGGTCGTGCACTCGGCGGTCGAGCACTCGGCCGTGAGGCACGCCGTCGCCTGGGGGGCTCGCGCCGCCGAGGTCTCGGTCATGGGCGACGGGCGCGTCCACGACGGCGACCTCGTCGAGGGCGCCACCTCCCCCGGGGTCGGCGTCGTCGCGCTGCAGACCGCCAACCACGAGGTCGGCACCGTTCAGCCGGTCGGGGAGTTCGAGCTCCCCCACGGCGTCGCGCTGTTCTCCGATGCCTGTGCCTCGATGGGCCGCCTCCCCCTCCCCTCGGGCTGGGACGCGGCCGCGGGGTCGGCGCACAAGTGGGGCGGGCCGGCGGGCATCGGCGTGCTGGTGGTGCGCAAGCGGGCACGCTGGCGCAACCCGTTCCCCGGCGACGACAGGGTCGACGAGCGCTCGACCGGCTTCGAGAACATCCCGGCCGCGCTCGCCGCCGCGGCGGCGCTGCAGGCCGTCGTCGCCGAGCGCGACGAGGTCAACGCACGGCACCACGCGCTCATCGACGTCGTGCGCCGCCGCGTGGCCGCCGAGGTGCCCGATGTCGAGGTGGTCGGTGACCCCGATCGACGCCTTCCCCACCTGGTGACGTTCTCGTGCCTGTACGTCGACGGCGAGGCGCTCGTCACCGAGCTCGACCGGCGCGGCTTCGGCATCGCCAGCGGCTCGGCCTGCACCGCCTCCACGCTGACCCCCAGCCACGTCCTCGAGGCGATGGGTGTGCTGACCCACGGCAACGTGCGGCTGTCGTTGCAGCGCGACACGACGCCCGCCGAGGTGGAGGCCTTCTGCGACGTGCTGCCCGGGCTGGTCGTCGAGCTCCGGGCCCGGGTGGGGCTCTGATGACGCCCGAGCCGCCGCCGGCCGTCGCGCTCGAGCTGGACTGTCGCGACATGCCGTGCCCGATGCCGATCATCGAGCTCGCGCGACACCTCACCGACGTCGGGGTCGACGCGCTGCTCGCGGTGGTCGCCCACGACCCTGCCGCTGCCGTCGACGTCCCCGCCTGGTGCCGGATGAAGGCGCAGGAGTACGTCGGGGCGGACCTGGCGAGCGACGGCGCCCCGCGCTACGTCGTACGCCGGCTCACCTGAGTCGGCTCAGGGCCGGATCGTCTTGAGATGCGGCTCGAAGTCGGCGACGGCCTCGTCGCCGTACGTCGCCGCGCAGCGCGCGAGGAAGGCACTGCGGGAGATCTCGTACTCCTGCGTGCCGACCTGCTCCACGACGTAGACCGCGAGCAGGCAGCCGAGCTGGGCGGCCCGCTCATGTCCGAGTCCCCAGCTGAGAGCGGCGAGGAACCCGGCCCGGAAGGCATCGCCGACACCGGTGGGCTCGACCTTCTCGATCTCCGGCACGGCCTCCACCACGATCGACTCGGCGCCGTCGCGGTCGATGCGGACCCCGTGGGGACCGAGGGTGACCACCCAGGTGCCGACGCGGGAGAGGACCTCGGCGGCGCTCCAGCCGGTCTTCTGGGTGATCAGGCTGGCCTCGTACTCGTTGGAGAACAAGATCGCGGCACCGTCGATCAGCGGCCTGATCAGGTCGCCGTCGCCGAAGGCGAGCTGTTGGGACGGATCGGCCAGGAAGCGGTAGCCACGCTGGCGGCACTCCTCGGTGTGGCGGAGCATGCCCTGCGGGTCGTCCGGTCCGATGATCACGTAGTCGGGATCCCCGACCCGGTCCACGATCGGCTTGAGCTCGATCTCGCGCGACTCGCTCATCGCGCCCGCGTAGAAGCTCGCGATCTGCGCCATGGAGGAGTCGTTGGTGCACACGAAGCGCGCGGTGTGCCGGGTCTCCGAGACGTGCACCGAGTCGCAGTCGACGTTGTGCCGCTCGAGCCAGGCGCGGTAGTCGGCGAAGTCCTCGCCCACCGCACCCACCAGCACCGGGCGCAGGCCCAGGTTGCCGAGGCCGAAGCAGATGTTGGCTGCACATCCGCCGCGTCGTACCTCCAGGTCCTCGACCAGGAACGACACGGAGAGCTTGTCGAGCTGGTCGACGACGAGGCTGTCGGCGAACCGGCCCGGGAAGGACATCAGGTGGTCGGTCGCGATGGATCCGGCTACGAGGAGGGACACGACACGCAACACTACCTCTCGGTACGACTCGGGATACCACTGAGTAGCCCATACGGTCGTCGACATGACGACTTCGCGACGCGCCTCGCACCTGGTCCACGCCGAGCTGGGCACGCCTGCCGAGATGGCCGCCGACTGCCACGAGACCGGGCGCAACCTGCGCCTGGAGCGCGCCGCTCGGGCCGCTGTCGCCGCGCCGCCCAGCATCCGCTTCGAGGACTACCCGGCCGAGGTCGGCAAGCGCGAGATCCGGATCTCCGACGCCGCCGCCCGGCTGGCGAACGCGCTGCACCTGCACCTGGACTGATCGAGGCGCGCGGCGGCCGGCGCGATCGTCGCCGCGCGACGTGACGGCGTACGGCGTCGCGCCGGTCCCAGCAGCCTCTGGCGCCCCACGGGTGGGGGAAGTTCTGCGCGGTTGGGCCGTTGCACCGGCACATCCGCGAGGGAGTCACCGGGTGAGCGGTGACTCCCCCACGGGGTCACGCCCCCACCACCACGACGACGAAGGCCCCCTGCCAGAGGCAGGGGGCCTTCGTGCGCGCGGTGCAGGTCGGATCAGTGGAACGAGTCGCCGCAGGCGCAGGAGCCGGTCGCGTTGGGGTTGTCGATCGTGAAGCCCTGCTTCTCGATGGTGTCGACGAAGTCGATCTCGGCCCCGTTGAGGTAGGGAACGCTCATCCGGTCGACCACGACGGTCACGCCGTCGAAGTCGGTGGTGACGTCGCCGTCGAGGGTGCGCTCGTCGAAGAAGAGCTGGTAGCGCAGGCCCGAGCAGCCACCGGGCTGGACGGAGATGCGCAGGGCCAGGTCGTCGCGGCCCTCCTGCTCGAGGAGGCTCTTCACCTTGCCGGCCGCGACAGCGGACAGGTTGATCTGGTCGGTGCGGCGCTCGGTGGTCTCGACCTGCTCGGTCATGAAAATCACTCCAGAAGTCTCGGGGTCGTGCAGGTTCCAATGGTCGCACACCCGGGGTTATTCCTCTGCCCCGTCGCCACCCTCACCTGTCCGTTCGTCCACCCGTTCAGCGTGGATTCAGCATCCGGCCCGCACGATGGGTCCGACACGTCACGAAAGGCGGACACCATGAACAAGCTGTCGACCATCCTCGCCGGCATCGCAGCCGCGGCCGTCGTGGTCGGAGGCGCCGGGGCGGCCCTGGCCGGCTCGGACGACGACGCCACGGATCGTCCGATCGAGGGCACCGAGCTCCAGCAGGCGTCGGAGGCCGCACTGGCCGAGACGGGCGGCGGCAAGGTGACCGAGACCGAGGTGGGAGACGAGGAGAGCCTCTACGAGGTGGAGGTCACCCTCGACAACGGCGACCAGGTCGACGTCCAGCTCGACGAGGACTTCCAGGTCGTGGGCACCAAGCCCGACTCCGGCGGCGACGAGGGGTGACGAGGGGCCCGACCGGACGCCCTGCCGGACGCCCGACCGGACGCCCCGGGCTGCTCACCTGGACCAGGTCCGCGCCACCCGCGCCGCGAGGTCGCTGAGCGCATCGGCAGGGGCGGCGAAGGCCCGCTCCTCCCCCACCAGGTCCACGACCGCGTACGCCGACTCGATGCCGAGGGCGCGCATCTCGCGGGAGCCCACCAGCACCTGCCCGGCGAGGGCGATGCAGGGCCGCAGCGCCTCGGAGGCGATGGCGGCCACGCCGTAGGGCACCTTCCCGGCACGGCTGGAGAAGTCGAAGGCTCCCTCCCCCGTGAGGACCAGGTCGGCACGGCGGGCGCGGTCGGCGAGCGAGACAGCGGATGTCACCAGGTCGATCCCGGGCTCCCGGGCGGCCCCCAGGAGCAGCAGCGCGTAGCCGATCCCGCCCGCGGCTCCGGCCCCCTTCGCCAGGGACGTACGCCGGTCGGTGACCGTCGCGAACGCCTCCAGCCAGCCGTCCACCTCGGCGATCTGCTCCTCCTTGATCCCCTTCTGGGGGCCGAACGTCTTGGTCGCGCCGAAGAGGCCGGTGAGCGGGATGTCGACGTCGGTGGCGGCGATCAGCCGGACCCCGGCGAGGCGCTCGCGGGCAGGCGCCAGGTCGACGTGGGTCACGGTGTGGAGCCCGATCGCACCGCTGTCGAGGATGCCGTCGGACGTCGCACCGAGACCGGCCAGCACGCCGGCTCCCCCGTCGTTGGTGCCCGAGCCCCCGAGGCCGACGACGACGGTGGTGGCACCGCCGTCGACAGCGGCCAGGATCAGCTCGCCCACGCCCGTGGTGGAGCCGAACTCCGCGCCGCCCTCGATCAGGTGCAGCCCCACGACCTGGGCCGTCTCGACGTAGGCGACGTCGCCGACGCGCAGGACAGTGGCCGGCACCTGCTCCCCGTGCGGCCCCTCGGCCGTCACCGCCAGCAGCTCGCCGCCGAGCGCGACGTGCAGCACGTCCACGAAGCCCGGGCCGCCGTCCGCCATCGGGGCGAGGTCGAGCTCGTCATCGGGCGCCTGCCGCCGCCAGCCGGTGGCGATGGCCTCGGCCGCCTCGACCGCGGTGAGAGTGCCGGCGAACTTGTCGGGGGCGATGAGCACGCGCATGCCGCCATCCTTCCAACAGCCGTTCCGGGGCACCGTCGGCGCCCCGGGCTCGGGCATGCTGGACACATGCCGACGTCGAAGCTCGACCCCATCGTCGCGGAGGTCATCGTCCCTGTGAGCCCCACCGAGGCCTTCGTCGGCTTCACCGCCCAGATGGGCGAGTGGTGGGACCCGCTGATGAGCCCGGACCCGCCCACCTTCACAAGCATCGCGATCGACCCCGGCGGCGATGTGGCCATGGTCCACGGCGGCGACCACTACGCCTGGGGCCGGGTCACCGAGTGGGACCCCAGCGGTCGCTACTCGCAGGACCTCTGGCTCGGTCACGCCGAGGAGGCCCCGACCACCCTCGAGGTGACCTTCACCGATGGCGACGCCGGCACGCGCGTGCACCTCGAGCACGGCGGGTGGGCGAGGGGCAGCGAGGACATCCGCGAGACGTACACGCACTGGGACCGGCTGCTCGAGCGCTACGCCGCGCACCTGTCGTGACCGACGCGCTCATCCGGCCCATGCGGGCCGACGACCTCGAGTCGTTCGCCGCCCTCACCGCGACCACCTACTACGAGGTCGACGCCCGCACCTACCAGCGCGCCTGGCCCGACCCCGTACGACGACCCGCAGCCCGCGACGGCGCCTGGATGCGCCGCACCGGACGGGCGCTCGTCACGGACCCGGGCGGGTGCTGGGTGGCCGAGGTCGACGGCGAGGTCGTCGGCGGCGCGGTGTCGCGCGTCCGGGAGCTGATGTGGCTCCTCGCGTCGTTCGCCGTGCTGCCCCAGCACCAGGGCCGGGGCATCGGCACCCAGCTGATGGCGGCGGCGATGCACCACGGCCGCGGCTGCCTGCGGGGGATGTTCGCGGCCAGCGCCGATCCCGGCGCCGTACGCCGCTACCGTCTGGCCGGTTTCGACCTCCACCCCCAGATGCTGGTGACCGGGGTCGTCGACCGCAGCGCGATCCCCGCGCTCGACCGGGTCCGCGAGGGCAGCGCCGGCGACATCGACCTGCTGAACTCCGTCGACCGGCAGACACGTGGGGCCGCGCACCTGTCCGACCACGAGCTGCTGCTCGCCCAGCTCAGACTCGTCGTCGCCGACCACTCGACGGGATCGGGCTACGCCTACGTCGACGACGACGGTGCACCGGCGCTGGTGGCGGCCACGAACCGGCGTACGGCCTCGACCCTGATGTGGGAGGCGCTCGCGTCCTCCATGCCGGGCACGCAGGTCTCGGCGCACCACATCACCTCTGCCAACGCCTGGGCCCTCGACGTCGGCCTGGCAGCGCGGATGTCGATCCACCAGAGCGGCTACCTGTGCGTGCGGCAGATGAAGCCCCCGGCGCCCTACCTCCACCACGGCAGCCTGCTCTAGCCAGCGCGCGACACGTCCTACGCGTGCGAACCCGGCTCGAGGCGCGCGCCCGCACCGACGGGACCCGTGACCAGGGAGTCGCGACCCACCAGGACCACGTCCTCGTCGCGCGCCAGCCGCGCCGACGGCTCGTCGCCGACCCGGGACCGGGCGGCGATCTCGCACCGCTCGTCCATCACCGAGGTCCTCACGACGGCGCCGGAGCGGATCACGCAGTCCTCCATCACGACGCTGTCATGCACCTCGGCACCCTTCTCGACCACGACCCCGGGGCCGAGCACGCTGCCCACGACGAGCCCGGCGACGTCGGCACCGGGTGACAGCAGCGAGTCGTGACACTCACCGCCCGCGCGCACCCGGGCCGCCGGTCGGTCGGGCCAGTGCGAGATCACCGGCCGGTCCGGGTGGTCGAAGACGTCGACCTTGCCGGCGAGGAGGTCCCGGTGGGACTGCAGGTAGAGGCCCGGCTGGCCGATGTCACGCCAGTAGCCGGTGAGGGGTACGGCGGCGACCCTGCCGCTCTCGACGAGACGTGGCAGCAGGCGCTCACCGAAGTCGCCGATGCCGCTGTCGCCGTCGTCGTCCTGTCGCCCCGACAGCTCGGCGCGCAGGTCCCGGAGGGTGGCCACCAGCACCTCGGTGTCGTAGACGAAGACCTCTGTCGCCACCGTCCCGGCCGAGGGACGCGACGGCTTGTGCTCGATGCCGGTGACCGTGCCGTCGCGACGCGCGAGCACCACGACGTTGTCGGACGCGTCCTTCTTCGTGACCTCGCTGGTCAGCACCGTCGCCACGCGCCGCGACGAGATGTGCTCGTCCACGACCGGGGCGAGGTCCATGTTGAAGACGTGGTCGGCGCTGCACACCACGAGCGTGCCCGCGCCGAAGGCCTCGATGTCCGCGGCCGTGCGCATGAGCAGGTCGCCGTTGCCGTGGGCGAAACCGCTCTCCGTCGCGGGACCGGTGCCGGTCTGGGGGACGATCCGGCGGAACCCGCCGCGGTTGCGGTCCAGCGACCAGGGCCGTCCGCCGGCGAGGTAGTCGTCGATCGAGGTCACCTGGTACTCCAGCGACACCCAGACGTCGGGCAGGTCCGCGTGCACGACCCCTGACAGGGCGAAGTCGATCAAGCGGTGCACGCCGCCGTAGGGCAGTGCGGGCTTGGCACGCTCCCGCGTGAGGACGTCCATCCGGGTTCCCTGACCGCCCGCCTGCACCAGGGCCAGCACCTCACCGCGTCGTGGCATGTCCGACAGCCTGCCATTGAGAGGGGAGCCTCAGCGTCCCCTCTTAGGATGGAGGCATGAGCTGCACCCCACGACCTTCTTCTCCCCCGCTCCGCTCCCCCGAACAACGCCGCGGGGACCCCGCATGAGCACCGTCGACCTGCCACTCCTCCCCCTCGGCAAGGGCCGCGACCTCGACGCCGAGCGAGGCGTGGAGTGCCCCGGTGACCTCCCGGCTGCGTCCGACCCCGACCTCGTCGAGCGCGCCCGAGCCGCCAAGGCCGCCCTGGGTGAGCGGCTCTTCGTCCTGGGCCACCACTACCAGCGAGACGAGGTCATCCAGTTCGCCGATGTCACTGGCGACTCGTTCAAGCTGGCCCGCGACGCGGCTGGCCGCCCGGATGCCGAGTTCATCGTGTTCTGCGGCGTGCACTTCATGGCCGAGTCGGCCGACATCTTGACGTCGCCGCACCAGAGGGTGATCCTCCCCGACCTCGCGGCCGGGTGCTCGATGGCCGACATGGCCCGCCTGCGCCAGGTCGAGGATGCCTGGGACGCGATGGCCGACGCGGGCATCCAGGACAGCGTCGTGCCGGTGACCTACATGAACTCCAGCGCAGACATCAAGGCCTTCTGCGGCCGCAACGGCGGTCTCGTGTGCACCTCCTCCAACGCCGACGTCGCGCTCGAGTGGGCCTTCGACCAGAAGGCCGACATCGAGGGCGGCGCCAAGATCCTGTTCCTCCCCGACCAGCACCTCGGCCGCAACACCGCGGTGCTCAAGATGGGCATCGCGCTGGACGAGTGCGTGGTCTGGGACCCGAGGGAGCCCGACGGGGGTCTCACGACGGAGGAGCTCCAGCAGGCCCGGGTGATCCTCTGGAAGGGCCACTGCTCGGTGCACGGGCGCTTCTCCGAGGACGTCGTCGACGAGCTCCGCGCCAAGCACCCCGGCATCAACATCCTCGTCCACCCCGAGTGCACCCACGAGGTCGTGCTCGCGGCGGACCTGGTGGGCTCGACCGAGTTCATCATCAAGACCATCGAGGCCGCCGAGCCCGGCACGGTGTGGGCCATCGGCACCGAGCTCAACCTCGTCCAGCGCCTCAAGGACGCCCACCCCGACAAGACGATCGTCTTCCTCGACCGCAACGTCTGCTACTGCTCGACGATGAACCGGATCGACCTCCCGCACCTGGTCTGGGCCATGGAGAACCTCGTCGCCGGCAACGTGGTCAACCAGATCACCGTCGACGCCGAGACCGAGGCCGACGCCCTGGTCGCGCTCCGGCGGATGCTCGACCTGCCGGGCAAGTCCCACCGGGACTGATCGGGTGGTGGCCGGGGCGGCGCGGCCGCGCATCAGCGACACCGAGCGCCGGCGCCGGATCGGCGTACGCCATGCACTTGCGCCGGGGCACCGGCGCGGCGACGTCGCGTCGGTGACCCGGGCGATGACCGTCCTGCACGCCACCGAGGCGGCGACGGTCCACCTCGCGGTGGCGGCGCGGTCCGAGGGCCTCACCCCGGAGGACGTCGACGCCGCCCTGTACGACGACCGCGACGTCGTCAAGCAGCTGGCCATGCGACGGACCCTCTTCGTCTTCCCGGTCGAGCTGCTGCCCGCGGCCTGGGGCAGCGCCTCGGCACGGGTCGCGGCCTCGGAGGGCAGACGGATCGCCAAGGCCGTCGCGGCCGCCGGCATCGCCGAGGACGGCGACGCCTGGCTCCGGTCGGCACGCACCGCCACCCTGGAGCGTCTCGCCGACGGACCGGCCACGGTCGCCGAGCTCCGCGCCGTGGTGCCCGAGCTGGCCGGTCAGGTCGGCGGCGACACCGACAAGCGGTGGGACCGCCCGGTCCCGGTGGCGCCCTGGGTGCTGACCCACCTGGGGCTCGACGGCGTGGCGCTGCGCGGGCGCAACGCCGGGCACTGGCGCCTCAACAAGCCGAGGTGGACCCGCACCGAGGACTGGCTCACCGAGGTGCCCGCGCCCCTCGAGGAGGCCGCGGGATACGCCGCGCTCGTGCGTGCCTGGCTGGGCACGTTCGGTCCCGGCACGAGCGGAGACCTCCAGTGGTGGCTCGGCTCGACCAAGCGGGCCGTCACCCGAGCCCTCGCCGACGTGTCCGCGATGGAGGTGGCGCTCGAGGACGGAGCCACCGGCTGGGTGCTCCCCGGGGACACGGAGGCGACCGGGGACGTCGCTCCCTGGGCGGCACTGCTGCCTGCACTCGACCCGAGCGTGATGGGCTGGAAGTCGCGCGCCTTCCACCTGGACGCCGACCACGTCGCCTACCTGTTCGACTCCAACGGCAACGCCGGGACCACGGCATGGTGGAACGGGCGGATCGTCGGCTGCTGGGTGCAGGACCCGGACGGCGTCGTCCGGCTGTCCCTGCTCGAGGACGTCGGCACCGAGGGGCGCCACGCCCTCGACCGCGAGGCCGAGCGACTCACCGCCTGGCTCGACGGCACCGTCATCGGCAACGTCTATGCCTCGCGCCAGATGAAGCAGGCGATGCTGCCCTAGTCGACGCCCGGCAGCTCGAACCAGAACACCGAGCCCCCGCCCTCGCGCGCCTCGACGCCGATCTCCCCGCCGTGCGCCTCGACGATCCGGCGGCAGGTGGCCAGGCCGAGGCCGGCGCCGTCCACGGTCTTGTCGAGGCGGGCCAGCGGCGCGAAGATGCGCTCGCGCGCCTCCACCGGGACCCCGCGACCGCGGTCGCGGACCTCGATGCGCCGGCGCCGGTCGACGGGCGGGGCGTCGACCTCGATCTCGGGCCGTGCGCCGTCACTGAACTTCGCTGCGTTGTCGACGAGGTTCATCAGCACCGAGCGCAGCTGTGCGGCGTCGCCCCGCACCGCTGACAGCTTCCCGCAGCTCACGCGCTCCGGTGACACCCGGCCGGCGAGGTCGTCCAACGCCGAGGCGAGCTCGGCGTCGAGGTCCACGAGGTCCTCACCGGGGGCGGAGCCCTGGGACGCGTACGCGAGCAGATTGTCGATCAGTCCGTTCATCCGCTCGACCCCGCGCCGGGCGCGCGCCACCGTGTCCAGCTGGTCGGGCTCGGTCACGTCCAGCTCCAGCGACTCCAGCGACAGCCAGACGGAGGTCAACGGGTTCTTCAGGTCGTGACTGACCTGGCCGGCGAAGTGGACCAGTCGGTCGTTGGAGGTGCTCAGGCGCGCGTTGACCTCGCTGAGCCGACGCGAGGCCAGCTCCAGCTCCAGCATGTCCACCACTCGGTCAGCGAGCTGGGCCAGCCCCCTGGTCGCCTGCGGGGTCACGCGGTGGGCGTCGTGGTCGAACACGCACAACGTCCCGATGACCACGTCATCCGGCGTGCGCAGCGGGTGGGAGCCGTAGTACCTGACGTGCGCGATCTCCCCCGTCGTCCAGGGACTGTCGGCGAAGCGGGGGTCCTGGCGCGCGTCCTCCAGCATGACCGGCTGCCCGGCCTCCACGACCCACCGGCACATCGAGTCCTCGATCGGCGAGTCGCCACCCGCGAACCCGGCTGTGGCCACCTGGTGCTGCGAGTGGGAGCTGAAGAGGTTGATGACGGCGTAGGGCACGCCCGCCACCTGGGCGGCGAGCTCGACCAGCGCGTCCAGCTCGCGCCGCGGCGGCCCACCGACCACGTCGTACGTCGCCAGCACCCGCTCACGCTGCTGGTCGCGCGCCCTGTCGTCGCTCACAGGCCAGGAGCCTTCCATACCGCCAACCAGCGCTGCAGGTCCGGCTCCATCGGCAGCTCCCCTGCGAGGAGGTCACGCACGGACAGCTCGAGCAGCGTGTCGCGGGACTGCCCACCGGTGGGCGCGAACGGGTAGAACGTGCCCTGCTTGTAGAGGTAGGTCAGACCGAACCGCTGACCGGAGGCGTTGGCGAACGGCACCATCGAGCACAGCAGGCCACCCTCGAAGCCGTTGAGCTCCAAGGTGGTGTTGACGGCGTGGAGGCCGGTGCAGAGCTCCGCCATGTCGCCGCTCTCACCCGCTAGGACGAGCCAGGTGAAACCGAAGTCGTCCTGCGTGAGCGTCACCTGCGGCGCCTCGGCGTCGTCACGGAGCAGCGCGACCACGTCGTCCTGCGTCTGGGCGAACGCGGCCCCGGCGGCCGAGCGGTAGCAGACCGACCCGGAGCCGGTCGGCTCGAAACCGAGGGCGGTCTGCAGCGTGATCGCCGCGCTCGGCACGAGGAAGAGCGCGTCGAGGTGGTTGCGCTTGGGCTGGGTCCGCGCGCGCATCGTCTCCCAGAGCCCCATGACGCTCCTCCTCAGCCCGTCGGCCGGCTCAGCTCGGCCTGGATCCGGGCCAGCTGCTCGAGGCGTTGCTGCAGGGGCGGATGGGTGGCCATCAGGCCACCCAGCCCGCCGCCGCGCAGAGCGGGGACGATGCACAGAGCGCTGGCCGCGTTGGCCCTCAGGTCGCGGGTGGGGGTCGCTGCGGCCTCGCCGCTGATCTTCTGCAGGGCAGAGGCCAGCGCCGCCGGCTTGAGCGTGAGGTAGGCGCCGGCCCGGTCCGCGCTGAGCTCGCGGTAGCGAGAGAGCAGACGCAGCAGCAAGAAGCTGACGGCGTAGACCACGAGGCTGGCCACCAGGGCGACCAGCACAGCGGGCAGGGCACCGTTGTTGTTGCGGGAGCGGCCCATCCCACCGAACTGGGTCAGCCGCAGGAGCAGGCCGGCCGCGATGCCGGCCGAGGCGGCGACGGTCATCACGAGCACGTCGCGGTGGGCCACGTGGCTCAGCTCGTGGGCCAGCACGGCCTCGAGCTCCTCCGCGTCGAGCGTCCGCAGGATCCCGGTCGTCACGCACACCACCGCGCGATCGGGCGAACGCCCGGTCGCGAAGGCGTTCGCCACGGCGATGTCCGAGATGCCCACCCGCGGCTTCGGCATGTCGGCCAGCGCGCACAACCGGTCGATCATCCCGTGGAGCTCGGGTGCCTCGTCCGGCGTCACCTCACGCGCGCGCATCGCGCGCATGGCGACCTTGTCCGAGCTCCACCACTGCCAGAAGGCGACCGCGATCCCGGCCACACCGATCAGCACCGCGAGACCGGGGTCGTCGACCACGAACATCAGGCCGACGACGAGTCCCACGAAGAGCCCCCCGAGCAGGAGCATGGTGAGGGTCATCCGGGCGGTGAGCCCGGTGTCCTTGATGAAGCGCGAGGTGGCCAAGGCCCGTCTCAGCCCGGGATCAGGCCGTCGTCGCCCAGGAGCTCACGGACCTCGTCGATCGTGGCGTCCGGCGGCGGCAGGATGAGGTCGGACTCGTCGAGGGAGTCGAGGTCGTGACGGGTGCCGCTGGAGCGCACCGCGGCCAGCAGGCCCTCCAGCGAGACGCGGAACATCGACTCGTCCCCCTCCTCGACCGCCCGCTCGATCTGGTTGTCGAGACCGTTGAGGGCGTCGAGGGCGTGGTCCTCGAGGTCGTACTGGCCCTCCCCCAGGATGCGGACGATCATGCGCGTCCGCCGTCGGTGCTCTCGCCCTCGGAGGTGACGGCATCCGGCTCGGCGGCCAGGATGTCTCCGTCGCCCTCGGCGGCCGCGATGGCCTGCGGGGGCGCGTTGCCGGCCTTGAGGCGTGCCAGCTCGGCCTCCACGTCGGAGCCGGAGCTGAGCGCGTCGAGCTCACGGGAGATGTCGTCGCCGGCGTTGAGCTGGGAGGCGTCGTCGAGGGCGCCCGAGGCGATCAGCTCGTCGATCGCCGCACCGCGCGCCTGCAGCTGCGCGGTCTTGTCCTCGGCGCGCTGGATGGCGAGGCCCACGTCGCCCATCTCCTCGCCGATGCCCGACATCGCCTCGCCGATGCGCGTCTGCGCCTCGGCCGCGGTGTAGGTGGCCTTGATGGTCTCCTTGCGGGTGCGGAAGGCCTCGACCTTGGCCTGCAACCGCTGCTGCGCGAGGACGAGCTTCTCCTCCTCGCCCTGGAGCGTGGCCTGCTGCTCCTTGAGGTTGGTGATCTGCGACGCGAGCCCGGACTTGCGCGTCAGGGCCTCGCGCGCGAGGTCCTCACGACCGGCGCCGATCGCCTTCTCGGCCTGACCCTGCAGCTTGGCGGCCTGCTGCTCGATCTGGTTGACCTGCAGCTCGACGCGCTTGCGGCTCGTGGCGACGTCGGCGACCCCGCGACGCACCTTCGAGAGCAGCTCGAGCTGGCGCTGGTAGCTGTAGTCGAGGGTCTCGCGGGGGTCCTCCGCCCTGTCCAGGGCCTTGTTGGCCTTGGAGCGGAAGATCAGGCTGATGCGCTTCATGAGACTCATCGGGGTGGAAACCCTCTCTAGGTCACGGCTGGGTCATGGCTGGGTCATGGCTGGGTCGTCACTCTCACCCTAGGACCAAACCCAAGCCTGAGGTAGGGCATCCCTCGACCACCGCTCCACGGGCGGCGGCGATAGGCTGCTCCCAGCATCCGAACCAGGTGAAGGCAGTGCGCGTGTTCCGTCGTAGCAGGTCCCGGCCGGAGAACCCGGCCCCCACCGACAAGGTGGGCGGCAAGGGTCGCCCCACTCCCTCGCGCAAGGAGGCCGAGGCCGCCGCCCGGGCCCGAGCCAAGGTGCCCCGCTCCCGCAAGGAGCAGATGGCCGCCCAACGCTCGGCGCGCGGTGAGACCTCGCAGAAGATGCGTCAGGCGATGAAGACCGGCGACGAGCGCTACCTGCCCAGCCGTGACCGCGGCCCCGTGCGCCGGTTCCTGCGCGACTACGTCGACGCGCGCTTCTCGTTCATCGAGCTGATGGTGCCCCTTCTCGTCGCCTCGATGATCCTGAGCTACACGGGACTGGCCCAGCTGGGCAACACGATCCTGTTCACCACGATCATGGTGATCCTGTTCGACGTCTTCATGTTGCGCCTGCGCCTGCGACGCCAGCTCGCGACCCGCTTCCCCGACCAGTCCACCAAGGGCGCCACCCTCTATGCAGTGATGCGCTCCCTGCAGATGAAGTTCCTGCGGCTGCCCAAGGCGCAGGTCAAGATCGGCCAGAAGCTCCCCGAGACCTATCGATGAGCACCGGCCGATGACGCACAGCCACGGTGCCGGGCCGACGGCCGACGTGTCCGTACGCATCGCGTGGGCCGACGACGCGGTGTCGATCGCCGCGGTCCAGGTGCGGGCGTGGCCCGAGCTGTACGCCGACCTGCTGCCGTCCGAGGCGCTGCCGAGCGATGTCGAGGCCGTCGCGGCCCGGTGGCGCCAGGCGCTGGCCACGCCGGCCGACGCCCGTCGCCGGGTGCTCGTCGCGCTCGAGCGCAACCGGGTGGTCGGCTTCGCACTGACGTCCCCGGCGGACGACCCGGACTGTGACCCCGTCGCGGACGGCGCGCTCGCGGAGGTGACCCTCGATCCGACCGAGCGCGCCAAGGGCCACGGCTCGCGCCTGCTGCAGGCGGCGGTGGACACGCTCGCCGCCGACCGGTTCAGCCGCGCCGTGACCTGGGTCAACGCCGGCGACGACGCCCTCCTGACGTTCCTCACCGAGGCCGGATGGGCCCCGGACACGGCTCACCGCGAGCTCGACCTCGACGGCACCGGCACGACGACGGTCAAGCAGGTGCGGCTCCACACCGCCATCGGCTGAGCCTCGAGCGCCGCCGGCGCCGCGGATCGGCTTTCATCTCGAAACTGCTTGATTTTCGCGTGAGGCGCGTCACTATGGGTGTCCGGATACTCCACCGGGCACGGGGGTGCCACATGTTCGGTCCGCTTCCCACACTTCACAAGCTCGTCCTGGTCCTCGCCGCGCTGGTCGTCTGCGCAGGGATCGGCGTCTGGGTCGGCGCCATGCCGGAGATCCCGCTCAACCTCCGCGTCGGCCTGATGGGCGGCACCGTGGCCGGGGTCGGCGCCGCTTTCGTCCTCGTCCACGACTTCCACGAGCGTCGGACGCGCCCCACCCGCGCGCGCAGGCGGGCGCACTGACGATGGCCTAGCCTCGGGGCGTGAGCGAGCCAGCCCTCAGCGCCTCCGAGCGCTCGGGGATCATCCGGGACGGCCTGGCCGTGGGGGTGGCCACCGGGGCGTACGGCTTCGGGTTCGGGGCCGTGGCCGTCTCCTCGGGCCTCAGCGTCGCGCAGACCTGTGCCCTGTCGCTGCTGATGTTCACCGGCGCGAGCCAGTTCGCGCTCGCCGGAGTCGTGGCGGCGGGAGGCGCGCCCATGTCGGGGGCCGCGACCGCACTGCTGCTCGGCACCCGCAACACGCTGTACGGCCTCCGCATGGCGCCCGTGCTGAAGTGGCGTGGCTGGCGCAGGTGGGCTGCCGCGCACGTGCTGATCGACGAGTCCACCGCGATGTCGGTCAACCGCCCCACTACGGCGGGTGCCCGGCTCGGGTTCCTCACGACCGGGGTGTCTGTCTTCGTGCTGTGGAACCTGGCCACCGCGATCGGTGCGATCGCCGGTGACGCGGTCGGTGACCCGCGGACCTTCGGCCTCGATGCCGCCGTCGGGGCCGCCTTCCTGGCTCTGCTGTGGCCCCGGCTGCGGGATCGGCGCAACATGCTCGTGGGTGCGCTGGCTGCCGCGGTGGCCCTGTCCGTGGTGCCGGTGACCGCGCCCGGCGTGCCGGTGCTCGTCGCCGGGGGCGTCGCCCTGCTGGTGGGGCTGCTCAGCAGGCGGCAGGACCCCACGGAGCTCCCCGGGGTGGACGACGTGGCGGGCGGGCACGGCTGATGTGGGCCGCGGTCCTGCTGGCCGGCCTCGGCTGCTACGTGCTCAAGCTCGCCGGGCTGTCGCTGCCCGGACGGGTGCTCGGCCACCCGAGCGTGGAACGGGTGGCGGACCTGATCCCGGTCGCCCTGCTCGCCGCGCTGGTCGCGGTGCAGGTCCTCTCCGACGGGGCGGCCCTCACCGTCGACGCCCGCCTCCTGGGTCTCGGATTCGCGGTGGTCGCGCTGCTGCTGCGGTGGCCGTTCCTGGTCGTGGTCGTGGGGGCGTCGGTCGTGGCGGCCCTGGCCCGCCTCGTCTGACGCCCCCACCTCACTCCACGGTGCGTCAGGAGACCGAGACGGCGCTCCAGGCGGCAGCCACGGTGTTCTGCTGCACCGAGCCGGCGCCGTACAGGTCGCGCGCCGCGTTGAGCGTCGCGGTGCGGGCTCCGGCGTACGTCGTGCCGGAGGTCATGTAGACCGTGAGCGCCCGGTACCAGATCTTCGCCGCGGCGGCGCGGCCGATGCCGGTCACCGTCGAACCGTTGCAGGTGGTCGAGCTGTGGGCCACGCCGCCGATCGTCTTCGCGCCGCTGCCCTCGGCCAGCAGGTAGAAGAAGTGGTTGCCGATGCCTGACGAGTAGTGCACGTCGACGTTCTTGGCGTTGCTGCTCCAGCAGTCGAGCGAGCTGCCGTCCGAGGACGGGCGGTCCATGCGGCGGAAGCCGACGTGGTTCTTGAGGTCGAACTCCTCACCGATCAGGTAGTCGGCCGGGTCGGCGGCGTTGGCGGCGTGGAACTCCACGAGCGTGCCGAAGATGTCGGAGGTCGCCTCGTTGAGCCCGCCGGACTCCCCGGAGTAGGTGAGGTTCGCGGAGTTCTCGGTGACACCGTGCGTCATCTCGTGACCGGCCACGTCGAGGGACACCAGCGGACCGAAGCTGGTGCCGTCGCCGTCGCCGTAGGTCATCTTGGTGCCGTCCCAGAAGGCGTTGACGTAGCCGCTGCCGTAGTGGACCCGGTTGAAGGACCCGCGACCGTCGTTCCAGATGCCGTTGCGACCGTGCACGGACTTGAAGTAGTCCCAGGTGACGTTGGAGCCGTACTGCGCGTCGGCTCCGGCGGTGGAGCGGTTGGCGTTGGTCCCGTTGCCGAACGTCGGCGTGGTCGAGGTGAAGGTGGTGCCGGTGGCGCAGCCGCTGCCGAAGATCTGGCAGAACATCGAGTCGGACGCGTTGTTCATGTCGGTCGTGAAGGTGCCACCCCGCGTCGCGTCCTTCAGCGTGTACGACGACCCGGAGCCGCTGACCTGCAGCGGGACCGTCCCGCTGTAGAGGGTCTGGCCCTGACCGTCGACGTTGACGATCTGCTGCTCGCTGCGGATCAGCGTGCCGGTGCGGGCGTCGACGTAGGTCGCCAGGCGCGAGGGGGTCCCGTCCGCCTGCGTGCCCCCGGTGAGGACCTCCCACGCCAGGCGCGGGCGTGCACCGGTGGCGTCCACGACCAGCTCGCTCGCCTCGGCGCGGTCGTCACCCCGCACGGCCGCGGTGGCCGCGTTGCGGGTCAGCACCGTGCTCCGGGCGACCGACCGGGCGACGACGGCGTCGGTGTCGAGCCCCAGCGGTGCGCCGAGGGTCTGGCTGACACCGTCCCAGGCGTTCGCCGCGTCGCGGTGGACGACCAGGTCGCCGCCGATGACGCGCAGGCCGTCGAGGGTGCGGTCGAAGCGCACGTGGCTGCTGCCGTCGGCGTCGACCAGAGTGGCTCGCGCCACGAAGGCCTGGCCGTCGACCGCTCGCGCCGCGCCCGGGTGCCGCTGGAGTGCGGCGAGAGCATCACCACTGAGGTCGATGCGGGCGGTCGCGGCCGATGGGACGGTCGCCGTGGAGGGGGCGCCCTGGGCGCTCGATGCCGTGGTCAGCGGCAGCGCGGCTGCGGTGGCAGCGGCGACGGCGAGCGCGGCGAGTCCTGCGGTTCTGCGCATGGTGGTGCCTTCCCGAGAGATCAACCGCGCCCCCGAGTGGCGCGCGGCTCCACCTCGCCAACGAGGAGGAGGGGGAAGACGTTACGCCCGCTGGGATCAGTCGAGGTCGAGGAACGAGTCGAGCCCGACCGTCAGTCCGGGGTGCGCAGCGATGCCACGCACCCCGACCAGGACCCCCGGCGTGAAGGAGACCCGGTCGAGCGAGTCGTGCCGGATCGTGAGGGTCTCCCCGGCTGCCCCCAGGAGGACCTCCTGGTGCGCGACGAGTCCGCGCACGCGCAGCCCGTGGACCCGGACCCCGTCGACATCGGCCCCCCGCGCCCCGTCGAGCCCGGTCGAGGTCGCGTCGGGCATCGGCGCGCTGCCGGCGGCACGGCGGGCCGCGGCGATCAGCTCCGCGGTGCGACGGGCCGTGCCCGAGGGCGCGTCGGCCTTGTCGGGGTGGTGCAGCTCGACGACCTCCACGGACTCGAAGAAGGGAGCCGCCTGCGCGGCGAAACGCATCATCAAGATCGCACCGATCGAGAAGTTGGGGGCGATCAGGACACCGACGGCGGGCGCGCCGGCCAGCCACTCCCGGAGCTGCTCGAGCCTGGCCCGGTCGAAGCCGGTGGTGCCGACCACGGCGTGGATGCCGTGCGAGATGCAGAAGCGGAGGTGGTCCATCACCACGGACGGATGGGTGAAGTCCACGACGACCTCCGCACCCGAGCGCACCAGCTCCTCGACGTCGTCGCCGGCGTCGACCGCCGCGACCAGCTCGGCGTCCGGGGCGGCCTCGACGGCACGGCAGACCTCCGTCCCGACCTTGCCGCGGGCGCCCAGGACACCGACCTTCAGCAGGGCGCGGGTGGGGGCTGGATCTGGTGTGCTCACACGCGCAACCTACCGCCGAGACCCTGTCACGGGTGGCGGTGGCTGACTCGCGAACGCGGGTCTGGCAGGCTGTGGGCCATGCCCAACTCGACCATCCCGCCGCGCATCAAGTGGGCCGTCGACCTGATGGACGTCCAGCCGGGCGACCAGGTCCTCGAGATCGGCTGCGGTGCCGGGGCCGGGGCGGAGGCGATCTGCTCCCACCTGGAGGGCGGAAAGCTCTTCGCCATCGATCGCTCGGAGTCGGGTGTGGACCGCACCAAGCGCCGCAACCAGAAGTACGTCGACGCCGGGCGCCTCGTCGTGCGCCAGATCGACCTCGCCACGCTGCGGGTGCCGGTCAAGCGACTCAACAAGGTCTTCGCCTTCAACGTCAACCTCTTCTGGGTCCGCGCGTGCGAGGACGAGATCGCGCTGCTCCACGAGCGCGTCGTGCCCGGCGGCGCCGTCTACCTCTTCTACGAGGCAGCCCGCCCTGAGCTGGTGCCCAACATCGTGAAGAAGGCGTCCGAGAACCTCCAGCGCGGCGGGTTCCGGGTCAGTGTGGTCGAGCAGAAGGCTCCCCCGGTCATCGGGCTCATCGCCAGGCGCTGAGCCCTCACGCGGCCCTCACGCCGGGCCGACGACCGCCAGCATCTCCGGCTGGGTGAACAGCTCGCGCGCCAGCGCGGCGACGTCGTCCAGGGTCACCGCCTCGATCCGGCGGACCACCTCGTCGATCGTGATGAGCTCGTCGTAGACGAGCTCGGCCTTGCCGATGCGCGACATCCGCGAGCCCGAGTCCTCCAGGCCGAGGACCAGCCCGCCCTTGAGCTGGCCCTTGCCGCGCTCGAGCTCCTCCTCGGTGAGGCCGTCGGCGGCGACCTTGGCGAGCTCGCTCCGGACGGTCTCCAGCACGGCGTCGTACTTGCCCGGCAGGCAGCCGACCGAGACCCCGACGATGCCTGCGTCGGCGTGGTGGGAGGCGAAGGAGTAGACGGAGTAGGCCAGGCCGCGGTGCTCGCGGACCTCCTGGAACATCCGGGAGGACGTCCCACCGCCCAGTGCGGTGTTGAGCACACCGAGCGCGTAGCGGCGCGGGTCGGTGCGGGTCAGGCCCCGCACGCCGAGGACCAGGTTCACCTGCTCCAGGGCGCGGACCGTGCGCGCCTCACCGGCCTGCACCTTGCGTGCGCGCTCGGTCTGGACGGGGGCCGTGGGGGTGGCGAGCCCGGAGAGGAAGTCGGAGCGGCCGAAGGCCCTCGTCACCTGCCGGACGACTGCGGTGTGGTCCACGTTGCCCGCCACCGCCACGACCATGTTGTCGGGGCGGTAGTGGCGGCGGTAGAAGCGGTGGATCTGCGCGCGCGTCATCGCCGTGATCGAGGCGTCCGTGCCGGCGATCGGGCGGCCCAATGGGCTGTCGCCCCACGCCTGGTGCGCGAAGAGGTTGTGCACGACGTCGTCCGGGTCGTCGTCGTGCATGGCGATCTCGTCGAGGATCACGTCGCGCTCGGCCTCGACGTCGGCGGTGGTGATCGTGGAGGCGGTGACCATGTCGCCCAGGACGTCGACCGCGGTCGCCAGGTCCTCGTCGAGGACCCGGGCGTGGAAGACGGTGTACTCCTTGGAGGTGAAGGCGTTGAACTCGCCGCCGACCGCGTCGAGCGCGACCGAGATGTCCATCGCAGAGCGCTCGGGAGTGCCCTTGAAGAGCAGGTGCTCGAGGAAGTGCGAGCAGCCGTGCAGTGCGGGGGTCTCGTCGCGCGAGCCCACGTTGACCCAGACGCCGATGCTGGCCGAGCGGGAACCGGCCATCTGCTCGGTGACGATCCTCAGACCGCTCGGCAGGACCGTACGGCGTACCCGTGAGGTCACCGCCCCGTCGGCGTCCTTGACGGTCTGGAGGGTGCGGGTGGTGCCCTTCCTCGTCGCGGTCATCTGCTGCGCGGGCTTCTGCACGGTCTTCTGCACGGTGGTCCTTCGTCCTGGCCGGGAAAATGCCGCGACCGGCCGGGCATGGCTGCCGGCCGGTCGCGGGTGGAGCATCTGTCAGGTCACTCGGCGTCGGTGGCCTCGACCTCGGCCGACTCCTCGGAGTCGCCCTCGGCCTCGTCGACCACCGGGACCAGCGAGAGCTTGCCGCGGTCGTCGATCTCGGCGATCGAGACCTGGACCTTCTGGCCCACCGAGAGCACGTCCTCGACGGCCTCCACACGCTTGCCACCGGCCAGGGCGCGGAGCTTGCTGATGTGGAGCAGGCCGTCCTTGCCGGGCATGAGCGAGACGAACGCACCGAAGTTGGTCGTCTTCACCACGGTGCCGAGGTAGCGCTCGCCCACCTCGGGCATCGTCGGGTTGGCGATCGCGTTGACCGCGGCCTTGGCCGCCTCGGCGGCCTCTCCGTTGGTCGCGCCGATGTAGACCGTGCCGTCGTCCTCGATGGACAGCGTCGCGCCCGTGTCGTCCTGGATCTGGTTGATGACCTTGCCCTTCGGGCCGATCACTTCGCCGATCTTGTCGACGGGCACGCGGACCGTGATGATGCGCGGCGCGTGGATCGACATCTCCTCGGGGGCGTCGATGGCCTCGGCCATGACGTCGAGGATCGCCAGGCGCGCGTCGCGGGCCTGGGTCAGCGCGGCGGCCAGCACCTCGGCCGGGATGCCGTCGAGCTTGGTGTCGAGCTGGAGCGCGGTCACGAACTCACGGGTGCCGGCGACCTTGAAGTCCATGTCGCCGAAGGCGTCCTCGGCGCCGAGGATGTCGGTCAGCGCGACGTACTGCGTCTCGCCGTCGACCTCGTCGGAGATGAGGCCCATCGCGATGCCGGCGACCGACGCCTTGAGCGGCACACCGGCCTGCAGGAGCGACAGGGTCGAGGCGCAGACCGAGCCCATCGAGGTGGAGCCGTTGGAGCCCATCGCCTCGGAGAGCTGGCGGATCGCGTAGGGGAACTCCTCACGCGTCGGCAGCACGGGGAGGATGGCGCGGCGCGCGAGCGCACCGTGGCCGACCTCGCGGCGCTTGGGCGAGCCCACGCGGCCGGTCTCACCGGTGGAGAACGGCGGGAAGACGTACTTGTGCATGTAGCGGCGGTGCTTCTCCGGGGACAGCGTGTCGAGCTGCTGCTCCAGCTTGAGCATGTTCAGCGTGGTCACACCCAGGATCTGGGTCTCGCCGCGCTCGAACAGCGCCGAGCCGTGGACCCGCGGGATCACGTTGGTCTCGGCGTGCAGCGGACGGATGTCGGCGAGGCCGCGACCGTCGATGCGGACCTTGTCGCGCAGCACCCGCTGGCGCACGAGCGACTTGTTCAGCGAGCGGAACGCCGCGCCGACCTCCTTCTCGCGGCCCTCGAACTCACCCGCGAGCTTCTCGAGCAGCGCGACCTTGATCTCGTCGACCTTGGTCTCGCGCTCCTGCTTGTCGCCGATGGTCATCGCGGCGGCGGTGTCGTCCTTGGCGGCCGACTCGACGGCGGCGTAGACGTCGTCCTCGTAGTCGAGGAAGACCGGGAAGTCCTGGACCGGCTTGGCGGCCTCGGCAGCGAGCTGTGCCTGCGCCTCGACGAGCTGCTTGATGAAGGGCTTCGCGGCGTCGAGGCCACCGGCCACGACCTCCTCGGTGGGCGCCTGGGCACCGTTCTGCACGAGCGCGATGGTGTCCTCGGGCGCCTCGGCCTCGACCATCATGATGGCGACGTCACCGGAGTCGGTGACACGGCCGGCGACGACCATGTCGAAGACGGCCGACTCGAGCTGCGAGTGGCTCGGGAACGCGACCCACTGGCCCTCGATCAGCGCGACGCGGACGCCGCCGACCGGGCCGGAGAACGGCAGGCCCGAGAGCTGGGTGGACAGCGACGCGGCGTTGATCGCGAGCACGTCGTAGGGCATGTCGGGGTCGAGCGCCATGACGGTGATGACGACCTGGACCTCGTTGCGCAGACCCTTCTTGAAGGTCGGGCGCAGCGGGCGGTCGATGAGGCGGCAGGTGAGGATCGCGTCCTCGCCCGGGCGACCCTCGGAGCGGAAGAAGGAGCCGGGGATCTGGCCCACGGCGTACATCCGCTCCTCGACGTCGATCGTCAGGGGGAAGAAGTCGAAGTGGTCCTTGGGCGTCTTGCCCGCGGTCGTCGCCGAGAGCAGCATGGTCTCGTCGTCGAGGTAGGCCGTGACGGAACCGGCAGCCTGACGGGCCAGCAGGCCGGTCTCGAACTTGACGGTGCGCTTGCCGAACTTGCCGTTGTCGAGAACGGTCTCGACGGCGGAGATGATGGGTTCACTCATGGAAGCAGGATCCTGCTTTCTCTTCGCGGAGCGATCCGCGGGCGTCCACTCTGAGGTGGGGCGTCGAAGCCCCGCGGGGCCGGTCTTCGATCGAGGCCCGCAGCGCTCCCTGGACGGGATGCTCTGAAGGCCACTACCGAGGACCGAGCCGGACGTGCGGGTCGCTCCTGATGTGGGTGTATTCAGTTGGTGTTGCTCAGCCTAGCCAGTGCCGGGCCACGAGAAGACTGAGCGTTGTCAGCGGCGTGGCCCGGCAAGGCGGAGGACCGAAGACGACCTTCGAGCGAAGCGGGTCGTCGAGGGACGACCACGCAGCCGGGGTGCGTCGATGGCTGCGGTCAGCGGCGGAGGCCGAGGCGCTCGATGATGGAGCGGTAGCGCTCGATCTCGGTGTTCTGCAGGTAGTTGAGCAGGCGGCGGCGCTGGCCGACGAGCAGCAGCAGGCCACGACGGCTGTGGTGGTCGTGCTTGTGCGTCTTGAGGTGCTCGGTGAGGTGGGAGATGCGGTGGCTGAGCAGCGCGATCTGCACCTCGGGGGAACCGGTGTCACCCTCGGTCTGGGCGTACTCGGCGATGATCTTCTTCTTGGTCTCCGCGTCGGTACCAATCGACATGGGGGCTCCTTCGGTTCTCGTTGCGCGGCGCGCCCGGGCCTGTTCACCGGGGCACTCTGGATCCGCGGCCGTCTGACGGCATGTCGCCCACAGGGGCAACCGCAGGATCATATCGAGGCGAGCGCGCGCAGGCCCAATCCGCGCTCAGTCCTCGGCGCCGCGCAGGATGACGATCCGGACCCGCTTCGTGAGGCCCTGCTCCTCCACGACCCCCTTGGCGAACACTGCCGCATCGAGGCTGGTGGCCAGGAGGCGCACGCGGCCCGGAGCCTGCTCCAGCTGCTCCTCGAGGCGGTCCGGCTGGGTGAAGGTCGAGACGTAGTGGATGTCCCGCATCTCGTCGGACGTGCCGTCGAGCGTCGAGGAGAAGAGGTCGATCCCATAACCGGCATACGGGTTGAGGTCCACCACGAAGCTTGTCGTCCCGGCGGCCGGAGCGGGCGTGCGCAGCACGCGCAGCACCGAGGCCGCCGTCTCCGGCTGGGCGAAGAAGTCGTTGCGCCACACCCCGAAGCTGGAGGTGCCGACCTTGTCGTCGGTGAAGAGCCCCGGCCCCCACGGCGTGAGGCCGGCACCCACGACCGCGGCCGCGGCGAGCCCCGTCAGGGCCGTCGCCGTGCGCACCAGCCCGTCGCGTCCCGGTGCGCGCGGGATCCTGAGGACCAGCGCGGCGCACAGGACCGCCGCGGTCGCGATGGGGACGTGCCAGATCTTGTGCACGTAGTAGCCGGACTGGAAGGCGAGAGCCAGCGCGCCCCCGAACCCGAGGAAGCACCCGCTGGCGACCAGCACCCACCGGATGGCGGGCTCGCGCCAGGCGCCGGTCAGGATCATCCCGGCGGCGGCGATGCCACCGAGCACCACGAGCGAGATCCAGATCGGACCGCCGTTGCCGGCGACCTCGAGCGCGCCGGCCTCCACCGCCGAGGTGACCCCGATGAGCGGCATGACGGCGGCGAGCCCGGCAGTGGCCACAGTCGTGAGGGCCAGCACGACCGGCGTACGTCGTACGTCGTGGCGCCGCCGCCACAGCCACACTGCGACGAACAAGCCGATCGGCACGAGGAAGACGTAGTAGGCGAAGCTGGTCGCGACGACCGTCGCCGCCAGCACCAGCATGGCCTCGCGGCAGGTGGCGCCACGCGCGCGCGTCGAGCTGAGCGCGGCCACCGCGGCGGCGGAGAGCGCCAGGCTCAGCCCCAGTGACTCCGCCGGGTAGCCGCTGACGACTGGTCGGAAGAGCTCGCCGCCGGTCACCAGTGAGCCGGCCACGACAGCGGCGCCCACGGCCTGGAGGGCACCGAAGCGGCGCCGGGTCACCATCGTGAGCCACACGACGTTGAGCAACAGGTAGGCGTGCGTGAGCAGCGTCCAGGCGATGTAGTGGTCCACCTCGGCAAGGCCACCGCCTTCGCCGGCGAAGCGATCGAGGACCGCCGCCACGAAGTGCCACGCCTGCGGGTAGAACTCGGTGCCCTTGATGACCGATCCCGGGAACCGGTCACCGGCCATGAAGAGGTAGGTCCCCGAGTCGCGGATGCCCGCCCACCACATCATGTGCCGCGCGTTGTCCTCCCCGATCATCACCAGGGCGAGTCGGCCCTCGAAGCCGTCGGCGTGCAGGATCCGCCAGGCGGGGAGCAGCGCGAAGACCCCAGCGACCGGGATGGCCAGATCGGCGCTCGACCAGCGCGGGACGGCCGGCCGGCGCCCGGTCAGGAGCGCCAGCGCCCAGATGCCTGCCCAGGCCGTCTGCGCCACCGGCAGCGGGTCCAGGCCCCAGGGCCAGAGCGAGAAGCCGAGTCCCGCGACGCACAGCAGCCCGGTGCCGAGCGCGAGCGTGACCATGACGCGGTCGAGGACGGTCTCCCCGACACGCACGAGGGAGGCCAACGCCAGCACCAGGACGATCGGGACGGTGATCGGGGCCAACAGCCCGAGCGCACCGACGACGGCTGCACCGACCGGCAACGCTGCCCACGCGACGAGGCGTCGCCGTGCCAGTGACATGAAAGAAGCCTCCCCCGAGCTCTGCGGCGGCCAGTGTAGGCGTCGCGTCGCCCGGGGAAGGCTCGGGGGTTCGGCTCAGACCGCCGGCGGGGGCGGCGGGTCCGACTCGGTCGTGCGCTGCGTGCTGGCCTGGCGGCCCTGGGCGTCAGTCGTGGTGGCCGTGGTGGTCTGGCGGCGCTTGGTGTTCTGCTGCACCACCGTGAGGACCAGCCAGAGCAGGCCCGCAACAACGAGGATCCAGCCCAGCGTGATGACCTCCAGCGGACCCACCTGCTGGTCGTTGAAGGCGAGCGCAAGGATCAGTCCGAGCACGATGAGGCCGATCGGCCCTCCGAAACCCATGACGAGCTCCATTCTGTTGGGGAACGCCCGGCAGTAGCCGGGCCGCGCAGAGTGTGCCTGACGCCGATCGGTTCCAACACCCCTCTGCGGGTGGCGTGTCTGCAGGTGGCGTGTCTGCAGGTGCGTGTCTGCTGGTGACGTGACGATGCCGGCGACCCGCGAACCGGACATGATTGGATCGCCCACGTGTCCTCACGAGTCCGCCACCTAGCCAGCCGGGTCGTCCCGGGCCGTCGAGCACAGGCGGAAGCCCAGCGGCTGCGGGCGCAGCTGACCCGCTCGCGTACGAAGCTCGAGCGCGTGACCGGGCGCCTCGAGACGGCCAAGGCGGCGCTCGCCGAGGCGCGGTCGGACGCGCGCAACGTCCGGGCCCGGATCGCCCGCTCCGAGGCAACCATCGCCTCCCTCACCTCCGACCTCAGCCGCACCCACGAGACGTTGGCCCACTACATGAGCCTGGACCGCGAGCACTCGGAGCGCCTGGCCGAGGGCAGGGCCGCCCTGTTCGACTACCCGGTGGCGCCACGTCCGCGCTCCTTCGCCCGGCCGGGCAAGGACTTCTTCGGCGACCTCATGGCCGCGAGCGACGGCCGGGTCGCCGAGCTCCTGCGCGAGATCGGCCCCTCGCTCGCTCCCCTGGCGGAGCTGTCCGAGGACGAGACCGACCCGTCCCTGCCGTTCTGGTCCAACCCGTGGCTGCCGCCGCTCGACGGGGCCACGCTCTACGGCCTGATCGCCACCCGGGCCCCGTCCCTCTACATGGAGGTGGGCTCGGGCTTCTCCACCAAGTTCGCCCGGTTGGCCATCCGCGACCACGGCCTCGACACCCGGATCGTGTCGATCGACCCGCAGCCTCGCGCCGAGGTGGATGCGCTCTGCGACGAGGTGGTGCGCGCGCCCTACGAGGACATCGACCTCGACCTGCTCGATCGACTCGGCCCCGGGGACATGCTGTTCGTCGACAACAGCCACCGCGCGTTCACCAACTCCGACGTGACCGTCTTCTTCACCGAGACCCTCCCCTACCTGCGCTCCGGCGTCATCTACGGCGTGCACGACACCTTCATCCCGCACGACTATCCGGCGGAGTGGAACGATCGCTTCTACGCCGAGCAGTACCTCCTGATGTGCTACCTCGCCGGAGGCGCCGGCGGAGACGAGATCCTGCTCGGGACCCACCACCTGGCGACCTCGCGGCAGCTGCTCGAGGACTTCCGTCCATGGCTGCCAGCGATCGACGCCGCGCTGGTGGGCGGCGGGTTCTGGTTGACCCGGCGATGATGGCCCGATGAGTGAGAAGCGCATCGGTGTCTGCAACCTCTGCGAGGCCATCTGCGGCCTCGAGCTCACGGTCGTGGGGCGAGAGGTCGTCAGCGTCCGCGGCAACCGTGCCGATCCGCTCTCCCGGGGGCACATCTGCCCCAAGGGCGTCGCCATCGCCGACGTCTACTCCGATCCCGACCGGCTGCGTCGACCGGTCCGACGGGTCGGCGAGGGGCTGGAGGCCCAGTGGCAGGAGATCGGATGGGACGAGGCCTTCGACCTCGTCGCGGACAACCTGGCGCGCGTGATCGAGGAGCACGGTGACGACGCGCTGGGCGTCTACCTCGGCAACCCCAACGCACACAGCCTGGGGTCGATGACGCACGGCACCGCGATGAACAAGTCCTTCCGGACCCAGAACCGCTTCTCGGCCACGTCGGTCGACCAGCTTCCCCACCAGCTGATGGCTCACCTGATGTTCGGCCACCAGCTCTTCCTACCGATCCCCGACATCGACCGCACCTCGTGGTTCCTGGTGATCGGCGCCAACCCGATGGCCTCCAACGGCTCCCTGATGACCGTCCCCGACTTCCCGCGGCGGGTGCGCGAGCTGCACGCGCGCGGGGGTCGGATGATCGTGCTCGACCCCCGCCGCACCGAGACTGCGAAGGTGGCCGACGAGCACCACTTCGTGCGCCCCGGCACCGACGCATGGGTGCTGCTCGCGATGCTGCACGTCCTGACCGCGGAGGCCGCGCCCGGTGCGGGCCCGCGCGTGGCGTCGTACGTCGACGGGCTGCGCACGGTGGTCGACCTCGTCGCCGACTTCACCCCCGAGCGCGCCGAGGCGGTGAGCGGGCTGGCGGCACACGAGGTCCGGCGCCTGGCGCGCGAGCTGATGGAGGCCGACGCAGGTGTGGTCTACAGCCGGATCGGCGTCTCGGCGGGCCCGTGGGGCTCGGTGTGCCAGTGGGCGGTCAACTGCCTCAACCTCCTCAGCGGAAACCTCGACCGGGTGGGCGGCGCGATGTTCACCACCCCGGCGATCGACGCTGTCGGCACCGGGCTCATCGGCCGCGGCCACCACGACGTGTGGCGCTCCCGCGTGCGCGGCCTTCCCGAGACGGCCGGCGAGCTTCCCGTCGCGGTGCTGCGCGAGGAGATCGAGACCCCCGGACAGGGGCAGATCCGGGCGCTGCTGACCGTGGCCGGCAATCCCGTCCTGTCGACGCCGGACGGTTCCCGGCTCGACCAGGCACTTCCGGGCCTCGACTTCATGGCGGCCGTCGACATCTACGTCAACGAGACCACCCGCCATGCCGACGTGATCCTGCCGCCGACCACGGCGCTGGAGCGCGACCACTACGACCTCGTGTTCCACCTGCTGGCCGTGCGCGACACAGCCCGTTTCACGCCGGCCGTCTTCGAGAAGGACCCCGACCAGCGCCACGACTGGCAGATCTTCCGCGAGATCACCCTGCGCACGACCGCACGCCTCAGCCGCAAGGCGCCGCTGAAGAAGCGGCTCGTCCAGCGCGCGCGCCTGAGCGTCAGTCCCACCTTCCTCGTCGGACAGCTGCTGCGGCGCGGCTCCAGCGGGGTGACCCTGAAGAAGCTGCGCGCCCGACCCGCGGGCATCGACCTCGGGCCGCTGCGCGGCGGCCAGCTCCCCGACCGGTTGCCGTCGCGGGGCAGGCGGATCGACCTGGCGCCCACGCTCGTGGTGCAGGACGTCGCGCGGCTGGCGGCGGCCCCTGTGCCGGTCGGGGACGAGCTGCTGCTGATCGGGCGACGGCACCAGCAGGACTGCAACTCGTGGATGCACAACTCCGAGCGGCTGACCAAGGGTCGGCCTCGTCACCAGCTGATGATGAACCCCACCGACCTCGCCGACCGAGAGATCGGCGACGGTTCCCTGGTGCGGGTGACCTCACGCACCGGCTCGGTCGAGGTGGAGGTCGCCTCGTCGGACGACCTGATGCCCGGAGTCGTGTCGCTCCCCCACGGCTACGGTCACGCGCGCGACGGCGTCCTGATGACCCGGAGCCGAGAGGTGCCGGGTGTGTCGATCAACGACCTCACCGATCCCGAGCTGCTCGACGTTTCGGGCAACGCCGCGCTCAACGGCGTACCGGTGAGCATCACCCACTGCTGACGACGCCACCGATCCCCCGCCGGGATCCGGCGGGGGCTCGGCGCGCGAGGGCGGACCTCAGGTGCTGACGTCCCCCAGCACGGCGAGCACGTCGTCGGGCGTCTGGGCGGCATCGAGCGCGGCGATGCTCGCGTCGTCGGTGAAGGCACCGGCCAGCGCCTGCAGGACCGTCAGGTGGTCGTCGCCGGCGCCTGCGATGCCGACGACGTACTTCGCCGGGCTGCCCGACCAGTCGATCGGCTCGTCGTAGCGGACGAACGAGATGGCCGTCTGGCGGATCAGCGCCTTGGCCTCGTTGGTGCCGTGCGGGATGGCCAGGCCGTTGCCCATGAACGTGGAGACCGAGGTCTCGCGCTCGTGCATGGCCGCCACGTAGGCCTCGTCCACGGCACCGGAGGCCACGAGCAGCTGCCCCGCCTCGGTGATGGCCGCATCCCGGTCACGGGCCTGTCCGCCGAGCACGATGGCTTCCCGGCTCAGTACGTCGCTCATCTGACGCCTCTTTCCTCGAGTGTTCGGTGTGACCGGCGCATCGCCGGTCGGTGTCGCGTCCCGCCATCAGACCACAACGCGCGTGCTGCACGCGGGCCTCGAACGAGCTGCCCGGCCCTCCGTCCAGCGGAGGGCCGGGCAAGGTGTGCTCGTCCGTGTGGTCGGGTCAGGCGTTCTTGCCCTCTTCGACCATGGTGACGATCTCGTCGTACCTCGGGCTGCCCATGAAGTTGTCCACCGAGACGTGCACGGCGGACGGGGTCTTCTGGCGAGCCCTGTCGGTGAGGTCCTGGTGCGTCACCACGAGGTCGTAGCTGTCGTCCAGGTTGGAGATGGCCTTGTTGACCACCGTCACCTCAGGATGACCGGCGTCGTGGATCTTCTTGCGCAGGACCGAGGCACCCATGGCCGAGGAACCCATGCCCGCGTCGCACGCGAACACGATGTTCTGGATCTGGCGCGTGGCCGTGGCCGTGGCCGTGCCCCCCACGATCGAGGCGGACGCGATGGACTGCTTGCCCTTCATCGACTCCATCGACGACGTGGCAGCGGCGAGGTCGCCCTCGTCCTTGGCCGGGTCGAGCTTCAGGAGCAGCGCTGCCACGGCGAACGTGACCGCCGCACCCGCGAGCACCGAGAGTGTCACGCCCAGATAGCTGCCCCGGGCGGTCTGGGCGTACACCGCGAAGATCGAGCCAGGCGCGGCGGGGGCCACCAGGCCCGTGCTGAAGACGACGTTGACGAAGATCTGCGTCATGCCGCCGGCGATCATGGCGACGATGAGCACGGGCTTCATCAGCACGTAGGGGAAGTAGATCTCGTGGATACCACCGAAGAAGTGGATGATCGCCGCACCCGGAGCCGAGGCCCTGGCAGCGCCCTTGCCGAAGGCCATGAAGGCCAGCAGCAGGCCCAGGCCAGCGGCCGGGTTGGCCTCCAGCAGGAACAGCACGGACTTGCCGTCGTTCAGCGCCTGCTCGGTGCCCAGCGGGGTCAGCACGCCGTGGTTGATGGCGTTGTTGAGGAACAGCACCTTGGCCGGCTCGATCAGGATCGAGGTCAGCGGCAGCACGTTGTTGCTCACCAGGAAGTCCACCGCGTTGCCCATGATCTCGGAGAACTTCGTGACGACGGGGCCGATGCCCCAGTAGCCGAAGATCGCCAGGAACATGCCGAGGATGCCGGCGGAGAAGTTGTTGACCAACATCTCGAAACCGGGGCGGATCCTGTGGTGGACCCGTGCGTCGAACTTCTTGATCACCCAGCCACCGAGCGGGCCCATGATCATGGCGCCGATGAACATCGGGATGTCGGTGCCGACGATGACGCCCATCGTGGCGATGGCGCCGACGACGCCGCCGCGGTGGTCGCCGTAGACGTTCTTGCCGCCCGTGTAGCCGATGAGCAGCGGCAGCATGTAGATGATCATCGGACCGACCATCTCGGCCAGGTCGGGGTTCGGCAGCCAGCCGACCTCGATGAACAGGGCGGTGATGAAGCCCCAGGCGATGAACGCGCCGATGTTGGGCATGATCATGTTCGACAAGAAGGTGCCGAATTTCTGCACGCGGACCCGCATGCCGTCTCCGGCGGTGGTCGTCGCTGTGGTGGTGGCCATCTGTACTCCTCCAGACATCAGGGTGATGCCGATCACGTTGTTGCTCCAGTAAACCGCATGAACGGGCATGTTGCCAAGCATTCGGGCATGTTTTTATGCCCGAATGTGTGGCTTTACGCGTGGAGGAGGGGTGGGCGCCGGCACGCCGTACGCTCGTCGTCAGTGCTCCGACACGGTCGGGATCAGGTGGTCAACAGCAACTGAAAGGTCGCCACTAGCTGCTCAACTGGCTGTCGAAGAGCGCCTTCTCCGCCTCGTCGTTCCACGTGTCGCCAGGTGCCAGCTTCGCGGCGACATCCGGCAGCTTCTCCTTCAGCTCGTTGAGCCCCATCAGGGGGAGGTCGTGGATCTGCGGGAAGATCAGGACCTTCCCGGAGTAGCTGCCGTCGACCAGGGCCTGGAGGCCATCCTTGGCCGCCCGCATGCCACCGACCGCGCCCACGATCGATCCCGGAGAGAGATCACCCCGGTTGGCCAGGTCCACCACCTGCTGCTGGTCGTGGATGGTCAATCCCGAAGTCCCTGTGTATTGCGCATTGTTCAGGTAGACCGCGCTCAGGTTCAGCGGCGCCAGGGTGCCGTTGGGAACACCGGCGAAGAAGACCAGCATGCCGTCGGGGTTCATCAGGGTGTCGCCCTCGGCCATCACAGCGGAGATGGGAACACTGACCACCACATCGTCGGCCCCCTGGTCGTCGGTGATCCCCATGACGAAATCGCGGAGGGACTGGTCCGAGGTCTGGGAGTTGAAGGTGAACAGCTCGCAGTCGTTGCTCTCCGCCAGGTGGCCCAGGCGATCCACGAGGCTCTTCAGGCGTTCATCGCTCATCTCCGTGGCGACGATCCTGCTGGGGCCGTCGGGCTGTTGAATGGCCCTCTGGAGATGCATCAACCCCATGGGGCCGCCGGCGCCCACGAAGACCGTGGTGCCCTTCGAACGCAGGTCACAGCGGTTGCGCGCCTCGCCGTAGGAGGCGGCGATGTCCGGTCCCCGGCCGCCGAGATAGGCGGTGTAGTCGTAGTGCAGGCGGCCCACGTCGGTGTCCACCAGGCCGTCCAGTGCGGTCTCGCCGACCAGGTTGAGGGTGCCCCGCCGGGCGATGTGCTTGGCCACGGCACCCACGGTTGCCGCGGAACGCGGATCGAGCAGGACGATGTCGTCGAAACCGGCGCCGTCAGTCAGCTCGTCCACCAACGCTTGATGGTCATCGGTGCCGATCCCATTGCGCACGATCTTCGTGGCCGAGGTGTGCTCCACCAGCTTCTCCACCGAGGCGGGCACGTCGGTCATCACGATGGTGGCCGGGGCGTCCAGACCGGAGGAGAAGAGGTATTCCCGCTCATCTCCGGGCCGGCCCATGATCCACATGATCCCGCCGGTTTTGGGCTCCAGGCGGCGACGTTGGGTGTAGGCCGCCATCACACAACCCCAAGGCTCCAGCGTGGAGGCCTCGGCATACCCCATCGTGTCAGGCAGCGGCAGCAGGCAGGCACCGTCGTCGGTGTCGAGCATCTCCGAGCCCATCAGGTGGTACTGGATCAGGCCACCGGGAATGGTGTATCCGTAGGCCGTGCTCTTGCCGTCTTGATAGATGTCGGGCTGCACGGCCAGCCGCTGGCCGGCGTGATAGCGGTCCTTGAGGTTCTCACCGACGTCGATGACCGTGAGGCTGACCTCGTGCCCCAGGCGGGTGGGCTCCTTGGACAGATCGCGATTGTAGAGCTTCGGGTGGCTGCCGCCCGCGCGGAGGATCTTCACGTCGGAGAAGCAGAGTCCCACACTGTCGATGCGCACCAGCATCTGGTCGGCATTGGGTTCGGGGATGGGCAGCAGCTCGGGTTGATCATCCTTGCCCATGTTCTCCTCGCCCGCGCCGTAGACATTCCAGGCCCAGGTCTCGTCCGGCAAGTCGTGATCGGCCGCGCGGTAGCGGTCGTACTGTGATGTCATCATTCCTCCGTGTTCAGGTGCCTCGAGCCCTCAAGGACATTGCTAACGCCTCCTGCAAGGGAGGCCGGATCAGTGGCCGAGCACCGCCCGCACGGCAGCCCGACCGGCCATCGGGTCGGGGGCGCCCAGCGCCGCCTCGGCGGCCGCCTCGCAGGTCTCGAGGGTCACCCGGGCGAGCTGCGCGCCCACCGGGCGCACGGCTCGGGCGGCCATCGACAGCGAGGAGATGCCCATCCCGATGAGGGCGGTGGCGAGCAGCGGGTCCGCGGCGGCCTCACCGCAGATGCCCACCGGCTTGCCGGCCTCGGTGCCGGCGTGCGCGGTGATCGCGATGAGCTGGAGCACCGCGGGCTGCCACGGGTCGGTGAGGTGAGCCAGGTCGGTGGCCATGCGGTCGGCAGCCATCGCGTACTGGGTGAGGTCGTTGGTGCCGATGGACATGAAGTCGACGACCTCGAGCATCCGGTGCGCCAGCAGTGCGGCGCTCGGGATCTCGACCATGATGCCGGCCTTGAGCCCGCGATCGCGGACCTTCGCCGCGAAGTCGGCGGCCTCCGCCACGGTCGCCACCATGGGTGCCATCACCCAGGTCTCGGTGCCGGTGCGCTCGGCCGCCGCGGCGATGCCGTCGAGCTGGCGGTCCATCAGGCCGGGGTTGTCGAAGCTCAACCGCAGGCCGCGCACCCCGAGGGCAGGGTTCTCCTCGCCCTCGTGGGTCGCGAACGCCATCGGCTTGTCGGAGCCCGCGTCGAGGGTGCGCACGACGACGTAGCGGCCATCGGTGTAGGGCGAGAGGACGTCGGCGTAGATGTCGGTCTGCTCCTCCACGCTCGGCTCCTCCTTGCGGTCGAGGAAGCACAGCTCGGTGCGGAACAGACCCACCCCCTGCACGGGCTCGACGCTCGCGGACTGCGAGGAGGCTCCGTCGGCGACGTTGGCCAACAGCTTGAGGGGCAGGCCGTCGGCCGTCGCAGCGGGGCCGGTCCATGCCGCGAGCTCCTCGCGCAGGCGCTTGCTCTCCTCGACGCGCACGCGTGCCTCGTCGGGGTCGGCGCCCTGCTCGATGACGCCGGTCTCGCCGTCGACGACCACGAAGGTCCCGCCCGGGATCGCCATGATCCCGGCGGCGCCCACCACGCACGGGATGCCGAGCTGGCGCGCGATGATCGCGGTGTGGCTGGTCGCGCCGCCGCGCTCGGTCACCAGTGCGGTGACGAGCTCGGGATCCAGCCCGGAGGTGTCGCTGGGGGCGAGGTCCTCGGCCACCAGGATCGACGGCTCGCTCGGGACCGGGACTCCCGGCGCGGGTTCGCCGACGAGGTGGGCGATCACCCGGCGCTCGATGTCGCGCAGGTCGGTCACCCGCTCGGCCATCAGGCCGCCCATGGTGGTGAAGATGGTGACGAACTGCTCGACGGCGCCCTGCACGGCCGTCACCGGCCCCTGGCCGGCCTTGAGGTTCTTGGCCACCCCGGACCGCAGTCCCTTGTCACGCGCCAGCCCGGCGCTGGCGGTGAGGACCTCCGCCGCCGCGCCCTGGGCATAGGACGCCTTGGTGGAGAAGGTCTCCGCCACGACGGACGCCGCTTCGTCGTAGGCCGCGAGCGCGGCCTCGGGATCGGTGAAGTCACCGTCCCCGTAGCGTGCGATCGCATCGGGCGAGACCTCGCCTCGGACGTGCAGGACAGGACCGGCGGCAACACCCGGAACGACCGGGGTCCCGCTCAGAGGGGGTGCGGGTGTGGTCATGGACACACCGTAGATCACGAGATGGTTGACAAGCAACACATTCGGGACTAAAACAACATATACACAGAATTTCGGAAGGAGACCCATGTACGCCGAAGAGCGTCAGCAGGCGATGGCCCACCTGATCAGCCGTCGTGGCCGCCTCTCGGTCGTGCAGCTGGCCGGGCAGTTCGAGGTGACCACCGAGACCGTACGCCGTGACCTCTCCACCCTGGACCGCATGGGCCTGGTGCGCCGGGTCCACGGTGGCGCGGTGCCCGCCGGCTCGCTCACCGTCATCGAGTCAGGCGTCAGCGAGCGCGACCAGGCCCACACCCAGGCCAAGGAGGCCATCGCCACCGCGGCGCTCGCCCTGCTTCCCCCCGCCGACTCCGTGATCGTCATCGACGCCGGCACCACCACCGCCCGCTTCGCGGCCGCACTCCCCCGCGACCACCGGCTCACCGTCATCACCCACGCGGTGCCGGTCGCGACCCGGCTGGCCGGGTTGCCGCAGATCGAGCTGCGCCTGCTCCCGGGCAAGGTGCGCCCCACCACCCACGCCGCCGTCGGCGCCGACACGGTGGCCGCGCTCGCAGAGCTCCGCGCGGACGTTGCGTTCATCGCGACCAACGGCCTCACGGTCGGCCACGGCCTGACGACCCCCGACAGCGACGAGGCGGCCAGCAAGCGGGCCATCATCGCCTGCGCCAGACGCACCGTCGTGCTCGCCGACTCCAGCAAGCTCGGCGTGGAGACCGCGGTGCGCTTCGCGACGCTCGACTGCGTCGACGTGCTGGTCACCGACAGCGACATCGAGGCCGCGGAACGCCGCGCGCTGGAAACCGCCGGAATCGAGGTAGTGATCGCATGATCCTGACCCTGACCCCCAACCCGAGCATCGACCGGACAGTGGCCCTGGACGGCCAGCTGTCCCGTGGCCAGGTCCACCGGGTCGCATCGGTGACCTCCCAAGCAGGCGGCAAGGGGGTGAACATCTCCCGCGCGGCCGTCAGCGCCGACATCCCCAGCATTGCCGTCGTACCCGCCCTCAAGGACGACCCGTTCGTCCTCGAGCTGCTCGGCGCCGGCATCGACTGCCGGCCGGTGCGCCCCGCCGGCGACGTCCGTGTCAACCTGACGATCACCGAGCCGGACGGCACCACCACCAAGCTGAACTCCCCCGGCGCCGAGGTCGGCCCCGAGCACCTGGAGGCTCTGGCGACGGCGATCCTGGTCCGCGCCTCTGGTGCGGACTGGACGGTGCTGGCAGGCTCACTTCCCGTGGGCGCGCCCCCGGACTTCTATGCCGACCTCGTACGACGTCTCCGCGAGGTGGGCGGCCGGGTCGCGGTCGACACCAGCGAGGCGCCCCTCCAGGCGCTGGTCGAGGCGCTCCCCACAGCGGCGCCCGACCTGATGAAGCCCAACGGCGAGGAGCTGGCCTCCTTCACCGGCGGGGACGCCGACGAGCTCGAGTCCGACCCCGAGGCCACTGCGGAGGCCGCCCGCCAGCTGATCGGGCGCGGGGTCGGAGCCGTCCTGGCCACGCTGGGCGGCAACGGCGCGGTTCTCGTCACCCCCGAAGGTGCGTGGCACGCCACACCGCCGCCCACCACTGTCGTCAGCACCGTCGGTGCGGGCGACTCCAGCCTCTTCGGCTACCTGCTCGGCGACATCCGGGGGCTCCCCGCCCCCGAGCGCCTGGCACTGGCCGTCGCCTACGGCAGCGCCGCCGCAGGTCTGCCCGGCACCACCATCCCACTGCCGTCGCAGCTCCGCACGGAGCTCGTCGGCGTCACTGCCATCGGAGGCACCGCATGACCGACCTGATCACCACCGACCTCGTGCGCCTCGGCGCCGACTGGGGCGCGGACAAGCACGACGTCATCCGTGCTCTCGCGGCGGTCGTCGACGACGCCGGGCGCGCGAGCGACAAGGACCAGCTCATCGAGGACGCCTTCGCCCGCGAGTCGACCTCGGCCACCGGCCTACCAGGTGCCATCGCGATCCCGCACTGCCGCACGACGGGGGTCGAGACGCCGACCTTGGCGTTCGCCCGCCTCGCGCCGGCCGTCGACTTCGGCGCCAAGGACGGCCCCGCCGACCTGGCGTTCCTCATCGCCGCACCCGCCGGCGGCGACGCCGACCACCTCACGATCCTCACCAAGCTGGCCCGCGCCTTGGTCAAGCCGGCCTTCACCAACGCGCTTCGCGAGGCCGGGTCGGCCGAGGAGGTCGTCGACCTGATCGCCCACGAGCTCGGCGAGCCCGCCCCCGGGACGAAGCCCGCCGCCGCTCCCGCCGCCGCTGCTGCGCCAGCAGCAGCGGCTCCCGCCGCGGGTGGCAAGCCGTCACTCGTGGCGGTCACTGCCTGCCCGACCGGCATCGCGCACACCTACATGGCCGCTGAGGCACTCGAGGCCGCCGCCGAGCGCGCTGGAGTCGAGCTCCACGTCGAGACGCAGGGATCAGCCGGCTCGACGCCCTTGGCCCCCGCGACCATCTCCCAGGCCGGCGCCGTGATCTTCGCCGTCGACGTGGGCGTTCGCGACCGGGCCCGTTTCGGGGGCAAGCCGATGGTCAGCTCCGGCGTGAAGCGCCCCATCGACGACGCCGATGCGATGATCGCCGAGGCCCTGCGCTATGCCGCCGACCCGTCGAGCGCACCGCGTGTGGAGGGAGCGGCCAGCGAGGCCGGCGCCTCGTCCGCAGGGAAGCAGTCCTTCGGCGCCACGACCCGCCGGGTCCTGATGACCGGTGTGTCCTACATGATCCCGTTCGTCGCCGCCGGCGGCCTTCTGATCGCCCTGGCCTTCTTGCTCGGTGGCTACGAGATCGCGCTGTCGACCGAGGACGGCGCCGGCATCGCCGGCCAGGTCGTCTCCGACTCGACACTGTTCAGTCCCGCCGACCCGGGCTCCTACGACCTGGCCGGTGACGACGCCCTCCCGAGGGGCGCTCTGCTGACCTACCTGGGCGCGCTGCTGCTGACACTCGGCGGCGCCGCATTCGGTTTCCTGGTGCCAGCCCTGGCGGGCTACATCGCATACGCCATCGCCGACCGCCCCGGCATCGCGCCGGGCTTCGTGATGGGCGCCATCGCCGGCACCCTCAACTCCGGGTTCCTCGGCGGCATCGTCGGCGGCGTGCTCGCCGGCATCATCGCCCACTGGATCACCTCGTGGAAGGTGCCCACGTGGATGCGGGGGCTGATGCCAGTTCTGGTCATCCCGCTGCTGACCACCTTGGTGGCGGGTTTCGTCATGGTCGTCGTCCTGGGCCGCCCCCTGGCCAGCCTGATGACCAACCTCGCCGACGGGCTCAACAGCCTCCAGGGCGGCTCGGCGATCGTTCTGGGCATCATCCTCGGCCTGATGATGGCCTTCGACATGGGCGGCCCGCTCAACAAGACGGCGTACGCCTTCGCGACCGCCGGCCTCGGCGCTGCCGCCACGGCCACCGACGCCCCGGAGCTCAACGTCATGGCCGCGGTCATGCTGGCCGGCATGGTGCCCCCGTTGGCCCTGGCTCTGGCCACGGTGGTGCGTCCGGGTCTCTTCACCGTCCCGGAGCGCGAGAACGGCAAGGCCGCGTGGGCAATGGGGGCCTCCTTCATCACCGAGGGCGCCATCCCCTTCGCCGCCGCCGACCCGCTGCGCGTCATCCCGAGCATCATGGCCGGCAGCGCCGTCACGGGTGCCCTCTCGATGGGACTCGACGTGGGCCTGCGCGCGCCGCACGGTGGGATCTTCGTCCTCTTCGCGGTCGACGGGATCCTGGGCTTCGTCATCGCCCTGGTGGCGGGTGTGCTCGTGGCCGCTGCGCTCGTCGTCGTCCTGAAGAGCATGAGCAAGGCCGACACCGACCTCGCTACCGTGTGACCCTCGTCTCGTCCACTGCATGATCAACCCAAGGAGAACCATGCCCAGCAAGTCCGTCGTCGTCGGCTCCGCCGTCGGCCTGCACGCCCGCCCCGCCGCGATCATCGCCGAGAAGGCCGGCGAGCTCGGCTCCGAGGTGACCATCAACGGGGTCGACGCGAGCTCCTCGTTGATGATCATGACCCTCGGCGCCGGCAACGGCGACACCGTCGAGGTCGCCGGCGACGACCAGGCCGCGGTCGACGCGATCGCCGCGCTGGTCGAGCAGGACCTCGACGCCTGAGGCCACCTCGTGAGGATGCGTGCGGTCAGCCGCGCTCGCGCAGAGCGAGGTAGACCGCACGCATCCCGACCGCACGCTCCAGCTGGCTCTCCACTACGGAGAAGAACTGGCGCCGATAGGTGTCGTCGGTGACCGCGGAGACGGTGAAGTAGAAGCCGCTGAACGATGCCAGGAAGAGGCTGACCTTCAACAGCGAGACCGAGACGTGGGAGAGGTACGGCGCCTGCCGCAACTCGTCGAGCCCCGTCCACGCCAGCTGGGTCTCGGTCTCCATGACCAGAGAGCCGAACAGCATGAAGAACACCAGCACGGTGACCGAGAGCAGCACCACCTGGACGGTCTGGATGACCAGGAGCACGAGGATGAGGTTCCACCGCTCGAACCCGGATACCTGCGCGTAGTCCTGCGGGTCGATCGCCGGGTCGGCGGCGACCTCACGACTCGCGGCCGCGAGCGGTGTGCCCGCGCAGGCACGGACGATGAAGTCGTCGTCCACGATGTCGTCCACGCGGTCGACCTCCTCCGGCAGGCGCACCATCAAGAACGCCACGGCCAGCCCCAGCATGAGCAGCACGGTGAACCACAGCAGGCCGAAGGGCAGGTTGCTCGTCATCTGCCAGGCCTCGGCGTTGACGAACAGGAAGGTCACGAACACCAGCAGCAGCGGCAGGGCCCGTGACGCCATCGGCACCAGGTAGCGCACGCTGCCGAGGGTCCGCGACAGCGCAAAGCCGAGGATCGGCCGGGCGTGGAGCTCCGTCGCGCCGTACCAGAGCAGCCCGAGCGACGTGACGGAGAGCCAGAGCGCCGGACCCGCCGAGTTCTCCCCCGTGACCCAGCTGAGCAGCACCCCGGCGCCGACGGCGACGAGCAGCAGGGCGACGGCCAGCGGCACCAGCCGCCTCGGCCGCAGGCCGGCTCGCGCAGCGGCACGCTCGTCGGCGACGAAGTAGGGCAGGCCGTGGGCGAGGAACCACTCCTCCACGTCGCCGCGAGGGGCTCTCACGCCAGCAGCTCGCGCGCGCGTCGTACGTCGTGGTGCATCGTCTCGACGAGTGCCTCGATCCCCTCGAACTTCACCATCCCGCGGATCCGGTCGACGAACGCGACCTCGACCTCGACGCCGTAGAGCTCGAGGTCGTCGCGGTCGAGGACGTAGGACTCGACGCGGCGCTCGCGCTCACCGTCGAAGGTGGGGTTGGTGCCGACCGAGATCGCCGCGGGATATCGCTTCCTCGTGTCCAGCCGGGTCAGCCAGCCGGCGTACACACCGTCGGCCGGCGCGGCGTCGATCGGGGGGACCGGCACGTTGGCCGTCGGATAGCCCATCTCGCGACCGCGCCTGTCGCCCTCGACGACAGTGCCGCGGACGGTGAAGGCGCGGCCCAGGGCCTCGGAGGCACCGGCCACGTCGCCGGTGGCCAGGCACTGCCGGACGTAGGTCGAGCTCCATACCTGGGGCCCGCCGTCGAGCGGCACCCCGACGGTCTCGAAGTCCCGGGTGGCGCCGGCGTCCACGAGGGTGGCCACCTCTCCCGCGGCCTTGGCCCCGAAGCGGAAGTTCGCGCCCACGACCACCGCTGCGGCGTGCAGCGTGTCCACGATGATCCGGTCGATGAACTCCTCCGGTGACCAGCGGGCGATCTCGCGATCGAAGCCGAGCACGAGCACGGCGTCGATGCCCGCGTCCTCGAGGAGCCGGGCGCGGGTGGGGATCGAGGTGAGCGTCGGCGGCGCGTGCTCGGGCCGCAGCACCGCCATCGGGTGGGGGTCGAAGGTGACCGCCACCACCGTGTCGATGCCGAGGCGGGCCGCGGTGTCGCCGGCCTCGCGCAGCACGTGGGCGTGGCCGAGGTGTACGCCGTCGAAGTTGCCGATGCTGACCACGGTGCGGCCCGTGTCGGCCGGAACGTCGTCGACTCCAGTCCAGATCTGCACGGGCAAACCCTACTCAGCGCACGGTCCCGCCCTGCAGCACCGGGCCTCCCCCACAGGCGAGGCCCGGTGCATCCCGGTCCGGGTCAGGTCAGCTTGATCGTGCGCAGCATGCCCATCAATGCGTGCGGCATCCCCCCCATGGAGGCATCCGGCCAGAAGCACATCATGGCGTAGGTGCCCTTGGGCAGTCGGTAGTCGAACGCGACCGTCTGCCCACCGCTGATGACCGCCGAGTCGAGCACACGCTTGAAGCTGATGGGCGGCGGGCCCTCCTCGGTCATGAGGAATTCCTTGACGTCCTGGATCGTCGCGCCCTTCTTCATCTTGACCATCACGATGAAGTGGTTCTGCGAGGCTCGGTTCTTGAAGATCATGGTGCCCCGGTGCGGGATGGAGGCCGGCTTCTTGCTCCAGCTCGCGCTCCGCACGGCCTTCACGGTCGCGCCCTCGGGCATCACGCCACCCGTGTCCTCGCCCGCAGCCGTGAACGCGAACCACTTCGCAGCGTTGGTCCTGGCCCTCGCGTCGAGGGCGATGTAGCTGCCCGGTGCGAGGTCGACCCAGGTCCGTGCCTTCTTGCCCGGGACACTGCCGACGCCGCCGACCAGCGTCACGTTGGCCTCGAACCGCCTGAGCTGCTTGAGCTTCCCGCGGTCGAGTCCCTTCTTGACGTCCCTCTCTGCTTCCTCGACGGTGTAGCCGTCGTGCAGCTGGATGATCTGGAAGCTCGAGCCCTTGGCACTGGTGACCTCGAACTCGTTGACGCCCGGTTGCACGGTGGTCGCCATGGTGATCCTGCGGGTGCCGCTGATGCTGACGGGCGTCGCGGCCGCTGCTGTCTCCCGCACAGCAGCAGGACCGGCAGCGCCGGCCGTTCCTCCGATGAGCGCTCCGGCGGTCAGCAAGATGACGCTGACGCCGGACGCGGCAATACGTTGGACGGACATGCCGTACACCTCCCTCGGGCACACCGATCGCACCCTGCGACCTCTCGGCCCGCCCTACAGATTGCTCCTGGGCGAAGCGCCCCGCCAGAGGTTTTCCCAAGTGGTCAAGACCACCTTTGCAGAAGTTTCGACGAGGCGACGAGGACGGCTCAGACGAAGACGGCGACCGCTCGGGTCTGCTCACCACGCTGCTCGTAGAGGGCGAGGAACTCGCCGTCGGGCCCGAACACGGCGTGGGGGCCCGCACCGGGCAGGGCCTGCGCCAGGGCGCGCCCGACCCGGACGTCCGCCGCCTGCTCCTCGGTGAGGTCGACGCTCGGGAACGTCGTGCGCGCGGCATCGGCGATCGGCACGACGACGAGGTCGTCGCCCAGCTCTTCGAGCGTGTGCGCGAGGGACAGGTCGAAGGAGCCGACCGCCGTACGCCTCAGCGCGGTGAGGTGACCACCCACGCCGAGCGCGGCGCCCAGGTCGCGGGCGATGGCGCGGATGTAGGTGCCCGACGAGCAGCGCACCGAGATCCGGACGTCGGGCAGCGCGACCTCATCGACCACGAGCTCGTGGACCGTCACCGGCCGGGCCGCGAGCTCGACCTGCTCTCCGGCGCGCACGCGGGCATAGGCACGCTGGCCGTCGACCTTGATCGCGGAGACGGCCGTCGGCACCTGCTCGATGTCGCCGACGAACTGCGCCAGCTCGGTGCGTACGTCGTCCTCCCGCACGCCGTCGATGGCGTGGGTCGAGACGACCTCGCCCTCGGCGTCGTCGGTGGTCGTCGAGGCGCCCAGCCGGATCGTCGCGTCGTAGGACTTCTGGGTCAGCATCAGGTGGCCGAGCAGGCGTGTGGCGCGCCCGACGCCCAGCACCAGCACGCCGGTGGCCATCGGGTCGAGGGTGCCGGCGTGACCGACCTTGCGGGTGCCGGCAAGCCGGCGCACCCGCGCCACGACGTCGTGCGAGGTCATGCCCGGGGACTTGTCGACGACCACCAGACCGGGGTCGACCATCAGGTGCGGTCGTCCTCGACGGTCGAGTCGCCGATCTCGGCAGCGTCGGCGGCGTCGTCGGCGTCGGCCTCGTCGTCGAGGGCCTCTCGGGGCTTCTTGTAGGGGTCGGCCTCGCCGGCGTAGGCCGTGCCGCGCTGGGCGGCGACCGCGTCGTCGAGCTCCTTGGCTCGCGCGAGCACCTCGTCGAGAGCGCGGGCGCTCTCGGGCAGCGCGTCGGGGATGAACGTCAACGACGGCACGATGCGCATGCCGAGCTGCTTGGCGACCTCGGAGCGGATGACGCCCTTGGCGGACTCGAGCGCCGCCGCCGTGCTGGCCAGCTCCTCCTCGGCGCCGAGGACCGTGTAGAAGATCGACGCCTGCTGGGAGTCACCGGTCACGCGGACGTCGGTGATGGTCACGAAGCCCAGCCGCGGGTCCTTGATCCGACGCTCGAGCATCTCGGCGACGATCACCTGGATGCGGTCGGCGATCTTGCGGACACGGGGGTTGGTCATGGCTCCACCTTCTCAAATTCTCCGGCCCCGACCCCGGGTGGGGGAAGTCTTGCGCGCTTGGGGTGTTGCAACGGCCGAACCGTGCAGGAGTCCCCGCCTCAGCGGGGACTCCTGCATCGGGTCAGGTCAGGCGCGCGGGATCTCGCGCATCTCGAACGACTCCACGACATCGCCGATCTTGATGTCCTGGAAGTTCTTGAGCACGATGCCGCACTCGAAACCTTCCCGGACCTCGGACGCGTCGTCCTTCTCGCGGCGCAGCGAGGCGAGGTCGAGGTTGTCGGCCACGACCGCGCTGTCGCGCAGGATGCGCACCTTGGCGTTGCGGCGGATGAGACCCGAGGTGACCATGCAGCCTGCGATGTTGCCGGCCTTGGACGAGCGGAAGATCTCGCGGATCTCCGCCTGACCGAGGGTCGACTCCTCGTAGATCGGCTTGAGCATGCCCTTGAGCGCTGCCTCGATCTCCTCGATCGCCTGGTAGATGACCGAGTAGTGACGGATCTCGACACCTTCCTTGTCGGCCATCTGGCTCGCCTTGCCCTGCGGGCGGACGTTGAAGCCGATGATGATGGCGTCGGAGGCTGCCGCGAGGTCGACGTTGGTCTCGGTGATCGCACCGACACCGCGGTCGATGACGCGCAGCGAGACCTCGTCGCCGACGTCGATGTTGGCGAGGGCGTCCTCGAGTGCCTCCACCGAACCGGACACGTCGCCCTTGAGGATGAGGTTGAGCTCCTGGCTCTCGCCCTTCTCCATGGAGGCCATGAAGTCCTCGAGGCTGCGACGGACACGGCGCTTGGCCTGCATGGCCGCACGCTCGCGCGCCTCACGCTTCTCGGCGATCTGGCGGGCCATCCTGTCGTCGTCGACGACGATGAAGTTCTGACCCGCACCCGGCACCGCCGAGAGACCCAGCACCATCGCGGGACGCGACGGGTCGGCCTCGGTGATCTCGTTGCCGTGCTCGTCGAGCATGGCGCGGACACGACCGTGGGCCGGACCGGCCACGATCGAGTCACCGACGCGGAGGGTTCCGCGCTGGACCAGCACCGTGGCGACCGGACCGCGACCGCGGTCGAGGTGTGCCTCGACGACGAGGCCCTGGGCGTCCTGCGTGGGGTTGGCGCGCAGGTCGAGCGACGCGTCAGCCGTCAGGACGACTGCCTCGAGCAGCTTGTCGAGGTTGAGCCCGGCCTTGGCCGAGACGTCGACGAACATCGCGTCGCCGCCGTACTCCTCGGGGATCAGGCCGTACTCGGTCAGCTGACCGCGGACCTTGGTCGAGTCGGCGTCCGGCTTGTCGATCTTGTTGACCGCGACCACGATCGGCACGTTGGCCGCCCGGGCGTGGTTGAGCGCCTCGACCGTCTGCGGCATGACGCCGTCGTCGGCCGCGACGACCAGGATCGCGATGTCGGTGGCCTGGGCACCACGAGCACGCATGGCGGTGAACGCCTCGTGACCGGGGGTGTCGATGAGGGTGATCCGACGGTCGTTGCCGTCGACCTCGGTGTGGACCTGGTAGGCACCGATGTGCTGGGTGATGCCGCCGGCCTCCTTGTCGACCACGTTGGCGTCACGCAGTGCGTCGAGGAGCTTGGTCTTTCCGTGGTCGACGTGACCCATCACGGTCACGACCGGCGGACGGATCACCAGGTCGTCCTCGTCGCCCTCGTCGGCGCCGAACTCGAGGTCGAACGTCTCGAGCAGCTCGCGGTCCTCGTCCTCCGGGGACACGATCTGGACGATGTAGTTGAGCTCCTCACCGATGAGCTCGAAGGTCTCGTCGCCGACCGACTGGGTCGAGGTGACCATCTCGCCGAGCGAGAACAGCATCTGGACCAGTGCGGCCGCATCGACGTTGATCTTCTCGGCGAAGTCGGTGAGGGACGCGCCACGCGGCAGGCGAACGGTCTCGCCGTTGCCCTTGCGGACGCGCACGCCGCCGATCGTCGGGGCCTCCATGGCCTCGAACTCCATACGACGCGCGCGCTTGGACTTGCGTCCTCGGCGCGACGGGCCACCAGCGCGCCCGAAGGCACCCTGGGTCTGGCCACGCTGGCCGGGACGACCGCCACCGGGACGACCGCCACCGGACGGGCCGAAGCCACCGGGACGACCCGGAGCACCGCCGGGGGCACCGCCGGGACCGCCACCGGGACGACCCGGGGCACCGCCGCGGGCGGGAGCGCCCGGACGACCGGGGCCACCGCCGGGGCCGCCACCGGGTCCGCCACGCGCGGGACGCGCGCCCGGACCGTTGCCGAACGCGGCCGGGGACTTGGGCATCATCGCCGGGTTGGGACGGGGCATGCCGGGGCGGGCGTCGCCGCCACCGGCCGGCGGGCGCGGCGGGCGGGTGTCGTCGCCGGGCGTGCGGGGAGCGGGGCGCGAGCCCATGCCCTGGCTGGGCGCGAACGGGTTGTTGCCCGGACGCGGGGCGCCGGGACGGCCGACCGGACGCGGTGCCGGCGACGCAGCCTTGGCGGCCGGAGCAGCAGGTGCCTCGGGCTCGGCCGGAGGCGCCTCGGGCTCGGCCGCGGGGGCCTGGGGGCCTGGCCTGGGACCGGGACGGACGGCCGGTGCGGCCTCCTCGACGGGAGCCGGGGCAGGGGCCTCGGTCGGCGTCTCGGCAGGCGCCTCGGCAACGGCAGGCGCCGGTGCGGGCTTGGGGCCGGGCCTCGGCGCGGTCTTCTTGACCGGCGCCTCGGTCGCGGTGTCGGCGGCGGGGGCGGAGGCCGCAGCGGCCTTCAGCTCCTCGCCGTACTGCTTCTTGAAGCGCATCTCGACGGGGGGCTCGACAGTCGACGAAGCCGACTTGACGAACTCACCCATCTCCTTGAGCTTCTCGAGAACGAACTTGCTCTCGACTCCGAACTCCTTGGCGAGTTCGTGGACTCGGGTCTTTGCCACGGTTGTTTACTACTCCTTCTGGTCCGTGACCCAGAAGGAGAGGGAAACGGAACAGCTAGTGGGTGTGCACACTCATTACGAGTTACTCATCGAGTGCTCATGAGCTGTGTGCTCCAGTTTCTGGTCGGCGGTGCGGTGATTCGGACTGATCGATCTGGTCGAGCTGGTGATGTGCGGCGAGGTAGTCGCCCACCGGTGCCTCGGCGAGCGTGACGCCCGAGCGGAGTGCCCGGGAGAATGCTCGGCGTCGCACCGCGAGCTGCCAGCACTCCTGCGTGGGGTGGAGGTGCGCCCCGCGGCCGGGTGCCCGGTGGTCCGGATCGGGCACCAGGGCTGGTCGGCCCTCGGCGTCCGAGCCTGCGACCACCCGCAGCAACTCGTTCACAGCGGCCCTGGCACGACATCCCACGCAGGTCCGGACGGGTCCGGGCACAGGTGTGTCAGTCGTGGTGGCCACTGTTGTCCACCTTACTGCGTCGGACCGGTGCTTCACGAACTGGCAGGGTCATCCGGTGCTGGTGCCTCGTCGGAACGGATGTCGATGCGCCACCCGGTGAGCCTCGCGGCGAGGCGGGCGTTCTGGCCCTCCTTGCCGATCGCGAGGGACAGCTGGAAGTCGGGCACGACGACGCGGGCAGACCTGGCGGCCAGGTCCACGATCTCCACCGCGGTCACCCGCGCCGGTGACAGGGCGTGAGCGACCAGCTCGGCCGGGTCCTCGGCCCAGTCGACGATGTCGATCTTCTCGCCGTGCAGCTCGCTCATCACGTTGCGCACGCGCTGGCCCATCGGACCGATGCAGGCGCCCTTGGCGTTGACGCCCGGGACCGTGGAGTGGACCGCGATCTTGGTGCGGTGACCGGCCTCGCGGGCGATCCCCGCGATCTCGACGGTGCCGTCGGCGATCTCGGGCACCTCGAGGGCGAAGAGCTTCTTGACGAGCGTCGGGTGGGAGCGCGACAGCGTGATCTGCGGACCGCGCATGCCCTTGCGCACCGAGGTGACCAGGCACTTGATCCGCTCACCGTGGACGTACTGCTCCCCCGGCACCCGCTCGCTCACCGGCAGCAGCGCCTCGAGCTTGCCCAGGTCGACCATCACGTCGTCGGGGTTGCGGCCCTGCTGGATGATGCCGGAGATGATGTCGCCCTCCTTGCCGGAGAACTCGCCGAACCTGATCTCGTCCTCGGCGTCGCGCAGTCGCTGCAGCATGACCTGCTTGGCCGTGGTGGCGGCGATCCGCCCGAAGCCGGCAGGCGTGTCGTCGTACTCCGGTCCGGCGGTGCCGTCCTCGTCCAGCTCGCGTGCCCAGACGGTCACGTGGCCACTCTTGCGGTCCAGCTCGACCCGCGCGGGGTGCTGGGAGTCGGTGGCGCGCTGGTAGGCGGTGAGGAGGGCCTGCTCGATGGCCTCGGCCAGCACCTCGAAGGAGATCTCCTTCTCGCGCTCCAGCATGCGCAGGATGCTCAGATCGATGTCCATCAGTCGTCCTTCTTCTTCTCGCTCTTGCGGTTGAACTCGATCTGCACGAGCGCCTTGGCGATGTCGGCGTAGGCGATCACGTGGTGCTCGCCGTCGACGTCGAGCGTGACGGCGGTGTCGTCCGAGGTGGTGATGCGACCGGTGAGGTCGGTGCCGTCGGCCAGGCTCGCCTTGACGAGGCGGTCGCCGTTGCGGCGCCAGTGGCGCGGCAGCGTCAGCGGGCGGTCGACGCCGCGGGAGGTGACCTCCAAGGTGTAGGGCATCTCGCCCATCACGTCGGACCCGTCGAGCACGCGGGAGACCTCACGGGTCGCGTCCGCGACGTCGTCGAGGGTCACCCCGCCGTCCTTGTCGACGGCCACCCGCAGCACCCGGCGCTTGCCGGCCGGAGTGAGCTCGACGGCCTCGACGTCGAGCTCCATCACCTTCAAGGGGTCGATCAGCTCCGCTTCGATGCGGTCCCGGGTGGCGTCCTGGTGGGGCGTGCTCATCGGTGGCGACCTCCTTGTGAAGTTGTTGAGAGGGCTCACGATAGCCGCCCTCGCCGAAGGACAAGCATCCCAGTCGGCCGGTCCTCCTCCGGCGCCGAGGCCCGTTAGGGTTCGGTCGTGCCAGGACGTCCGCTCACCCGTCGTACGACGCTGGGCTCCGTGCTCGCGGCACCCGTCGTCCTGGCGGCGTGCGACATCGATCCGCCCGTGCGCGAGAGCGACTCGTCGGCCGCGACCCCGCCTCCCGCGGAGGACTCCGAGCTCGTCGCCGCGGTCGTCGCGGCGCTCGTGCGGGCGCAGTCCGTGCTCGAGGCGGCGGTGCGTTCGGTGCCCAGCCTGGCCACCCGGCTGCAGCCGGTCAGCGCCGCCCATGCCGGGCACCTCGATGTGCTCGTCGGTGCGGTGCCCGAGGGCGAGGTGCCCGATCCCGGGACCGTGTCGGTCCCCCAGCGGATCCTGCCGGCCCTCGCCGCCGTCCGGCGCTCGGAGCAGCGCCTGCTGCGCGAGGTGCGGGAGGGCTGCCTCGTCGCCGAGAGCGGCGACCTCGCCCGCGTGCTGGCCAGTGTCGCCGCCTCCACGTCCCAGCACAGTGCTGCGCTGTCCACGGAGGTGACATGAGCGTCCTCGACTCCCTCCAGGCGACCCTCGCCGACGAGCACGCGGTGCTCTACACCTACGGCGTGCTCGGGGCGCGGACCTCCCGGTCGGCTACGCCGGCCCTCTACGACGCTCTGACTGCGGCCTACCGTCGCCACCGCTCGCGCCGCGACCAGCTGCGGGTCCTGGTGGCGGAGGCCGGTGGCGAGCCGGTGGCCGCGGCGGCGACGTACGAGCTCGAGGGGCGGCTGGTGCGCAGTGCGCAGGTCCAGGCGGCGGCGCTCGCCCTCGAGGTCTCCGGCGTGGAGACCCTCACAGCCCTGGTGGCCCGGTCGTCGGGCGCCGTGCGCGAGTGGGCGCTCACCGAGGCGACGTGGTCGGCCACCTGGCAGCTCGAGCTGGGCGGCGCTGCGCAGACCTGGCCCGGCGCCCCCGAGCTGGACTAGTCGGGCACCCCGCAACGGGAAGCGGCCCGCGGCCTCAGCCTTTGGGAAAGTCCCGAGATCTCTCCCAAAGGCCGAGGACGCGGACCGCATATGTGGGGTTGGTCAGCATCACCCGGTGCGGTTCCTCCTGTGGGGGTGGTGGAGCCGCATGCACAATCATGCATTCATTTCCACGCCGGGGTAACAAAAACTCACCTGCATGTTCGTGCAACGCACAAAGATGCAAGGCACCCGTCCTCGGAACGACCTTGGCTCAGGCGTGCGACATGCCCCGGACCACGGCTGGGATCTCGGCCATCGAGGCGACGCTCGCGTCCGGCTCGCCCTCGCTGTGACCCCGCTGATCGGCCGGGATCGCGCTCAGGGGGACGTGGATCGTGCGCAGGCCGGCGTTGCGCGCGCCCCAGACGTCGTCGAACAGCCGGTCCCCCACATAGACGCAGGCGGCGGGATCGCTCACGCCGACCGCCTCCATCGCCGCGCCGAAGGCCAGCGGGGACGGCTTCGTCCACGGGATCTCACTGGTGTAGACATCTCCGTCGATGAGGTCGTAGACGCCGTCGCGCTCGAAGAAGCCGACGTGCCACTCGCGCGGCCAGATGGTGTTCGACAGCACCCCGATGCGCAATCCGCTCGAGCGCAGCTCCTCGAACATCGGCCCCACCTCGGGGTCGGTCAGGGTGTGTGGCTCCCAGAAGTCGTAGTAGGCGCGCAGCAGCTCCGGGTCGTGGTCGAGCCCGGCCTCGGTGAACAGGTCCGCGATCGTGGCGCTCTGATGGAGCTCGCGGCTGCGTCCCCAGACGATGTTGCCGGCGCGGTGCAGTCGCTCGGCGTGCGCGTGGTGGTCGTCGTCGGGCGAGGGCGTACGTCGTACGGCCTCGGCCAGCGCGACCGACTCGGCGTGGAAGTCGACGTCGTGCCAGCGCGTCAGCGTGCCACCCCAGTCGAAGATGACGGCCTGGATCGTCATGCGGGCGAACCTATCGGCTCCCCGACCCCGCCCGCACCATGAAGGCAGTTCGACCGCCGCGGCACGGTCGTCACGCTCGGCGGAGGGAAGCTACGCGCGAACTGCCTTCATGGTGCACAGCCAGGACTCCGGGCCCGGAGGACGCGGAGGGCGCGGAGGGCGCGGTCAGGGCCTGACGAGGTCCGCGACCTGTGCCGCCGCTTCGCCGACCGCGACCTCCACGCGCTCGTCCGAGCGGCGGTCGCGGACCTCGACGGTCCCGTCGGCGAGCCCGCGGCCGACGGTGACGATCGTCGGCACGCCGATGAGCTCGGCGTCCTTGAACTTCACGCCGGGGCTGATCTTGCCGGCGCGGTCGTCGAGGAGCACGTCGAGTCCGCGCGCCGCCAGGTCAGTGGCGAGCGACGCGGCGGCCGCGTGGATCGCCTCGTCCTTGCCGGCGGCGACCACGTGGACATCGGCAGGTGCGACGTTGCGCGGCCAGCACAGCCCGGACTCGTCGAGCGTCCCCTCGGCGATCGCCGCCACCGCGCGCGACGGCCCGATGCCGTAGGAGCCCATCGTGACGGTGACGAGCTTTCCGCGCTCGTCGAGGACCTGGAGGCCGAGCGCCTCGGCGTAGGAGCGGCCGAGCTGGAAGATGTGACCCATCTCGATGCCGCGGGCCGACTCGAGGGTGCCCTGGAGGCAGTTCGGGCAGGCGTCGCCGTCACGGACATCGGCGGCCTCGATGGTGCCGTCGGGCGTGAAGTCGCGACCGACCACCAGGTCGATGACGTGGGAACCAGGGACGTTGGCGCCGGTGACCCAGCGGGTGCCCTCGACGATGCGAGGGTCGACGAGGAAACGGATGCCGGACTTGGACCCCTCCCCCAGCGCCTCCGGGCCGATGTAGCCCTTGACCAGCGCGGGGTGCTGGGCGAGGTCGGCCTCGGTCATGGCCTCGACCTCGATCGGCTCGAGCTGGCCCTCGAGGCGCTTCTGGTCGACGTCACGGTCGCCGGGTACGCCGATGGCGAGCGGCTCGCGCGTCCCGTCGGGGTGCTTGAGCACGACCATGACGTTCTTGAGGGTGTCTCCGGCTGCCCAGGGGCGGTCGTCGCGCGGGAACGCCGCATTGAGGTGCGCGACCAGCGAGTCGATGGTGGGCGTGTCGGGCGTGTCCTCGGCATGCGCGGCGGGAGCGCTGTCGTAGGGGATCGCCTCGGGTGCGCGCACCGCGACGGCCTCGACGTTGGCGGCGTAGTCGCAGTGGGTGCAGCGGACGTAGGTGTCCTCGCCGACCTCGGCCTTGGCGAGGAACTCCTCGCTCGCGGATCCGCCCATCGCACCCGACGTCGCCTTGACGATGACGTAGTCGAAGCCGAGCCGGTCGAAGATCCGGATGTAGGCGTCGCGGTGCAGCTGGTAGGACCGCTCGAGGCCGGCGTCGTCGATGTCGAAGGAGTAGGAGTCCTTCATCACGAACTCGCGCCCGCGCAGCAGGCCGGCGCGCGGACGTGCCTCGTCGCGGTACTTGTTCTGGATCTGGTAGATCGAGAGCGGCAGGTCCTTGTAGGAGGAGTAGAGGTCCTTCACCACGAGGGTGAACATCTCCTCATGCGTGGGCCCGAGCAGGTAGTCGGCGCCCTTGCGGTCCTTGAGGCGGAAGATGTTGGGGCCGTAGTCGGTCCAGCGACCGGTCGCCTCGTAGGGCTCGCGGGGCAGGATCGCCGGGAACGACAGCTCCTGGGCGCCCATGTCGTCCATCTCCTCGCGGATGATGGCCTCGATCTTGCGCAGCACCCGCAGGCCCAGCGGCAGCCAGGTGTAGACGCCCGGCGCCGCGCGGCGGATGTAGCCGGCGCGGACCAGCAAGCGGTGGCTCGGGACCTCGGCGTCGTTGGGGTCGTCGCGCAGCGTGCGCACGAACAGGGACGACATGCGGAGGAGGCGGCCAGTCATGGGCGCAAGGATAGGTGCGTGGCACGCGGCACCGCGAACCAGTTGGCGCGGCGAGGCATCCACCTGCCCTGCGCGCCGTCTCCACCACGACACCGCACATCCGCGCCGCACCTCCCGGGGGACACACCATGCGCCACCACCCTCCGCCACGGTGCCCAGCACCGTGACCCCTCCCTAGGTCCCGAGCACCGTGAAGGACGCGGCGGTGGCGACCAGCACCGGGTCTCCGGCCGCCGCCGACCGTGCGGCCAGCAGCGCCTCGCCCAGTCCTCCGCCGGCCTGCAGGCCGGCGTGCAGGGCCACCATCACCTCGACAGTGGCCGCGTCGTCCACCTCGGCGAGGCTCGACACGATGCCGGCCGTGCCCATCGACAGCAGGGCGGCGGCCAGTCCGAGCAGCTCCTGGTCGCCCACCGGCTGCATGACGCCGGACTCGCAGGCCGACAGCACCACCCGGTGCGGCGGTCGGCGCAGACCTTGGAGGTCGTGCACCAGCAGCGGTCCGTCGGCGAGGGTGAGCGAGGAGAACAGCGGGCTGTCCTCACGGAAGTGGCCGTGCGCGGCGACATGGGCCAGCGCCGCGCCGTCGAGCGCGGCCAGGGCAGCGGCCACGGTCGCCAGGTCGCCGTCGAGCACCTCCGCTGCCGGGTCCTGCGCGGCCACCGCGGGGACCTCGGCACCTCCACTGCCGAGCCCGGGACCGACGAGCATCACCCGGCGGCCTCCCTGCGCCGCCTGCCCGGATCGTGCCCGCATCCACAGCCGGGCGGACGGCGTGCTGGTCACCGGGCGCCCCGCAAGGCCGGGCAGCAGCCCCCACGGCACGCCCTGGAGGGCGCTCGTGGCGGAGACGACCACGCGCTGGTCGCCCACTCCGTCGAGCGCGCGACCGAGGAGTGCCTGCTGGAGGCGTGCGCCCGAGACCTCGAGCTGTGAGCGGCGGCCGCGGCCGGCATGCCGCAGCGCGAACAGGGCGAAGTCCACGGCCTTCCCTGCCGCGTCCGCGGTGCCCACGTCGAGTCGTCGTACGCGGCCACGACCGGCGACGACCGCGTGCAGCTCGCCGTCGACCTCGACCAGCTCGACCAGCATCGTGTCGTCCACGGCGAGGGCGTCGAGCAGTGCGCCGACGTCCAGGGCCGAGGCCGTGACACCCGAACCCCGGGCATGGAACATGCGCTGTCGCACGGACTGCTCGAGCCGGGTGGCGCGTGCCTCGAGCCGCTCGGTCGGGGCCCCGTCCGCGCGCGCGTCCGCGATCCGCCGGTGCTGGGCGCGGAGGGCGGCCAGGTCGGCGGTCGTCGCCGGGTCGTGCTGGTCGTGGGCCGGGGGGATCGTGAGGGAGGTGGCACGCCAGCGCTCGGACCAGCGCAACAGCTGACGTGCCTCGCCCGAGGAGAGCGCCGTCCGGGTCCCGAGCTCGGCCAGGCGGGCGCCGTGGCCCGACGCGACGGCGCGCAGCTCCTGGCTGCCGAGGGTCGCCCGGTGCTCGTCGAGCGCCCTGAGTCCGACGTCGCACGCCCGCAGCACACCGCCGAGGTCGGCGTCGAGCGCACGGCGCTGCGCCAGGGCGAGCCACCCGAGGACCCTGATCCTGCCGCTCTGGCTCCTGCGGAACCCGGCTGCCTCGTCGAGCCAGGACTCCCGCAGCGCGGCCGCCCGGGGTGAGCGGACGGCCTGAGCGAGGCGTGCCCCGAGCAGCAGGGCCTGTGGCAGCTCGGAGACCTGCGCCTCGCGGAGGCGGGCGACGAGGCGCTCCGTCCGCCGAAGCAGGGGCGCGGCGGGCAGCCCCGCCTCGGTGCGGGCCGTGAGGGCGAGCAGGTCCGCCTGCAGCCGGTGGACGTGACGGGACTGCCGCCCCATGAGCCGGCCCGCCTCGCTCGCGGCACTCGTCGCGCGCGACCAGTCCCCCGCCGCGAGCGCCGCCTCGGCGACGGCCATCAGCAGGTCCGCCTCCTCCCGGGGCAGCAGCGGTCGCGCGACGAGTGCGTCCTCCACGACGGCCAGGGCATCGGTGGCCAGGCCGGCGGCCAGGTAGGCCTGACACCGGTCGTAGACGAGATCGATGCTGGTCAGCCCGATCGCGTCGAAGCGTGCGCTGGCATCGGCGTACAGCTCCAGCGCGAGCGGCAGGTCGCCGCGGACGTAGCCCAGCCAGCCGGTGTTGTGCTGGGCGAGTCCGGCGTCGAAGTCGTCGCCGTGCGAGGCGGCGAGCGCGCCGTAGGACGAGAACGCGCGCGCCGCAGCCTCGAGGTCCCCCAGCCCGACGTCGACGAGACCTTCGAGGTTGAGCGCGCGCTGCTCCCACACGCGGTCTCCCCCACCGGCGAAGAGCATCCTGGCCCGCCGCAGGTCGGCGGCGCTCTCCTCGAAGCGGGCGAGCAGGTGGCCCGTGACCCAGGCCCGGCGCACCAGGGCCCGGCCGAGGGACACACCCTCGAGGACCGACGCGGCCTGGCCGAGCTTGCGCATGCCCTCCGGCACCCGTCCTGCGATGCACAGCGTCACACCCAGAGTGGCCAGGGTGTCGCCCCACCGCTCCTCGTCGCCGGATCGTCGCGCCAGCCGCACGGCCGTGCGCAGGGCCGCCAGCGCCGGGTCGGTCCCGCCGAGGTCGCGCAGCACGATCCCGAGGATCTGGTGACCGATCGAGGCGATCGCCGGATCAGCGTCCAGAAGGAGCTCGTCCTCGGCTCGCTTCCGCGCGAGGTCGGGATCGGCGAAGAGGGTGCGGAGCAGCTCCTCTGCCTCGGGCCTGGTCATCATGGTCGGGCCATCCTTGCTGATCCGCCTCGCCGAGTTGGCCCCATGGTCTCGCCAGCCCGCGGGCGCGCCGCTAGCGTCGGACCATGGCAGGCGACTGGAAGATCGGCAGCGACAGCCGACGACGTACGACCGACCAGCTCCGCGGCTTCCGCGAGGCCAACGACGGCCAGGTGGCCTGGGACACCGAGGCGCCGGCGGACTTCACCTACGTCTACCACCCCGATCGGGTGCTGGTGCGGGGCGCGGACACGGACGCGTTCGACCGGTCCGTGGCGCAGCTCGACAAGGGCGTGCTCCTGGGCTCTCCGCGCGTGGACGCCGAGCTGCTCGACGGCGAGCTGGTGCGCTACGTGCTGCCCGAGCGCAGCGGCGGACAGTCGGTGCCGGACGTCCTCGACCTGCTCGAGGAGATCGGCCTGCCTCTCGGAGCGGCCTCTCCCGACCACTGGGTCCACGTCGCACCCAGTGGCCCGGGCGGCAACCTGTGCCCGGCCGTCGAGGCGGAGGAGACCGGCCTCACGGACCCCTGGCCGCCGGAGGCACCGCACCGGAAGGGACGTGAGGTGAGCGTCGTGGTCGTCGACACCGGCTGGCACCCGCCAGCCGCGACCGACCCGCGTACGCCGTGGCTGAAGGGTGTCGACGGCGACGACGAGCTCAACGGCCCCCACCTGCGGCCCTACGCCGGGCACGGCACGTTCATCGCGGGAGTGGTGCGCTGCGTGGCTCCGCAGACGGCGGTCTTCGTGGAGGGCTTCGCGATCGGGGGCGTCGGTGGTGGCGGCGTCCTGGAGTCCGACCTCGTGGTCCAGCTCGAGGAGGCACTGGACCACGACCCGCAGGTGATCAACCTGTCGGCCGGCTGCCGCACGCGGCTGGACCTGCCGTCCGTCGCGCTGGAGACCTTCCACCGCACGCGTCTGCGCAAGCGGGACTGCGTGCTCGTGGCAGCTGCCGGCAACGACTCCTGGTCGGCGCCGTTCTGGCCCGCCGCGTTCACCTGGTGCGTCGGTGTCGGGTCGCTGGACCGCGACGGACGGGTGTCGGACTATTCCAACTTCGGCGTCTCCGCCGACGTCTACGCGCTGGGCCGCAACCTGGTCAACGCGTTCCCGGACGGCACCTTCGAGTGCCACGAGAGCCCCGACAAGGGCGATGTGCGGGTCTTCAGCACCGGCATGGCCCGGTGGAGCGGTACGTCGTTCGCCGCACCGGTGGTGGCCGGCCTGATCGCCCGCGAGATCTCCGAGTCGGGGTCGTCGGCGCGGGACGCCCGCGACGTGGTGCTGGCCCGGGCGACGTACGACTCGGACCCGATGGTGGGCCCGCACCTCGAGCTGCGCCAGCCCTACAGCTGAGCAGCCCTCAGAGCTCGACCCAGCGGCTGCTGGAGACCGTGTCACCGACCCGGACGGTGAAGCGGACCGACCCCGTGGGCTCGGCCCGGATCGCGAAGAAGCCCACCTCGTCGAGCCCGGTCGACCAGGCCTGCGCGTCAGTGGTCTCCACGGTCACCTCGACGGAGCCGGTGTCCGCCGCGAGGTCGAGCAGCTGGCCACGGACCTGGTCACCGTCGATCTCCGCGTCGAGCGACCACCCCTCACCTGCGGTGAAGTAGAGCATCCTGGCCGAGCCGAGCCCGCGCACCTGCGCGGCGGGCTCGTCGGCCGAGTCACGGACCAGCACGAGCAGCTCCCACTCCTCGTCGAGGTCGGCGGCCACGACCGCGGCGACCATGGTCGCCGTCAGCCCGGGCGGTGGTGGGTCGACGAGCCGCCACATGTCGCGCAGGTCGTCCAGGAGGCGGGTGTCCCCGGTCGTCATCGCTCGCCTCCTGTCGTCAATGCCGCTCTCACCTTCGCCAGGCACCGGGCCCGTGTGGGGCCGATGCTCCCGACGGGCATGTCGAGGTCCTGGCTCAGTGAGTGGTAGTCGGGTCGATCCATGAACGCGATGACGCGCAGCAGCTTGCGGCAGCGCTCGTCGATGCTCGCCACGGCCCCCCACAGCCGTGACGCCTCGTCGTCGAGCACCGCCACTGCCTCGGCCGACTGCTCGTCGGGCAACGCAGCTGCGAGCAGCTCGTCCTCCACCGGGTCCGCACGTCGTGCGTTCCTGGCGTGTGCGGCTGCGCCGCGCCTGGCTGAGGTGATCAGCCAGGACGCGACCGCCTGTGGGTCTTCAATGGTCCGGTGCAGGCGTACGAATCCCAGCCAGGTCGCCTGAATGACGTCTTCAGCCGCTTCCCGGTCGTGCCCGTATGCCCTCACCACGTGCCAGAGCACCGGTGTCATCGCGGAAACCAGATCGTCCACGGCGGTGGCGTCCCCTGCACGCCACGCCATGAACGCCCCACTGGCCTTGTCCCACGGCGACTCTTCGAGCTGCCCCTCAGCTCTTCGGTGCTCCGACATGGTGACCATTGTCCCCATGTCTTCACAGGTGGGGGCAAGCGCCGTGCTGATACATGTCGGAGCAACTTTCTTCTTGCCGGGCCCGTCCCCGCCACGGGACACTCGGGCCCGGGAGGAAACATGAGTCGACTCGGACGCATCACGACCACCACCGTTGCCCTGCTGCTCCTGGCGGCGCCCGCGGGTGCGGGCTCGGGCTCGCTCGACCCGGGAACCCTGCCGCGCGGCGCGGACCTGTCCCGGCCCTATGTCGAGGGCAGCTCGATCGTCGACGGCGCCCGCGTGGTCGATGTCCTCGACGCGCCGGGCCTGGAGATCCTCGACGTGGCACGCACGGGCTGGTGGGTCTCGAAGCGGCGCACCTTCCTCGCCCTCGCGTTCGTCGGCCGCGACGGCACCCAGCGCCGCCTGCCGGGCGCGGACGAGGGCACCGTCCTCAGTCGCGACGGCCGGTTCTACACCGAGGCGTTCCTCGTCGGCGACGGCGTGACCCAGGTGGGCGTGCGCCGGCTCAGCGACGGCAAGCGCGTGGCGAAGCGGGTCTTCCGCAGCTGGGTCGACGACAACGTCGGCCGCTTCGCCCGCCCCGTCGACCTCGCAGGCGGGCGGATGCTCATCGGCGGTTCCGGCGGCCGGGTGATGGTGTGGAGCTGGAAGCGCGACGTCCTGCGCACGGTGAAGGGCGACAAGTGGCACCTGCAGACCGGCACGCTGCGGCGCGACATCGCCGCCGGGTTCACCGCGCCGGGCGAGCGGTGCACGTTCGTCGCCCGGCTCTCCCGTCCGGGCCGCGAGCTGTGGCGCTCCTGCGCCCAGCGCGTGCTGTCCTTCTCCCCCGATGGTCGCCGGATGGTGACCATCGGCCGCCGGATCACGCCGGGCTTCGGGACGGTGCGCGAGATCGTGATGCGCAAGGTCACCGGGAAGACGCTCGGGCGCTGGTCGGCCCACGCCTTCACCGACATCGCGTGGGAGACCGACACCCGGATCAGCTTCCGGGTCGAGGGGCCCTCACAGACCTCGATGGTGCGGTGCTCGGCGTCGAGGTGCGCCAATGCGTCCGACCCGACGCCGCTCTCCTAGGCCTCACACCTAGAACATCAGTGTCGCGAAGGTCGCGGTCTGCTCGAAGCCGACCGCTGCGTAGGCCGCCCGGGCCGGGGTGTTCCACTCGTTGACGTAGAGGGAGACCGTCGGCGCCATTCCCGAGTCGAGCACGTGTGCCACCACGGCGGCCATGCCGCTCACACCCAGGCCCTGCCCACGACGGTCCGGTCGGACCCACACGCCCTGCACCTGGGCGGCGTACGGCGTCACGCAGGCGATCTCGGCCTTGAAGACCACCCCCTGGTCGTCGAAGCGGGCCAACGACCAGCCCCGTGCGATGAGCTGCCGGATGCGCGCGCGGTAGAGGTCGCCTCCCCCGACGTCGTTCTCCGGGGAGACGCCGACCTCCTCGGTGTACATCGCGACGCACGCGGGATACAGCGCGTCGAGGTCTCCCGGGCCCGTGACGCGCACGGCGGGGTCGGGCACGACGGGCGACCGCTCGTGGATCTCGAGGTGGGGCTGGCGGAACCGGTACTCACGTGGACGGGCCCACCGCGGCTCGACCAGCTCCCACAGGGCTGCCACGACATCGCTGGGGCCGACCATCGTGCCCACCGAGTGGCGCCGCCGCAGGGCGACGTCGGCGAAGGCGCCCACGTCGTCAGGCGTGCACTGGACCGGGACCAGGTTGGCGCCGAGGTGACAGCCCGCGACGAGACGCTCACCCTCGAAGCGCCCCCACACCTGACCACCGAGCCACCGCTCGTCGAGGTTGGTCAGACGGGCGCGGTAGTCGGCGAAGACGTTGACGACCGGGTCCTGCTCCGCGAGCGCGACGAACAGGTCCCGGTCTCCCGGGCCCAGCACGCGCACCTGCTCGCGGGTCCTCAGCACGCCGCGAGCCTAGCCGCGGGGGTGGGACCGCGCCCGTGCGCGTCCGACAGGACAAAGCCGGCCCTCAGGTGCCGGCGTACGCCGGAGCGCTGGGGCCGCGGGCAGCTTCGTCCTGCCCGACACACCCCCCGGGGCAGGGTCAGCTGACGGAGACGGAGGCCTCGGACCCCTCGACGGGCTCCATGCCCTCGGCGAGGCGCATGGCCTCCTCGATGAGGGTCTCGACGATCTGCGACTCCGGGACCGTCTTGATGACCTCGCCCTTGACGAAGATCTGGCCCTTGCCGTTGCCCGAGGCGACACCGAGGTCGGCCTCGCGGGCCTCGCCGGGGCCGTTGACGACACAGCCCATGACGGCCACCCGCAGCGGCACCTCGAGGCCGTCGAGGCCGGCGGTGACCTCCTCGGCGAGCTTGTAGACATCGACCTGGGCGCGACCGCAGGACGGACAGGACACGATCTCGAGGCGGCGCGGCTTCAGGTTCAGCGACTCCAGGATCTGGAGGCCGACCTTGACCTCCTCGACCGGGGGCGCGGACAGCGACACGCGGATGGTGTCGCCGATGCCCTTGCTGAGCAGGTGGCCGAAGGCGACCGAGGACTTGATGGTGCCCTGGAAGGCCGGGCCGGCCTCGGTGACGCCGAGGTGCAGGGGCCAGTCGCCGGCCTCGGCGAGCAGCTCGTAGGCCCGGACCATCACGACCGGGTCGTTGTGCTTGACCGAGATCTTGAAGTCGTGGAAGCCGTGCTCCTCGAAGAGTCCGGCCTCCCAGACGGCGGACTCGACGAGCGCCTCCGGGGTGGCCTTGCCGTACTTGTCGAGGATCCGCTTGTCGAGCGAGCCGGCGTTGACCCCGATCCGGATCGAGGTGCCGCGGTCCTTGGCGGCGCGCGCGATCTCCTTGACCTGGTCGTCGAACTTGCGGATGTTGCCCGGGTTGACCCGGACTGCGGCGCAGCCGGCATCGATCGCGGCGAAGACGTACTTCGGCTGGAAGTGGATGTCGGCGATCACGGGGATCTGCGAGTGCTGCGCGATCTCGGCCAGCGCGTCGGCGTCGTCCTGGCTGGGACACGCCACGCGCACGATGTCGCAGCCGGTGGCGGTGAGCTCGGCGATCTGCTGCAGCGTGGAGTTCACGTCGGAGGTCAGCGTGGTGGTCATCGACTGCACCGAGATCGGCGAGTCGCTGCCGACGCCCACGGACCCCACCTTGATCTGCCGCGTCCTGCGTCGCGGGGACAGCACGGGCGGGGGAAGAGCGGGCATGCCAAGGCCGACAGCAGTCATGGGCCCCAGTCTAGGAGCAGGGCCCCCGCGGACCGGCTTCGGCGCGGCTCAGCTGATGTGGAGGGGCACGACGAGGTCGGCGACGATCAGGACCACGCCCATCACCAGCATCGCCAGCCCGACGACGTACGCCACCGGCAGCAGCTTGGCGACGTCGACGTGGCCGGGGTCGGGATGTCCGCGCAGGCGGGCGACGCCGCGCTTGAGGCCCTCGTAGAGGGCACCGGCGATGTGGCCGCCGTCGAGCGGCAGGAGCGGCACGAAGTTGAACATGCCGATGAAGAAGTTGAAGCTCGCGATCAGGAAGAGGAGCGTGACGAGCTTGTCGGTCAACGGGAACGCGTCGCTGGCCGCGGCCTCGCCGGCGAACCGGCCACCACCCACGATCGAGACGGGGCTCGCCGGGTCCCTCTCCTGCAGGCCGACGACGGCCTTGCCGACCTCGAACACCTTCACGGGGAGCTGACCGAGCGCTTGGAGCGTCTCGACCGTCATGCTGCCCATCTGGCCCGTGGTGTAGACCAGCCCTCCGGTCTCCAGGTGGGTGACCGGCTGGACGCCGAGGAAGCCCACCTCGGTCAAGGTGTCGTCCTCGAGCGAGGTCTGGCGCAGCTGCACGGTCGTGTTGGTGCGCAGCGTGATCGGCACGCCGTCGCGCAGCACCTCGATCACCGCGTTGCCGTCGGCGTTGCCGCGGATGTCGGCCTGGAGGGTCTCCCAGTCGGTGATCGGGACGCCGTTGAAGCTGAGGAACTCGTCGCCCGGCTGGAGCCCGGCCTTGCGGGCCGGGGTGATCGGGTCCTCGGCGGTGCAGTCGCGCGGCAGCTCGGCGATGGGGATGACGCACTCCGGGACGGCGGCGACCACCGGGTCGACGATCTCGTCGCGGGGGTTGCCGTAGGACGCGAACAGGATCGCGAAGAGCGTGAAGGCGATGGCGATGTTGACCGTCGGGCCGCCCGCCATCACGATCACCTTCTTCCACCACGTGAGGCGGTAGAAGAGCCGGTCGGTGTCGTGCTGCTTGACGTACTCCCACTCCGCGGCGCGGGCATCGGAGATCAGCTGGGTGAACATCCCGGTGTTGGAGCGGCGGATCCGGTGGACCTGCTCGCCGTCCTCGTCGTACGTCGTCTCCTCGACGAGGTCCTGCGCACCCGGGGGCAGCATCCCGACGATCTTGACGTAGCCGCCGAGCGGGATCGCCTTGACGCCGTACTCGGTGTCGCCGATCTGCTTGCTCCACACCGTGGGGCCGAAACCGATGAACCACTGGGGCACCTTGCAGCCGAACCTCTTGGCCGGGACGAGGTGGCCGAACTCGTGCAGCCCGATCGAGACGAGGATCGCCACGACGAACGCGACGACACCCAGGGTGTAGAGCAGGGCGGTCATGTGAGGGGCGGTCCTTGTCGGGAGATGAGGGCGGACGCCTCCGCGCGCGCCCAGGCGTCGGCCGCGAGGACGTCGTCCACGGTGAAGTGCTCCCTCGATGGTACGTCGTGGGCGTCCAGGATCTGCGAAACCGCGGAGACGATGTCCGGGAACCGCAACCGACCCTCGTGGAAGGCGTCGACCGCGACCTCGTTGGCGGCGTTGTAGACCGCAGGCGCGGTGCCGCCGCGATCGCCCGCCGTCCGGGCGAGGGACACCGCGGGGAACACGACGTCGTCGACGGGCTCGAAGCGCCAGTCGGCCGCCTTCGTCCAGTCGATCGCCGTCTCCGCGTCCGGGACGCGCTCGGGCCAGGCCATGCCGATCGCGATCGGCACCATCATGGTCGGCAGGCCCAGCTGCGCGACCACGGCCCCGTCGACGAACTCCACCATCGAGTGGATGAGCTGCTGCGGGTGGACGACCACGTCGATGCGGTCGAGCGGGACGTCGAAGAGCAGGTGCGCCTCGATCACCTCGAGCCCCTTGTTGACGAGGGTGGCGGAGTTGGTGGTGATGACCCGGCCCATCGCGAAGTTGGGGTGGGCCAGCGCCTGCTCGGGGGTCACATCGGCCAGCTCGGCCGCGCTCCGACCGCGGAACGGACCCCCGGACGCGGTCAGCACCAGCCGCCGCACCTCCGCCGAGGACCCGGCCCGCAGGCTCTGGGCGATGGCGCTGTGCTCGGAGTCGACGGGCACGATCTGGCCGGGACGGGCACGGTCCTTGACCAGGGGTCCACCGATGATCAGCGACTCCTTGTTGGCCAGGGCGAGCGTGTTGCCGGCGTCGAGGGCGGCGAGGGTCGGTCGCAGCCCGACCGCACCGGTGATGCCGTTGAGCACGACGTCGCAGGCCATCGCGGCCGCCTCGCTGGAGGCGTCCTCGCCGAGCCCGGAGAAGGCGGGGGCGAACTCCGCCACCTGGGCGTCGAAGAGCTCCGCCTGGGAGCCGCCGGCCGTGAGCCCGACGACCCGGAACCGGTCGGGGTGGGCACGGACCAGATCGAGGGCCTGGGTGCCGATGGAGCCGGTCGATCCCAGGATGACGATGTCGCGTGCATTCACCCGGTCAGTCTGTCAGGCGCTGGGGGGCGTCGAACGACCACACCTCGAGGCCGCCGACCTCGACGAGCCTGCCCTCGGGGGGCACCGGCGGCGCGGCCGATGCGCCCAGTGCGGCGAGCACGCTGAGGGCGAGATCGCCGCGCCGCGACAGGACGGCATCTCCCGGCACGTCGGCGCAGCCGGCCGGATCGGTCCGTCCGGCGCGCTGGGCGACGTCCCACGGGAGCTCCTCGCCGTCGGCGGTGAGCACGACGCCGTCCGGGGTGGGGCCGATGAGCACCGCAGCGTCGGCGGCGGGAGGGTCGTCGTACGCGGTCACCGCGCCGACGCGGGCTGCCGCCAGCGCGACGACGACGCCGATCGTGCGCGGCACGGGTCCGACCGCGACCAGGTCGCCGATCCCGATCCCGAAGGCCCGCAGCACTCCCGCGCAGGCGGCGACCTCGGTGAGCAGGCGCGCGAAGGTCCAGTCGCCGGCCGGGTCGGTGAGCGCGACGTCCTCCGCGTGGCCGCGGACGACGTGGATGTCGAGGGCGTGGTAGCAGGCATTGAGAGTGCCGGGGTCGTCGCCCGCTGGCGCCCGGAACCAGTTCACGTGGGGCATGGAGCGATCAGGCCAGCCCGTTGTCCGCCGTCGTGGCCGGCTTCGAGGGGGTCCGGATCCACGCGGAGAAGAAGCTGCCGAGGTCCTCGCCGCTGACCCGCGCGGCGACCTCCTCGAACTCCTCCGACGTCGCGTTGCCACCGCGCTGCTCGCGGATCCACGTCCGGAGGATCCTCCAGAAGTCACGCTCGCCCACCCGGTTGCGCAGCGCCTGGAGGGTCATCGCGCCGCGGTCGTAGACGGCGGAGTCGAAGACCTTGGCAGCGCCGGGGTCGGCGATGGTCACCTTCCAGAAGTCCGAGGACGCGGCCACGTTGGTGTGGTAGCTGCGCAGGAAGGCGTCGCCGGTGCGCCCTCCGTGGTTCTCGGTCCACCGCCACTCCATGAAGGTGGCGAATCCCTCGTTCAGCCAGATGTCGCGCCAGCGCTGCACCGCGATGTCGTCGCCGAACCACTGGTGGGCGAGCTCGTGCACCACGAGGCTGGTGTAGCCGCCGCCCACCGCGGGGTAGGTGGGGCGGGTCTGGTTCTCCAGGGCGAAGCCCACGTTGAGGGAGGTGGTGAGGCCGCCCACCACCGAGAACGGGTAGGCGCCGAGGTCCTTCTCGAGGCCGGCGACGACGACCGGGGTCTTCTTCATCAGGCGCATGCTGGCCTGCTGGTCGATCCTGTCGAGCCTCTGCGAGACCGCGACCAGCCACGGCAGGCCCCGGTGGATGCCCTCGGCGATGGTGAAGTCACCGGCCGCGAAGAATGCGAGGTAGGGCACCATCGGCTCGTCCGCGCGCCAGTGCCACATCGTCGACCGCTTGCCGACCTTGCGGCCCTTCAGCTCGCCGTTGGAGATCACCTCGCGGCCCCGGGGGACACGGATCCGCACGTCGACGATCGCCTTGTCGAGGGGGTGGTCGTTGGCGGGGAACCACCACGGCGCCATGTGCGGCTCGTTCATCGTGACGACCTCGCTCCTGGTGGCCAGCCAGTTGCTGTCCCCGGCATAGGAGTACTTCGCCGGGCGATCGGCGTACGTCACGACGACGGTGTGCCTGCTTCCCGCCGCCAGCGGCCGGGCGGGGGTGATCCGCAGCTCATGGCCGCCGTCGGTCTTCGTGAAGCGGGCCCTGGTGCCGTCGACCTTCACCTTCGAGACCCGCAGCAGGAAGTCGAGGGAGAAGCTGCTGAGGTCGCTCGTCGCGGTCAGCCGGATCCTGGTGCGCCCGCTCAGCCGCCCGGTGGCGAAGCCGTAGCGGTTGGAGATGCGGTACGACGCCACGTCGATGCCGCCGTTGCCGTCGAGGGGCCAGTAGGGGTCGCCGATCCCCGAGGCACCGTCGACGGCGTCAGTCCTGGGCGTTCCGGCGGTGGCCGTGGCGCCGGCCAGGCCGACGGTCATCGCCGCCGCGAGCGCAGCAGCCAGGAGGGTGGAGAAGGGTCGCGTGGTCACGCGCAGAACCTAGCCCAGATATTCACGTGCGCTGCTCGTGGCGGGTGCGTCAGACTGGGGACGTAGTCCGGGCGTCGACCCGCGCCGCCCGCCTGTGAAAGGAGCTGTGACATGTCCATGACTGTCCTCGGCCTGCCCGCCGACCACCTTTCACACCCATGGAGCACCCGCCTTGTCCCACGACATGCACACCTTCCCGGAGGACTTCCTCCGGCCTGACGACCGATCGCCCGTCGAGGGCATCGACGAGTCGTTCGTCTTCAGCTACGACACCTACGCCGACGACCTCGGCGCCGGTCAGCAGTGGTCCCGCTGGGAGGACCTCGAGGCCCTGATGAAGGGTCCGGAGCCGCGACCGCACTGGGTCGTGACCTCCAGCGGCGCCATCGACACCGAGCTCGGCGTCCTCAAGACCGGCAAGGAGGCCGACGTCTTCCTCGTCGAACGAGCCGATCCCCACGACAGCGCGGCCGGGGTCGTGATGGCAGCCAAGCGCTACCGCGACACCGACCATCGGACCTTCCACCGCGCCGCGTCCTACACCGAGGGCCGGTCGATGAAGCGCTCGCGCGACAACCGCGCCCTCAAGCGCAAGTCCACCTGGGGACGCCAGGTCGCCGCCGGCGAGTGGGCCATCTCGGAGTGGAGCGCCCTGCGCCGCTGCTGGGAGCTCGGCCTGCCGGTCCCCTATCCCGTCCAGATCGACGACACCGAGATCATGATGGAGTGGATCACCGTCCGCGTCGACGGAGAGGTCGAGACAGCGCCACGGGTGGCGCAGGTCCGTCCCGGGCGATCCGTGGTCGAGGGCTACTTCGACCAGCTCCGCGAGTCGTTGCTGACGCTCGTCCAGGCCGGGCTGGTGCACGGCGACCTGTCGCCCTACAACACCCTCGCCCAGGGCGATCGGCTGGTGATCATCGACCTGCCGCAGATGGTGGACCTGGTGGGCAACCCGCGGGGCATGGACTTCCTGCTGCGCGACTGCGCCAACATGTGCGCCTGGTTCCGCTCGCGCGGGCTCGAGGCCGACGAGCAGGAGCTGTTCGGGGACCTGATGGCGCACGCCTTCTGACCTCGCTCGCCCCTGGGTCTCCGAGGGACTCAGGGGCGAGCGACATAGGTTGGCGCACGTGTTGCACTCCCGCGGACGCGTCCTCGACGTCACCACGCTCGCCGACCTCGACCGTCGCCTGTCCCGCGGCGCCGAGTCCCTGGCGGGGTGGCGGGTCATCGGCCTCGACCTCACCGAGCGCGGCCCGGCCCTGCGCGAGCGGTCGCTGGCGCAGTCGCTGTTCATCGGCTGCGACTTCGCCGACGGTGACGACGAGGCTGTGCGCCGCGCCGGCGGCGTGGTCCTCCACGACATCCCGGGGCTGCCGGTCGATCCCTACCGATCGACGCTGTACTCCCCCAGGGACCTCTACGACGCCCCCCGCTACGACGACACCCTCGACGCACGGGCCTATGCCTGGTCGCGACGGCGCGCCGGCCCCGACGACGCGCTGGCCAAGGCCCTCCACGACCACCACGTCGACCGCGCGCTGTCGGACTGGGTGAGCGGCCGTGACGTCGTCGGTGTCATGGGCGGGCACGCGCTCGAGCGCGGAAGCAGGGCGTACGCCGATGCGGCCCGCCTCGGTCACGCGCTGGGCGCGCGGCTCACCGTGGCCACCGGGGGCGGACCGGGCGCCATGGAGGCGGCCAACCTGGGCGCGCTCGTCGCCGGCTCCCTGGACGCAGCGCTCGCCACGCTCGCGCGGGTGCCGTCGTTCTGCCCCGACATCGGCGCGTGGGCGGCGGCAGCCTTCGACGTCGTCGACGCGACGCCGCACGGCAGGGAGTCGCTCGGCATCCCGACCTGGCACTACGGTCACGAGCCGCCGAACCCGTTCGCCTCCGCGATCGCGAAGTTCTTCCACAACGCCCCCCGTGAGGCGGTGCTGCTGGAGGTCTGCAACGCCGGCATCGTCTTCCTGCCGGGCGCCGCAGGCACGGTGCAGGAGATCTTCCAGGACGCCTGCGAGAACTACTACGCCGACGACTCGTCCCTCGCGCCCATGGTCCTGGTCGGGCGCCGGCACTGGACCGAGGAGCTGCCGGCCTGGCCGTTGCTGCTGGCGCTTGCCCGGGGCCGGGCGATGGAGGCGCACGTCCACCTCGTCGACACGGTCGAGGAGGCCGTGGAGGTGGTCTCGGTCAGCCGGCCCGGCGGCGGTTGACGACAGGGCTGCTGACGTCGCGGTAGTGGCTGAGCAGCAGGTCGTTGACGGACTGCCAGGTCCGGTCCCGCACGCTGTGCCGCGCGGCCCGCGCCATCCGCAGGCGCAGCATCGGCCGGGCGAGGAGGTGCTGGACGTGCGCCGCCAGCTCCTCGGCGTCGCCGGGCTCGTAGAGGCAGCCCGTCACGGTGTCCTCGACGACGTCGAGCGGGCCTCCGGCGCGGGGGGCCACCACCGGCACGCCACTGGCCAGCGCCTCCTGGGCGGACTGGCAGTAGGTCTCGTGGCGGCCGGTGTGCACGAAGACGTCGAGCGTGGCGTACGCCCGGGCGAGCTCGTCGCCGTGCAGCACGCCGAGGAAGGCCGCGCCCGGAAGCAGGCGCCTGAGCCGTTCCTCCTCGGGACCGCCGCCCACGAGCACCAGGCGCACCCCCGGCAGGCGGTCGACGCGGGCGAGCAGCCCGAGCTCCTTCTCCGCGGCCAGGCGACCGACATAGCCGACGAGGTGCTCGCCGTTCGGGGCCAGCTCGGCGTGGAGGGTCTCGTCGCGCTTCGCGGGCTGGAACAGCTCCTGGTCCACGCCGCGCGGCCAGCGGGCGACCGCGTCGACGCCGAGACGTTCGAGCTGGACGATGCTCGCCGTCGACGGAGCCAGGGTGCGGTCCACGCCGAGGTGGATGCGCCGGGTCAGGGACTCCATCGCGCGGGCACCGCCGGGCACGGCGTACCGCTCGGCGAAGCCGACGAGGTCGGTCTGGTAGATCGCCACCGTCGCGATCCCGAGGGACCGCGCGGCCCGCGCCGCCTGGTAGCCGAGGGCGGCCGGCGAGGCGATGTGCACGACGTCCGGGCCGAAGCGCAGCATCGTGGCTCGCAACCGGCGTCGGGTCTCGAGGCCGATGCGGAAGTCCGCGTAGAACGGCAGCTGGGCGCCGCGCGCCAGGGTGACCGGGAAGCCGGCGTACGTGGTGGGGCCGGTCGGTGCTATCAGCTCGGCCTCGTGTCCCTCGGCCGCCAGGTGCTCCAGCACCCGGCGCACGGAGTTGGTCACGCCGTTGACCTGGGGCAGGAAGGACTCGGTGACGACCAGCACCCGCAGCCGCGCGGTGGTGGGTCGGGTGATCGGCACGAGGCTGGCCGGGACGTTGCGGCGCTGACGCCGCCTCTCGAGCAGGTCCATGCCACGGACGCTAGGAAGCGGCCCGCAACACAGACCCTGCTGCGGGCAGACGACACGTGAACGGTCCCCGACACCTCGCCCTCACCCCGGGCGGACGCGGGAGGAGTGCGGGCTACTCCACGGCGGCGAGCTGGCCGCAGGCTCCGTCGATGTCGCTGCCGCGGGTGTCGCGGACCGTGGTCGGGATGCCCTTGGCCTCGAGGCGGCGGACGAACTCGCGCTCGTCGGCCGGGTCCGAGGCGGTCCACTTCGAGCCGGGAGTCGGGTTGAGGGGGATCAGGTTGACGTGCACCCAGCCCCAGTCGCCGTAGGAGTTGAGCACGTCGCCGAGCAGGTCGGCGCGGTGCGCCTGGTCGTTGATCCCGCGCATCATCGCGTACTCGATCGAGACCCGGCGCTTGGTGACGCGGGCGTAGTTCCAGGCCGCCTCGACGGTCTCGGCGACCGAGTAGCGGGTGTTGATCGGGACCAGCTCGTTGCGCAGCTCGTCGTCGGGCGCGTGCAGGCTCAGCGCGAGCGTGACCGGGATGCCCTCCTCGGTCAGCTGGTTGATGCGCGGCACGAGGCCGACCGTGGAGACCGTGATGCCGCGGGCGCTCATGCCCAGGCCGGCCGGCGACGGGTCGACGAGGCGGCGCACCGCACCGATGACGGCCTTGTAGTTGGCCAACGGCTCGCCCATGCCCATGAACACGACGTTGGAGACGCGGCCCGGACCGCCGGGGACCTCGCCACGCGTCATCGAGCGGGCACCGGCGACGACCTGCTCGACGATCTCGGCGGTCGACATGTTGCGCTGGAGACCGCCCTGGCCGGTGGCGCAGAACGGGCACGCCATGCCGCAACCGGCCTGGCTGGAGACGCAGACGGTGGCGCGGTCCGGGTAGCGCATCAGCACGGACTCGACGAGCGCTCCGTCGAAGAGCTTCCAGAGGGTCTTGCGCGTGGTGCCCTTGTCGGCCTCGAGCGTGCGCAGCGGCGTCATCAGGTCGGGCAGCAGCGCCGAGACGAGCTCGTCGCGCTGGGTCGCCGGCAGGTCCGTCATCTGCGCCGGGTCGTCGACGAGGCGTCCGAAGTAGTGCATCGAGAGCTGCTTGGCGCGGAAGCCGGGCAGACCCATCTCCTCGAGCAGGGCCTTGCGGCCCGCCTCGTCGAGGTCGGCGAGGTGCCGCGGCGGCTTCTTGCGGCCTCGTGGCTCGTCGAAGACCAGGGGCAGGGTCTTGATCGGCTCTTGCGCGGGGGCGGGAGTGGAGTCGGACATCAGGGCGATTCTCCCATCTCCGGCGTCATCGCAGCGATTCAACGCCTCCGGCGTCCACCATGAAGTAGAGCACCAGCGACGCCACGCCCAGGACGACGAGGGCCGTGACCAGCATGCCGACGAACATGAACTGCGCGAAGCGGCGGGTCTTGCGCTTGATCAGCATGAAGATCGGCAGGGCGAGCGCGATCAGGACGAGCGGGAAGAGCTGCTCGGCGGTCTCGTACTCGAAGAGCAGCCGCATCACTCCGATGAAGGCGCCCGGCAGCGCGGTGACGAAGAGCATTCCGGCGAAGAAGCCGGTGATGCCCGCGAACGTCGGGTGGCTGTGGTGCCACCACCCGAGGGATTCCTCGTGCGACGTCTCCGCCTCGTGCTGCTGACTGGACTCCACGTCCCAACCCTAGGTCGTGCGGACTGCTGTTCGGTGGATGGGCTCGCCCTCCGATGGATTTCCACTCGCACGAGTGGAGGTTCATCGGTGGCGGGCGTCGCTCCGAGCGTGAGCCGCGATGAACTTCCACGCGCACGAGTGGAAGTTCAGGTGTGGAGTCAGGACGAGGTGGAGGCTCATGGCGCGAGGAACTCCCTCGCCCCACGCAACCGGGTTGTCAGGAGAGTCGAGGCGAGGGTCGAGTCGAGCCGTACGTCGACGGGCCCGGGCGCGGCGAGCGCTGCCCGACTGGTCGGACGTAGGGCCCCGGCGTCGAGACCGTCGCGTCGGGCGATCAGCCGGCCCAGCTCGTAGCGGCTGATCGCGTCGGCGCCTCCGCAGTGGAGGATCCCCCGGTACGACGTCGTCGCGAGCTCGACGAGCGCAGCCGCCAGGTCGCCGACGTGGACCGGGCACCGTCGTTCGTCCTCGAACAGCCCGCCCTCGCCGCCGGCCGCCAGCGCGTGGACCAGCTGCTCGTGCTGGGAGCTCCCGTCGCCGAGGATCAGCGAGGTGCGAGCCACCACGGTGTTCTCACACACGGCACGGGCCGCTGTCTCGGCTGCCGCCTTGGCCGCGCCGTAGGGCGTGATCGGGTCCGGGGACGCGGACTCGTCATAGAGCCCGTGCTTGCCGGAGAAGACCAGGTCGCTCGACACCAGCAGGAGCCGCGAGCCGCTGCGCGCCGCGGCCAGCGCGACATTGACCGCACCGCCGGCCGTCACGTCCCAGTCGGACTGGACGTAGGCAGTGTGGATGATCGCGTCCGGCGCGTGTCGAGCCACGACATCCTGGATGGCCCGGCGATCCCTGATGTCGGCGTCGGCCGAGCCCAGGGCGACGACGTCGTGCTGCCCGGCAGCGGCCACCACATGCCGACCGAGGTAGCCGGTTCGGCCTCCGGTGACCAGGACCCGCACGTGCCCGGCCTCAGAAGACGAGGTAGTAGAGGATCAGCCAGATCGGCGCGATGGTGGCGAGCAGGGAGTCGAGCCGGTCCATCAGGCCGCCGTGGCCGGGGATGACCTGGCTCATGTCCTTGATGCCGAGGTCGCGCTTGATGACGGACTCGCACAGGTCGCCGAGGGTGGCCATCACGACGGTGATCAGGCCGAGCAGCAACCCCACCCACCAGTCGCCGCCGAGGAACGCGGTCACCAACCAGACCCCCACCGCGACGCACGCCACGGCCGATCCTGCGAATCCCTCCCACGACTTCTTGGGCGAGATGACCGGCGCCATCGGGTGCTTGCCGAAGAGCACACCGGCGATGTAGCCGCCGGTGTCGGAGGCGACCGTGATCGCGATGAAGATGATGATCCCGCGGACGCCGAGGTCGTCGGTGTCGAGCCCGAACGCCGGGTTGGTGCCCCCCTCGGCGAGGAGCAGCGCCACGAACGAGCCGAGGAACGGCACGTAGATCAGCGTGAAGACCGCAGCCGTGGCGTTCTTGACGTAGCCATCGACCCCACGGCGCAGCAGCCACAGCATGATCACCAGGGCCGTCACCGCGGTCGCTGTGACGAGGGCCGGCGCGCCCCAGAAGTAGGCGACGACGACCATCACCACCCCGCCGAGCATCAGCGGTTGCTCCGGGATGTCGATGTCCTTGGCGCCCAGGCCCTTGTGCAGCTCCCAGATCGCCACGACCACTGCCGCGGCGACGATCGCCATGAAGGCGGTCTTCCAGAAGAGGAGCGACAGCAAGATCGCCCCGACCAGCACCACCGCGGATCCGATGGCGGTGGGCAGGTCGCGGCCGGCGCGGCCGTGGTCCTTCGTGGCCGCGCCCGACGTCGTGGGGTCCGGGACAGCCGGCTCGGGGGTCGTCATCAGTGGGTGCTCAGACCTCGAGCAGCTCTGCTTCCTTGTGCTTGAGCAGCTCGTCGATCTTGTCGGTGTGGGCCTTGGTGAGTCCGTCGAGGCGCTTCTCGGCTCCGGTGACGTCGTCCTTGCCGACCTCGCCGTCCTTCTCGAGCTTCTCGAGGCCCTGCTTGGCGGTGCGACGGATGTTGCGCACGGAGACGCGGCCGTCCTCGGCCTTCGCCTTGGCGATCTTGATGTACTCCTTGCGGCGCTCCTCGGTCAGCTCCGGGAAGACGCACCGAAGCACCTTGCCGTCGTTGGCGGGGTTCACGCCGAGGTCGGAGTCGCGGATGGCCCGCTCGATCGCACCCATCGCACCCATGTCGAAGGGCTGGATCAAGATCGTGCGTGCGTCCTGGGAGGAGAAGCTCGCCAGCTGCTGCAGCGGGGTCTGGCTGCCGTAGTAGTCGGCCGTGATCTTGGAGAACATGGCCGGGTTGGCACGCCCGGCCCGGATCGCGGCGAACTCCTCGCGGGTCGCCTCGACCGACTTGCCCATCTTGGCGTCGGCATCCTTCATGACGTCGTTGATCACGGTTGTGCTCTCTCTCGTCGTACGTCGGGTGCGGAGGGTGGGCAGGCCACGTCAGGCCGAGGCGCTCACCAGCGTGCCGATCTTCTCACCCCGCACCGCGCGCGCGATCGTGCCCGGGGTCGAGAGGTTGAAGAAGACCATGTCCATGCGGTTGTCGCGCGCCATCGCGATGCCGGCGGCGTCCGCGACCTTGAGGTCGCGGGCGAGGTACTCGTCGTAGGTGAGGTGGTCGAACTTCACCGCGTCGGGGAACTTGTGCGGGTCGGAGTCGTAGACACCGTCGACGCCCTGCTTGCCCATGAGGATCACCTCGCAGCGCGTCTCCAGCGCCCGCTGCGCCGCCACCGTGTCGGTGGAGAAGAACGGCATGCCGGCGCCGGCGCCGAAGATCACGACGCGGCCCTTCTCCATGTGCCGCATGGCACGACGGGGGATGTAGGGCTCGGCGACCTGGCCCATCGTGATGGCGGTCTGCACGCGCGTCTCGACGCCGTGCTTCTCGATGAGGTCCTGCAGGGCCAGGCAGTTCATGACCGTGCCCAGCATCCCCATGTAGTCGGCCCGGGCGCGGTCCATGCCGCGCTGCTGGAGCTCGGCGCCACGGAAGAAGTTGCCGCCGCCGACCACGATGGCGATCTGGACGCCCGATTGGGCGACCTCGGCCACCTCGCCGGCCAGCGCGTTGATGACGTCGAGGTCCAGACCGACCTCCCCACCGCCGAACACCTCACCGGAGAGCTTGAGCAGGACTCGCTTGTACGCCGTCACATGGATCCCTTCGCACGTCTGGACCGGTCCAGAGAAACCTACCGGCCAGTGGGTCGAACCCGCACACCCGGAGGTGGGGATGCACGACGCCATGGGGTCCGAGGGTGCGGACCCGCAGTCCCCCCGGCGTCCCTCGCGGTTGCCCTTGCAACGCGACCGGGGCCCGTACGCAACTGCGTACGGGCCCCGGTCGATGGGAGCGTCAGGCGCCGACCTCGAAGCGGGCGAACCGCTTGACGGTGGTGCCGGCAGCGTCGAGGACGGCCTTGACGGACTTCTTCGACTCGGTGACCGACTCCTGCTCGAGCAGGACGATCTCCTTGTAGAACCCACCGAGGCGACCCTCGACGATCTTGGCGATCGCCTGCTCGGGCTTGCCCTCCTCGCGGGTCTTCTGCTCGGCGATGGAGCGCTCGGACTCCACGACGTCGGCGGGGACCTCGTCACGGGTGAGGTACTGGGCCTTCATCGCAGCGATCTGCATCGCAGCGGCGCGGGCGGCGGCCTCGTCCCCCTCGAACTCGACCAGGACGCCCACGGCGGGCGGCAGGTCGGCGGCACGCTTGTGCATGTAGGTGACGGTCGTGCCCTCGAAGTAGGCGACCTCGCCCAGCTCGATCTTCTCGCCGATGGTGATGGCCAGGTCCTCGACCACCTCGCCGACGGTCTTGCCGTCGAGCTCGGCTGCCTTGAGGGCCTCGGTGTCGACGGCCTTGACCGTGTTGGCGACCTCGGCGATCTGCTGCGCCTTGGCGATGAAGTCCTCGTTCTTGGCGACGAAGTCGGTCTCGCTCTTCAGCTCGACCAGCGCGTTGCCGGCGGTGGCGACGAGCCCGGCCGCGGTCTCGCGCTCGGCGCCGCGGGCGGCAGCCTTGGCGGCACCCTTGACGCGGAGCAGCTCGACGGCCTTGTCGAAGTCGCCGTCGGCCTCGGTCAGCGCCTTCTTGCAGTCCATCATCCCGGCCTGGGTCAGCTCACGGAGCTTCTTGACATCGGCGGCGGTGAAGTCGGCCATGGTCCCTCTTCCTTGGGTTCAGGGGCCCGGCTCCGTCTGTCTCGACGTGGGTTGGACGGGAGTCCGGGCGGTGTGTAGGTGGGGCGGACAGCACGGATGCCGGTCGCCTGCCCGTTGGCAGGCGACCGGCAGAGCGTGATCAGTCCTTCTTCTGCTCCGCGTTGACGAAGCCGGCGGCCTCGGCGGCGTCCGCGGTGCGGAACCAGACCTCGGCGTTGGTGCGGTCGTACCAGGGGCTGCTCGGGGCGTGGAACTTCATCGAGTCCTTGTTGCCCTTGACCTCGAAGCCCTCGGGGGCCGAGCCGTCCTCGGTGGCCGGTGCGGAGTCCGCGCCGAACTCACCCTCGGCGGCAGCCTCGGTCTCGGCAGCCAGCGGCTTGATCCCGGCGGGCGCCTCGACAGCGGCCTCGGTCTCGGCCGGCGCCTCGACAGCAGCCTCGGTCTCGGCGGGCGCCTCGACAGCAGCCTCGGTCTCGGCGGGCGCCTCGACAGCAGCCTCGGTCGCGGCCTCGGCCTGCGGGGCCTCGGACGCGGCACCGGTGGCCTCGGAGGCCGGGGTCTCGGCAGCGGCGTCGCCGGTGGCGGCGGCAGCGGCCTGCTCGGCGTCACCGGTCAGGAGCTCGCGCTCCCACTCGGCCAGGGGCTCCTCGGCACCGACGGCAGCGTCAGCGTCGCCGGCCTTGACGCCCGAGCGGGCGATGAGGCCTTCGGCGACGGCGTCGGCGACCACGCGGGTCAGCAGGCCGACGGCGCGGATCGCGTCGTCGTTGCCCGGGATCGGGAAGTCGACCAGGTCGGGGTCGCAGTTGGAGTCGAGGATGCCGATGATCGGGATCCGCAGCTTGCGGGCCTCCTCGACGGCCAGGTGCTCCTTGTTGGTGTCGACGATCCACACGGCGGAAGGGACCTTCGTCATGTCACGGATGCCGCCGAGGGTCTTGTCCAGCTTGGCGCGCTCGCGCTTCATGCCGAGCAGCTCCTTCTTCGTGCGGTTGGAGCCCGCGACGTCGTCGAAGTCGATCTCGTCGAGCTCCTTGAGGCGGTTGATCCGCTGGTGCACGGTCTGGAAGTTGGTGAGCATGCCACCGAGCCAGCGCTGGTTGACGTAGGGCATGCCGACGCGGGTCGCCTGCTCGGCGATCGCCTCCTGGGCCTGCTTCTTGGTGCCGACGAACATCACGACACCGCCCTTGGCGACGGTCTCCTTGACGAAGGCGTACGAGCGGTCGATGTAGGCCAGCGACTGCTGCAGGTCGATGATGTAGATGCCGTTGCGCTCGGTCATGATGAAGCGCTTCATCTTGGGGTTCCACCGACGGGTCTGGTGACCGAAGTGGACGCCGCTCTCGAGCAGCTGGCGCATGGTGACGACTGCCATGGGTTCTCCTGTTGTCGCGGAGGCCCACTCCTCAACGGCACTGGCCGATGTGCCCGGCCTTGATGCAGGCCGGGCCGGGAGTGTGGCTCCTGTTGTTTTCAGTTCGGTGCACCCGACGGGTGTCGGGAGCCCTGACGCTCACACGCCGGTCCGATCCGCACCGAGGTGGTGAGGAACTGAGGACCGACGCCCACGGGCGGTCCGGAACCAGGGATGCATTCCGACGCGGTCTGCGAGCGTGCGAAGTCAGTCCGTGAGGACTGCTCCGCACATCGTAGGCCACCCGTTCGCGTGGAGCGAATCGTTGGTCGTCCCCTGGCTGAGCGTGGACCGAGCGTGGAATCCGTGACCGCGAAGCATCCCCAGCCACCGTCTGGCACCGTCGATGCACAGGCGTGCACGGGGTGGGTCGCCGTGGTCGCTGCGAGGCCACAGGCTCACCGGATGCGAGCCGTCAGCCGGGCCCTCCACTGGGCCGTCGTCATCCTCGTCCTGGTCGCCCCCGTCTGCCCCGGCCCCCCAGCCGCGGCGGCTCCCGACCGACCGGAGGGGGTGTGGCCGCTGGACCCGCAGCCGGACGTCGTGCGAGGTTTCGAGCCGCCGCCCCACCCCTTTGCGGTGGGGCACCGTGGCGTCGACCTCGCCGGCCGGCCCGGCCAGCCGGTGGTCGCCACGTTGCCGGGGACGGTCGGGTTCGCTGGTTCCATCGGCGGCAAGCCCGTCGTCACGGTGCTGCACGGTGGACGGCGTACGACCTACGAGCCGGTCGTGGCCTCTGTCGAGCGTGGCCAGGAGGTGGCCGCGGGCGCTGTGCTGGGCAGGCTCACGCTCACTGACAGCCACTGCTTCCCCGCGGCCTGCCTGCACTGGGGCCTGATCCGCGGCGCGGGAGCCGGTGGGGACTACCGGGACCCGCTGTCGCTCGTCGGCCCCGGCACGGTGCGGTTGCTGCCGCTGTGGGGCGAGGCAGCCGGGTCGATCCCCTGGGCGCCCCCGCTGGAACGTTGGTCGCGCCCGGTGGACTGGCTCGCCTGACCTCACGGTCTGCGCAGGGCGCGTCAGGCGCGTGGGTGGGCCTGCTGGTAGGCCCGGCGCAGCCGATCGGTGGTGACATGGGTGTAGAGCTGCGTCGTGGCCAGCGACGCGTGACCGAGCAGCTCCTGCACCGAGCGCAGGTCGGCTCCCCCCTCGAGCAGGTGCGTGGCGGCGGTGTGCCGGAGCCCGTGGGGGCCGATGTCCGGCGCCCCGGGGACGTCGGCGATGCGGCGGTGCACGAGATCGCGGACCGCGCGCTGGTCGATCCGCCGCCCGCGCACGCCGAGGAAGAGCGCGGGCCCGGACCCCTCGACCCGCAGGGAGGGCCGCCCGGAGACGAGCCAGCGCTCTACCGCTCGCCCGGCCGGGGTGCCGTAGGGCACGGAGCGCTCCTTGCGGCCCTTGCCGAGGACGCGCACCACCCGACGCTCGGCATCGACGTCGTCGATGTCGAGGCCGGCCAGCTCGCCGACCCGGATGCCGGTCGCATAGAGGAGCTCCAGCATCGCCACGTCGCGGATGCCGGCGGGGCTGCCGTCGTCGGACAGGTCGGAGGCGGCACGGATCAGCGCCTCGGCCTCGTCGGCACGCAGGACCGGGGGCAGCGTCTTGTGCTTCTTCGGGGAGCCGAGCGCGGCGCCCGGATCGGAGGGCAACCGGTCCGTGCGGTGGAGCCACGCGGTGAACACCCGGGCGGCCGTGGCACGCCGGGCGATCGTCGTGCGACTGCGTCCGGTGCTCTGGAGCCTGGCCAACCAGCTGCGCAGCGCCCGGAGGTCGACGTCGGCGATGTCGTCGATGCCGAGGCGCAGGCAGTGGTCGAGCAGGCTCGAGACGTCGCCGAGGTAGGCCCGGACGGTGTGCGGGGTGAGGTCGCGCTCGGAGACGAGATGGCGCTCGTAGTCGCCGAGCAGGCGCACCATCGGCTCGGGGAGGCCCTGCTCGAGCGCCCCTGCGCCACCCGGATCGTCGCTCACACTGCGATCGTAGGCGGGCGCGCGGGCGTCATCGTGCACCTGCGAGTCGCCACCCGCCCGCCTCCTCGCGGATGAAGCCGGCCTGCTCGAGCCGCCTCAGCGCCGGGACGGCGTCGCGGACGTGGAGCTGGCCCAGCCGGGCGATCGAGACCACGCCCGCCGGCTGGCTCACCGGCACCCACTCGAGGAGGCGTTGGTCCTTGGTGCTCAACGCGTCCCTCGGTCGCTCCTCGCCGCGCGGGTCCTCGACGAGGTGCTCCCCCGCAGCACCCACGAGCTCCAGCACCTCGGACCCGTGCGTGACCAGCATCGAGGTGCCTCGCCGGAACCAGTGGTGGACGCCCTGCGAGGTGCAGCTGGTGACCGGACCGGGCACGCACATCACGGTCCGGCTGAGCTGCTCGGCCCAGCTGACGGTGTTGAGGGCTCCGCTGCGCAGCGCGGCCTCGACCAGCACCGTCGCGCGGCTGAGGGCGGCGATGAGGCGGTTGCGAGCCAGGAAGCGGATCCCGGTCGGCGCGGACCCGGGCGGTTGCTCGGAGAGCACCGCGAACTCGGCCGCAAGGTGCGCCAGCAGGCGTCGGTTCTGCTCGGGGTAGACCCGGTCGACGCCGCACGCGAGCACCGCGACCGTGGCCCCGCCAGCGAGGAGGGTCGCGTCGTGGGCGACGAAGTCGATGCCCTTCGCCCCGCCGGACACGACCGGCACACCGGCCGACGCCAGGCACTCCGAGATGCCCCGGGTCGTCTCGACGCCGTAGACCGAGGCGGAGCGCGAGCCCACGACCGCGACCGAGTCCGCGAGCTCGGTGAGGGGCATCGGGCCCCTGACCCAGATCCCGGGCGGGGTGCCACCGAGTCCCTGGATCGCGGTGCCGTGGTCGAGGTCGTCGAGAGCTGTGGGCCACTCCGGGTCACCGGGGACGAGGAAGCGGATGCCGCACCGGCTCGCCTGGTCGAGCTGTCGGACCGGATCGATCTCACGCAGTCGCTCGGACAGGCGGCTGCCGGGCTTGGGCACGAGCTGGGCCTCCAACGCCCCCTGCGCCCCTTCGTGGCTGATGAGCGTCGAGGTGGTGAGGTCACCCGGCTCCACGCCGCAGCTGAGCACGACCCTGGCCAGGCGCTCCTGCTCCGAGGGACTGCTCACGAGGCCCTCACCGCGGTCGTGTCGGCCGGGAGGCTCCGGCTGGTGTCGCTGCAACGCAGGGTCAGGGCGAGGTCGGCCTCACGCGAGCCCGGACGCGCGACGCCGGAGCAGTCGGCGACGGTCCACGCCAGTCGCTGCACGCGGGTGAGTCCACGCCGGGAGAGCCGCCCGCCGGCCAGCTCGGTGTCGATCAGGCACTGCCCCTCCGGCTCCAGCGGCCACCGCTCGGCGAGGACGGCTCCGGGAACCGATGCGTTGAGCTGCCAGGGGCAGTCGCGGTAGCGCCTGGCCTGGCGGAGGCGGGCGTCCTCGACCCTGGCCCGCACGTCTGCGGAGGACTCCGGTGGCGCGGCGAAGCTCCCACCCCGGCGCGGGCCTTGGGGTCGGACCTCCATCCAGATGTCGACCCGGTCGACGATCGGTCCGCTGAGCTTGCGCCGGTAGTGGAAGCGCTGGACCTCGCTGCACTCGCAGTCGCCGCCCGAGAGGCCGTGGAACTTGCCGCACTGGCACGGGTTGGCGGCCAGCACGACCAGGGAGCGCGCCGGGTAGGTGGCTGCCTCCTCCCCCCGGGCGATCGTGACCTCCCCCGACTCCAGGGGCTGACGCATCGCCTCGATGACGTCGGCGCGGAAGTGGGGGAACTCGTCGAGGAACAGGACCCCGTGGTGGGCCAGGCTCACCTGGCCCGGGCGCACCCGTCCCGTGCCGCCACCGAGCACGCTCGCGGCGCTGGCGCTGTGGTGGGGCGCGAACCACGGCGGACGGCGCAGGAGCCCCGCGCCGGGTGGAAGGGTCCCGGCGACCGAGTGCAGGGCGCTCACCTCGAGGGACTGCTCGATCGTCAGGTCGGGCAGGATCGTCGGGATCCGCTCGGCGATCGAGGTCTTCCCGGTGCCGCGGGGACCGATGAGCATGAGCGGGTGGCCACCCGCGGCCGCGACCTCGACGGCGTAGCGGACGTCCTCCAGTCCGTCGAGGTCGTGCAGGTCGACGCCGTCGAGCCTGGCGTCGCCACGCCAGGTGGTGAGCGGGCTCGCGGACGGACCGACCACGGGCGGTGCCTCCGGCACCTCGACCCCACGCAGCACCGCGCACACCTGCCCCAGCGAGCGCACCCCGAACACGGTCATGCCCGGCACCAGGCTCGCCTCGGCCGCCTGCGGCTCCGGCACGAACACCCGGTCGATGCCGTGCGCCGCCGCTGCGATCACCATCGGCAGCACCCCCGGCACGGGGCGCAGCCCACCAGAGACGGACAGCTCCCCGATGAAGGCCCAGCCGTCCAGCTGGTCGGCCGTGAGCTCGTCGTGGGCCTTGTCCGCAGCCAGCACCGCGACCGCGATCGCCAGGTCGTAGTGGGTGCCTGCCTTGGGCAGGTCGGCGGGTGAGAGCAGGATCGTGACGCGCTTGGTCGCCGGCCACCGGCCGCAGTCGTTGTTGATCGCCATCCGCACCCGGTCGCGCGCCTCGGACAGGCTCTTGTCCACCCGACCGACCAGGGTGGTCGCGGGCACACCCGGCGACGCGTCGACCTGGACGTCGATGACGTGCCCGTCGGCACCCCGCAGCGCCAGCGTGCGCGCCGTGGCGAAGGCCATCAGCCGATCCCTGCCACGTGCTCGACCTCGACCGGGCGCCCCGGCGGCGCCAGCACCCCCACCACGTCGACGCGCACGTCGTCGGGATGGCAGTCGTGCGCGCGCAGCCAGCGGAAGGCGAGGCGCTTCAGGCGGTCGGCCTTGGCCTGGTCGACGGCTTCCAGCGGCGAGCCGTAGTCGGTCGAGGTGCGGGTCTTCACCTCGCAGATCACCAACACCTGGCCGTCGCGCAGCACCAGGTCGATCTCCCCCAGCTCGCAGCGCCAGTTGCGGTCGAGCAGCACCAGTCCACGCCGGGTCAGGTGGCGGGCCGCGATGGTCTCGCCGCGCTGGCCCAGCAACCGCTTGCGCTCAGCCGCAGGGTCGGGGGTGAAGGGTGAAGCCGCAGCGGATCGAACCATCGTGGGTGCCTTCCGTTCGAACAGGATCGGGAAGGCACCAGCACATCGCGCAGCACCGACGGACCGGGCACGGACGGGCGTACGGCTGTGGACAGGCCCCGGATCCGTCGTCCTGTGGACGTCGGGTGGCCCGGGAGCGTTCAGTCCTTGGGCGGGTCGATCTCCTGCGACGCCAGCTCTTCGACGTTGACGTCCTTGAAGGTCAGCACCTTGACGTTCTTGGCGAACCGCGCCGGGCGGTACATGTCCCACACCCAGGCATCGGTCATCGAGACCTCGAAGAACACGTCCCCGCTCTCCGAACGGGCCTTCACGTCCACCTGGTTGCACAGGTAGAAGCGGCGGTCGGTCTCGACGACGTACTTGAAGATCCCCACCACGTCGCGGTACTCGCGATAGAGGGTGAGCTCCATCTCGGTCTCGTACTTCTCGAGATCCTCAGCGCTCATGCGTCCTCCTCCGTGGTGCCCAGCTCCGTGGTGCCCAGCTGCTCGGCCCCGACACTAGTGGCCGCATCCGGCACCGGCTCGAGACCCGCCGCGCGTCGCACGTTGACGAACCTCATCCGGTGCGCCGGGCACGGGCCGTGCTCGGCGAGTGCCGCCTCGTGCTCGGCGGTGACGTAGCCCTTGTGCGTGGCGAAGTCATAGCCCGGCCACGATCCGTGCAGCTCGACCATGAGCCGGTCACGGGTGACCTTCGCGATCACGGAGGCGGCCGCGATGCAGGCTGCGACCCGGTCGCCCTTCCACACCGCGAGGCCGGGCACGCCCAGGCCGTCGACGGGGAACCCGTCGGTCAGGACGTACGACGGTCGCGTGCCCAGGCGGGCCACCGCCCGGCGCAGGGCCTCGAGGTTGGCGACGTGCATGCCGAGCCGGTCGCACTCCTCGGACTCGATCACCACGACCGACCAGGCCAGCGCGCGGCGCACGACCTGGGCGTAGACCCGCTCGCGCGCCGCCTCGGTGAGCAGCTTGCTGTCCGCCAGCCCGGGGACGATGCCCGCCCTGCCCGCCGGCAGGACGACCGCACCTGCCACGAGCGGCCCGGCACACGCGCCGCGACCGGCCTCGTCGACGCCGGCGATCGGCTCCAGACCGGCGCGCCGCAGGGCCCGCTCGTAGCCGTAGAGCCCCGCGTCGCGGCGTACGGTGACGCCGCTCTGCGCGGGAACGGGGGAAGGTAGCGGGGCGGGCGGGGTCGCCGTCATCGGCGGCCGGCTCACGGGGACGGGTCCGGCACGTCCTCGAACGTGGCCGGACGCGTGTTCCAGCGGAAGCGGTCGGCGGGCCAGAGCAGCACGAAGACCTTGCCGACCACCAGGTCGACCGGCACGAACTCGTCGCCGGGGACGCACTCGGTCACGTCGGTGGGGCACATGTGCTGGGAGGAGTCGGCCGATCGGGACCGGTTGTCACCCATCACGAAGATGTGGCCCTCGGGGATGGGGCCGACCGACCAGTCCTCGTCGCACGCACCGTTGGTGGGCATCGGGCCGTCGCACGCGGCGCCGAGGCGCTTGATGAAGTCGTCCTCCTCGAGCGGCTGCCCGTTGACGACCAGCCGTCCCTGCTTGTCGCAGCACTCGATGGTGTCGCCCGCGACGCCGATCACCCGCTTCACCAGGTGGCCGCCGGTGGGATAGAGACCGATCTTGGCCATCGCCTGCGCGATCGGGTTGGACGGGCCGGCGGAGTCGATCGGGCTCAGCCAACCGCCCGGATCCTTGAAGACCACCACGTCGCCGCGCTCGGGCTGGTCGTCGCCCCAGTAGGAGACCTTCTGGATGAGGATCCGGTCGTTGAGGATCAGGCCCGGCTCCATCGACTCCGACGGGATGTAGAAGGCCTGGACGAAGAAGGTCTTGATGACGATGGCGAGGATGAGCGCCACGCCGAGCAGCAGGATCGTCTCCTGCCACAGCGGGAGCTGCTTGCGCCGGGGCTTCGCCGACGCGCGCTCCGGGTCCCCCGGACGCGACGACCGCGGTCCCTCGTCCATGGAGACGGACGAAGGACCGCGGTCATCTGAAGTCACGCGCAGAGACTATCGAGTCCCTGGTCGGAGCCGCGCCTCGCGGCGCGGACCCGGAGGGTCACGCCTCGCGGCGCTCCTTGATCTTCGCCTTCTTGCCGCGCAGGTTGCGCAGGTAGTAGAGCTTGGCGCGCCGCACGTCACCTCGGGTGACGACCTCGATCGTCTCGAAGATCGGCGAGTGCATCGGGAAGGTGCGCTCGACGCCCACGCCGAACGAGATCTTGCGGACCGTGAAGGTGCGGCCGACGCCGGCACCGTGGATGCGGATCACGACGCCCTGGAAGATCTGGACGCGCGAGCGGCTGCCCTCGACGACCTTGACGTGGACCTTGACGGTGTCACCGGCGCGGAAGGCCGGGAGGTCGTCGCGCTTGAGTGCATTGCCGAGGTCGGCGATGACGTTGGTCATGACGTTGCTCCTTGCGAGTGCCACAGGTCAGCCGCGCAGTGTTGATGAGGTGGTGACGGATGCGGGTTGGTGCTCGAGCTGGCCAGCCGGGCGCGCCCCCTGTGGCAGGTGCGGTACGGCGGGACCCCGGGGCGATGCAGCTGGTCGTTGCGTCCGGGCGAACCTGGCCTCGAGTGGACCAAGGGTGAAGTCTGCCAGAGCCGGACGGTCAGCGTGAAATCCGCTTGGTCAGCACCACCGCGCCCGGCGGTGCCGTCCGGTCCGAGCGCAGCCGGAAGCCCGCCTTCTTGTACATCCGCAGGTTGTCGGTCGATCCCGCCCCGGTGAAGAGGACGTACGTCTCGACATCCGGCGGCGCCAGCGCCTCGACGAGCTCGAGCAGCGCGCGCCCCAGGCCACGGCCCTGGAGGTCGGGCGCGACCATGATCCTGCCGATGTCCCACTCACCGCGCGAGTCCACGCGACCGCGCACGGCCCCGACGAGGCGTCCCGAGACCGGCTCGCGGGCGACCCGCACGGTCCACTCCCCCAACCCACGGCGTACGTCGTCGAGCGACTCGCGCAGAGCCGGGATGTCGACGCCGGGATTCGCCTCCATCTCCTGGAGCCAGCAGGCGCGCTGGAGCGTGTAGATCTCGCCGGCGTCGGCGGGCACGGCCGGGCGGACCTCGAGGTCGGCGAGGCCCGCGGCCGCCGCCGTGGGCGGCAGCAGGTCGGGTCGGCGCTCGGCCGTCCGCCGCTCGGCCTGCGCACGCCGCCACGCCGCGATCCGCCCGTGGTCGCCCGAGAGCAGCACGTCGGGAACGGCGCGGTCCTGCCACGTGGAGGGCTTGGTGTAGACGGGGTACTCGAGGAGGCCGTCGGCGTGGGACTCCTCGACCAGCGACTCGGCGTTGCCCATGAACCCCGGGAGAAGGCGGACGACGGCCTCCGTGATCGCGAGTGCTGCCACCTCGCCGCCGTTGAGGACGTAGTCGCCGAGGGAGAGCTCGCGCACCGTGCCGATCGTCGCCGCGTGCTCGATGACCCGCTGGTCGATGCCCTCGTAGCGCCCGCACGCGAACACGAGGTGCTCGTGGGCGCTCAGCTCCTGGGCGACCTGCTGGGTGAAGGGCTCCCCGCTGGGCGTGGTGAAGACGATCGTGGCGCCCCGCGCGACCGCGTCCAGCGCCCGGCCCCACGGCTCGGGCTTCATGACCATCCCGGCGCCGCCGCCGTACGGCGTGTCGTCGACGGTGTGGTGGCGGTCCGTCGTCCAGTCGCGCAGGTCGTGGACCGCGACGTCGAGCAGTCCCTTGTCGCGCGCCTTGCCCGGCAGGCTCAGCTCCAGCGGCGCGAGGTAGTCGGGGAAGATCGTGACGACGTCGATCCTCACAGGTGTCCCTGGTCGGTGTCCTCGACAACCCGGGGCGCGGCCTGGGGAGCGTCCTCGGGGAACGGCGTGACCAGGCCGGGGCGATCGGCGACCACCACCCGGCCGGCGTCGAGGTCGACCTCGGGGACCAGCGCCGCCACGAACGGCACGAGGGTGTCACGGCCGTCGGGCGTGCGCACGGTCAGCAGGTCCTGGGCCGAGCCGTGGACGACGGCCTTGACCTCGCCCAGCGGCGTACCGTCCACGTCGACGACGTCGAGCCCGATGAGCTGGTGGTCGTAGTACTCGTCGGGGTCCTCGGGCAACTCGTCGCGACCGAGGGTGGCGTAGAGCAGGGTGCCGCGGACGGCCTCGGCGGCGTTGCGGTCCTCGAGCTCCTCGAAGGTGACGAGCAGCGTGCTCTGGTGCCAGCGGGCGCGGGAGACGGTGAGCGCAGCGGGTCGGCGGTCCGCGCCGGCCGGGGCCACGGCGCGCATCGTCGTGCCCGGGGCGAAACGGCGATCTGGTTCGTCGGTGCGTACGTCGAGGGTGACCTCGCCGCGGATGCCGTGGGGCTTGCCGATGCGCCCGACCACGACCTCGATGTCGCCCTGCTCCTGATCGCTCACGGGCTGAGGTTAGCGCCCCGGTTGCGATCCCCGGTTACCCGGGGAAACTGGAGCCTCACCCCCGAAGTTTCGCACTGGAACCTTACGTTTCCCCGGGTACCCGGGGAAACCGACAGGGGCTCCCAGCCCCCGGCCCGGGACGCGCGAACGGGCGCCACCCCGGCAGGGGTGGCGCCCGATCGACAGGTTCGTGCGTCAGCGGCGACGGTCGGTGTCGACGAAGTCGACCCGCGCACCACCCCGGCCCGCGAGGGCCGAGACGACGGTGCGGAACGCCGTCGCGGTGCGGCCGTTGCGGCCGATCACCTTGCCGAGGTCCTCGGGGTGGACCCGGACCTCGAGGATCGAGCCACGACGCAGCTGCTTGTCGCGGACCACGACGTCGTCGGGGTGGTCGACGATGCCGCGCACCAGGTGCTCGAGAGCCTCAGCCAGCACGTCGCTCACGCCTCGCTCTTGCCGGCGTCCTCGGCGGTCACCGTCTCGGTGGCCTCCGCGGCGTCGGCAGCGCCCTCAGGGGTCTCCGAAGCGGGGACCTGGGCAGCGGGGGTCTCGGCGGGGGTCTCGGCAGCCGCCTCGGCGGCGGGCTCCTCGACCTTCTCGGCCTTCTCGGCCTTGTCGACCTTCTCGGACTTCTTCTTGGAGGTCACCGCGGAGCCCTTGGGCTCGGAGGCGGCCTCCTTGAGGGCCTCGTTGAAGATGTCGATCTTGGCGCGCTTGGGCTCCTTGACCTTGAGGGTGCCCTCGGTGCCCGGCAGGCCCTTGAAGGTCTGCCAGTCACCGGTCACCTTGAGGATCGCCTCGACGGCCTCGGAGGGCTGGGCGCCGACGCCGAGCCAGTACTGCGCCCGGTCGGAGGTCACCTCGATGAAGGAGGGCTCCTCCTTCGGGTGGTACTTCCCGATCTCCTCGAGCACCCGGCCGTCGCGCTTCTTGCGCGAGTCGACGACGACGATGCGGTACTGCGGCACCCGGATCTTGCCCAGGCGCTTCAAACGAATCTTGACGGCCACGTTTGTGGTGTCTCCTCAGGAATTGTCGTGGGTGAGCGACCCTCGCCAGGTGGGGTTACCGGGTCTGGTCACTCGATGGGCGCTGCGTCGCTCGGATGAGAGGGTCCGGGCGCGCAGGACACGAGGGGGGATTCTGCCAGACGTACGCCGTGGGTCACCAATCCGGTGCGCCCCGGGGACCTCAGGCGGAGTCGAGGCCGAGGAAGGAGCGTACGGCGCCGGCGCCGGTGACCTCGATCGCCACGTCGCCGCGGACGAAGTCCTCGGGGGTGAGGACGAGCCCCTGGTTGAGCGCCAGCTCGCCCTCGCGGCGCTTGATCCGGCTGACCCCGGTGGGCCGGTAGCCGACCTTGCGCGAGACGGCCAGCGAGGCGGGGTTGTCGAGGAACGCCGCCGAGGTGACCTCCTCGAAGCCGAGGTGGTCGAACAGCAGCGCGCACATCGCCCGGCGCATCCGCGTGCCGATCCCGCGCCCCTGGTGCTCCCGCCCCAGCCACGAGCCGGTCTCACCGGTGCGCGTCACCGGGAAGTGCCTGGCCGCGACCCCCTGGCAGCCGATCACCCGCCCGTCCAGGATGACCGCGAGGTCGAGGCTGAAGTCCTCGGGCGAGAACGTCGACCGCTTGCCCCAGTGGTAGGCCGCGGTGTTGCGCGAGAGCTGGCCCGCGGGAGCGATGGACCACGGGAAGTAGAACGGCATGGCGCCCGGGTCGTGGATGCCGGCCTCGGCGACGTCGCACAGCTCGGCGATGAGCTCGTCGGTGAGGCCCCGCAGCTCGAGCGGTCCGGCCACCACGTGGAGCCCCAGGGGTGGGAAGAGATCGGCGAGGGTGCGCATGGCTCCCATCCCACCGGTCCCCCGGCCGCACGACAAATCACGCGCACTGGTCCCCGGCCCCGAGGTGGACGTCATCGACCTCGACTGACCCCCCGCAGCACCGTGCACGTCGGCGTACGCAGCACCGACAGGTCCAGCAGCGGGTTGCGGTCGTAGACGACGAAGTCCGCCGACGCCCCCTCGGTGAGAGCGTCCACCCCGAGCCACTCACGCGCTCGCCAGCTCGCCGCCCCGAGGGCGTCGTGGGCGGGCATGCCGATCCGGACCAGCGCCTCGATCTCGCCGACGATGTTGCCGTGGCGACTGATGCCACCACCGTCGGAGCCGGCATAGATGGGCACCCCTGCCTCGTAGGCCGCCATGATCGTGGCCGGCATCCGCGCGTAGAGGTCCGTCATGGTGGCGGCGTAGTCGGGGAAGCGTTCCTGCCCCGCCTCGGCGTGCTCGGGGAACTTGTCGAGCTGCATGACCGTCGGCACGAGCCGGGTGCCGCGCGCGACCATCGAGTCGATGAGGTCCTCGGTGAGCCCGGTGCCGTGCTCGATGCAGTCGATGCCCGCCTCGATCAGGCCGGGCAGCACGCCGTGGCCGAAGCAGTGCGCGGTGACCTTGGCGCCGTTGTCGTGGGCGGCGGCGATCGCGTCGGCGAAGGCCTCGGCCGGGAACGACGGCGTGAGGTCGCCCTCCTCGCGCGAGATCCAGTCGCCCACGAGCTTGATCCAGCCGTCGCCGTTGCGGGCCTCCCGGGCGGCGTACGTCGCCAGCTCGGCGGGCTCGACCTCATGGGCGTAGCCACGGATGTAGCGCTTGGTCGCGGCGATGTGGCGCCCGCACCGGATCAGCCGCGGCAGGTCGTCGCGGTCGTGGATCCAGCGGGTGTCGGCGGCCGACCCGGCGTCGCGGATCAGCAGCGCGCCACCGTCGCGGTCGTCGACGGCCTGCTGCTCGGTCGCCGCCTCGTCCACCGCGCCGAAGTCGTCGAGCCCGAGATGGCAGTGGGCGTCGACGAGTCCCGGCACGATCCAGCCCTCGGCCACGGTGTCGGCACCCGACTGCGGCTCATAGGTGATCCGGCCGTCGACGACGTAGAGGTCACGGGACTCGCCGTCGGGCAGGACCGGGCCGCGGAACTTCAGCGTCGTCGCCATGGTCGACACGCTATCGGGAGCACTCCTGTGCCCAGTTGTGGGCATGACGCCCGCCTGCCTCCGGATCGAGCATGGACTCGGTGCACGCAGACGCCGGTCCGTCGTGCGGGAGGGAGCCTGTCGTGCCCGGTGCCCGGCGTCTTGTCGTCCTCTTCACGCTCGTCCTCGTGGCGGCGGGGCTGTCCGTGCTGATCGGCACGGCCCCCGCGTCGGCCGCACCCTGCGACCCGCCGGTCGCCAACGCCGTGGCGTGCGAGAACACGTTGCCCGGCAACCCCCAGAGCGAGTGGGGCGTCACCGGGGCCGGGTCCGCGAGCATCCAGGGCTTCGCGACCGACATCAGCGTGGACCAGGGACAGCCGATCGGCTTCAAGGTCGACACCGCTGCGACGTCCTACCGCCTCGACATCTACCGGATGGGCTACTACGGCGGCGACGGCGCCCGGAGGGTCGCGACCGTCCTGCCGACGGTGCTCAACAACCAGCCGAACTGCATCACCCACACCGCGACCGGGCTGGTCGACTGCGGGAACTGGACCCAGAACGCGTCCTGGAACGTCCCGGCGACAGCGGTCTCCGGCATCTACTTCGCCCGCCTCGTCCGCACCGACGGCACCGCCGGAGCGAGCCACGTGTTCTTCGTGGTCCGTGACGACGACGGCGGGTCCGACCTCCTCTTCCAGACCTCCGACACCACCTGGCAGGCCTACAACACCTACGGCGGCAACAGCCTCTACACCGGCGCCCCCGCCGGGCGCGCCTACAAGGTCAGCTACAACCGGCCGTTCACGACGCGCGGCAACGCTCCCGAGGACTGGGTGTTCAACGCGGAGTACCCGATGGTGCGGTTCCTGGAGTCCAACGGGTACGACGTCAGCTACAGCACCGGGGTGGACACCGACCGTCGCGGGGCCGAGCTCCTCGAGCACGAGGCGTTCCTCTCGGTCGGCCACGACGAGTACTGGTCCGGCCCTCAACGGGCCAGTGTCGAAGCCGCACGCGCAGCAGGCGTGGACCTGGCGTTCTTCTCCGGCAACGAGATCTTCTGGAAGACCCGCTGGGAGAACAGCATCGACGGGTCCGGGACACCGCACCGGACGCTGGTGTCCTACAAGGAGACCCACGCCGACGCGAAGATCGACCCTGCGACCAACGTGTGGACCGGGACGTGGCGCGACCCACGCTTCAGCCCGCCGGCCGACGGCGGCCGGCCCGAGAACGCCCTGTCGGGCCAGATCTTCACCATCAACTGCTGCGCGATCAACATGGTGGTCGGGCAGGCCGACGGGCAGATGCGCTTCTGGCGCAACACCCGGGTGGCGAACCTGGCTGCGGGCGCGACGACGACCATCGGCACCAATGTCGTCGGCTACGAGTGGGACGAGGACCTCGACAACGGCCATCGTCCCCCCGGCTCCTTCCGCGTCTCGCAGACGGCGGGGAGCGGGGAGCGGATCACCGACCAGGGCAGCAGCTATGCGCAGGGGCCTGCCACGCACTCGATGACGCTGTACAAGGCTCCCAGCGGGGCTCTCGTCTTCGGCGCCGGGACCATCCAGTGGGCCTGGGGCCTCGACAGCAACCACGACCGCGGTTCGGCGGCGCCCGACGCTGCCGCGCAGCAGGCCACTGTCAACCTGCTGGCCGACATGGGGGCGCAGCCCGACACGATCCGTCCCGGGCTGACCGCAGCGGCTCCGTCGCTCGACACCACCGCTCCCACGGCCGTGATCACCTCGCCGGCGGCCGGCGCGACGCTGCCGGTGGGCACCCCCGTGACCGTGAGCGGCACCGCCGCCGACACCGGCGGCCGGGTGGGTGGCGTGGAGGTGTCCACCGACAACGGCTCGACCTGGCGACGCGCCACCGGCCGCGGCTCGTGGACCTACACGTTCACGCCTTCCGCGGCCGGGGCCCTGACCGTGAGGGCACGCGCGATCGACGACAGCGCCACCATCGGCACGGCTGCGACCACCGACGTCACGGTGGGGACGCCGCCGGCCTCCTGCCCCTGCTCCATCTGGCCGGCCACCGCCACGCCGGACCGCACCGACCCCGACCGCGACCCCGTCGAGATCGGGGTGAAGTTCCGGGCCAGCACCGACGGACTGATCACCGGCATCCGCTACTACAAGCCCGTCGAGACGTCCGGCACCCACGTGGGCTCACTGTGGACCTCCACCGGCACCCGCCTCGGGCAGGTCACCTTCACCAACGAGTCGGCGAGCGGCTGGCAGCAGGCGAGCTTCGCCACCCCGGTCCCGGTCACCGCCGGCACGACCTACGTCGCCTCCTACTTCTCCCCGACCCGCTACGCCGTGAGCTCGCGCTACTTCGCGACGGCCGCCACGACCCGGGGTCCCCTCACTGCGCTGCAGGACGGCACCGCCGGGGGCAACGGGGTGTACCGCTACACCACGACCCCGAGCACCTTCCCCGACCAGACCTTTCAGAGCGAGAACTACTGGGTCGACGTGGTCTTCACCGAGGGCGCCGACACCGCCAAGCCCAGCGTCACCGGGCGCACCCCGGCCCCGGGAGCCACCGGCGTCGCCCTCGGCGCGGACGTGACGGCCACGTTCAGCGAGTCCGTGCAGCAGGCCACCATCACCGCCGAGCTGCGCGCCCCGGGCGGCGCCGTGGTGCCGGCGACGACGTCGTACGACGCGGCGAGCCGCACCGTGACCCTCGACCCGACGAGTGCGTTGGCCGCGACCACCACCTACACCGCGAGCATCAGCGGCGCCCGCGACCCCGCCGGCAACCAGATGGATCCCGTGACCTGGTCCTTCACGACCGACACGCCGGACACGACGAGCCCCACCGTGACCGGACGCACCCCGGCCGCCGGGGCCACCGGCGTCTCCCTCGGCGTCTCGCCGACCGCCACCTTCAGCGAGGCGGTCCAGCAGGCGACGATCGCGATCGAGCTCCGGGGGCCCGGGGGCACGCTGGTCCCCGCCACCGTGGCGTACGACGCCCCGACCCGGACAGCCACGCTCGACCCGAGCGGCACCCTCGCCTCCAACACGGCCTACACCGTCAATCTCAGCGGCGCCAGGGACCCCTCGGGCAACCAGATGCAGCCGGTGTCCTGGTCGTTCACGACGACGACCGTCACGTCGGGCTGCCCGTGCACGATCTGGCCGTCGACGGCCACACCGGCCGGCACCGACCCCGACACCAACTCGGTCGAGCTGGGCGTGAAGTTCCGAGCGAGCAGCGACGGGTCCATCACCGGCATCCGCTACTACCGGCCCAGTCAGTCGACCGGCACGCACGTCGGCAGCCTGTGGAGCCGCACCGGCACCCGGCTCGGCCAGGTCACGTTCAATGGCGGCACCGCGAGCGGCTGGCAGGAGGCGTCCTTCGCGTCGCCGATCCCCGTCACCGCGGGGACGACGTACGTCGCGTCCTACTACACCCCCGGCCGCTACGTCGCGAACGGCTCCTACTTCGCCGCCGCGGCCACCACGCGCGGACCGTTGACGGCCCTGCAGAACGGCACCGACGGCGGCAACGGTGTCTATCGCTACACCGCCACGCCCAGCACCTTCCCCGACCAGACCTACAACAGCGAGAACTACTGGGTGGACGTCGTCTTCGAGGACGGTCCGGACGCGACCAAGCCCACCGTCACCGCGCGCACCCCCGCGCCCGGCGCCACCGCCGTGAGCGTGGGCGTCAACGTCACCGCGACGTTCTCCGAGCCGGTGCAGCAGTCCACGCTCGGGCTCGAGCTGCGCGCACCCGGCGGGGCCCTCGTCGCCGGCGCGACGACGTACGACGCGGCGACCCGCACCGCCACCCTCGACCCGGCGGCCAACCTGACGGCCACGACGACCTACACCGCGACCGTCACAGGGGTGCGCGACACCGCAGGCAACCTGGTCGACCCGGTCTCGTGGACGTTCACCACCGACACACCGGACACCACCAAGCCCACGCTCAGCGCCCGCACGCCCGCCCCTGGAGCGAGCGGCGTGTCCACGGCGGCCATCCCGACGGCGACGTTCAGCGAGGCCGTCCAGACGGGCACGATCACCTTCGAGCTGCGCACCCCGGGAGGGACGCTCGTCGCGGCGACGTCGACCTACGACGGCCCGAGCCGCACGGCGACCCTCGACCCGACCGCGAACCTCACGGCCAGCACGACGTACACGGCGTCGGTGAGCGGCGCCCGTGACACCGCCGGCAACCAGATGGACCCGGTGACCTGGACGTTCACCACGGCCACCACCACGTCGAGCTGTCCCTGCACGATCTGGCCGTCCACCACGGTCCCGGCGAGCACCGACCCCGACACCAGCTCCGTCGAGCTCGGCGTGAAGTTCCAGAGCGACACCCCCGGCTTCGTCACCGGGATCCGCTACTACCGGCCCAGCCAGGCGTCCGGCACCCACGTCGGCAGCCTCTGGACCTCGAGCGGCACCCGACTGGGCCAGGTCACGTTCACCGGCGGCACCGCCAGCGGGTGGCAGGAGGCGACCTTCGGCTCGCCGATCGCGGTGTCGCCGAACACGTCGTACGTCGCGTCGTACTTCACGCCGAGCAGGTACGCCGTGAACAGCAGCTACTTCAGCTCCACCGCCACGACCCGGGGGCCACTGACCGCGCTCCAGAACGGCACCGACGGCGGCAACGGCCTCTACCGCTACACCTCGACCGCCAGCACCTTCCCGAACCTGACCTACAACAGCGAGAACTACTGGGTGGACGTGGTCTTCCAGGAGGACGCCACCGACACCACGCCACCCACGCTCAACAGTCGGGTCCCCAGCCCCGATGCGACCGGGGTGCCGGTGGGAGTCCGGCCGCAGGCCACCTTCAGCGAGTCGGTCACCGGCTCCACCGTCTCGATGGTGCTCCGCGGTCCCGGCGGACAGGTGGTCGCGTCCACGACCGCGTACGACACCGGCACGCGCGCGGCCACCCTGACCCCGTCCGTCGACCTCGCCCACTCCACGTCGTACACGGTGGAGGTCAGTGGGGCACGGGACGGGGCGGACAACACCATGGCTCCGGTCTCGTGGAGCTTCCAGACCTCCGCGCCCCCGCCGCCCGGGATCGAGGACGGTCCGGGCGGGCCGATCGCGGTGGTCACCAGCAGCGGCAACCCGTCGTCGTCCTACCTCTCGGAGATCCTCCGCGCGGAGGGGCTGAACGCGTTCGCCAACGTGAAGGTCTCGACGCTGACCGCCGCCACACTGGCGCCCTACGCCGTGGTCGTCCTCGGCGACGTCGCGCTCACCGACGCCCAGGTGAGCGCCCTGACCACCTGGGTCAACGCCGGAGGCAACCTGATCGCGATGCGCCCCGACAGCCGTCTCCACGCACTCGCCGGCATCACCGCCCAGGCGGGCTCGGTCGCGGAGGGCTACCTCGCGGTCGCCCCAGCCACGGAGCCCGGCGCCGGGATCACGACCGACACCATGCAGTTCCACGGCACTGCCGACCGCTACTCGCTCAACGGCGCCACCGCGGTGGCGACGCTCTACTCCAGCGCCACCACCAGCACCGGGCTGCCCGCGGTGACGCTGCGCAGCGTCGGCAGCAACGGCGGCCAGGTCGCGACGTTCGCCTTCGACCTCGCGCGCTCCGTCATCGCGACGCGTCAGGGGAACCTCGCCTGGGCCGGCCAGGACCGGGACGCGGCCACGCCCAACCGATCGAACGACCTCTTCTTCGGCGGTGCTGCGACGGACTGGGTGAACCTGTCGAAGGCCCACATCCCGCAGGCCGACGAGCAGCAACGCCTGCTCGTCAACCTGGTCACCGTCACCGCTCGGGACCGCTTCCCCGTGCCGAGGTTCTGGTACTTCCCGGGAACGCACAAGGCCGTCGTCGTGGCCACCGGCGACGACCACGGCAACGGTGGCACGCCGGGGCGGTTCAGCACCTATGCGGCGGCCAGCACCAATGGCTGCTCGGTGGCGAGGTGGGAGTGTCCGCGCTTCACGTCGTACGTCTACCCGAGCACCCCGATGACGAACACGCAGGCGGCGGCGTTCGACGGCCAGGGCTTCGAGGTCGGCCTGCACCCGCAGAACGGTTGCTCCAACTTCTCCTCCTACCAGGCGCTCGAGGACACCTACACCAGCCAGCTCGGCAGCTGGCGCGCGAAGTACTCCTCGCTGCCCTCGCCCACGACCAGCCGCTACCACTGCATCGTCTGGAGCGACTGGGCCTCACAGGCCAGGGCCGAGGGCGCCTCGGGGATCCGGCTCGACACCAACTACTACTACTACCCGGGCTCGTGGATCGCGGACCGGCCGGGGTTCATGAACGGCTCGGGCATGCCCATGCGGTTCACCGACACCGACGGCACCATGATCGACGTCTTCCAGGCCAACACCAACATGACCGACGAGTCGGGCCAGAGCTACCCGTACACCCCCAACACGCTGCTGGACCGGGCGCTCGGCCCTCAGGGCTACTACGGCGCCTTCACCGCCAACCTGCACACCGATGCGGCGTCCACCTTCGAGGACACCCAGGTCCTGGCGTCGGCCCAGGCGAGAGGGGTGCCGGTCATCGCCGCCCGTCAGCTCCTCACCTGGACCGACGGCCGCAACGGCTCGTCGTTCGGCGGTCTCTCCTGGAGCAGCGGCACCCTGTCCTTCACGGTCGGCGTCGGCGTCGGCGCGACCGGGCTGACGGCCATGCTGCCCACCACGGGCCCCGGTGGCTCCACCCTCACTGCCGTGAACCGGGAGGCGACCTCGGTCCCGTTCACCACGATGACGGTCAAGGGACAGGAGTACGCCGTGTTCCCGGCCGTCGGCGGCGCCCATCAGGCGACCTATGGCGGGGGCGGCGGTGCCAACCTCGTCGCTGCCGCGAAGATCACGACGTCCCCCGCGGGTGACACCACGGCCAGCTGGACCACCGAGGAGCCCGGCACGAGCACCGTTCGGCTGGGCACCTCACCGTCCGACCTGTCCACCAGGGTGTCGGTGGCCAGCCGCTCCACCGACCACCTCGCCGAGCTGGGCGGGCTGGAGCCGGCGACCCGCTACTACTACCGGCTCGAGTCCCGCGGTCCACGCGGCACCACCGTCTGGCCCGCCCGGGACGCCGCACCGGCGTCCTTCACCACCGTCCGTTCCGATCGTCGTGCCCCTCGGATCACCTCCCTCCGGGTCGTGCCGATGCCCGACGGCACGGCGCGGGTGACCTGGCGCACGGACGAGCCGGCCACCTCGCGCCTGCGCTACGGCCGCGCCGGGCGCCGAGCCCGCAGCGTGGGGTTCGACGACCGACTGGTCCGGCGTCACGTCCTGGTCGTGACGGGGCTGGCGGCGAAGCGCGCCTACGCGGTGCGGGTCGAGTCCCGCGATGCCGCCGGGAACGCTGCGGCCGACCGGGCGACGACGTTCAGGTCGCAGGCACGAGGCATCGCGATGTTCACCGCCGAGGACCTCCGCACCGGCACCAGCGACGGCCTGCTCACGATCAGGGACCGGGGCCTGGGCTCACTCACGCTGCGGGGGCGCGGGTCCGGGTCCTACACCTCACGCGTGGTCGACTCCGGCCGCAAGGCCTCGTGGCGGCGCCTGGTGCTCGACGCCGACCAGCCCACCGGGACCCGGGTGGTGGTGCGGGTGCGGACCGGCGACCGGGCGACGCCGGACGCGACCTGGTCGGGCTGGGTCCTCGCCACGCCATCGTCCCGGCTCGACCTGGCCGGTCGCTACGTCCAGTACACCGTGCACCTCTCCTCGGCGTCGCGGACGCTGCCGCGCGTCCGGGGCATCGGCATCACCCGCAGCGGTGGCGGCGGCATCGTCGAGGAGCACTGATCCCGAGCTCAGAGCTGGTCGAGCAACCATGACGGGCTCATCGCCATCGCACCGAGCCCCTGCACCCGGGACTGCAGGAAGCGGTCGGCGGTGATGACGGTGACGCTGCGCCCGGCGGCCCCGGCCCTCGCGACCTGGGACTCGATCTCCGCGTCGCCGTCCTTCGGTGCGTGCACGGTCGTGACGTGCGCGTCGCGCCCTGCACGGACGCCGGCCTTCGCCTGCCCCTCCAGCACCAGCACGATCACGTCGTACGACGTGTCGGCGACGAGGAGTCGCTCGTGCAGGCGACGGGCAGCGCCGGCGCGATCCTTCCACCAACCGTCCGGCACGGAGCCGACCACGTTGGCGCCGTCGACGACGAGGACCGAGGCCATGCGATCACTTCAGGAACTGGGAGAAGTCCTTGGGCAGGTCGAGCTGCTCGGCGGCCTTCTCGTAGTCGACGTCCGCGCCGTCGGGGTTGCCGAAGGGGTTGGTGCCCTTGTCGGCGGCGGCAGCCTTCTCGGCCGCCTGCTGCTGGGCGGCCTTGGCGGGGTTGCCCGACACGCGCTTCTTTCCCTTCTTGGCCTTGGCGGCGGGCTGCTGGCGGGCGCCGGCGCGCTTGCCGCCGCCCATCCCCGGCAGGCCGGGCATCCCCGGCATTCCGGGCATCCCGCCGCCCCGCGCCATCTGCTCCATCATCTTGCGCGCCTCGAAGAAGCGGTCGACGAGCTGGTTGACGTCGGACACCTGGCGGCCCGACCCCTTGGCGATGCGGGCGCGGCGCGAGCCGTCGATGATCTTGGGGTTCGCGCGCTCGGCCGGGGTCATCGACTGGATGATCGCCTGGATGCGGTCGATCTCACGCTCGTCGAAGTTCTCCAGCTGGTCGCGGAACTGCCCCATGCCGGGGAGCATCCCCATGATCTTGGTCATCGAGCCGAGCTTGCGGATCTGCATCATCTGCTGGAGGAAGTCCTCCAGGGTGAAGCCGCCCTTGGTGGCGAGCTTCTCGGCGGCGCGCATCGACTCCTCGGAGTCGAAGGCCTTCTCGGCCTGCTCGATCAGGGTGAGCATGTCGCCCATGTCGAGGATGCGCGAGGCCATCCGGTCGGGGTGGAAGAGGTCGAAGTCGGTCATCTTCTCGCCGCTGGAGGCGAACATGACCGGCTTGCCGGTGACGGAGCGGATCGACAGCGCCGCACCACCGCGGGCATCTCCGTCGAGCTTGGTGAGGACCACACCGTCGTAGCCGACCCCGTCGAGGAAGGCCTGCGCGGTGACGACCGCGTCCTGGCCGATCATCGCGTCGACGACGAAGAGCACCTCGTCGGGCTGGACCGCGTCCCGGATGTCGGCGGCCTGCTGCATCAGCGTCGCGTCGACACCGAGGCGACCCGCGGTGTCGATGATGACGACGTCGTGGAGCTTGCGCCGGGCCTCCTCGATCGAGGCGCGGGCCACGCCCACCGGGTCACCGGTGCCGTTGCCCGGCTCGGGAGCGAAGACGGGGACGCCGACACGCTCACCGTTGACCTGGAGCTGCTGCACCGCGTTGGGGCGCTGGAGGTCCGCGGCGACCAGCATCGGGGTCTTGTCCTGGTCCTTGAGCCACAGCGCGAGCTTGGCGGCGAGCGTCGTCTTGCCGGCGCCCTGGAGGCCGGCGAGCATGATCACGGTCGGGCCGGACTTGGCGTAGCGCAGGCGGCGCGTCTCCCCACCGAGGATCGTGACGAGCTCCTCGTGGACGATCTTGATGATCTGCTGCGCGGGGTTGAGCGCGCCGCTGACCTCCTCGGAGCGGGCCCGCTCCTTCACCGCGCCGACGAACTCCTTGACCACCGGCAGGGCGACGTCGGCCTCGAGCAGCGCGATCCGGATCTCACGCGCGGTGGCGTCGATGTCGGCCTCGGAGAGCTTGCCCTTGCCCCGCAGGTTCTTGAAGGTGTCGGCAAGGCGGTCGGAGAGAGTGGCGAACACGGTGTGGTCAGTCCTCGGGATCGTTCTCGGGTGTCGTATGACGGTGGGCACGGGCAAGCCCGCGCGGACGCAAGCCTAACCGTCGAGATGGCAATGACCGGATCCAGCGCGACCCCGCCGCCCCGCCGACCGGGCGGGTCAACCCTCCAGCGCCCGCCGTACGGCGTGGGCGGCCGCTGCCGCACGCTCCTCCGTGGGACGCACCCCGCCGAGCTCCTGGACGTAGAACACGTCGACCGCCTGGGGCCCCAGGGTGGAGACGTGGGCCGAGGCGACGGTGAGTCCGAGGTCGACGAGTGCGACGAGGACACGGTGGACGACCCCCGGCCGGTCGGACGTGCGGATCTCCAGCACCAGCGAGGCCCGTGACGCGTCCGGGCGCACCTCCACGATCGGCGGAAGCTCGTCGACGGCCCGTTGCGGGAGGGCCGGGAAGGGCTGGTTGCCCTCGACCACGCGCCGGATCCGCTCCCGGACGACCGTGGCGTCGAGGTAGGCGTCGGACACCTCCCAGGAGCTGACCCCCCACTCGCCCTCGTCGTCGACCTGGGCCCACGCCCGGGCGGCCTTCACCGGCACCCGCAGCGCGGCGAGACCACCGGCCACATCGGCCAGCAGCCCCACCCGGTCGGCAGCGATCACGGTGACGGTGGCGCCCACCTCGTGCGGGGTGACCTCGACGGAGACCGCGCCCGCGTCACGCCGTACGACGTCGGGCACGGGGAGCGACTGCAGCGCGACCACGTGGGAGATCTCGGCGCCCAGCGCGGTGCCGGCCCGCGAGACCAGCCGGTCGACCAGCGAGGCCCGCCAGCTGGTCCAGGCTGCGGACGCGGTCGCCTTCGCGTCCGACTCGGTGAGCGCCCGCAGCAGCTCCAGGGTCGCCCCGTCGGGGACGTGGGTGAGGAGCTCGGCCGTGGTGGCGGGGTCGTCGGGGTCGCGCGTGGTGGCGAGGGTGGCGAGGAGCAGGTGCCAGCGGACCAGCGAGGCGACGACCTCGGCGTCGAGGTCGGTGAACCCCATCCGGGACACCACCTTGCGGGCCAACGGCTCCCCGGCGACGGAGTGGTCGTGCAGCGACCCCTTGCCGATGTCGTGCAGCAGCGCGGCCACCAGCAGGAGGTCGGGGCGGCGGACACCGCGGATGAGCGAGCCGGCCTCCGCGCAGGTCTCGACCACGTGCCGGTCGACGGTGAACCGGTGGATCGTCGAGGCGTGCGGCAGCAGCCGGATCTGCTCCCACTCGGGCAGGAACGTCTCGATGCCCCCGATCTCGTCGAGCGTCTCCCACACCGGGAGCAGCCCGGGTCCGCTGGCGAGCAGCCGGACCAGGGCGTCGCGGGCGGCGGCCGGCCACGGGATCGGCAGCTCGGCCCCCTCCCGGACCAGCCGGGCGGCGGTCGTGGGGGCCAGGACGGCGTCGCGGCTCGCTGCCTCGGCGGCGGCGCGCAGCAGGAGGGTCGGGTCCTCGCCCGGCTTGGTGCCGGCGTCGAGCACCACTTCGCCGCGCGAGAGGGCGATGCCGGGGGCGATGCGCTCCAGGGCCGGTGTGCGACGCCCCTTCTCCCCCGTGCTGCGGGCCATCACTGCGTCGGTGCGACGCCACGCCAGCCGTGAGAGGTGACCGATCCGGCGTCCGAGGGAGCGCACGTGGCGCTGGGCGGCCTCGGCGTCGGCGAGCCCGAGCCTCTCGGCGAGCGGCTCCCACATCTCGGGTGCGACCCGGTCGCTGGGACGCCCGGCCAGCTCCTGGACCTCGTCACGGACGTCGAGGAGCATCATCCGGGCCGCCTCCAGCGCCGGTGTCGAGGCGTCGACCAGCCAGCTCGCCTCGATCGCCTTGAGCACCCCCGCGTCGCGCAGGCCGCCCTCGGCCTCCTTCACGTCGGGGACGGAGGCGTGGGCGAGCTCTCCCGTCACGCCGTGGCGCTTGCGGGTGAGGGCCTTGAGCTCCGGCAGCCGGGTCCTGGCCTGCCGACGCCAGTCGGCCAGCATCGTGGTGCGCAGGCGCAGGCTCAGCCCGGGGTCGCCCGCCAGGTGGCGGGCGTCGAGCAGGCCCAGCGCGACGCGGAGGTCGGCTGCCGCCTCGAGCACCTGCGACATCGACCGGACCGAGTGGTCCAGGCGTCGTCCGGAGTCCCACAGGGGATACCAGAGGGTGTGGCCGAGATCCCCGAGGGAGACGCCGTCGTCGTGGACGAGGACGACGTCGAGGTCGGAGTGGGGAGCGAGCTCGCCGCGCCCGTATCCCCCGACCGCGACCAGGGCCACCCCGGTGGCGGGCCCCGCGGAGGCGGCGTACGCCTGCCGGCAGAGCTCGTCGGCCGAGGTGGCCCTGGTCTGGCGTTGTGCAGCGGTCATGCGATCGCGGCGCCGAGAAGGAGTGCCATCGAGGTGACGCTCACAACGCGCTGGCGTCCTGCTCGCCGGTCCGGACCCGCACGACGGTCTCGACGGGGCTGACCCAGACCTTTCCGTCGCCGATGCGACCGGTCTGCGCGGTCTTGACGATGATCCCGACGACGTCGTCGGAGTCGGCGTCGTCGACGACGATCTCGATGCGGATCTTGGGCACGAGCGCGATGTCGTACTCGGCACCGCGATAGACCTCCGTGTGACCCTTCTGGCGGCCGTAGCCGCTGACCTCGGAGACCGTCATCCCGGCGACGCCGAAGGTCTCGAGCGCCTCGCGGACGTCCTCCCACTTGTGCGGCTTGATGACCGCGGTCACGAGCTTCATGCGTTGACTCCTTCGCTGCTGGTGGAGGTGCTCGCGGCGAGGACCCCGGTGCCACCGCCGCTGGTCGCGCTGTGCAGGTCGTACGCGGTCTCACCGTGCGCAGCGAGGTCGATGCCGTTGACCTCGTCCTCACCGTCGAGGCGCAGGCCGATCGTGTACTTGATGGCCAGCGCGATCAGGGTGGTGAGGATGCCCGAGTAGACGACCGCCACCAGGACACCCAGCGTCTGGTCACCCAGCGAGCCGAAGCCGCCGCCGTAGAGCAGCCCGTCGATGCCGCCGGCGCCGTCGGCCGTGGAGAACACTCCGATGAGCATGGTGCCGATGATGCCACCCACCAGGTGCACGCCGACCACGTCGAGCGAGTCGTCGTAGCCGAGCCGGTACTTGAGGCTGACCGCCCAGGCACAGACGCCACCGGCGATGGCGCCGATGCCGACCGCTCCGCCGACGTCGACCGCGCCGGCCGCCGGGGTGATGGCGACGAGGCCCGCGACGATGCCGGACGCGGCACCGAGCGAGGTGGCCTTGCCGTGCAGGAGGCGCTCGATCAGCAGCCAGCCGAGGATCGCGGCGAACGTGGCCAGCGTGGTGTTGGCGAAGGTGCGGCCGGTCTCGGAGTAGAACTGCGCGAGGAACGCGTCGGGGTCCTCGTCGAAGGAGGACCCGAACACGATCGAGCCGACGTTGAAGCCGTACCAGCCGAGCCACAGCATGCCCGCGCCGAGCATCGTCAGCGTCAGGTTGTGCGGACGCATCTGGTCCTTGGGCCAACCGATGCGCTTGCCGAGCAGCAGCACGAGCACGAGGGCGGCGACACCGGCGTTGATGTGGACCGCCGTGCCACCCGCGTAGTCCTGGGCGCCGATGCGGCCGCAGATGAGCGAGTCATCCGTGCAGCCGAACACCATGTGGGCCATCGGGAAGTAGACGATGATCGCCCACAGCGGGAGGAAGACCACCCAGGCGGAGAACTTGAGACGGTCCGCGACCGCGCCGCTGATGAGCGCAGCGGTGATGATCGCGAAGGTCATCTGGAACATGACGTAGATGTAGTTGTCGGTGGTGACGCCGTCGAGCCAGAACAGCTCGAACGGGTTGGCGAAGAAGGTGCCCTCGCCGCCGAAGCCCATCGACCATCCGACGGCGACGTACAGGATGCCGACGATGGCAGCCGCGATGAACGACATCATCATCATGTTGAGCACGGACTTCGACCGGGACATGCCGCCGTAGAACAGGGCCAGCGCGGGCACCGTCATCATCAGGACGAAGGCAGTCGCCACCAGCATGAAGGCGTAATAGCCGTCCACAGAACCTCCAGGGAACGTACGGGGTGTGGGCCACCAGGGTCATGACGCCGGTGTCATGCCGGGGTCCACATGTTCAACCGAAGCCTGCGTGGGCGAGGTTTCACGTGGCCTCGGCGGATGTTGCGCGCAGGCAACGGATCGGGGCGCCGTGTTACGGGTGTGTGAACAGACCGGGTCCGGGCGCGTCCTTGTTAGTGTTCGGCCGTGTCCAGACTGGCCGTGATGGCGCACTTCGATGTCACCGGAGAGCTGCGACCGCACGTGCGCGGGCAGGTCGAGGCGCTGGCCGCGTCCGTCGACACCCTGCTGGTCTGCACGACCGCCCAGCTGCAGGACTCCGCCCGCGCCTGGCTGAGCGACCGCGCGGTGGTCGTGGAGCGGGCCAACTACGGCTACGACTTCTTCAGCTACAAGGTCGGCCTCGACGCGGCGGGCGACCTGACGGCGTACGACGAGGTGGTGGTCTGCAACGACACCTACGTCTTCGCCCTCGACTCCTACACGCCGCTGTTCGACGAGATGGCCACCCGCCCCTGTGACTTCTGGGGGCTGACCGGGGCGGAGCGCGTGGCACCGCACATCCAGTCCTTCTTCATCGCCTTCCGCCCCTGGGTGGTCGCGTCCCGGGCCTTCACCGCCTTCTGGGAGGAGATGGAGCCGATCTCCAAGCGCCGGCAGGTGATCCGCCGCTACGAGGTCGGCATGTCGCGGCGGCTCTACGACGCCGGCTTCGTCTCCGACACCTACTTCGTCGAGACGCCCGAGGACCAGCGGATCGCGCGCGAGCGGATGCGCTGGTGGGCGGCCCACCGCTCGCACTTCCCGCGCACGCGCGCCGAGGTCCGGGAGTGGCGAGAGCGCGCCAACGAGCCCTGGAACCCGGCCCGCAGCCTGGCCGACCGGGTGCTCGACAACGCGCGCCTGCCCTACGTCAAGATCGACACCCTGCGCTACGACCCCTACAACCTCGACGCCAAGCGGCTGCTGGAGCTCTGCGAGCGCCGCTTCCCGCAGCGTTTCGACGGGGTGCGCGAGTTCCTCGAGGAGACCGCGCAGTACTACCCCCTGCGCGACACCGAGCGGCTGCTGCCGACTCCGCTGGCCCTGGAGCCGCTGTTCCCCCGGGTGAGGTACTCCGATGCGCGGTGAGCGTCGCCAGCAGGTGAGGTTCGTCGATGCCGCGGAGGTCCTGGTCGACTCCGGCCTGGTGGACCCCGACTTCGTCGCCGCGCAGCTCGGCACCACCTTCGACTCCCTCCTCGAGGCTGCCCGCGCCGCCGTCCAGGCAGGCGACGTCTCCCCGCACCCGCTCTTCGAGGCGCAGTGGATCGGCCGGCGGCGGTCCTGGCAGCGCGTGGGCCAGCACCCCGCCCTCTGGTACCTCTCCGAGCGACGCCGGCGCAACCGGATCGCCCCGCACCCGCTCGTCGACCCGCGGATCATCTCCGCCACCCACCCGGAGGCCCGCCAGCACCCCTACGGCGCGCTGTCCTACTGGTTGTCCGTCTCCGGCCCCGGCACGCCACTGCCGACCCGGATCCTGCCCAAGAAGGTCTCGTGGGGCACCTACCGTGCCGCCGCGATCGAGGCGGCACGGGCGTGGCGCGAGGAGGTCGTGCTGGAGCGGCCCGAGCTCGTCGGCCCGGCCCCCGACCTCCCGACCACGCTGGGCACCTCCCCGGCGGTCACCGTCGTGATGGCCGCCCAGGACGCCGGACCGCTCGTGCACGAGACCGTCGCCTCGCTCCAGGCGCAGACCTTCACCGACTGGCACCTGGTCGCGGTCGATCGCGGCTCCCTGGACGACACGGCGGCGGTCCTCCAGGGGGTCGCCGCCTTCGACGACCGCATCACGCTCGTCCGGGAGACCCGCTGCGGGCACGCCCGGGCACTCAACACCGCGCTCGAGCACAGCACGGCCGACCACGTCGCCTTCCTCCCCCTGGGGCGACAGTGGCTGCCGGAGATGCTCGGCGATCTCCTCGCCCACGCCCACCACTCCGGCGCCTCGAGCGTCCTGGCCGGCGCCGGTGCCGTGGGTCGCAGCCGGCTCGAGCTGCTCGGCGGCCGTCCGGTCGACCTCGCGACCGCGCTCCTGCGACGCGCTGCGATCAAGGACGTGGGGGGCTTCGACGAGACCCTCGGCGGGTCGGCCGAGCGTGATCTCATGCTCCGCCTCACGCGCGACCACGAGCCGCTGGCGGTCGACGTACCGGTCCTCCGGAGGCCCGATCCCGGCAGCACCGGCTTCGCCGACGACTGGGACTCCGTCGTCCTCCAGCGCCAGCTCGTCGACTGGGACCGGGCCGCGGCGCGCGAGACCTCCGACGACCTGGTCAGCCACATCCTGCCGCTGGGCGCGGAACCACGGCGCACCGTCGAGTGGCTGGGCTCGGTGCCTCGCGAGGGGTCCGAGCTGGTGCTGGTCGGGGTGCGGCTGCGGCGCGCCCACCACGTGCTGGCCGCGTCGATCGCGGCGATCATCTCCGGCGCCCGCTTCGTCTCCGTCCCCGCCAGCCTCTCGATGTCGGCGGCCACCAACGTCGGCATCGCGGCGGCCGCGGGCAGCACCGTCCTGCTGGTCCGACCCGAGGCCATGCCACCTCGCCAACCCATCGCCCATCGCCTCGCCGCCGTCGTGGGGCAACCCGGGGTGGCGGTGGCCCAGCCGCTCGTGGTCGACCTGGACGGCGTCATCCTGAGCGCCGGGGCCCGCTTCAGCGCCGGCAACCCCCATCCCGAGCTCTTCCTGGCCGGGCTGCCCAGCAGCGATGCGGTGCGGATCGGGCAGTGCGAGGTGGCGGCGCCGGCCGCGCCGCTGGTGGCCCTGCGCACCGAGGCCGCCGTCGTGCTGGGCGGGCTCGACGCACGCTTCAGCGGCGTGCTCGCCGAGACCGACCTGGGCCTGCGTGCGCGAGCGGCGGGACTCGGCGGGTCCGTGGTCGTGCCGGACACCGTGATCACCTCCCGCACCGCCTACGCGAGCGACGAGGAGCTCATCGGCGCCATGGCGTCCCTGCGGGGCGGAACGGCCGCGCCACCTCCCGACCGGACGCCGGAGCTGCTGCGCCGGGCCGGCTTCGAGGTGACCGACCAGCGCAACCGGCGGATCACCGCCGACCCCGACGACCGGACGGCGCCGGCGGTGCTCGTCCCCGACCTGGTCGTGCGTGCCGTGCAGGGGATCCACGAGTCCCCGCCCCGGCTCCGGTGGGCGATCGACATCGCCGCCCCCGCCGCCTCGCGGGGGGACCGCTGGGGCGACACCTACTTCGCGAGGTCGTTGGCCGACGCCCTCGAGCGTCGTGGCCAGCACGTCGCGATCGACCGGCGCGACGCCCGCGACCGCGACTCGCGCGACCACGACGACGTGCTGCTGGTCCTGCGCGGCCTCGACCGGGTCGCGCCCCGACCCGGACTGCTCAACGTCGAGTGGATCATCAGCCACCCGGACATGATCAGCCCGGAGGAGGTGGCGCAGTTCGACCTCGTCTACGCCGCCAGCACCAGCTGGTCGGCCCGGATGAGCCGGGAGTGGGGCTTCCCCGTCGAGTCGCTGCTGCAGTGCACGGACACGCGGTGGTTCCACCCCGACCGGGCCGAGCCCGACACCGGCCCGGACCTGCTCTTCGTCGGCAACTCCCGCGGGGTCTACCGCTACGCCGTCCGCAGCGCCCTCGCCGTCGGCGCCGACCTGACCCTCCACGGCAACGACTGGACCGAGTTCGTCGACCGCGAGCACATCGCCTCGGGCGGGGTGGCCAACGAGGAGGTCGGCGCGCTCTACGCCTCCGCCGGGGTCGTCCTCAACGACCACCACCTCGACATGCGCCGCGACAGCTTCGCCTCCAACCGGCTCTTCGACGCCGCCGCGTGCGGCGCCCGCATCCTCAGCGACCGCATCGACGGCCTCGAGGAGACCTTCTCGGGGCTGGTGCTGCCCTTCGACAACGAGCGCGAGCTCGCCCGGCTGGTCGAGCCGCCCTACGACGCCTTCCCCGACAACGAGAGCCGTCGCCGGATCGCGCACCGCATCATCTCCGAGCACAGCTTCGACAAGCGCGCGGAGACGCTCATCGACGACGCCGTACGCCACCTCCTCGCCCGCGGCTGACCGCCCGCGGCCGACCGCCCCAGGCCGACCGTCGAGCCGTCAGGTCAGCCGAGGAGGGCGTCGACGAACGCGGCGGCGTCGAAGGCCGCCATGTCGTCGGAGCCCTCGCCGAGACCGACGAGCTTGACCGGCACACCGAGCTCGCGCTGGACCTGCACCACGATGCCGCCCTTGGCGGACCCGTCGAGCTTGGTGAGCACGATGCCGGTGACGTCGACGATCTCGCTGAACACCCGGGCCTGGATCAGGCCGTTCTGACCGGTGGTGGCGTCGAGGACGAGCAGGACCTCGGTGACCGGGGCGATCTTCTCGATGACGCGCTTGACCTTGCCGAGCTCGTCCATCAGGCCGGCCTTGTTCTGCAGGCGGCCGGCGGTGTCGACCAGCACCGTGTCGATGCCCTGGTCCACTCCGTGCTTGACGGCTTCGAAGGCCACGCTCGCGGGGTCGCTGCCCTCGGGCCCGCGCACCACCTCGACGCCGACACGCTCGCCCCACGTGGCGAGCTGGTCGACGGCGGCAGCACGGAAGGTGTCGGCCGCTCCGAGGGTCACCGACAGGTCCTCAGCGACGAGGATCCGGGCGATCTTGCCCACCGTGGTCGTCTTGCCGGCGCCGTTGACCCCGACGACGAGGACGACACCGGGCCTGCCGTCGGTGCCCGTCACCTGGAGGCGGCGATCCATGTCGGTGCCGACGAGCTCGATCAGCTCCTCCCGCAGCACCGCGCGGGTGTCGGGCGCCTGGCCGCCCTCGACCCGGAGCCGGGTGCGCAGCCTCTCGACGAGCGCCTGGGTGGGTGCGACGCCGATGTCGGCGCTCAGGAGGGTGTCCTCGATGGCCTCCCAGGTGTCCTCGTCGAGGCGGTCGCGGCCCAGGAGGGCGAGCAGGCCCTGGCCGAGGCCGCCCTGCGAGCGCGCGAGCCGCTGGCGCAGCCGCACCAGCCGCGACGCCGTGCCCTCCGGCTTCTCCAGCGTCGGTGCCGTCGCGACCTCGGGCTCCACCGCGACCGCCGGCGCCGCGGGCGCATCGGTCGCCGTGTCGGCCCCGGTGGGGGTCGCGACGATGACGTCCGCGCCGTCCTGCGGCTGCTCCTCCCTGCGACGTCGTCCCGACGTCAGCAGTCCGGCGAGCGTGAGCACGCCGACGACGGCGATGCCGATGATCAGATACAGCCAGTCACCCATGCCGCAATCCAATCAGAGGCGCACGACTCGGCGGAGCCGGGTGAGCACGTCGGCCCCCGGACGCGCCTGCCGCACCGCCGGCTGCGCGCGCAGCGCGTCCCGCTGCGCGGCCAGCCGGTCGGCTCGCTCGCGCACGCGGACGAGACGGTCCTGCGTCCGGGCCAGATCGGCGAGCACGGCGTCGAAGGCGGCGCTGAGGCCCGAGCCGTCGGGCACCACAGGGGTCGAGGCGGTGGTGCCGTGCCGGGCCACCCACACCACCTCGTGGGCCATCAGCCGGAACCACTCGACGGCCGCGTGGCCCACCAGCATCGGCGGCGTGACACGCGTCGAGGAGAGACCGGCAGCCAACAGTCGGTCGTCGAAGTCGTCGCCGTACCACCGCACGTGGTCGATCTGGCCGAACCGGCGGGCGCGCTCGTCCGGCGACGCTGACGGGTCCTCCTCGGTGACGACGCCACACCTGAGCGGTACCTCGATGAGCGCCATGCCCCTCGGGCTCAGCACCCGGGCGACCTCACGCATCGCTGAGCAGTCGTCCGGCACGTGCTCGAGCACGTGGTAGCAGACGAGAAGGTCGACCGACCCGTCGCGCAGCGGCAGGGCAGTGAGACTGGCCAGGGCGTCGACGGCGCGCTTGTCGTGTCCGAGGTCGAGGCTGATCCGCCGACGCGCGCCGAGCCGGTCGAGCAGCGGCGTGGACTGCCGGGAGGGGGCGATCTCGACGACCGTGTCGAGGTCGCGCAGCTCCGGTGCGAGGGCGCCGAGCAGGAGGGAGAGAAACCGGTGTCGCTCGAGGCTTCCGCACTTCGGACAGGTGGCCGCCGGCCGTCCGTCGGGACCCCGTCGGAACTCGCGGGACACCATCGCGCCGCAGGCCGCGCAGTAGGCCTTCTGACGATCTTGGCGGACGCCGGTCACGTCTTGCACCCTAGTCCGGCGCCGACCCCCGGCGTGGTGCCACGCCGCGAATCTTCAGGACCGCGGCGTCAGACGCGGGACTCGGAGTCCTCGAGCGTGGGGAGGGCGTCGACGCCCTTGCGCATGGCGTCGCCGAGCTGCGGCACGACGGGCATCTGCGCACCGCGGTGCGGGTAGGCGACATAGACCGCCACGGCGCCGGCGACGAGCACTCCGATGGTCATCATGACGATGATCGCGAGCATGGGGTTTCCTCCCGAGGTGGGCCGAGCAGTCGTCCCAAGATGACACACCGCGGGTGCGGGTCGTGCATCCGTGCCGCCCACCGGCGAGTCGGGGTGAGCGGGCTCACGCCTCGGGAGGCAGCAGTCGTACGACGGCCTCCCGCACCACGTCGGGGATCGGGGTCACCGGCCGGGCGCCCGCGCCCCGGGAGTTGTCGACGTAGACGTGCACGAACCGGCCCTCGGCCGCGGCCTCCTCGGTCGGACCCTGGAACAGGCCGATCCGGTAGACGATCGAGCTGGTGCCGACCTTGTCGACGACCAGGCCCATCTCGATCGGCTCGGGGAACCCGATCTCGCGGAAGTAGCGGCACCCGGTCTCGGCGACCACGCCGATCTCCGCGAGCGCGCGCACGTCGACCCCGGTCGCGTCGTAGAGGTAGGCGTTGACCGCGGTGTCGAACAGCTCGTAGTAGGTCGCGTTGTTGAGGTGCCCGTAGGCGTCGTCGTCGCGCCAGCGGGTCGTGGCCGTGCGCCAGGCCACATAGTCGGCCCGGGTGGGTACGTCCTGCGGCATCAGGCGGACTCCGCGTCGCGCAGGCGCTGGCTGATCACGGCCGAGACGCCGTCGCCGCGCATGGTGACGCCGTAGAGCGCGTCGCCGACCTCCATCGTCCGCTTCTGGTGGGTGATGACGAGGAGCTGGGAGTTCTCGCGCAGCTCCTCGTAGATCTCCAGCAGCCGACCCAGGTTGGTGTCGTCGAGCGCGGCCTCGACCTCGTCGAGGATGTAGAACGGCGACGGCCGGGCCTTGAAGAGCGCGACCAGGAAGCACACCGCCACCAGCGAGCGCTCGCCGCCCGAGAGCAGCGAGAGCCGCTTGACCTTCTTGCCGGCCGGGCGCGCCTCGACCTCGATGCCCGTGTTGAGCATGTCGTCGGGCGAGGTGAGGACCAGCCGGCCCTCGCCGCCGGGGAAGAGCCGGGAGAAGGTCGAGTCGAACGCCGCGCTGACGTCGGCGTAGGCCTCGGTGAAGACCTGCTCCACGCGCGCATCGACCTCGCGGACGATGTCGAGGAGGTCCTTGCGGGTGCGCTTGAGGTCCTCGAGCTGCTCGGTGAGGAACTTGTGGCGCTCCTCCATCGCGGAGAACTCCTCCAGCGCGAGCGGGTTGACCCGCCCCAGCATCGAGAGCGATCGCTCGGCGGAGCGCAGCCGCTTGACCTGCTCCTCACGCACGAACGCCGCCGGCTCCGGCGGCTCCTCGCCGTCGGGCACCTCGCCCGAGAACGGGATCAGCGTGGTCGGGCCGTAGTCGTTGACGAGCCCGTCGGGGTCCAGGCCGAGCTCCTCGAGCGCGCGTTCCTCGAGCTGTTCGATGCGCATCTTCTGCTGGGTGCGGGCCATCTCGTCGCGGTGGACGGAGTTGACCAGCTCGTCGTGCTCACGACCCAGGTCGCGCAGCGAGGCACGGACGGCCATCAGCTGCTGCTCGCTCCCCTGACGCGACTGCTCCACCGCCGCTCGCTCGTCGGCGGCCAGCATGACGGAGCGCTCGAGCTGGTGGAGCACCACCCGGACGGCGACCGAGACGGCCTGCGCGGCCCGCCCCTCGCGGATCAGGCGCTCGCGCCGCTCGGCGGCCCGGGCCCGCGACTCCCGCTCGGCCTGGGCGGCGCGCAGCAGCGAGTCGGCGCGGCCGTTGAGCGCGCGGGCGCGCTCCTCGGCGGTGCGCAGCGCGAGCCGGGCGTCCATCTCGCCCTGCCTGGCCTCGCGGGCCTCCTCCGCACGCGTCTCGCGCTCGGTGGTGTCGGGCTCCTCGTCGGTCACGTCCTCGGCCGCGACCAGCCGGGCCTCCAGGTCGGCCAGGCCCGCCAGGTCGGTCTCCCGTGCCTCGCGCGCGGTCGTGAGGGCGCGTTCGAGGCGCTCGATCTCGCCCTTGGCCGCGCGGGCCTGCGAGCCGTACTGGCCCAGCTCCTCGGCCACCGCGGCCAGGGTCGCGTCGGACTCGTGGAGCTTGGCCAGGGCGACGTCGACGCGCTTGAGGCCGTCGTGGCGGGCCGCCTCGAGGCGGGAGATCTCGAAGCCGAGCCGCTCGGTCGTCGCAGTCGCGTCCGCGAGCCGCGTGGTCGCCTCGTCGAAGGCCGCCTGGATCTCGATCAGGCTGGGTCGGCTGCTGGATCCGCCGGCCGCGAAGTGGGCGCCGAGCAGGTCGCCCTCCCGGGTCACCGCCACGACGTCGGTCAGGTCGGCGACCAGGCTGCGCGCGGCGGCGAGGTCGTCGACGACCGCGACCTGGTGCAGCAGCCGCTCCAGCGCGGGACGGACCTCATCTGGCGCGGTCACCACGTCGACGGCGTACGTCGTCCCGCTCGGCAGCGACGGCCAGTCGCGGTCGGCGGGGGGTGCCCCGCCGAGCAGCAGCCCGGCCCGGCCGAGGTCGTCGTCCTTGAGGTGGTCGATCGCCGCGACGGCGGCCCGCGCGTCGCTGACCACGACGGCGTCGGCGGCGGTGCCGAGCGCGGCGGCCACCGCGGTCTCGTAGCCGTGCTCGACGTCGAGCAGCGCGGCGACGGAGCCGAGCAGCCCCTCGAGCGTGTCGGTGGCCGCGAGCAGCGCCCCGGCACCGTCCTTGCGGTTGAGCCCGAGCTCGAGAGCATCGCGACGGGCGACGAGCCCCGCGCGGTCCCGGGAGGCCTGCTGGGCGTCCTCACGGGCCGTGGCCAGCTGCTCCTCGACCTCGTCGAGGGCGGCCACGGCCTCCTCGTGCTCGGAGTCGAGACCCTCCTCACCCGCGTCGAGCCCGGCCACCCTGGTCTCCAGGGCGGTGAAGTCGCGCTGCGCCCTCTCGGCCCGGGTGGCGGCGTCCTCGCGGGCGTCGGTGAGGCGGCGAATCTCCGCGTCAGCGGCCTCCGAGCGGGACTTCAGCGCGTTGACCTGGCCGGTGAGCCGGGCCAGTCCCTCGCGGCGGTCGGCGGCGGCGCGTTGGAGGCCGACGATCCGGCGTTCCTCCTCCGAGGCCGCCTCCTCGGCGCTGCGCCGCACGACCACGGCAGCCTCGAGGGCCGTGCGGTGCTGCTCGACCTGCTCGGCGATCTCGGCCTCCTGCCGGCGCACGCGCTCGGCCTGGGCCTCGAGGTCGTCGGGGTCGCGGCCGGAGTCGACGGTGTCGGCGTCGGAGGCGCCGGCGGCGTTGCGGATCCGCTCGTCGGCGAGCGAGGCCGTGCCGCGCAGCCGCTCCTTGAGACCGGACAGGGCGAACCACGTCTCCTGGGCCGCAGCGAGACGGGGCAGGTCGTCGCGCAGCGTGGCCTCGAGGCGGGCCTCGCTCTCCCGGCCCTGGGTGAGAGCTGCCTCGACCTGCTGGCGCCGCTCGAGGAGCACGGACTCATCGGCCAGCTCCGTCTCGAGCGCCGTGCGGGCGGTGACGAGGTCGTCGGCCAGCAGGCGGGCGCGGGCGTCGCGGACGTCGGCCTGGACGGTGGCCGCCTGGCGGGCGACCTCGGCCTGGCGCCCCAGCGGCTTGAGCTGGCGGCGGATCTCGGAGAGCAGGTCAGCCAGCCGGGTCAGGTTGCCGTCGGTGGCGTCGAGCTTGCGGAGCGCCTTCTCCTTGCGCTTGCGGTGCTTGAGGACGCCGGCCGCCTCCTCGATGAAGCCACGCCGGTCCTCGGGGGTCGCGTGCAGGATCGAGTCGAGCTGGCCCTGGCCCACGATCACGTGCATCTCGCGGCCGATGCCCGAGTCGCTGAGCAGCTCCTGCACGTCGAGGAGGCGGCAGTGGGTGCCGTTGATCGCATACTCCGAGCCGCCGTTGCGGAACATCGTGCGGCTGATCGTGACCTCGGCGTAGTCGATCGGCAACGCACCGTCGGTGTTGTCGATCGTCAGCTGCACCTCGGCGCGCCCCAGTGGCGGCCGGCCGGACGTGCCGGCGAAGATGACGTCCTCCATCTTGCCGCCACGCAGGCTCTTGGCACCCTGCTCGCCCATCACCCAGGCCAGCGCATCGACGACGTTGGACTTGCCCGACCCGTTGGGGCCGACGATGCAGGTGATGCCCGGCTCGAGCTGCAGCGTCGTGGAGGACGCGAAGGACTTGAACCCCTTCAGCGTCAGGCTCTTCAAGTACAACGGACTGCTCCCGGGGCGCGGTCGGAGGGGTCGGTGCGAACGCGGCATCCTCTCAGACACCGGGGGAAGTGCTCGGTCCGCTCACCCTAGCCGTGCAGGAGTCCCCTGCTGATCAGGCGCGACGGCGCCGTCGGTGCACCAGGAGCGCCAGCACGGCGCTGCCGCCGAGCACCAGTCCTGGTGCGGCCGCGAGGCGGGGGCCGACCTCGACGGACGGCACCGTGCCGATCCCGTCGCCGGGCACGTCGACGACGTAGACGTCGAGCCCGCGCACCAGGTCCACGGAGTAGATGAGGTTGGTGCGCCGGGAGGTCGCCACGCCCTTGCGGTCGTAGACCGGGGCCCACATCGAGTCCCACACCTCGGAGGCACCCCAGGTGGCGTAGCCGTGGCTCGCCGGCGCGGTCGGGTCGGTGACGTCGATCAGCTGGGTGCCGCCGCCGTAGAACCCGATCGCGACGATGCCGCTGGGGTGGTAGTCGAACCAGTGCGCGGAGCAGAAGGCGCCTGCCGGGACGGGGTAGGTGCCCAGGTCCGCGAGCTCCACCTTGGCCAGCGGCACGATCGAGCCGTCGGATCCGTCGAGGCGCTTGACGTGCCAGGTCTGGAACGAGCCCGCGGTCGCGCAGTCCGGGTCCTCGTAGTCCTCCTCGGTGACCAGCAGGATGTTGCCGTTGGCCAGCGAGGGGGACGCGTTGGGCCGGAAGGACCTGGCGTTGGGCCGGAGGCTGTTGTGGTGGATGAAGTCGTTGAAGTGGTTGACCGATCCCTCACGGGCGGTGTCACCCGCGGCACCGGTGTTGGCCACCTCGACCGGGTGGAGCGGGTCGCGCACGTCGAAGACGTACGACCCGCCGGCACCGGTGTGGGTGGCGTAGCCGGCCGCATCGACGTTCCACTTGTGCCCGCCCCAGCCCACGGCATCCGAGCGGAACGGCTGGATCCCGGGAGTGGCCTTGTCGCTGTCCACCTCCACCGGGTGGTCGAGGTCGGTGAGGTCGAAGACGGAGAAGCTGCCCTGTCCCGGCACCTGGGAGTCGTCGCCGGCCGAGTAGGCATAGCGGCAGTCGGTGCCGTCGATGCAGGTCACCGTGTGCGTGCTGGTGGTGGACTTGACCCGCGAGCGGACGTGCGGGGAGGTCGGGTCGGTGACGTCGACGATGACCAGCTCGTAGTCACCGGTGACCGGGTCGTTGACGTGCTCGAGGTCGCCGGGCGAGGCCTGGTAGAGGTCCACCCCGATCATCGCGAAGCGATCGGTGCGGTCCTTGGACACCTTGCGCTCCCCGCAGTTCATCGCCTCGTTCTCGAACTGCGCGCTCGGCATCGAACCGACCTCGCGCGGCGACACGGGGTCGCTCACGTCGAAGACCGTCACGTCGTCGAGGCCGGACAGCACGAAGTAGGGCGCGGAGTGCAGGAAGCAGCCGGAGATGCCCGCGCTGCCCGGCCGCGCGGCGGCGAGGCGGACGTTGGGCGAGCTGAGCAACGGCACGGCCAGGCCCGCGTCATAGGTCCGGGCCATCCGCTCGGCACGGTCGTGGTCACCGTGGGCGTGCGCGGCTCCGCCGGCGAGGACCATCGAGAGCGACAGGAAACCGGCTGCGGCCAGGCGTAGGGGTGCGAGGAGAAGCATGTCGGTCCAACGAGCCGGTCGCGGGGCCGTTACGCCGGCAAGTCGCGCGAGTCCTCACTGGGTGTGTCCCTATTGGCTGGGCGAGTTGCGTAGGCACCGTGCGGGGCATGCCGTACCCAAGTGACCTGACCGATGAGCACTGGGACCTGCTGGAGCCTGTCTTCAACGCGCCGGGCAAGCGCGGCCGCAGGCACGCCGATGACCTGCGTAGCGTCGTGAACGAAATGCTCTACATCGCCCAGACTGGGTGTCAGTGGCACTACCTCCCGGAGTCGTTCGGTCCGTGGACGCGGGCCTGGTCGCAGTTCCGTCGCTGGTCGCGCAATGGCACGTGGGCGCAGGCGTTGACGGTGTTGCACGCGGTCGCGCGCCGACAGGACGGAAGGGCGGAGGAGACGCCCTCGATGGTCGTCATCGACACCCACCTCGCACGCGGAGCCTCGAACGGCGGGTTCACCTTCCACGACCGTGGCGGCCCCTACGGACGCACCAAGCGCAAAGCGTGTCGTGGCCGTCGACGTCACGGCCTTCCGGTGGCTGCCGTAGTGGTGCCCACTTCCACCCACGAGAGCCGGGCCAGCAACCTCATGCTGGAGCACCTGACCCAGCAGGGCGTCACCGACCGACTCGAGCTCGTCCCGGTGGACCGCGGCGTCACCGCGGCCGACCCGCGGCGGCGAAGGAGGAGAAGCGGGAGAGGGCCGGGCGACCCTAAGAGTCACAGGTTCCGGTGCCTGAGCAAGACGTCGAACAGGTCCTCCGCGTGCGGGAGTCGCGCGGGATGCCCGGCTCCGGCTCCCCGCACGGCGCGAGCTCCGAGCGCCGCGGTACGAGCGGCAGCTGACCGGGGGCCCGAGGGCTCCCGCCGGGCCCCTCCGAGCCCTAGAGTGAATAGATGATTTTCGACGTCACCGCCGACGCCTACGGCCGGTTCATGGGGAGATACTCCGAGCCGTTGGCCGATCAGCTCGTGGCGATGGCCGGCCTGCGGGCCACCGACCGAGTGCTCGACGTGGGCTGCGGACCGGGGGCGCTGACCGCGCGGCTGGTCGCCGTCGCCGGCACCGGCCGGGTCACCGCGATCGACCCGTCCTCGTCGTTCGTCGCCGCCGTCGCCGCCCGCCTTCCGGGCGTGGACGTCCGTGAGGCGAGTGCCGAGGCGCTGCCGTTTCCCGACCACGGGTTCGATGCGACGTTGGCCCAGCTGGTGGTGCACTTCATGAGCGACCCGGTGGCGGGCCTGCGCGAGATGGCCCGGGTCACGCGTCCGGGCGGTCCGGTGGTCGCCTCGGTATGGGACCACGGCGGCGGCCGAGGACCGTCGTCGCCGTTCTGGCGAGGTGTCGCGGACGTCCACCCCGGCGCGCTCGAGAGCGACCCCCCCGGCTCACGCGAGGGCCACCTGGGCCAGCTCTTCGAGGACGCCGGCCTGGGCGACCTCGACGAGACGGTGCTCACCGTGACCGTGCCGTACGAGAGCTTCGAGGAGTGGTGGGAGCCCTACACCTTCGGGGTCGGGCCGGCCGGCGCCTACGTCGACCGGCTGGACGAGGCGGACCGGCAGCGGGTGCGTGACGCGTGCGCTGCGCAGCTGCCCCCGGCGCCCTTCGAGGTCACGGCGTCGGCGTGGACGGTGCGCGGGCGGGCCTAGCCGACTCCGTCGGAGTGGACCGTGATCCCGCCGCCGGTCCCGAGCAGGTAGCGCCCGTCGCTGCTGGTGGTCAGCGACCTGATCACCACCCCAAGGTCGGCCCGCCCGTCGGCGGACACCCAGCCGAAGGCGCCGGCGTAGGCGCCGTGGGCACTGCTCTCCACCTCCTCGATGATCTGCATGGTGCGCAGCTTCGGCGCCCCGGTCATCGAGCCGGCCGGGAAGAGGGTGCGCAGTGCGCCGACGGTGCCCACACCGTCGACGAGGCGCCCGGAGACCGTGGAGCCCAGCTGATGCACGGTCGCGTAGGACTCGACCTCCATCAGCGCCGGCACCGCGACGCTGCCCGGCGCACACACCCTCGCCAGGTCGTTGCGGAGCAGGTCGACGATCATCAGGTTCTCGGCGCGGAACTTGGGCTCGCTGGCCAACCGGAAGCGCAGCAGCGCGTCCTCGTCGGCATCGGCACCACGCGGTGTCGTTCCCTTGATCGGCTTGGTCTCCAGGGTCCGGTCGCCGGTCAAGGTGGAAGGGTTGCCCAGTGATCGGGCGCACGAACTCACCTTCGTAGTCCGTACCGAGGCCGGTTCCCAGGAGCAGCCTCAGCGCGGTGGTCGTGGCTCGCATCTGGGGATTGCGTCCCGGGTATCCGTCCTGCGCGTAGTAGCGGCGCTCCAACCCGTAAGCACCAGGTGGGGACGCATGACGTTTGCGGTCCACCACGCTTCGTAGACGCCTGTCAGATCCTCCGTCGCTGACGAGAGGATTTCCGCTCGGACCGATGCGAGATCGTCCATGCACCCATTCTCTCTTGGGTCTGCTGTCACCGCCCGCTCATCGGCATCTGCGTGCACTCATCGCGGCAGATCCGGGCGAGCGTAGCCGCCCTCAACGCGGCAGATCCGGGCGAGCGTAGCCGCCCTCAACGCGGCAGATCCGGGCGAGCGTAGCCGCCCTCAACGCGGCAGATCCGGGCGAGCGTAGCCGCCCTCAACGCGGCAGATGAGTGCGCCTAGGTAAGCGCCACTTGGACGTCGGCGGTCACCCAGAGCCGACCCGGACCAGCCTGCGTCACCGCTTGGAACAGGATCGTGTCGGGTGTCGTCGTCACTGTGTGCGCAGACCGATATTCGTACCTGAGGTGCTCTTCCCAGATCCTGCTGAGTTCGTTCCCAACCGCCGGAGCGTCGCGGAGACTCCCAACCGCCCGAGCGGAGATGAGCCACTCTGCGCCCTCGGACCGTCGCACTGCCATGCCGTGCCACAGGCCGCGATCCTCGTCTACGGCGAAGGATGGGTCACCGAAGTAGGCGCAGCAGTCCATCTCCATGCCGAGCAGGTTGTCTCCTTCGCTGGCCGGACCAGACGCGCAGATCTCGGCTCGGATTCGCTCAAACTCGTCCACATCGACCACGGGCACATCCTCGCGCACGACACGACCGCACATCGGCAGATCCGGTAACTCACGTCGCCAATAGGGACACACCCAGTCAGAGGTCGCGCTTCATCTGCTGTGCGGTGACCGTGTAGCCCAGGGAGTCGTAGAGGTGGATCGCGGCGGTGTTGTGGCCGAAGACGTTGAGCCCCATCGTCGTCGCGCCCAGCCCGCGGGCCGCCTCGTGCAGCGCCTCCATGAGTGCGCGGCCCAGGCCCTCGCCCTGCCGCGCCTCGTCGACCTGGAGGTCGTAGATCCACGCCGAGACGCCCGCCGAGCGTTGCCTGATCTCCACCCAGCCCAGACCGACCGGCTCGGCCGGCTCGCCGCTCTCGGCGGTCCACAGGTGCATCCCCGGGCTGGTCAGGCCGTCGGGCAGCAGCTCCGCGTACTGCGTCGCGGCCCGCTCCCGTGCGGCCTCGAGGTCGAGCTGGCCGGAGTCGGCGATCTGCTGGGCGTAGTCGGTCTGGGATCGCGCGCTGTAGGCGGCGAACTCCTCCTGCGTCATCGGGCGCAGTCGTACGGAGGCTGCCTCAGCCACGGCCGAGCACGTCGCGCAGCGCCGCGAGCACGAGGAGCACGGCGTCGGGGCGGGCGTTGTGACCCATCAGACCGATCCGCCACACGCTGGCGGCGTACGCCCCGGCCCCGGCACCGATCTCGATGTCATACCTCTCGAGCAGCTCACGGCGCACGGCCGCGGAGTCGACGCCATCGGGGACCTTGACGGTGGTCAGGTCGGGAAGCCGGTGGCCTTCGGCCGCGAAGAGCTCGAGGCCCATGTCCTGGAGCCCGTCCTGCAACGCGTCACCCGCCGCCTGGTGGCGGGCCCAGACCGCGTCCAGCCCCTCGTCGAGGATCCTTCTCAGGCCGGCGTGGAGGCTGGCGACCATCGCGGTGGGCGCGGTGTGGTGGTAGGTCCGCTGGGCCTTCCCGCCCGCTTCGCCGACGTAGCCGCCGAGCATGCCGAGGTCGAGGTACCACGACCGCGGCTTCTCCACGCGGCGCTCGAACGCGCGGTCGCCGATCGTGAAGGGAGCGAGGCCGGGAGCGACGCCGAGGCACTTCTGGGTGCCGGCGTAGCCGATGTCGACGCCCCAGTCGTCGGCGCGCAGCTCGATGCCGGCGATCGAGGTGACCGCGTCGACGAGCAGCAGGGCGTCACTCCCCTGTGCCCGGAGACCGGCCCCGAGGGCGGCGATGTCGGAGCGGACACCCGTCGAGGTCTCGGCGTGGACCGCGGCGACGATCGCCGGGGACGGGTGGGCAGCCAGCACCCGGTCCACGTCGACCGGCTGGCCCCACTCGTGCTCCACGGCGACGACCTCGGCGCCGCACCGAGCGGCCACGTCGGTCATCCGCTGGCCGAAGAGCCCGTTGACCGCGACCACGGCGACGTCGCCGGGGTGGACGGTGTTGACGAAGGCCGCCTCCATGCCGGCCGAGCCGGTGGCGCTCAGCGGCAGCGTGCGGGCGTTGGCGGTGCCCCACGCCGTGCGCAGCATCTCGCAGGTCTCGTCCATGATCCGGAGGAACTCCGGGTCGAGGTGGCCCAGCAGCGGATCTGCCAGGGCACGGGTGGCCTCGGGATAGGGGTTGGACGGGCCGGGACCGAAGAGGTGGCGCTGTCGGATCATGTGCCCGAACCTAACGAACCCGGCCCACTCACAGCACCGCACCCGGGTTGAGGATGCCCTGCGGGTCGAGCGCGTCCTTGACCCGCCTGGTCAGCGCCATCACGTCGTCGCCGAGCTGGTCGGGCAGTGCCGCCTTCTTCGTGCGGCCCACGCCGTGCTCGCCGGTGATGGTGCCGCCGAGCCGGATCGCGGCCTGGAGGATGTCGTCGAAGGCGGCCCGCGCACGACGCTCGGAGTCCGCGTCACCGGGTGTGTAGACGATGATCGGGTGCGTGTTGCCGTCCCCTGCGTGGGCGACGGTGGGGATCTCCACGTCGTGCTCGACGCCGATCGCCGCGACCGCGGCGAGCAGGTCCGGGAGCAACGGCACCGGGACGCCGACGTCCTCGAGAAGCAGGGATCCCCTCGCCTCCACGGCCGGGAAGGCCAGGCGCCGGGCCTCGACGAACATCTCGCCCTCCTCCGGGTCATCGCTCACGACGACCTCGGTGGCGCCGGCGGCCTCGCAGGCCGCCTGGACGGTGGCGATCTCGCTCACACGGGAGTCGCCCGGGGCGTCCGACTGCACCACCAGCAGGGCGCCAGCCGTCCGGTCGAGCCCGCGCGGCTTGAAGTCCTCCACGGCGTGGATCGTCGCTTGGTCCATCAGCTCCATCATCGAGGGCCGCAGCGTGCGTCGTACGGCGACGACGGCCTCGGCGGCGCCCACCACGGAGGCGAAGGACGCCACCAGGGTGGCGGGCGGCAGCGGGAGCGGGACGAGCCGCAGGATCGCCCGGGTGACGATCCCGAGCGTGCCCTCGGAGCCCACGAAGAGCTTGACCAGCGAGAGGCCCGCGACGTCCTTGATCCGCTTGCCGCCGAGGGTCACGAGCGTGCCGTCGGCGAGCACCACGTCGAGGCCGAGGACGTAGTCGGTCGTCACGCCGTACTTCACGCAGCACAGCCCTCCGGCGTTGGTGGCGACGTTGCCCCCGATGGAGCAGATCTCGTACGACGACGGGTCGGGCGGGTACCACAGCCCGTGCTCGCGCGAGGCGGACTTCACCTCCGCGTTGAAGGCGCCCGGCTCGACGACGGCCACCTGGCACTCGGCGTCGATCTCGATCGCGCGCATCCGTTCCAGGCTCAGCACGATGCCGCCGTCGACCGCGCTGGCGCCGCCGGACAGACCGGACCCGGCGCCCCGCGGGACGACGGGGACCCGGTGGCGGGCCGCCCAGCGCACGACCGTCTGCACCTGGCCGGCGTCCTCGACCCGCACCACAGCGACCGGGGTGCCGGCACCGGGGTCGCGGGACCAGTCGAAGCGGTAGTTCTCGGTGGTGCTGGGGTCGGTCGCGACCACTCCCGCAGGCAGGGACTCGACGAGCTCGGCGAGGGCTTCCATCTCGCCATCGTGGCACGGGCCCAGGAGCCGGACGCGCGGCGACTCGATAGGGTGCCGCTGCATGAGAGCTGCGAGACGCGCCCGCATTCTGGGGGGCGCCGACCTCTCGCAGGGACGATGCCTCGAGATCGGGCCGTTGGCCAACCCGGTCGTCAGCCACCAGGTTGCCGATGTCCGCTACGTCGACGTGGTCGATCGGGCTGGGTTGGTCGACCACTACAGCGGCAACGCCGCCGTGGACCCCGACGCGATCCCTGAGCAGCACTTCTGGCTCACCCGGCCTGACGGCACTGTGTCCACGCTCGCCGAGGCGGTGGCGGCCGACGGGCCCTACCAGCACGTGGTGGCCAGCCACGTGATCGAGCACGTGCCCGACATGATCGGCTGGCTGCGCGACGTGGCGGAGGTCCTCGTCGACGACGGGACCCTGCTGCTGGCGATCCCCGACCGCCGCTACTGCTTCGACGTACGACGGGCGCCCACGACCGTGGGACAGGTCCTGCAGGCGCACCTCGACGGTGACCGTACGCCGTCGGTCCGCGCGGTGCTCGACCACTTCCTGCGGGCCGTCGACTACTCGGCCGAGCAGGCGTGGTCCGGTGAGCGAGCGCCCGAGGTGCCGTCGCACCCGATCGACGACGTCCTGGGGCACCTGGCCCGGCAGCGCGCCGGGGAGTACGTCGACTGTCACGTCTGGCCCCTGACGCCGCAGGACTTCGCTGGCCTGATCGACGACCTCCTGGTCCTCGGCCAGATCGATCTAGGCGTCACGCGCATCACCGCGACCAGGGTCGGCGACCAGGAGTTCTACGCGTCGCTGCGACGCCTCGACCGTCGCGGCTCTCCGGCCAAGGTCACTGAGGCGCGGACCGCCCTGGCCGAGGTGCGGTCCTCGCTGCCGGACGAGTCGCCGGCCTCGCAGCGGGGCGAGGGCGCCGCTGTGCCGGCGCACCACGTGGCGGAACTCGAGCGCCAGCTTGCCCAGACTCGCGATCGACTGGCGCGGGTGCGCTTCGCGCGCGACCGGGCCCGGCGGCAGCGCGACCGGGCACGGGCCGGCGCGGCACCCTCCGCGGAGACGTCCGGCCCGCTGGGACGACTCGGTCGCCGGCTGCGCCGCCCCTGACCGAAGTCAGGCGGCGGTCGTCGCCGTCTCGTCGGCGTGGGCGATGTGCCCCAGCGAGCGCCAGACCAGCGCGAGCGTCACGCCCGAGCCGGCGAAGGCGAACCACCACGGGGCGGTGAGCCCCCACACGCCGGCGATGAGACCGCCGAGCAGCGAGCCGATGAGCATGCCGCCCATCACGCAGATCATGTAGACCGATCCCACGCGCCCCTGCAGCTCGGCCGGCACCGCCCGCTGGCGGACCGCCTGCGACAGGGTGCCCCACACGAACGCGTACGCGCCGAAGAAGAACATCAGGGGGTACGCCGTCCACGGTGACGACGTGAACGCCATCGCGAGGTGGAAGAGCACCTCCGCCAGCAGCACCGCCCGCATGAGCGTGGCCAGGGGCACCAGCTTCTCGAGCCGGCCGTAGGAGAACGTCGCGAGCAGGCCGCCCAGCGCGGCGGCAGTGGTGAGCAGGCCGAAGCCGGCCTCGCCGATGCCGACCCGCTCCAGGGCCCACAGCACCAGCACCGACCACGGGGCGGCCCACGTGACGTTGAAGACCACGATGATGATCGCCAGGGTGCGCACGGGCGGGTTGCCCATCAGCCACCTCACCCCGTCGGCGATGTCCTGCCGGATGTGGGTGTCGACGTCACCGCGCACCGCGCCGGGCGGCGTACCGATCCGAGACACCAGCACCACGCCCACGGCGATGCAGACGACCGTCACCAGGAACGGCCACACCATCCCCACCGAGAACAGGAGGGCGCCGACGGCAGGGCCGACCAGCTGGTTGCCGGTGATCATGCCGGCCATCAGCCGGGAGTTGGCGATCCCGAGGTCCCGCTTCTCCACGAGCATGGGCGTCAGCGTCCCGGAGGTGGCGTCGACGAACGTCTCCGCCGTGCCGAGGGCCAGCATGGCCACCAGGACGATGCCGATGTTGACGTGGCCAGTGGCGACCACGGTGGCCAGTCCCGCGAGGACGACACCCCGCACGGCGTTGGCCACCATGATCACCCGACGTCGGTCGAGACGATCGGCCAGCGCCCCGGCGAAGAGGCCGACGAGCAGCCACGGGGCCTGCAGTGCGATCATCGCCCCCGCGACCAGGACCGGGTTGCGCGTCTGCGAGGCCACGAGCAGCGGCCCCGCCGCGATGAGGACGCCGTCGCCGAAGTTGGTCACCCACGACGACCCCACGAGCCAGCGGAACCCGCTGCCCAGGCGCGCCGGGAGGACGGTCTCGACGAGGGTGCTCACAAGGGGGTGAGCCTACGTCAGGCGGGCTGCAGATCCTCGACGGCGAGCGCGTCGTCGCGGGCCGCGGCCGCGAGCCGGTCGTTGTCGGCCTGCAGGCGCAGGACCAGCGACTCCAGGTCCTGGACCCGGCGCCGCAACCGGCGGTTCTCCACGACCAGCGTCGTGGTGGAGTGCAGCTCAGTGGTCACATGACCCATCAGAGCCTTGGCCATGGGGTGCCTTTCGACAGGTGCGGTGGCGGTGGCCGGGGGACGGCCATCTCCAAGAGTCCCACCGTGGTCGCGCTCGGTCAACGCTCACCGGCGCGTCGCGGCACGCTGCGCGGGGGTCGCTGGCACCGGGGACAGAAGTACGACGAGCGGTTCATGAACGCCATCCGACGGATCGGCGTGCCGCAGCGCCGGCAGGGCCGTCCCTCCTGGCCGTAGGCGTCCAGGGAGCGGTCGAAGTAGCCCGACTCGCCGTTGACGTTGACGTAGAGCGCGTCGAACGACGTGCCACCCTGCGCCAGGGCCTCGCCCATCACCGCGCGGACGTGGCCGAGCAGGTCGCGCAGGACCGGCCCGGTGAGGCGGTCGCCCGGGCGCTCGCCGTGGAGGCGGGCACGCCAGAGCGCCTCGTCGGCGTAGATGTTGCCGACCCCCGAGACCAGGCCCTGGTCCAGCAGCAGCCGCTTGATCCCCGACGTGCGCCGTCGCGCGCGCCGGACGAACTCCGCGTCGTCGAACTCCGCGTCGATCGGGTCGCGGGCGATGTGCACGATCTCCGCGGGCAGCTCGGCACCGCCGGTCGAGACGGCCAGGCCGCCGAACATCCGCTGGTCGACGAAGCGCATCTCGAGGCGCCGGCCGGGTGCGACGAGGAGGCCGAAGCGGACCCGCAGGTGCCGCTCGTCGGGGGCACCTGGCTCGTGGAGCAGCATCTGGCCGCTCATGCCGAGATGGCCCAGCAGCGCGTCGCCGGTCTGCTGTCCGGGCGCGGCGGCCAGGGCGAGCCAGAAGTACTTGCCGCGACGACGGACCGCGACGATGCGCTGGCCGACCAGGGCGGCGGCGAAGCCCGACGGGCCGCGGAGGTCACGGCGTACGGGGCGCGGGTGCAGCACCTCGACGGACTCGATCAGGCCGCCGACGACGTGACGCTCGAGGCCGGCCCGCACGACCTCGACCTCGGGGAGCTCGGGCACGGCTCAGGCGTCGGCGGCTTCGGCCGAGACCTCGGCCTGCCCGGCCTGGATCTCCAGGTACGCCGTCTGGGCGGCGCCCTGCTCGGCCTCCTTCTTGGACCGGCCCTGGCCGTTGCCGAGCACCTGCTCGCCCACGCGGACCCGGGCGACGAAGGTCTTCATGTGGTCGGGGCCGTCGTCCTCGATGAGGTAGTCGGGCACGCCGAGTCCGAGGTTGGCGGAGAGCTCCTGCAGGGAGGTCTTCCAGTCGAGGCCGGCGCCCATGGACGCCGCGGCCTCCATCACCGGGTCGAAGAGCCGGTGGATGACCTTGGCGGCCTCGGTCATCCCGCCGCTGAGGTGGATCGCACCGATGACCGCCTCGACGGTGTCGGAGAGGATCGAGGCCTTGTTGCGACCACCGGTGCTCTCCTCGCCACGGCCGAGCAAGATGTGCCGGCCCAGCTCGATCTGGCGGGCGACGTCGGCCAGGGCGCGCGCGTTGACGACCGCGGCGCGCAGCTTGGCCAGGCTTCCCTCGGAGAAGTCCGGGTGGTCGCGGTAGAGCGTCTCGGTCACCACGATCCCGAGCACCGAGTCACCCAGGAACTCCAGGCGCTCGTTGGTCGGGATCTGCCCGTTCTCGTAGGCGAACGAGCGGTGCGTCAGCGCACGCTGCAGCAGCTCGGGATCCAGGACCGGATCACCGAGCGCTGCGCGGAGCTCGTCGGTGGTCAGAGGACCTGGCGACGGTCGGCCTTGGCGCCGTACTGGCCGCACTGGCCGCACGCGCGGTGCGGCAGGTGCTTGGCACCGCAGGCGGGGTTGGCGCAGGTCGCGAGCGAAGGCGCGACGGCCTTCCACTGCGAACGGCGGTGACGCGTGTTGCTGCGCGACATCTTCCGCTTCGGAACAGCCATGGTGGTCTCCTGTGTGTTGCTTCAGCCGGGAGGTCCCGGTGAGGTGTGGTCAGTCCTGGTGGTCGTGGGCGTCCTGCTGGAGCTGTTCCAGCCCGGCCCAGCGGGGGTCGATCGGTGCCTCGTGCGTGTGGTCCGGGTCGTCCGCGAGCCGGGCACCACACGTGGTGCACAACCCGGGGCAATCGTCCTCGCACAGCGGCTGGAACGGCAGTGCGAGCACCACCGCGTCCCGCAGCAGGGGCTCGAGGTCGATCAGGTCGTCCTCGAGCCGGCTGGTCTCGTCGTCGAGGTCACGGTCGTCGTGCTCCGTGGCCTTGGTGTGCTGGTCGGGGTAGACGTAGAGCTCCTGCAACCGCGCGAGGATCTCGTCCTCGATCGGCTCCAGGCACCGTACGCACTCCCCCTCGAGCGTGGCCGTGGCCGTGCCCGTGAGCAGCACGCCCTCCATGACCGCTTCCAGCCGCAGGTCGAGCTCGACCGGCGATCCTTCGGGGACGATGAGGACTTCGATGCCAAGTTGTGCCGGTGCCGGAACAGTGAGCTCGAGTTCACGCTGGGACCCCGGGCGTCGGCCGAGCTCGCGAGTATCAAGCACGAGCGGCGCCCTCGGGTCCAGGCTGTTCACGACGAACTCCCACTTCTGGACACCAACACAACCTCGGAATCGTATCCGTCGGGGCCACGACGGGGCAAAACGGGTGGCCGGCGGGTCACCCGTCGCGCTCAGCGAGACGGCGTACGAGCTGGTCGTGCACCGTCTCCGGCAGCAGCCCGCGGACGTCGCCGCCGAGCGCCGCGACCTCCTTGATCAGGCTGGAGGACACGAAGGCGTTGCCCACGGCCCCGGGCAGGAAGACGGTCTCCACATCGGTGAGGTGGGAGTTCATCTGGGCCATCGGCAGCTCGTACTCGTAGTCTCCCGCGCCGCGCAGTCCCTTGACGATCGCGACCGCCCCGAGCTCGCGGCAGAAGTCGACGATCAGCCCGTCGAAGCCCGACACCCGGACATTGGGGATGTCGACGGTCGCCTGCTCGAGCATCGAGATGCGCTCGTCGGGGGTGAAGAGCCGGTTCTTGCTCATGTTGACGCCGATGGCGACGACGACCTCGTCGAAGAGCGACGCCGCACGCCTGACGATGTCGAGGTGGCCGTTGGTCACCGGGTCGAAGGAGCCGGGGCAGACAGCACGACGCACGCGGGACTCCCTTTCGAGCGGGGCCTCCTGAGCAGGACTGGTCAGGGTGCCGGGGTGGCGTGACCGTACCAAAGCGCGGTCTCGCCGTAGCGCTTCGTGCGGTCCTCCACGATCCCGTCGGGCCAGTCCACCCGGCTGCGCTTGGCTGCGCGCTCGACGATGACCAGCGCGCCGGGGACCAGCCAGCCGTGGGCGACCAGAGCGAGCAGGTCGGCGGCGACGTCGGCGTCGGGGATCGGGTAGGGCGGGTCGGCGAACACCAGGTCGTAGGGCGCCGCCGGCGGAGACTGGAGGAACGACGACACCGTGGTCGCCACCACCCGGGCACGCGAGAACCCGAGGCCGACGGCGTTGCGGGTGATGAGTGAGGCCGTGCGCCGGTCCTGCTCGACCATCGTCACCACGCCGGCACCGCGCGACCAGGCCTCGAGGCCGACCGCGCCGGAACCGGCGTAGAGGTCGAGGAAGCGCAGCCCGTCGAGCGAGCCGGTGCGCGCCTCGATGGCCGAGAACAGCGCCTCGCGCACACGGTCGCTCGTAGGACGGGTCGTCTGGCCGCGCGGCGTCTCCAGGCGGCGACCCCCCGCCGTTCCCCCGATGATCCGAGTCATGTCCTCGCGCTCAACCCTTCTCCATGAATCCCGACGCTGCGGACCGTTCGACCTCCACAACGACGGCAGCGAGGTCAGGTGACTGCGCGAGCCCGGGATCCTCGGAGAGTAGCGCCTCCGCGGCCTCCCGGGCACGGATGATCGTCTTCTCGTCGCGCAGCACCCGCAGGCTGACCAGGCTGGATCGGAAGCCCGACTGGTTGGCGCCGAGCACGTCACCCTCACGGCGCTGCTCCAGGTCGACCCGGCTCAGCTCGAAGCCGTCCGTGGTCGAGGCGACCGCGTCGAGCCGGTCGCGGGCGGCGGAGCCGAGCTCGGCGTGGGAGACCAGGAGGCACAGCCCGGGCAGGCCGCCACGACCGACGCGACCGCGCAGCTGGTGGAGCTGGGAGACGCCGAAGCGGTCGGCGTCGAGCAGCACCATCGTGGTCGCGTTGTGCACGTCGACGCCCACCTCGATGACCGTGGTGGAGACCAGCACGTCGATCTCTCCGGCCGCGAACGCCCGCATGGTGCGGTCCTTGTCGTCGGGAGCGAGTCGGCCGTGCAGGACGGCAGTGCGTACGCCGCCCAGCGGGCCCGCCGAGAGCTCGGCGTGCACCTCCTCCACCGCAGCCAGCGTCCGCCTGGGCGTGACCTCCTTGCCGTCCTCGTCGAGGTCGAGCTGGTCGCTCTCCCCCTCCTCACCGGAGTCGCCGGAGATGCGGGGACACACGACGTAGACCTGGTGGCCCTTCTCGACCTCCTCGCGCACCCGCTGCCAGACGCGCTCGATCCAGGCGGGCTGCTCGGCCAGGGGCACGACGTTGGTCTGGATCGGCGCCCGGCCCGCCGGCAGCTCGGCGAGCACCGAGGTCTCGAGGTCGCCGAAGACCGTCATCGCGACCGTGCGCGGGATCGGGGTCGCGGTCATGACCAGGACGTGGGGCGGGGTGCCGGCCTTGTCGGTCAGCGCGGCGCGCTGCTCGACGCCGAAGCGGTGCTGCTCGTCGACGACCACCAGGCCGAGGTCGGCGAACTCGACGCGGTCCTCCAGGAGCGCGTGGGTGCCGATCACGATGCCGGCCTCACCGGTGACGATCCGGAGCATCGCCTCCTGCCGGGCCGCCCGACCCATCGAGCCGGTCAGGAGGACGACGCTGGTGGCCTCCGCAGCTCCGCCGAGCATCCCGCCCTGGGCGAGGTCACCGAGCATCGCGGAGATCGAGCGGTGGTGCTGCTGGGCGAGGACCTCGGTGGGAGCCAGCAGCGCCGCCTGTCCCCCGGAGTCGACGACCTGCAGCATCGCGCGCAGCGCGACGACGGTCTTGCCGGAGCCCACCTCGCCCTGGAGCAGCCGGTTCATCGGGTGGTCGCGGCCGAGCTCGGCAGCGACGAGGTCCCCGATCTCGCGCTGGCCGCCGGTGAGCTCCCAGGGCAGCCGCGCGTCGAAGGCAGCGAGGAGCCCCTCGGGGCGCCCTGCCCGCGCCCGAGCACCTTGCTCGCGATGGGCAGCCCTGCGGCGGGCCAGCACCAGCTGGAGCACCAGCGCCTCCTCGAAGCGGAAGCGCTTCTGGGCGGCGCCGAGCTGGCTCCACTCGTCGGGGCCGTGGATCCAGCGCAGCGCCTGCTTGACCGGCAGCAGGTCGAACCGCTCGCGCAGCTCGGGCGTGAAGACGTCGGGCACGTCGGTGACCAGGTCGAGCGCGGCGGCGACGACCTTCTGCAGGTCCCACGAGTAGAGCTTGGCGGTCAGCGGGTAGACCGGCATCAGCTTGCTCATCAAGGCTCCCTCGGCACCGTCGAGGGCGAAGCCGTGGGCCTGCTCCAGCTGCCAGCTGCCGCGGAACTGCTTGGCCTTGCCGGTGAACACCGCACGGCTGCCCACGCGGAACTCGCCCTCGTTGCGGTCGGCCTGGCCCCGGTAGGGGCTGAACAACGTCACGGAGAAGTCCGGGCCGTCGGTCCGCAACCGGATCGTCGTACGGAACTGGCGGCGGTTGCCGGCGACGAACGGGGCGCTCTCGCACGAGCGCACCTCCCCCACGATCGTCAGCTGCTCGCCGACGACGGGCGTGGCGACCTCGGAGAGCTCGGTGGCAGCGATGTAGCGACGCGGGAAGTGGCGCAGCAGGTCACCGATGGTGGCGAGCCCGAGGCCCTCCTCGGCGAGCTTGCGCTTCTTGTGGTGGTTGCCGAAGACCGCCCCGATCGGGCTGTCCGGCGTGATGGCGACCATGCTCGACTACCGGCCGCTCACTCGACGCTGACCAGCAGCGGGTAGCGCGGCTGGCCCCCCTCGTGGACGGCCACGTCGACGTGTGGATGGCGCTCCTCGACCCGCCCCGCCACCCGGGCGGCGAGCTCGACCCCACCCTCGCCGGAGACGATCGTGACCAGCTCACCACCGCCGGCCAGCAGCCTCTCGAGGATGTCGCCGGCGACCTCCTCCAGGTCCGAGCCCACCACGGCGAAGTCACCGGCGATGACACCGAGGACGTCGCCGGGCTCGCAGGGCCCGGCCATGGTGATGGCCTGGCGCGCGGCGACCGTGACCGCCCCGTGCCGGGCATGGCGCGCGGTGGCGGTCATCTCGCGCACGTCGGCGTCGAACGAGCGTCCGGGCTCGTGGACGGAGATGGCCGCCAGCCCCTGCACCTGCGCGAGGGTCGGGATCACCTCGACCTTCACCGCGTGCTCGGCCTCGGCCGTGCGGGCGGCGATCTCGGCGGCGCGCACGGTGTCGGCGTCGTTGGGCAGGAGGACGACCTCGGCCGCTGCGCAGGCGGTGATCGCCTCCAGCAGCTGTCCCGTCGAGGGGCGCTGCCCCGGCCCACCCGGCACGACGACCGCGCCGGCGGATGCGAAGAGCTCGGCCAGCCCGGGACCGGCCGCCACGGCGACGACCCTGCGGCCGGTGCGGGTGGAGACCCTGGGGCGGTTCTCCGCGACCTGCTCGGCGAAGTGGGTGACGCGGATCCGGTAGGGACGACCGGCTGTGATGCCGGCCTCGATCGCGGTCCCCACGTCGTCGACGTGGACGTGGACGTTCCACAGGCCTCCGCCGCCGACCACGACGAGGCTGTCACCCAGGCCGGCGAGGGTCCGCTTGAGGACGACGATGTCGGCCTCCTCCGTCTCCGGACTGAGGTCGAGCAGGTACATCACCTCGTAGGACGGACCGTCCTCGGTGAGGTCGTCGCTCGGCGCGGTGGTCGCGACCGGGATCAGGCGGGTGCCGATCCGAGCGGCGTACGGCATCGGGCGGCGGCCGGTCGAGGTGGTCTCGACCGCGTCGAGCACGACGGTGAGCCCCCGGCCGCCGGCGTCGACGACACCCGCCTGCGCGAGCACCGGGAGCTGCTCGGGAGTCCGGGCCAGGGCGACGCGGGCAGCCGCCGCGGCGGCGGTGAAGACGTCGCGGGCACGCGCGGCGGGAGCCTGCGACGCGGCCAGGGCTGCGTCGGAGGCCGCACGGGCCACCGTGAGGATCGTGCCCTCGACGGGCGTGCCGACGGCCGCATAGCTGGCGTCGGTGGCCGCCGACATCGCTGCCGCGATGGTCTGCGCGCGGCGGTCGTCGGTGCGCGCGCCGGCGAGGTGGGCGACGTAGGCCCGGAGCATCTGGCTGAGGATCACGCCGGAGTTTCCGCGGGCTCCCATCAGCGCGGCACGGGCGAGCAGCGCCATGCCCTCCTCCAGACCGAGCTCGGGGTCCGCGGCACGGGCCGCGCGCAGCTCGTCCCGGGCGGCGGAGACGGTGAGGAACATGTTGGTCCCGGTGTCGCCGTCGGGCACGGGATAGACGTTGAGGGCGTCGATCTCCTCGCGCGCCGAGGACAGGGCGTCGGTCGCGATGTCGACGAACCGCGCCACTCCGTCCAGGGTGATGCCGTGGGTGACTGGCTCCATCGAGTCGGTGTGCTCCCGGGGTGCGAACTGGTCTGGATGCAGGTGCGAGGTGAGGGTTGTGGTGCGCGCCACAGAGTAGTGCCCCGGTCGGACCGTGCTGCGATTTCATCTGTCCGCGGGTCCTCGGCTACTCTTTCCCGGTTGCCTGCTGCCGCGTCCTTGCGGCGCGCGGGCCTTCAGTTCATGACCCTCGAACGGATCGGAGTGCACGGTGGCTGCCGTCTGCGACATCTGCGCCAAGAAGCCGGGCTTCGGAAACAACCGTCCCTGGTCGCGCAAGATCACGAAGCGTCGCTTCAACCCCAACATCCAGCGCGTCCGGGCGACCGTCAACGGTACGCCCAAGCGGCTCAACGTCTGCACCGGCTGCCTCAAGGCCGGCAAGGTCTCGCGCTGACCTGATGTCGTCCGGAACCCCCGTCGCTCTGCGGCGGGGGTTCCGTCGTTTGTGGGGGCGGGCGGCCTCTGCAGGAGTCACCGCTCCAGCGGTGACTCCTGCAGAGGTAGGCCGTTGCAACAGCCCATCCGCGCCAAACTTCCCCCACCCGTGTGACCAACGGGACTGAAGGGGGTCGCGGGACTTCAACGTCGGTCGTGAGTCTCCGTGAGACTCACGGCCGAGGACTCAGAAGTGGGTCCAGCCGGTGGGGCCGTCGTACGTCTCCCCGTCGACCGTGACGCCCGCGCCCTCACGCACCGCCCCGACCACCGTCCACCCGGACGGCACGGAGTCGACGTCGGGGAAGGTGGCCAGCAGCGCGTGGTCGTCTCCGCCGCTGAGGATGAACTCGAGCGGGTCGGCGCCGAGCGCCGCGCCCACCGCCTGGAGCGGGTCGGGGATCTCGAAGGCGCCACGACGCACGTCGATCGCGACGCCGCTCGACTCCGCGAGGTGTCCCGCCTCGGCGAGCAGGCCGTCCGAGATGTCGATGAGGGAGGTCGCACCGGATTCTGCGGCCTGCTTGCCTGCGGCGTACGGCGGCTCGGGGCGGCGGTAGGCCTCGACCAGCACGCGTGGCGAGCGGAAGCCCCGCCCCAGGACGGCCAGCCCGCCGGCGGCCCAGCCCTGCCGGCCGACGAGGGCGAGCACGTCACCGGGCCGTGCCCCCGAACGCAGCACGGGCGCCTGGGTGCACTGGCCGATCACGGTCACCGCGATCACCACCTGGTCGGCGCGCGTGACGTCGCCGCCGACGACGGTGGCGCCCACGCTCGCACACTCCTCGGCGAAGCCGCGTGCGAAGTCGAGTGCCCACTCGACGGGCAGGTCAGCGGGTGCGGCGAGGCCGATCGTCAGGTGGCGAGCGGTGCCGCCCATGGCGTTGATGTCGGACAGGTTCTGCGCGGCGGCGCGGTGGCCGACGTCGGAGGCGCTGGCCCAGTCGCGGCGGAAGTGCCGGCCCTCGACCATGAGGTCCGTCGAGACCACCACGTGACCGTGCTTGACGCGCAGCACCGCCGCGTCGTCACCGGGCCCGACCAGCACGTGCTCGTCGCCCTCGAAGATCTCCACGAGCGCCGAGATCAGGCCGAACTCGCCGGTCTCGCCGAGGGTTGCGTCCACTGTCGAGGCCATGACCCCATCCCACCAGACCCGGGCGGTGATCACAGCCACCCATCCCCTGTCGGCCCGCCCGCGTCGCGCGGTAGGTTGGCCCGGTCACACCCCACTGAAGAGACCGAGGAGTCCACGATGGTCGTCCAGGCCTACATCCTGATCCAGACCGACGTCGGCAAGGCTGCGGAGGTGGCCAAGGCCATCGCCCAGGTCAGCGGCGTCACGCTTGCTGAGGACGTCACCGGTCCCTACGACGTGATCGTCCGCGCCGAGGCCAAGAACGTCGACGAGCTGGGCAAGCTCGTGGTGTCGAAGGTGCAGAACCTCGACGGCATCACCCGCACGCTGACCTGCCCGGTCGTCCACATCTGACGACACACGTGCGCCTACGACGACGCCCCGGCCCCCGCACGGGCCGGGGCGTCGTCGCGTCCGCAGTCGTCTGCTCGGTGCTCGCCGCCTGCAGTCCCGGCCGGGTGCAGGTCGAAGGCCCCGACCTGTCCGGCGCCGACCGCGCCACCTGCCAGGCACTGGTCGACGACCTCCCCGACACGCTCGCCGGCGAGCTGCGTCGCTCGGTCGACCCGGACGACGCGCTGGGCGCGGCCTGGGGAGATCCGGCGTACGTCCTCACGTGCGGCGCGCGAGAGCCGGCGGACTACGAGCCGACGGCCGAGTGCAGCGTGATCAGGGGCGTCGGCTGGTACGTCCCGGCCGACCAGCTCACCGACCTGCGGATCGATGCCACCCCGATCGCCCTCAGCCTGACGCCGTACGTCGAGGTGCAGGTGCCCGTGCCCTATCGCACCGAGGGCATCGACCGCGCCCTCGCCGAGCTGGCTCCGGTGCTGAAGAAGCACCTGGCCGAGGGCCGTCCCTGCCTGTGATCCCCGAGGGACCGCTCAGCGCAGGCCGGTGTCGCGGCGAAGCGCCAGCTGGACGAGCCGGTCGACGAGCTCGGGGTAGCTCATCCCGGTGGCCGCCCAGAGCTGGGGGTACATCGACGTGGGTGTGAAGCCCGGCATCGTGTTGAGCTCGTTGATCACCAGCGAACCGTCGGGCATCACGAAGAAGTCGACCCGGGCCAGGCCCTCGCACGACAGCGCCTCGAAGGCGCGCACGGCCATCGCTCGCAGCGACTGCTCGGTCTCGGCCTCGAGGTCAGCGGGGATGTCGATCTCGGTGTGCTGGTCGGCGAGGTACTTGGCCTCGAAGTCGTAGAACTCGTGGTCTCCGCCGGTCCTGACCTCGCCGGGGCGCGAGGTCTCGGGCGGACCCTCGAGGGTGCCGAGCACGCCGCACTCGATCTCCCGCGCACCCTCCATCGACTGCTCGATGAGCACCTTGGGGTCGTGGCGGAAGGCATCCTCGAGCGCGGCCTCGACCTCGGAGGCGTCGTGGATCTTGCTGATGCCCATGCTCGACCCGGCGCGGGCAGGCTTGGCGAAGGACGGGAAGCCGACCTCCTCGACCCGGATGCGCGCTCCCACCTGGTCCTGCTCCCACTCCGCGCGGGTCACGACGATCCCCGGCGTCACCGGGAGCCCGGCCGCCTGCAGCACGATCTTCATGAAGGACTTGTCCATCCCGACGGCGGAGGCCAGCACGCCGGAGCCGACGTAGCGCACGCCGGCCATCTCGAGCAGGCCCTGCAGCGTGCCGTCCTCGCCCCAGGGGCCGTGCAGCAGCGGGAAGACCACGTCGACCTCACCGATCGCCGAGGGCACGCTCGCCGGCTCGGTGACCACGAGGTCGGTGCCGGTGGTGGCCCCCATCAGTGCGACCGGCGACCGGGCGGCATCGACCTCGGGCAGGTCGTTGCCGCGGATGGCGAGGCGGGCGGGCTCGTCGGCCTCCAGCACCCACCGTCCGTCGGTGGCGATCCCGACCGGCACCACGTCGTAGGCCTCCCGGTCGATCGCGGCCAGCACGCTGCCCGCGGTCACGCAGGAGATGCCGTGCTCGGAGGAGCGACCACCGAAGACGACGGCGACGCGGGGCTTCCGGGGCTTGCTCGGGGAGGTGTCGTTCATCGCCTCGACCCTATCCACCTACGCTGGCCCGCATGGCTGCAGACCCGACTTCGAGCTCGTCCCCCAGGCTCGGCACGATCGCCGTCACCGCCGGTCGTCCCGACAAGACGCCCGATGCGCCGCTGAACGTGCCCATCACGATGGCCTCGACGTACGTCGCGGGCGGGGATGTGGAGTACGGCCGCTACGGCAACCCGACCTGGACCGCGCTCGAGGACGTCCTGGGCGCGCTCGAGGGTGGTCGCTGCCTCACCTTCGCCTCCGGCCTCGCGGCGATGGCGACCGTGTTCGACCTCGTCGGGTCGGACGGGAAGGTCGTGGTGCCCCGCCACGCCTACACCGGGACCATCATGCAGCTGGCCGACCTGGAGTCGCGGGGCCGGCTGAGGGCCGAGCTCGTGGACGTCACCGACACCGACGCCGTCGTGGCCGCGTGCACCGACGCGGCCCTGGTGTGGCTGGAGTCGCCCACCAACCCGGCCCTGGAGGTGGCGGACATCGCGACGATCACCGCAGCCGCGCACGAGGCCGGCGCCTACGTCGTGGTCGACAACACCTTCGCCACTCCCCTGCTGCAGCGACCGCTCGAGGACGGCGTCGACCTGGTCGTCCACTCGGCGACGAAGTACCTCGCCGGCCACTCCGACGTGCAGATGGGCGCGATCGTCACCGGCGACGACGAGCTCTACGCCGTGCTCAAGGGCCGCCGCGACCTGACCGGCGCCGTACCCGGACCGTTCGAGGCATGGTTGACGCTGCGCGGGCTGCGCACCCTGCACCTGCGCGTCGAGCGCGCGCAGGCCAACGCCCAGGAGCTCGTACGACGACTCGGCGAGCACCCGGCGCTCTCGGAGGTCCGCTACCCGGGCTTCGGCGGCATCGTCAGCATCGTGCTCTCCCAGGGCGAGATGGCCGCCGACCTGCTCAGCCGCAAGACCCGCCTGTGGGTGCACGCCACGTCCCTCGGCGGGGTGGAGTCGACCCTCGAGCGTCGCCGCCGCTGGAAGGCCGAGGCCGCGACCATCCCGGAAGGACTCGTGCGGCTGTCGGTCGGCGTCGAGGACGTCGAGGACCTCTGGGAGGACCTGCGCGCCGCGCTCGACGGGTGTGTGGGCTGAGCGTGTAACGCTTCGGTGTCGGCTGCCCCGCCAGGGACGTCATGGGAAATGGTCGTTCGGACCGTCGATCCTCATGACGTCGGCGTGAGGACTCGTGCCTCGCCTCAGTCCGTCTCGGCCTTGGTGTCGCGGGCGATGAACGAGTTCATCATGTCCAGCGCGGTCATCTTCCCGTCGACGACCGCGTCGACGGCTGCCGCGATGGGGGCGTCCACGCCGGTCTGCTCGGCCAGTGCCAGCAGCGACTTGCACGACTTGGCGCCCTCGGCGACCTGACGGGTCGAGGCGTAGATCTCCTCGGTCGTCATGCCCTGGCCCAGCCGTTCGCCGAAGGTGCGGTTGCGCGACAGGGGCGAGGAGCAGGTGGCCACCAGGTCGCCCAGGCCGGCGAGGCCCATCAGGGTCAGCGGGTTGGCGCCCTGCGCCGTCGCCAGGCGCGCGGTCTCGGCAAGGCCGCGGGTGATGACCGAGGCGGTGGTGTTGTCACCGAAGCCGAGCCCGACCGCCATGCCGACCGCGAGGCCGACGACGTTCTTGTAGGCCCCGCCGATCTCGCAGCCCAGCACGTCCACCGACGTGTAGGGCCGGAACGACGGCCCGTGGGTGATCGCCTGGAGCTGCTTGGCACGGTCCTCGTCGAGGCACGCCACCACCGACGCGGCAGGCTCCCGTCGGGCGATCTCCCGGGCCAGGTTGGGGCCGCTCAGGACAGCGATCCGCTGGGCGGAGGCGTCGGTGACCTCCTGGATCACCTGGCTCATCCGCATGAGCGAGCCGAGCTCGACGCCCTTCATGAGCGACACCAAGGTGGCGTCCGGCGGCAGGATCGGCGCCCAGGCCGAGAGGTTCTCGCGCAGGCTCTGCGACGGCACGGTCAGCACGACCACGTCGGCTCCGGCGGCCACCTGCTCGGGGTCGGTGGAGGCGTTGATCGACGGTGGCAGCTCGATGCCGGGCAGGTAGTCGGTGTTCTCCCGGCGGTCGTTGATCGCGTCGACCACCTCCTCACGGCGTGCCCACAGGGTCACGTCGTTGCCGGCGTCGGCCAGGACCAACGAGAAGGCGGTGCCCCATGATCCGGCGCTGAATACGGCGATCTTGCTCATCGGCTGCGCTTCCTTCGTGTTCGCGGACGTGGTCGCTGGTGTCCCCGGCGGGGCTCGTCGTGCGGGTTCCCGATCTCCCGTACGCCGGTGGCGCGCGGGTCGTACCGTTCGGTGGGGGCATCCTCGCCACGCAGGTCGGCGACGATCGAGGTGATGGCGTCCATGATCCGGGCGGTGGCCGCTGCCGTCACCTCCGGGCCCGTCGGCAGCGCGACGAGGTCGTCGAGCGGCACCGGGTCGCCGGCCTTCATCACGATCGTCTTGCGTGGCAGCAGATGGAAGGTCTTCGTGTAGGGCGGCAGGACCTCGTGCGCCCCCCACTGGCCGACCGGGATCACCGGACAGCCCGTCGCGAGCGCGATCCGGGCCGCTCCGGTCTTGCCCTTCATCGGCCACATGCCGGGGTCGCGGGTCAGCGTGCCCTCGGGGTAGATGACGATGCACTCACCGCTGCCGATCGCCGCCACCGCGGCGTCGTAGGCACCGATCGCGTTGCGGCTGAGTCGCTCGACCGGGATCTGGCCGGCAGCGCTGAGGAAGCCACTGAGCGCCTTGTTCTGGAACAGCCCCGACTTCGCGAGGTAGCGCGGCAGCCGGCCGTGGTCGTAGACGAAGTGCGCCGACAGCAGGGGGTCGACGTGGGAGATGTGGTTGATCGCGACGATGCACCCGCCGGTGGCGGGGATCTTCTCACCGTCGATCCACGTGCGGGCGGTGGCACTGAGCAGGGTGGGCTTCAGGATGACCGCGCCGACCGTCATGGCCCAGCCACGGGGCTGCTGCAGCTTCCGGACCCGCACCCGTCACCCTCCCGTGCCACCGGACCTCGCCCGGGACGCACCCTGCGTCGCGAGCAGGCTACTCGGTCCCCCGCGCCCGGGGACGCCTCCGCCGCGCCCGTCCCGGGTGGGAGGATGGGCGCGATGTCCAGCCACCTGCCGACCGATCCAGTGCCCGCGCGGTGCGTGGTCGTCGTTCCCGTCAAGCCCCCCGCCATCGGCAAGTCCCGACTGGCCACCCACCCCTTCCAGCACCTGTCCGACGAGCAGCGCCGCGACCTGGCCGAGGCCTTCGCGCTCGACACCGTGCAGGCCGCCGGGGCCACGCCCGGTGTGGACGCGGTCCTCGTCGTCACCGACGACTTCCGCCTGGCCGCGGCGACGCGCGCGCTCGGCTGCGAGGTGATGCCGGACGGCGCCAGCGAGGACCTCAACGCGACCCTCGTGCAGGCCGTCGCGGAGGTCGTACGCCGCTGGCCGGGCGCTGTGCCGGTGGCGCTGTGCGCAGACCTGCCGGGGCTGCGACCGATCGAGCTCGCATCGGTCCTGGTCGACGTCGTCCGACAGGTCTCTGCCGGACACACGGCCTTCGTGCGCGACCGGGCCGGCGTCGGGACGACGCTGTACGCCGCCCCTGCCGACCGGTTCGATCCCGGCTTCGGTGTCGACTCCGCCGCTCGGCACGTGGCCGCTGGTGCGGTCGAGGTGGGGTCGGACGCACCGAGCGTGCGCGCCGACGTCGACGACGTGGCCGACCTCGGCGTGGCGCTGGTCGCGGGCGTCGGGCCCCACACCTCGCAGGCAAGCGGAAGGCGGGCCACCCCACTGGGGTGACCCGCCTGCCGTGCTGGGACGTCGTGACGCGCTCGGCGTCAGGACTTCTTCGCGGCCTTCTTGGCCGGGGCCTTCTTGGCAGCCGTCTTCTTGGCGGGAGCAGCCTTCTTGGCCGGAGCCTTCTTGGCTGCGGTGGCCGCCGTCTTCTTGGCCGGTGCCGCCTTCTTGGCCGGTGCCGCCTTCTTGGCCGGAGCAGCCTTCTTGGCGGCCGGAGCCTTCTTGGCAGCCGCCTTCTTGGCGGGAGCAGCCTTCTTGGCGGCCGGAGCCTTCTTGGCAGCCGCCTTCTTGGCCGGTGCCGCCTTCTTGGCCGGAGCAGCCTTCTTGGCCGGCGCCGCCTTCCTGGTGGCAGCACCGGTCACCGCGGCCGCAGCAGCGCGAACACTGGCCGGCGGACTGGGCATCGTGGCGGCAGTCAGCTTCGGCAGCTTCTTGGCGCCGGAGATGACGTCCTTCAGCTCCTTGCCGGCGGAGAACTTCGGCACGGACTTCTTCTTGGACTTCATCCGCTCGCCGGTCTGGGGGTTGCGGACCCAGCGGGCGTTGCGCACCGCCTTCTCGAACGAGCCGAAGCCGGTGATGGCGACCTTCTCGCCCTTGGCTACCTCACGGGTGATGGTGTCGAGCACGGACTCCAGTGCGTGGGACGCCTGCTTGCGGTTCCCCTCGTAACGCGCGGAGAGCGCGTCGATGAGCTCTGACTTGTTCACTAGCTTCCCTTCCAATGAACCATGGGATGCCGAGCTCGTGCTCGACCCTCTCCGAGGCACGCTAGGCACAAGGGAGGGTGAGAACAATCACCATCGCCCCTATTTGTAGGGGTTTTTTCACAAGGTGGCGGGCTTCCACCTCGGCCGGCTCGCCTCGAAGGCGGCGATGTGGTCCTCGTGACCGAGGGTGATCCCGATGTCGTCGAGCCCCTCGAGCAGGCGCCAGCGGGTGTAGTCGTCGATGTCGAAGGAGTCCTCGATGGCGTCGTCACCGGCTCCCGCGCGGATGGTGCGGCTCTCCAGGTCGACGCTGATCTCACCGCCCGGGTTGTCGTCGAGCCAGTCCCACAGGCGCTGGACGACCTTGTCGTCGACCTGCGCCGCGAGCAGCCCGGCCTTGCCGGAGTTGCCGCGGAAGATGTCGGCGAAGCGCGAGGAGATGACGACGCGGAACCCGTAGTTCTGCAGTGCCCACACCGCGTGCTCGCGCGAGCTGCCGGTGCCGAAGTCGGGGCCGGCGACCAGCACCGAGCCTTCTGCGTACGTCGGGTGGTTGAGCACGAAGTCTGGATCGCCCCGCCAGGCGGCGAAGAGCCCGTCCTCGAAGCCGTCGCGCGTGACCCGCTTGAGGTAGACGGCGGGGATGATCTGGTCGGTGTCGACGTTGCTGCGCCGCAGCGGCACGCCGACGCCCGTGTGGGTGGTGAATGCGTCCATGTCTCAGACCTCCTGCAGGTCAGCCGGGCTGGAGAGCGTGCCGCGTACGGCGGTGGCCGCGGCCACCGGGACCGAGACGAGATGCGTACGACCGCCCTTGCCCTGCCGGCCCTCGAAGTTGCGGTTGGACGTGGACGCGCTGCGCTCGCCGGGGGTCAGCTGGTCGGGATTCATGCCCAGGCACATCGAGCAGCCGGCCCCTCGCCACTCGGCGCCGGCGGCGAGGAAGATCTGGTCGAGGCCCTCGGCCTCGGCCTGCAGGCGGACGCGCACCGAGCCGGGCACCACCAGCAGGCGGGTGTCGGCAGCGACGTGCCGGCCCTCGAGGATCGATGCGGCCAGTCGCAGGTCCTCGATGCGGCCGTTGGTGCAGGACCCGACGAAGACCGTGTCCACCTTGACCTCGCGCAGCGGGGTGCCGGCCTCGAGGCCCATGTAGTGCAGGGCCTTCTCGGTGGCGACCTTGGCGTTGGGCTCATCGAAGTCGTCCGGGCTCGGGACGGACGCACCGAGCGGAGCTCCCTGGCCGGGGTTGGTGCCCCACGTGACGAAGGGCGTCATCGTGGACGCGTCGAGCTCGATCTCCTTGTCGAAGACCGCGTCGTCGTCGGTGCGCAGGGTCTTCCAGTGCGCGAGGGCAGCGTCCCAGTCGGCACCCTGGGGCGCCTCGGGCTTGCCCTCGATGTAGTCGAAGGTGGTCTGGTCGGGAGCGATCAGACCGGCCTTCGCGCCCCACTCGATCGACATGTTGCACACGGTCATCCGGCCCTCCATGGAGAGCTCCTCGATGGCCTGGCCGCGATACTCGACGATGTAGCCCTGGCCGCCACCGGTGCCGGTGTGGGTGATCAGGGTGAGCACCATGTCCTTGGCGGTGACGCCGTCGGGCAGGCTGCCGTTGATGGTGACCGCCATGGTCTTCGGCCGGGCCTGCGTCAGCGTCTGCGTGGCCAGCACGTGCTCCACCTCGGAGGTGCCGATGCCGAAGGCGATCGCGCCGAAGGCGCCGTGCGTGGAGGTGTGCGAGTCGCCGCACACGATCGTCATGCCGGGCTGCGTGAGGCCGAGCTGCGGACCGACGACGTGGACGATCCCCTGCTCGATGTCGCCGAGCGGGTGGAGACGTACGCCGAACTCCGCGGCGTTCTTGCGCAGCGTGTCGACCTGCAGGCGGCTGACGGGGTCGGCGATCGGCTTGTCCCAGTCGATCGTGGGGACGTTGTGGTCCTCGGTCGCCAGCGTCAGGTCGGGACGGCGTACGACCCGGTCGGCGAGACGGAGGCCGTCGAAGGCCTGCGGCGAGGTCACCTCGTGCAGGAGGTGGAGGTCGATGAACAGGAGGTCGGGCTCTCCGGGTGCGCTGCGGACGACGTGCTCGTCCCACACTTTCTCGGACAGGGTCTTGCCCATGGTGCGATCTCCTTGTCTTTCTGCCTGACGTTCTTGCGGCGGGAAAACCCTAGCGCTTGCATCCCACTCCCTGAGATGAGAATATCGGCATATGGACAATGGATCTGGCGTCGGCGTACTCGACAAGGCGGCTCTCGTGCTCGCCGCGCTCGAGGCAGGACCGGCCACCCTGGCGGGCCTGGTGGCCGGCACCGGCCTGGCCCGGCCCACCGCACACCGCCTCGCGGTCGCCCTCGAGCACCACCGTCTCGTCGCCCGTGACATGCAGGGCCGCTTCGTGCTCGGCCCGCGGCTGTCCGAGCTCTCCGCCGCTGCCGGCGAGGACCGCCTCCTGGCGGCCGCGGGCCCGGTCCTCGCGCGTCTGCGCGACATCACCGGCGAGTCCGCCCAGCTGTGGCGCCGCCAGGGCGAGCACCGCGTCTGCGTCGCCGCCGCCGAGCGACCCTCGGGCCTGCGCGACACCATCCCGGTCGGCTCCCAGCTCACCATGAACGCCGGCTCCGCCGCCCAGATCCTGCTCGCATGGGAGGACCCGGAGCGGATGCACCGCGGCCTCCAGAACGCAGCCTTCTCGGCCACCGCGCTGTCGGGCATCCGTCGCCGCGGCTGGGCACAATCGGTCGGTGAGCGCGAGCAGGGTGTCGCGTCGGTCTCGGCGCCGGTCCGCTCCCCCGGCGGCAAGGTCATCGCCGCCGTGTCGGTCTCCGGCCCCCTCGAGCGGCTCTCCCGCCAGCCCGGTCGCATGCACGCACCCGCCGTCCTCGCGGCCGCCGACCGGTTGTCGGAGTCGCTGCGCCGCGCTGCCGCGGAATAGGCCTGAGTATGCGGTCGGATGCGGGTCGGACACCACGGGCCCATGGTGGAGCCATGACCCACCTCCTCGCCGTACTCCTGCGCGTGGCCGCCCTCGCCCTCGTAGTGACCGCCTACATGACGCTGGCCGTCCCCTTGATGGGCGCACCCCGTGACGCCAACATCGGTGCCGGCCTGATCGCGTTCGGCATCGTCATCGTCGTCACCGTCGGCTGGTCCTTCGTCGACGGACGTCGATCAGGTCTTGCCCCCACGGTCATCCGCTGGGCGGTCGTCGCCGTTGTCTTCTCACTCGGCTGGGTGGTCCTGCTGGCGATGCAGGACGGCGAAACATCGCTGGGCTCGCGCGAGGCCGTCGCCGCGGCCCTCGCCCTGATCCCGTTCACCACCGGGCTGGTGCTCGTGCCGAGCGTGGTCGGAGCGGCGATCGGGCAGCGCCGGCGCCGGGAGCCCTGATCTCAGAAGAGCGCGTCCTGCTCCAGCTCGAGCAGCAGCTGCTTGCGCTCCAGGCCGCCGGCGTAGCCGGTCAACGTGCCGTTGGCACCGATGACGCGGTGGCACGGGACGACGATCGGGATCGGGTTGCGGCCGTTGGCCAGGCCGACCGCGCGCGAGGCGGCGTTGGTCATCGCGAGCCGCCCGGCGATCTCGCCGTAGGACGCGGTCTCTCCATAGCCGATCTTCGCCAGCTGCGCCCACACCCGCCGCTGGAAGTCGGTGCCGACGGGCGCGAGCGGGAGATCGAAGTCGGTGAGCTCCCGAGCGAAGTACGCCGTCAGCTGGCGCACTGCCTCGGCAAGCACCGGCCGGTCGTCGTCGCGGACGCCGAGCGGTCGGCCGTCGGCCGGGGGCTGGAAGGGGGAGAACTCGATCGCGACGATCGAGCCGTCCCGCTCCACGATGCGCAGGTCGCCGATGGGCGAGGGCATCACGGTCCACATGTCAGTTCTCCTTCACCGGGCGGCGTCTCGGGCATGAGGGTGTTCCAGAGGTGCATCAGGGCATACGAGCGCCACGGCCGCCAGGCCTGAGGGTCCGGCTCGGTGTCGGCACAGCCTCCCATGGCGGCCAGCACCCGCCGCACGGCCAGGTCCGTGGGCAAGAAGATGTCGGGGTGGCCGAGGGCACGCATCGCGACGTAGTCGGCAGTCCACGGCCCGATGCCGGGCAGCGCGAGCAGCGCACGTCGTACGTCGTCGCGGTCCGGTCCGCGGTCGAGCACCACCGTGCCGGATGCGAGCGCCGACGCCAGGCCGACCAGCGCCCGGCCACGCGCACGGGGCATCGGCAGCTCCTCGGGATCGACCGCCGCGAGGGCGGTCGCGTCGGGGAACAGGTGCGTGAGTCCCCGCACCGGCGACTCGATCCGGCGCCCGTGCTCGGCGACGATGCGCCCGCCGACCGTGCGCGCGCCCGTGACGCTCACCTGCTGGCCGATCACGGTGCGGATCGCGGTCTCACCGCCGTCGACCTGGCCGGGCACGCGCAGCCCGGGAGTGGCCCGCACGAGGTCGCCCAGGAACGCGTCGGCGCCGAGATGGTCATCGATGGCGACCGGATCGGAGTCGGCGTCGAGGAGGCGGCGTACGCGCTCGACCGCGGCGGAGGTGTCACGCAGGTCGTGCAACGCGAACTCCGCGCGGACGAATCCGGTTCCGGTGGAGGAGGCCACGTCGTCCAGCTCGAGCCGCACCGTGCCCGCGCCGTGTGGCAGGTCCAGCGTCCGCGCGTACCAGCCACGTCCGGCGACCTCGACCCCCGGGACGAGGTGGTAGGCCAAGAAGTCGAGCAGGCGGCGACCCGCGAACGGCGTTCGCACGGCGAGGCGCAGCCCGATGGTCGCCGCTCCCCGGGTGGGCGGACGTGCTGACGCGCGACCTGCGCCCCGCAGCTGCGTGGGCGAGGCTTCGTAGACCTCGCGCACGGTCTCGTTGAACTGGCGGACGCTGGCGAATCCGGCGGCGAAGGCCACGTCGGTGATCGGCAGGTCCGTGGACTCGATCAGCACGCGGGCCGTCTGGGCGCGACGGGCCCGCGCCAGGGCGAGCGGCGTCGCGCCGAGCTCCTGGCTCAGCAGCCGCCCCAGGTGGCGCGGGGTGTAGCCGATCCGCTCGGCGAGCCCGCCGACGCCCTCCCGATCGACGAGGCCGTCGGCGATCAGCCGCATCGCGCGACCGGCTGCGTCGGCGGCGACGTCCCACTCCGGGCTGCCGGGGGTGGCGTCGGGCAGGCACCTCTTGCAGGCGCGATAGCCCGCCGCCTGGGCGCTGGCCGACGTCGGGTGGAAGGTGACGTTGGCCGATGCCGGGGTGCGGGCCGGGCACGAGGGCCGGCAGTAGATGCCCGTCGTGCGGACGGCGGTGTAGAACACCCCGTCGAAGCGCCGGTCCCGGCTCTGCACCGCGCGGTAGCAGGCCTCGATGTCGAGGTGCCCGGTCGGTGTCATGGCACGAGTCTGCCCTGCGCCACGATCGGCCACCAGCGGAAAACGGACACGACGACAGGCCGGAGCAGAGATGCGCCCGGGATCGTGGGCGTGCCCAACGTTGGCGATGTGAGGGGCGGCAGCCGTCGCCTAGCGTGACGCACGAGCCGGGCCCGCGACCTCCGACTGCACGCCGCCGGCCATGAAGGGAACGTCATGGACCATCGCACTCGCCGATCCGTCACGCCCCGGTGCATCGCGGTCTCCCTCGCGCTGGTGGCCGCGCTGCTGCTGGCTCCGTCCCCGGCCATGTCAGCGCCACCCGGGAACGACGCATTCGCCAACGCGATCGACCTCGGCTCGACGGCGTCGGTCACGACCACCGGGAGCAATGCCGAGGCGACCACCGAGACCGGTGAGCCCACCGCCCGCAGCTCCTACACCGCCACCGGCACGGCCTGGTGGCGATGGACCGCACCTGCCACCGGCCGCTACCGCCTCGACCTGTGCGACACCCTGCCTGCCTACAACGCCTCGCTCGCCGTCTACACCGGCACCACGGTCTCCGCGCTGACCAACGCCACCAGCGTCGGCACCAACCGCACCCCGGCCGGGACCGCCGCCTACCCCGGCGGCGAGTGCGCCAGCAGCACCCTCCCCGCGCTCGCCTTCGACGCCGTCGCCGGCCAGACCTACCACTTCGCCGCCGGCGGCACCGGCGGCGCCACCTCGACCAACATCGTGCTCCGGCTGTCCCGCCCCACGGTCAACGACAACTTCGCCAACGCCACCGACCTCGGCTCCGCGCCGAACCTCACCGTGACCGGATCCAACTCCGGCGCCTCCACCGAAGCCGGTGAGCCCACCGCCCGCAGCTCCTACACCGCCACCGGCACGGCCTGGTGGCGATGGACCGCACCTGCCACCGGCCGCTACCGCCTCGACCTCTGCGACTCGCTACCCGCCTACCACGCCTCCCTCGCCGTCTACACCGGCACCACGGTCTCCGCGCTGACCAACGCCACCAGCGTCGGCACCAACCGCACCCCGGCCGGGACCGCCGCCTACCCCGGCGGCGAGTGCGCCAGCAGCACCCTCCCCGCGCTCGCCTTCGACGCCGTCGCCGGCCAGACCTACCACTTCGCCGCCGGCGGCACCGGCGGCGCCACCTCGACCAACATCGTGCTCCGGCTGTCCCGCCCCACGGTCAACGACAACTTCGCCAACGCCACCGACCTCGGCTCCGCGCCGAACCTCACCGTGACCGGATCCAACTCCGGCGCCTCCACCGAAGCCGGTGAGCCCACCGCCCGCAGCTCCTACACCGCCACCGGCACGGCCTGGTGGCGATGGACCGCACCTGCCACCGGCCGCTACCGCCTCGACCTCTGCGCCTCGCTACCCGCCTACCACGCCTCCCTCGCCGTCTACACCGGCACCACGGTCTCCGCGCTGACCAACGCCACCAGCGTCGGCACCAACCGCACCCCGGCGAAGGCCGCCTATCCCGGCGGCGCCTGCACATCCGGCACCCTCCCCGCCCTCGCCTTCGACGCCGTCGCCGGCCAGACCTACCACTTCGCCGCCGGCGGCACCGGCGGCGCCACCTCCGGCAGCATCACTCTCGCCCTGACCGCGCCGGGGGGAGCGACGGCCACGAACCCGAGCAGCGCCTGCGCGGCGGCGACGACCATCGCCCAGAAGGCGACGAGGGCCGCGACGAAGGCCAAGAAGAAGGCGAAGGCGGCCAAGAAGAAGAAGGCCAGGGCCAAGAAGAAGGCCAGGAGGCACCCCACCGCCAAGAACCGCAAGGCGGCAGCCCAGGCCAGCGCCAAGCACAAGCGCCTCGCCAAGAAGGCGGCGAAGAAGAAGAAGGCGGCCAAGAAGAAGAAGGCGGCCCAGCAGGCGGCCTGCTGATCGAGTGGCATACAACGTCGAAGGGCCCGGTCGAAGACCGGGCCCTTCGTTCTGCGTTGGTACCCCCGACCGGATTTGAACCGGCGTTACCGCCGTGAGAGGGCGTCCGAAGGGTCACCGGACGACGTTGGAGATAAGTGAAAGCGCAGGTCAGAGCGACAATGGACGATTGGCCGTCGTTGGTCATCTCCGGCTGTTTCTGGACCTCGTGTTGCCCCAGTGTTGCCCGAGGACCCCAACCGCGACCCGCTCGCCTATAGCATCCATTGCTATACTGCGTACATGACGAGTAGGAGTGACGTGCTGCGCGAGGTGATGCTCGAGACGAGCACCACACAGTCGGGCCTGTCCCGGCTCAGCGGTGTGCGGCAACCGAGCATCAGCAGCTTCCTCTCCGGCAAGGTGGACCTCAGCGACGACCAGCTCGACCGTCTTCTATCGTGCATGGGTTTTCGCCTTGAGGTCGTGCGACGCCCCGTCGTCCCCCAGGTGACCCGCTCCGAACGCCGCTCCTGGCAACTGCACCGGCGACTCTCCACGCTGCTCAACCGCGAGAGCTTTGAAGACTGGCGACCGACGATCGAGCGCAACCTCGACCGCCTCGGCGACAACGTGACCGGCCAGCCGCACGAGCGGAATCTCGACCATTGGCGCCAGCTCGTCGAGCGCGGCGACCTCCCCGGACTGCACCGCGTCCTCACGGGTCTCGACCGAGACTCGATCGAGATGCGCGAGGTCTCTCCTATGTCCGGGCTGCTCCCCGACGAGCAGCGCCGCGAAGTCCTGCGACTGGTCGGCTGATGCGACGAGACCAGCTGGAGCACGCCATCCGCACTGCCTGCCAGATCATCCACCAGTCCGAGGTCATCGTTGTCGGCTCGCAGGCCATCCTCGGCACGTACGACGAGTCACAACTGCCCGCGGCCGCAACAATGTCTATCGAGGTCGACATCCTGCCTATGGCCGAGACCAACGATGAGACCGCGCGACTGGCCGACCTGATCGAAGGTGTCGCCGGCGAACTCTCGCCGTTCGAGGAACTGCACGGCTTCAGCATCGATGGCGTCGATCTGGAAACGGCAGTCCTCCCCGACGGCTGGCGCAACCGACTGGTCAAGGTGCAGAACACCAATACCGCGGCGGCAGGCGGCGAGCCGTGCTTCACCGGCTGGTGTCTCGACAAGGAGGACCTTTGTGCCGCAAAGCTGGTTGCCCTACGCGAGAAGGACCGCAACTTCGTCATCGCGCTGCTCAAGGCAAATCTCGTCGACGCCGACCTCATCGCACCGCGTTTGCGGACGATCCCGCCTGAACACGTGGCAGCGCGAGAGGCCGCGCTCACCTGGCTCAAAGCGTCACGGAACGCTTCAGGCTGCTGAACTAACGTCGGCAATTGCGGGGTGTCCTCATACCGACAACCAAGTGCACCGCGCTGACTGACTTCCCAGTGCCGGTGGTCCGTAGCCGGATCGTCGACAGGGCCGTCGAAGGTGTGCCTTTTCGCCGCCTGTCGGCGTGCGTCTGACTTGCCGGATCTGCCGAGATGGGTGCGTTCTGACTCGTGGTTCTCAGCCGGTATCTTCACGTGCCAGGACGGCGCGAGCGGCCTCGTCGCCACGTGATGTGTTCTCCAGCCACACAACAGAGCCTGGGGTTGGGACTTCAGCGCCCCACTCGTCGAGCCACTCTCTGCTGATCCTCTCGATCCAGTCCGGCACGTCGCCGTGCCAGACGATGTGGTCGCCGCCGACCACATCGCCAGCCACCATGAAGCCTTCTCGAAGTACCTCCCCGATCATCTCGATCGTTAGGTCCCTAAGGGCAACCTGATCAGTGTGACCCAGCAGGCGAACCGACTGCGCGGCCCAACTCGCGTCGGCCCAATCGTCCAGGCCGCCGATCAGCAGGTCTTCTGTCGGTGTCCGTTGCATTCGTGTCACTTCTCGATGATGTCTGACAGCGCGCTCATCTGCCGATGAGCGAGCAATCTCCTCGACCGTCGTAACGCTCAGGAAGCACGTGCGATCGACAGGGTTCGACAGCCACGCCGCTGTGCGGCTGCGGCGTGTCAGGCATACCACTATCGCGTCAGGCGAGACCTGACAAGTAGTCCGATGTGACCATTGACTTGGTCTTCGGGGGACCGGGAACGTGTTGCTCGCCAGCCACTCGGGCGGCGGTATCGACGGGGGAACGTCGTGGGTCTTCGCGATCGCGTCATGGTCATGCTTGCATGCGTTGTGTTGGTGGCTGGACCGTCGCTGGCGGCGCCGGTGTGGGCCGCGGATGGCGCGACCGATCCTGAGGAGGCGCCGCTGCTGTGGTGCGAGGACGATCCGTCGACCGTCTCGGGTGGGGGCGTGGACACGACGTACTCGGTGGCGTGGGTGCCGGCTGGGGCGAAGGTGACGTTCACCGCGCAGGACATTCAGATCATGCCGACCAACTATTGGACCAACGGCCGTGGCGAGTACAAGTACTGGGTAAGGCTCACCGGGGTCGGAGCAAACGCTTCGGACTGGACGTCGTGGAACTTCGCGAACGTCGGGATCGTGTCTGGGCCGGGTCCCTACTCCCCGGTCTCGGTCGGATCGAGGGTGATGGGTTCGTGGACGAACAACACGGGCGCGTCGATCGCGGTGGGTGCCAGTACGTGGGCTGAGCGCACGTTCGCTGGCGCGGGCACGTCGTACTCGATGGGAGTTTCCGTCAGTGGTGGCACGCCGGGTGGGGAGCCGTCTTGTGAGGAGGAATGGGTCCTGGCCTCGCTCGGGGTCCAAGTGGACGGCGGCGCGGCCGCGGATCCTGTCAACACAGGTAACGGCAACTTCTTCGACACGGTCGTCGACGTGCCGAACGTCGGTTCTCTGGGTGACCCGCTGCTATCGCGGACCTACAACTCGATGGACCCCAGCCGGCTGGTCGACCCAGCGACCGGGAAGCGCGGCCTGTTCGGTGAGGGTTGGACGTCGTGGCTGGACTCGTCGCTGACCGAGGCCGGCACGGACAAACTGATCTATCGGGACCCCACGGGGCGCCAGGTCTACATCGTGAAGGACACGAACGGAGACTGGGTGGCGCCGCCGGACCTTCGGGCGAGCGTGGTCGAGACTGGGCCCGCAAGCGTGGGGCGCAGGCTCGAGTTTCGAGGCGGACGATCGGTGGAGTTCGACGCCGATGGCCGGCTCGTGGCGGCGAGCAGCGGTGGGGGCGCGGAGATGGTCGAGGTCGACCGGGACGCGGCCACTCATGTTCCGAACTCCGCGATCTTCCGTACCCACGGTGAGGTCCGTGCGGAGCTGGACTTCACGGACACAGGTGCAGACGGCCTCGTCGACCTGGTGGAGGGTCCGGGCGGCGTGCGGGTGGCTTATTCGTACGACTCGCAGGGCCGTCTCAAGGACGTGTCGGTTCCGCACTATGCCGGCGACCCGGCACCGGTCGCGGAGGGGTATGAGTGGGTCGGCGGTCGAGTGAAGCGGATCCTGACCCATCTCGGCGGGAGCGCCGACCCGCGGGTGCGAGTGGACAACACCTACGACGCGCGGGGACGCGTGTCCTCGCAGACCCAGGCCAATGGCGACGTCACGACGTTCACCTACGCGGCCCCGGACGCGACCAACCGCCGCCGTACGACGGTAACCCACACGGGGTCGGGATCAACCGAGACCTACGTCTACGTCCACGACGCGGTCGGGACTCTGCTCGGAGTCACCGACGACGACGGCCAGAGCGTGGGCCTGTCGTGGCAGGACAAGCGGCTGACGTCGTCAACGAGCCGCGGCGGTGCGCAGCGCTCCTACGGCTACGACGCGGAGAAGCGAGTTACCAGCGCCACCCTGCCGTCACCGTCCACTCCGGGTGCTTCTGGCCCAGTGGAGGAGGTGACCTACTGTGACCCGGCGGGCGACGACTACCGGGTCCGCACCATCACCGACGCCGCCGGGACGATGGCGCGGTTCACCTACGGCACGATGGGCGATCCCGACTACCCGTGCGCGGGTCAGGCCGCGCGTCCCACGTCCATCACCGAGGGCGTCGACACCTACGCGATCGCGGTCACCCGCTACGAGTGGTCTCAGGGCCTTCCGGTCGTGGTGACCGACCCTGACGGGGTGGTCACACGAATGCAGTGGGACACCGCCCGTCGGCTCTTGCTGGCGGAAGAGTCGGACTCCGACACTGCCGCGGCCGGGACGCAAGTGACGTTCTATGGCTACGACGGCGCCGGACGGCTGCGGGTCAGCCGGACTCCGACCGGGATCGAGACGTGGTACGACCACGATGCCGCTGGCCGGGTCACGAGGATCTTGGGTCCCTTCCAAGCTCCGAATCGTGGGTGTGTAGCACGCACCGATACATGCGCGTTCCCCGCCACGTCGACAGCCGCCGCGCCCGCCGGAGCGCCGACACAGGAGCTCACCTACCGCCGCGACGGCAGAATGACCTCGTACACCGACCAGACCGGTGAGACCTGGACCTATGCCGAGGTTCTGACAGCCGGCGGCGGCAGCCGAGAGACCGAGACCGGCCCGGACGGCAACGCCCGTGTGAGCGTGTTCGACAGTGCAGGCCGGAGGACCTCGGAGTCGGTCGGTAACGACGCGGACGGCGAGAAAGCCACCACGACCTACAACTACGGCGCCATGGGGCGCCTGGCATCGGTGGTCGACCCGACCGGCGTCCGCACGCGGTTCCGATACGACGCCGACAGCAATCTCACCGAGGTGATCGACGAGGACGACAACGCCACGGTCACGTCGTACGACCGGCTTGGACGCGTCACCACGCAGACCGACGGCAAGGGCAACAGCAGCACGTTCGAGTACAACGCAATCGGGATGCTGACCTACTCACGGGACCGCCGTGGCTCGTCGAGAACGTTCATCTACGACAGTCTCGGTCACCTGAAGGTGAGCACCAACGCCCGCGGCGGGATCACCGACCGCATGTACACGCCGGGTGGCCGACTGGAGAAGCTGACCGACCCGACCGGGCGCGCGACGACTTTCGACTACGACGACGCCGGCCGGCTGCTCACCAAGACCTCCCCGTCAGGGGCCGTGACGAGTTACGCCTACAACGCTGACGACCGGCTGACCTCTGAGACCTCACCTGAGGGCCGTGTAAGCAGCATCGAATACGACCCCGCTGGACGGGTCCTGTCGGAAACGGTGCCGGGCACGGGAACCACGACTTATGGCTACAACGCACGCGGCGACCTGCTCAGCCGCACCGACGCTACTGGCGGCGCAGCGACCTGGACCTATGACCCAGTCGGTCAGGTCAACACCGTCACCGACCCCCTAGGGGCGGAAACCACCTTCGGATACGACAGCCGCGGAAACCGCACCACCCGCACCGATGCACTCGCTGGCGTCACCACCTGGGCGTACAACAAGTCCGACCAGCTCAGGACCGTCACCGACCCGCTTGGACGGGACACGACCTACACCTACGACGCGCTCGGTCGCCTCGCGACACGCGTCGACGCCGCCGGCCGTAGCGAGTCCTACGGATACGACGTACTCAGCCAGCTGACCTCGATCGCCTACCCCGGTCAGCCATCCGGCCCGGGTGCTGTCCCCACAACCACCATCACTTACGACAACAACGGCCAACGCACCAAGTTGGTCGACGCGGCCGGCACCACCAGCTGGACCTACGACGCCGCAGGCAACCTCACGGCCGAGGACAACCCCGGCGACAAGGACATGGCTTGGGCGTGGGACCTTGCCGGACGCCGGACCAACATCACCTATCCCGGCGGCACGCTGTACCGCAACACCTACAACGCCGACGGCGAACGGGCCGGCATTCAGCGCCGCGACGGCTTCACATGGACACCGGTCATTACCAGCACCCGCGACAACGACGGGCTCCTGACCCGTCAGCGGGAAGTCGCGGGACGGACCCGCACCTGGACCCTGGACCCTGCCACCGGCTTGCCCGCGACCTACGAGGATGCCCCCACCGCTGGCGGCGGCACCACCACCAACACCACCTACACGCATGACCTCGCGGGGCGCGTCACGACCGAGGCCACGGTCACGAACGTCACTGGCAGCCCGAGTGCCACCGTGTCTAGCGACTACGGCTACGACGACGCCGGCCAACTCCTCACCGTGGAGCGCAGCAACGGAGCCGAGCAGACCTACGCCTACGACGACCTCGGCCGCCGCACCTCCCTCACCGACACCATCGCGGGCGGCTCGGGTGCCGGGACAGCCGACACCACCTACGCCTACGACACAGCCTCACAGCTCACCGGGCGGATCGTCGACGGCGTCGAACACGACTACACCTACGACGCGTCTGGTCGTCGCACGGGTGAGTCGTGGACGGCCGGGGGCACCGCATACGCGAAGGCATGGAACTGGGACGCGCGTGGCGCGCTGACCAGCGAAGAGCACACCACGGGCTCCGGCACGGGTGCGACGAGCATCGACATCACGCGTCGCGTGCGCTCCGACGGACGAGTCGCGCAAGTCGACATCGCGTCGACCGGTCAGCCCACCCAAATCAACCAGATGGTGTGGGACGAGGCCGACCAAATCCCGTCGCTGGTCTGGTCGGGGCAACGGGGCGCAGCCAACGAAACCACCGCTCTGTACGGCCAGGGTCTTGTGCGCACCGACTGCCTCTCGTCAAATGCACCGGCGGGATGCACGGGCAGCATCACCCACGACGCACGCGGATCCGCGGTCGCCACCAGCACCAAGGTCCGCGCCGCCTCCTACAGCCCCTACGGAGACGAGTCATCGGGAAGCCTGGGCGTCGGGTTTGGATACCTCGACGAAGTCCACATTGGGTCGCTAATCCACCTGCGCGCCCGCGACTACGACCCCGTCACCGGGACATTCCTCAGCCCCGACCTCCTCGACGGCGTCGGGGGCACCACCACGATCGCGAACACCTACCACTACGCGAACAATGACCCCCTCAACCAGTCCGACCCCACCGGCCTACGCCCCGGCGAGACCAACTGCCAAGGGTTCCTCGAAAGTGTGATCTGCGAGCACTCCGAGCTGTTCATCACCACCGCCTCGATCACTGTCGGGTTCGCCTGCGGCCTCGCGGCTGCACCTGCAGGCCCGTTCGCGGCCGGGGCAGCAGGTGCAGCCTGCGGCGGGGCCGTGCACCGCGGGCTGACCGCCTACACCGCAGGAGACGATCCCTGGGCCGCAGCACTCAACCCACAGCTCCTCGCCAGGGACGTCATTGTCGGTGGTCTCTCGGGTGCTGCACTGGAGCGGGCGCTCGTCGCCCTCCGACCCTTGGCCAGCCATCTACTGTCCAACACCCGGGTAGCGGTCACTAGAGCACACATACAACTAGGGTCGAAAGCCACCGCCGCAAACAGTGCGGTGCTGCGCAACAGCGCGGGCCAAGCAATCGGGCCTGATGGTCGGTTCATCGTGGACCCGACGAGAGCCGCGGCTTCGTCGATCTCCCGTCCCTACATTCGGCAGAGCGTCCGGGACGAGGTGTTGGCGCGGGCTCCTCGCGATGCTCAGGGTCGGCTACTTGACCCGAACACGTTTAATGTGATCGAGGGGCCCTACCACCTGGGTCACAAGCGGGCTTCGGAGTGGTGGCGTATCAGGGACCGTGCGGCGAGTGAGGGATGGTCCCGCGAGCAGCTCATCGAGTACGTCAACGATCCGGATCTTTACCAGATCGAGCTTCCTGCCAACAATCTAAGCCACCTGTATGAGATGCCGAGGTTATGAGCGATCCGTTGAAGAGAACCGAGCTGCACTACGCGGCGGTTGAGGGGAACCACGAGCGTGTGGAGGAGTTGTTGGGCAGCGGCGTCGATCCGAACGAACCTGATTCCCAGGGGTTCACCCCGCTCCACTTTGCTGCTCAGGCATACGAGCCCGCGATCGTGGCGCGGCTGCTTGCTTCGGGGGCCGTTGTGGATGCGGTAAACGGAGTTGGCAACACCCCCTTGGGGCTAGCAGTCTTCAACTCGCAGGGCCGCGGCGAGGTGATCTCGCTGTTGTTGGGCGCGGGCGCTGACCCGCATCACCCCAACCGGGCTGGTGTCAGCCCCTGGATGCTTGCAGAGCGAATCGCCAACTACGACGTGAAGCAGTTCCTCGCGGAGGCTGACTGAGTCATAAGCTCGTGCGAGCTGTCCTGGGTCGACATGGAAGCCCAGCCCGCCAGCAGGTGCGCGACACGCGGGTCACGGAGCTGATCCTCAGACGTAGGGAGCGAACAAGTTGAACGCGCGGCCGGGGAGCAGCAGATGTGGATCAAGCTGCGAGGTCGCCCGATGCACCGTGGAGCGGCTGTGCCGGGCCGACGGCTGGGGATCACGGGTCAGGCGCGTTTGTCAGCATCCCCGATCTGTAGCCGGCACGCGACACCGGCATGCCGCGCGGTCATCTGCTCAACCATCGGCACGCGGGGCGTGCCACAGCGGGATTCTCATGCGGCGTTCCGAGCGCCTTCACTCCCAGCGACCAGGCCCGGGCGAGCCGCGCTGATGGATGACCCGGCGATTGTTGCCAACGCCAGATCGTTCCTGCAGCCGATTCACCCTAAGGCGGGGTACATCGCGGATTGATGAGTATCCGGATATGCCGCGTTGAGGGCGGCTACGCTCGCCCGGATCTGCCGCGATTCGCGCGGATCCCAAGATGCGGAGCGCTGCATGGACTCGCCCTCGGCCCCGCTTCGGGCTTCGCGCGGCATGATGTCTCCATGAACGACGACCAGCGCGAGGCAGCCCAGATGCGGTTGGCACTGCTTGAACTCATGGTGGCGGCTCAGCAGCGGAGACATGAGGTCGTCGATGTTATCTGGGGTTCGTCCACCGAAGCGGAAGCCTTGGAACGGCTCCGGGCACTACTCGAACTTGAGGATGGAGCGCCCGTTCGGCTCGTGCTCGACATGCAGTTCCAGCGCCTGACAGGGGATGCGCGCTCAAGGGTTGCTGATGACATTGAGGAACTGCGCAAGTTCCTGACGTGAGGTGACGCGCCTCGCTGTCGGAGTA
>CAVSCW010000013.1:0-21359 GCA_963726515.1 uncultured Actinomycetota bacterium
GCCTTGTCGAGACCGTGGTCCTGCGTCTTGGTGTTGCGCAGGTCCTGGTCCTCGAACTGGCCGAACTCACCGTGCCGCGACGCCTGGTGGAGGATCGGCGACAGGTCGAGCCCGGACGCCTTCCAGTGGTCGATCGCCTCCGCGATGTCGAGGGTGCCGACCTGACCGACCGCCTCGGCGATGCTGCGGAAGCCCAGCTGCGCCAGCAGCTCGCGCACCTCCTGGGCGATGAACTCGAAGAAGTTGACGACATGGTCGGCCTGGCCGTTGAACCGCTCACGCAGCACCGGGTTCTGCGTCGCCACGCCCACCGGACAGGTGTCGAGGTGGCACACCCGCATCATGATGCAGCCGCTGACGACGAGGGGCGCGGTGGCGAAGCCGAACTCCTCGGCGCCGAGCAGCGCCGCGACGATGACGTCGCGCCCGGTCTTGAGCTGGCCGTCGGCCTGCACCACGATCCGGTCGCGCAGACCGTTGAGCAGCAGCGTCTGCTGGGTCTCGGCGAGGCCGAGCTCCCAGGGTCCGCCCGCGTGCTTGAGCGAGGTCAGCGGCGAGGCGCCGGTGCCGCCGTCGTGCCCGGACACGAGCACGACGTCCGCATGGGCCTTCGACACCCCGGCCGCGACGGTGCCGATGCCGACCTCGGACACGAGCTTCACGTGGACCCGCGCCGAGGGGTTGGCGTTCTTGAGGTCGTGGATCAGCTGCGCCAGGTCCTCGATCGAGTAGATGTCGTGATGCGGCGGGGGGCTGATCAGGCCGACGCCGGGCGTCGAGTAGCGGGTCTTGGCGATCCACGGGTAGACCTTGTGACCGGGCAGCTGGCCGCCCTCACCCGGCTTGGCGCCCTGCGCCATCTTGATCTGGATGTCGTCGGCGTTGGTCAGGTACTCCGACGTGACACCGAAGCGGCCCGACGCGACCTGCTTGATCGACGAACGGCGTTCGGGGTCGTAGAGCCGGTCGGCGTCCTCGCCGCCCTCACCGGTGTTGGACTTGCCGCCCAGCCGGTTCATGGCGATCGCGAGGGTCTCGTGCGCCTCCTGGCTGATGGAGCCATAGGACATCGCGCCGGTGGAGAAGCGCTTGACGATGTCGGCGACCGGCTCGACCTCGTCGATGTCGATGGGCGCCCGCACGCCGTCCTTGAAGGTGAACAGCCCACGCAGGGTCATCAGGCGCTGCGACTGCTCGTTCACCCGGTCGGTGTACTGCTTGAAGACGTCATAGCTGCCGGTGCGCGTCGAGTGCTGGAGCCGGAAGACCGTCTCGGGGTCGAACAGGTGCGGCTCGCCCTCGCGACGCCACTGGTACTCGCCCCCGATGGTCAGCTCCCGATGTGCTGGCGCGATGCCACCGCGGGGGTACGCCACCGCGTGCCGGCGGGCGACCTCCTCGGCGATCGTGGCCAGCTCGATGCCGCCGAGCTTGGACGTCGTCCCGGTGAAGTAGCGCTCGATGACGTCCTGCGACAGGCCGACGGACTCGAAGATCTTGGCCCCGGTGTAGGACGCGACCGTGGAGACGCCCATCTTGGACATCACCTTGAGCACGCCCTTGCCGAGCGCCTTGATCAGGTTGGCGACGGCCTTCTCGGGGTCGACCTTGACGTAGTAGGCCTCGCGAGCCAGGTCCTCGACCGACTCCATGGCGAGGTAGGGGTTGACCGCGGCCGCGCCGTAGCCGACCAGCAGCGCCACGTGGTGCACCTCGCGGACGTCACCGGCCTCGACCAGCAGACCGACCTGGGTGCGGGTCTTCTCGCGCACGAGGTGGTGGTGGACCGCGCCGGTGAGGAGCAGCGACGGGATCGGCGCCAGGTCGGCGGTGGAGTGGCGGTCGGAGAGCACGATGATCCGGGCGCCCTCGGCGATCGCGGCGGACACCTCGGCGCACAGCTCGTCGAGCCGCGCGGCCAGCGCCCTTCCGCCCCCGGCGACGTCGTACAGCCCGCGCACGATGTGGACCTGGAAGCCGGGCATGTCGCCGTTGCGGTTGATGTGGCGGATCTTGGCCAGCTCGTCGTTGGAGAAGACCGGGAAGGGCAGCACGATCTGGCGGCACGACGCCGGCGTGGGGTCCAGCAGGTTGGCCTCCGGACCGATCGACCCGGCCAGCGAGGTCACCAGCTCCTCGCGGATCGCGTCGAGCGGAGGATTGGTCACCTGGGCGAACAGCTGGGAGAAGTAGTCGAACAGCAGGCGGGGCTTGTCGCTGAGCGCCGCGATGGGTGTGTCGGTGCCCATCGATCCGAGCGCCTCGCCGCCGGTGTTGGCCATCGGGCTGAGCAGGACCCGGAGCTCCTCCTCGGTGTAGCCGAAGATCTGCTGGCGGCGGGTGACCGAGGCGTGCGTGTGCACGATGTGCTCGGGGTCGTCGACGTCATCGAGGTGGATCAGACCGGCGTGCAGCCACTCGTCGTAGGGCTGCTCGGCGGCGAGCTGACCCTTGATCTCCTCGTCCTCGATGATGCGGTGCTCCTCGGTGTCGACGAGGAACATCCGGCCGGGCTGGAGCCGGCCCTTGCGCACCACGGTGGCCGGGTCCAGGTCGAGCACCCCGACCTCCGAGGCGAGCACCACCAGACCGTCGTCGGTGACCCAGTAGCGCGAGGGTCGCAGTCCGTTGCGGTCCAGCACCGCGCCGATCTGGGTGCCGTCGGTGAACACCACGCAGGCGGGCCCGTCCCACGGCTCCATCAGGGTCGAGTGGAACTCGTAGAACGCCCGGCGCTGGGCGTCCATCTCGCGGTGGTTCTCCCAGGCCTCGGGGATCATCATCAGCACGGCGTGCGGCAATGAGCGCCCAGCCAGGTGGAGCAGCTCGAGGACCTCGTCGAAGGACGCCGAGTCCGACGCCGCCGGGGTGCAGATCGGGAAGAGCCGCTCGAGGTCGCCGGGGATCAGGTCGCTCTCGAGCAGGGCCTCACGCGCGCGCATCCAGTTGCGGTTGCCCATGACGGTGTTGATCTCGCCGTTGTGGGCGATGAAGCGGAACGGGTGGGCCAGCGGCCAGCTCGGGAAGGTGTTGGTGGAGAAGCGGGAGTGCACGACCGCCATCGCCGAGGCGATCCGCTCGTCGGTCAGGTCGGGGAAGACCCGGTCGAGCTGGTCGGTGGTGAGCATGCCCTTGTACGCGAGGGTCCGCGACGACAGGGACGGGAAGTAGACGTCGGTCTCGGCCTCGGCGCGTTTGCGCAGGCAGAACGCCATCCGCTCCAGGCCCATGCCACTGACCCGCGCGCCCTTGCCGGCCACGAACAGCTGTGCGAAGGCCGGCATCACGCTGCGGGCGGTCGCCCCCAGCGTCGAGTCGTCGATCGGGACCTCGCGCCACCCGAGGACGGCGAGGCCCTCCTCGTCGGCGACCTCCTCGATCCGCCGGCGGGTCGCCGCGATCGCGTCGGCGTCGCCGGGCAGGAAGGCGGTGCCGACGGCGTACGACTTCGCGGGGGGCAGCTCGAACTCGGTGACCTCGCGCAAAAAGGCGTCGGGCACCTGGAGCAGGATCCCGGCACCGTCGCCGGAGTTGACCTCGGCGCCGGCGGCACCACGGTGGTCGAGGTTGCGCAGGGCGGTGAGCGCCTTCGCCACGATGTCGTGGCTGGCCTCACCGGTCAGGGTCGCCACCATGGCGACCCCGCAGGCGTCCTTCTCGTGGCGCGGGTCGTAGAGACCCTGCGGCGGAGGGAAGTTCGGCGGGAACGCGTGCGGCAGAGACACTGGTTCTCCCGTCGTCGTCTCGCTGCGCTCGGGATCAGATCCCGGTCAGGCAGAGGGGTGGGCGTTACCGCTGGGGACGACGTTGGCCCGAGCGAGGCGAATCTATCACCGGGAGATCCCGCCCGGTGACAGGTGTTTCAGGCCGTGGGATCGCCTGAGGGCTGGTCCTGGGCCGCGGGCTCCCGGGTGCGCACGGTCTCCTCGCGGCCGGGGTGACGGCGCGCGGACCAGACGAAGAACGCCGCAGCCGCCACGAACAGCACGATCGAGGTCCACACGTTGAGCCGCAGTCCGAGGACGTCGTCGAGCTGGACGTCGTCGATGCGCAGGTTCTCGATCCATCCGCGACCCGCGGTGTAGAGCATCACGTAGAGGGCGGCCACCCGGCCGTGACCGAGGCGGTAGCGGCGGTCCAGCCAGACCAGCAGCGCGACGGCGGCCAGGTTCCACAGGCACTCGTAGAGGAACGTCGGATGGTAGGTCGCCACGTCGAGGTACTGCGCGGGCCGGTGGGCGACGTCGATCTCCAGTCCCCAGGGCAGGTCGGTCGGGCGGCCGTAGAGCTCCTGGTTGAACCAGTTGCCCCACCGGCCGAGCGCCTGTGCGACCAGCACCCCGGGCGCCAGGGCGTCGAGCATGGGCAACAGCTTGATGCCGCTCATCCGCGCGCCGATCCACACGCCGACGATCCCGAGCGCGACGGCACCCCAGATGCCGAGGCCACCGCGCCAGACGTACAACGCCGTCACCGGGTTCTTGCCCTCGCCGAAGTAGAGGTGCCAGTCGGTGATGACGTGGTAGAGCCGGCCGCCGACCAGCCCGAACGGGACCGCCCAGATGGCGAGGTCGCTGACCTCACCCGCAGTGCCACCGCGGGCGACCCAGCGCCGCTCCCCCAGCCAGATCGCGAAGACGATGCCCGCGATGATGCAGAGCGCGTAGGCGCGGATCGGCAGCGGGCCGATGTGCCACACGCCGTCGGCCGGGCTCGGGATGGACATCAGGGTCATCAGCGGGTCTCGGCTCATGAGGAGGTGGGGCACAGACAGCATGGGGAGCATCATCCTTCGTCGAGCAACATCGTCACGTCGCGGGCCAGCTGGGCCTGCGAGACGTCCTGGTCCCACATGAGCGACGTCTCGTCGGCGGCGTCGATCGCCATCACCCGGGTGCCGTGGGTGACCTCGTAGCCCCCACTGGGCAGCGGGGTGCCCTGGTCGACCGCCACCGCCATGCTCCGCCCGACCTCGATGATGTCGTCGAGGTCCCCGGTGAGGCCGACGATGCTGGGGTCGAAGGCATCGACGTAGGCCGCGACGGCAGCCTCGTCGTCACGCGCCGGGTCGGTCGTCACGAAGACCACGTCCAGCTGCTGCTTCTGGGCGTCGTCGAGCCGGCTGAGCGTGCCGGCGAGCGTCGCCATCACCTGTCCGCAGATGTCGGGGCAGTGGGTGTAGCCGAAGAAGACCAGCGTCAGGTCCTTGTCGGTGTCCTCGGTGAGGCTGTAGGCGTCGCCCTCGGTGTCGACCAGCGGCGTCGACGACACCTGGAAGGGCGGGTCGAGCGGGGTGCCGGTCAGCTCCTGCGGCTCCCCGCCGCCGCAGGCGGTGAGGAGCAGGAGCAGTGGGGCCGCCAGGAGGGCCCTAGCCCGCGCCACGTCGTACGCCCTCGGCGAGGTCCGCGGTCAGACCGCGCAGCGCCTCGAGGCCGGCTGCCTCGTCGCCGGGGTGGTCGAGCAGCGTCCGGACGAACGCCGAGCCGACGATGACGCCGTCGGCGAAGGCCGCCACCTCCGCTGCCTGGTCACCGCTGCTCACGCCGATGCCGACCGCGACGGGGATGTCGCCGCTGGCGCGCACCCGTCGGACGAGGGGGCCGGCGAGGTCGGAGGTCGCGTCTCGCGCTCCCGTGACGCCCATGACGGCGGCGGCGTAGACGAAGCCGCGGCTGGCCGCGGCGGTCATCGCGACGCGCTCGTCGGTGGAGCTCGGCGCGACGAGGAACACCTTGTCGAGGTCGCGCTCGTCGGCAGCAGCGATCCATCCCCTCCCGTAGTCGGGGGTGATGTCGGGGGTGATCATCCCGGCGCCCCCGGCCTCGGCGAGGTCGGCGGCCCAGCGCTCGACGCCATAGCGCTCGATCGGGTTCCAGTAGGTCATGACGAGCGTCGGGACACCGGTCTCCGCGACCGCCTCGACCACCCGGAGCACGTCGTGGGTGCGAACACCGGCGTCGAGCGCCTGCTGGGCGGCCGCCTGGATGGTGGGCCCGTCCATGACCGGGTCGCTGTAGGGCAGGCCGATCTCGATGGCGTCGCAGCCGGCCTCGACCATCACCCGCAGGGCCCTGATGGACCCCTCCACGCTGGGGAACCCCGCGGGGAGGTAGCCGATCAGCGCGGACCTGCCCTCGGCCCGTGCCGTCGCGAAGGCGGCGCTCGTCGAAGGCATCAGGCTTCCTCGCCCGGAGCCGTGGCGATGACCGCCTCGGCCTCGACCTCGGCGTCGCCCAGGCCGAACCACTCGATCGCGGTGCCCATGTCCTTGTCGCCGCGACCGCTCAGGTTGATGATGATCGTCGCGTCGGGGCCCTTCTCCTGCCCCAGGCGGCGTGCCACGTCGAGCGCACCGTAGACCGCGTGCGCGGACTCGATCGCCGGGATGATCCCCTCGGTGCGGCTGAGCATGGCCATGGCCTCCATGGCCTGGGCGTCCGTGACCGGCGTGTACGACGCCCGCCCGGCGGCGGCGAGCCACGAGTGCTGCGGACCGACGCCGGGGTAGTCGAGGCCTGCGGAGATGGAGTGGGACTCGACCGTCTGGCCGTCCTCGTCCTGCAGGACGTAGGTGCGGGCCCCGTGGAGGACTCCTGCCTCGCCGGCGTGGATGGTGGCCGCGTGGCGACCGGTCTCCACGCCGTCGCCGCCGGGCTCGAAGCCGTGGATCTCGACGCCTTCGTCCTCGAGGAACGCCGTGAACAGGCCGATCGCGTTGGAGCCGCCGCCGACGCAGGCAGCGACCGCGTCCGGCAGGACTCCGTACTGCTCGAGGCACTGCTCGCGCGCCTCGTCGCCGATGCCGCGGCAGAAGTCGCGGACCATGCTCGGGAACGGGTGCGGGCCGGCCGCGGTGCCGAACAGGTAGGCGGTGTGGTCGACGCTGGCCACCCAGTCGCGCAGGGCCTCGTTGATCGCGTCCTTCAGCGTCGCACTGCCCGACTCGACCGGGATCACCCGTGCGCCCAGCAGCTGCATGCGTGCCACGTTGAGCGCCTGGCGGCGGGTGTCGACCGCGCCCATGTAGACGGTGCAGTCGAGGTCGAACCACGCGGCGGCGGTGGCGCTGGCCACCCCGTGCTGGCCGGCCCCGGTCTCGGCGATGACCCGCGTCTTGCCCATCCGCTTGGTGAGCAGGGCCTGGCCCAGCACGTTGCGGATCTTGTGGGCGCCGGTGTGGTTGAGGTCCTCGCGCTTGAGCAGCACGCGGGCGCCGACCGTCGCCGAGAGCCGCTCGGCGTGGTAGAGCCGGCTGGGCGTGCCGGCGTACTCGCGCAGCACCCGCTCGAAGTCGGCGACGAAGGCACTGTCGGCCATCGCGTCGCGCCAGGCCACGGTGAGCTCGTCGAGCGCCGAGACGAGGGCCTCGGGCATGAACCGCCCACCCCACGTCTCGCCGAAGTAACCGAGCTCGTCGGCGTCGAACTTCGTGCGCTGGCTCGTCTGCTGGCTCACGGGGCAGTCACTCCTGTCATAGCTCGTACGGCGGCCTCGGGGTCGCCGTTCCTGACCAGTGCCTCGCCGACCAGCACCACGCCGGCACCCTCGGCGACGAAGCGACGGACATCGTCGATGCCGGTGATGCCGCTCTCGGCGACCTTGACCACGTCAGCGTGGATCTGGGGGGCGAGGCGCCCGAAGACGTCGGGGTCGACCTCGAGAGTCTTGAGGTTGCGGCTGTTGACGCCGATCAGTTCGGCGTCGAGGGCCACGGCCCGCTCGGTCTCGGCCTCGTCGTGGACCTCGACCAGCACGGTGAGGCCGAGCTCGCCGGCCTCGTCGTGGAGGCGGCGCAGGGTGTCGTCGTCGAGGGCGGCGACGATCAGCAGCGCCAGGTCGGCGCCGGCGGCGCGCGCCTCGACGAGCTGGTAGGTCTCGACGATGAAGTCCTTGCGCAGGATCGGGGTGTCGACCGCGGCCCGCACGGCCCGCAGGTCGGCCAGGCTGCCGCCGAAGCGTCGCTCCTCGGTCAGCACCGAGATCGCGGCGGCACCACCGCGGGCGTACGACGCGGCGAGCGCGGCCGGGTCGGCGATGTCGGCCAGGTCACCCTTGCTGGGGCTGCGGCGCTTGACCTCGGCGATGACGCTCGACCCGCGCGCGCGGAAGTGGGGCATCGGGTCGCGCGGCGCCGGCGCGTCGGCGAGGTGCGCGAGCAGCTCGGACAGCGGCAGGTCGGCCTCGCGGCGGGCGAGGTCGTCGCGCACGCCGGCCACGATGTCGTCGAGCACGGAACCGGTCACAGGCATGCGCTCAGCCTCTCACCCGGGACCCAGCCGGCCCGGGGCGGTCCGGCGTCAGTGCTCGGAGGTGTTGAGGCCGAGCTTGGACAGGACGAGGAACAGCGGGAAGGCGAGCACCGCGATCGCGATGCCGATCCACAGCAGGGTCATCTGGGTCGGCACCTGGAGCAGGGCGATGCTGCCCACGACGAAGCCGAGCATCGCGACCGACACCGCGGTCCAAGCAGCGGGGGTGTTGCCGTGGCCTGCAGCCATGGGAGAGCTCCTTCGTCGACTTCAGAGAGTGCGCGCCGAGTCTAGGCGGTCGGGTCCCGGCCCTCGTCGAGGGCCTTCCAGATGTCGATGTTCTCGGTCGGGACCGCGGCAGCCGCGGACTCCGACGGCAGGCGGCCTCCCGTCGGCGCGTCGTACTTGGTGCCCATCTCGGGCCAGTGGCGCACCCACCTGACACCGGCCAACGACGTCGCGCACGCCAGCATCGCCGCGACCACAGCCGCCCACCACCACGCCGTCACGCCCAGGTCGCGCGGGACCGTCCCCGTCGCGGCGCGGATCGACTCCTCCACCGCGCTCCGCAGCTGCCATGGCGCGACCGCGGTCGTGACGGCGAAGCCGACTGCTGCCGCGGCGCCGAGCCAGGTCACCACCCGGCGGAAGATGCCTCGCGTGACGAGGAGGACCCCCCAGGTGGCCAGCAGGACGAGCCCGAGGGCGGAGGCGAGAGGCGACTTGCCCGGCTCGAAGGACATCGTCATCGCGCTGGTGGCACTCGACGCCGTGCCGCCGCCCAGCCAGGGGTTGGACGCCGACACCGCCGCCAGCGCGGCGCTGCCGAGGCCGAGCAGCACCACCGGGCCGAAGGTCCGTCGAGCGGGCTGCGGGTCAGCCATCGACGCGGTGCACGAGGTCGGCGTCGAAGCAGGTGTGGTCACCGGTGTGGCAGGCGGCGCCGACCTGGTCGACCACGAAGAGGAGGGTGTCGCCGTCGCAGTCGAGGCGGATCTCCTTGATCCACTGGAGGTGGCCCGAGGTGTCGCCCTTGACCCAGTACTCGCGCCGCGAGCGGGACCAGTAGGTCGCCCGACCCGTGTCGATCGTGCGCGCCAGCGCCTCGTCGTCGACCCACGCCAGCATCAGCACCTCACCCGAGACCTGCTGCTGCACGACCACCGGGATGAGCCCCTCAGCGGTGTGGCGCAGTCGCGCGGCGATGGCCGGGTCGAGGGTGGGGTCGGGAGTCGTCACGGCTCCATCGTCTCAGCCTCGCGGGTGCGCCACGTCTCGGCACAGGCCTTGGTCACCGGCCCGGGGACGGGCAGGTCACGGTCGTCCCACCGTGCGATGGCCTGCACGTCCCGGGTGGTGGAGGCCAGGAACGCCTCGCTGGCCTGTGCGCGGATGTGTGCGAGCGGCTCGTCCACCTCACGGGCGCCGCACCACGCGATGACGAGCGCGCGGGTCACGCCTGCGAGGCATCCGGCGGCCAGGCTCGGGGTGCGGAGCTCCCCGTCCAGGACGTAGAAGACATTGGTCCCGGTGCCCTCGCACAGGTGACCGGCCGTGTTGGCGAACACCGCCTCGCTGCCGCCGTGCTCGACGGCGTGCGCGAGCGCGATCACGTTCTCTGCGTACGACGTGGTCTTGAGGCCGGCGGTGGCACCGTGCTCGTTGCGGGTCCACGGCACCGTGACCACCGACGTGGACGTCGGGGCGACCTCGATGGCGCTGTAGGCGACGACCAGGGTCGGCGGCCCGCCGCCGCGGCCCGACCCCATGGGGTGCGGGCCTGCGGAGTAGGTGATCCGCAGGCGTCCGAGGGCGTCGTCCTCGAGGACCGCCTCCACCCCGCGTCGTACGGCGTCCAGGTCAGGAGCGGGCAGCCCGAGACCCGACGCCGAGCGCTCCAGCCGGGCCAGGTGGCGGGTCAGCGCGAAGGGCCGTCCACCCACGGTCTTCACGGCCTCGAAGACCCCGTCGCCCACGGTGAACCCGTGGTCGGTGACCGCCACGGCCCCTCGGGTCGGATCCGCCATCAGGTCACCGTTGAGCCATGCGCGCATGTGGTCACTCTAGGGGCCGCTCCCCCGCGTGCCGACCGGGTCGGAACACGCGGCGCAGGGGGCGATTTTGGTGCCCCGGAGGGCATCGGCTAGTGTTCTGCTCGCACTTGAAGCCGGTTCGCCGGTGGAGAAATGCAGGCGGACATAGCTCAGTTGGTAGAGCGCAACCTTGCCAAGGTTGAGGTCGCGAGTTCGAGTCTCGTTGTCCGCTCGGAAGGTCTCCCCCGTAGTGTTCGGGCCTCCACGGTGGGTTGGCCGAGAGGCGAGGCAACGGACTGCAAATCCGTCTACACGGGTTCAAATCCCGTACCCACCTCGCACGAGTTCAACAATTCAACACGGGCGATTGGCGCAGCGGTAGCGCGCTTCCTTGACACGGAAGAGGTCACTGGTTCAAACCCAGTATCGCCCACAAGTAAACCTGCAGGTCAGAGGCCCTTTTCGGGCCTCTTTCCATGTCGCCGTGCAACATACGTGCAACTACGTCGAGCGCGCGAGGACATCTCTGAGCCCGATGGTCCTGCGTGAGGGCAGGTCTCTCGCCGAACTCGACTCCTCGATCAGAACCCGATGGAGGGGCCGCCGTTGTGGTGCTGACGGCCGGGGTAGGGCTGGTCCGCTGGTGTCGCTGGTCTGTGCTCGGGGGGCATGAGCGCAGTCGGCTGTGGCGGTTCGGGCGCTGCCAGTTCGTCGGCCCAGGCGGTGATCCGGGTCTTGATCGCGTCGAGGTGTTCGCCATCGATGCCGTAGCGGCTGGTGCGGCCGGGCCTGATCCGGTTGACCCATTGGAGTTGTGCGATGAAGTGGCCCAGGTCGAAACCGGGGTCGTGCGCCTTAGCCAGCGCGAGTAGTTCGGGATCGGTGAATCGCCCGGACCCGCGTATCGCGTCGAGGTCGAGAAAGTCCCGGGCCTCTCCTCGGGAGTAGACGGCGGCGACCTTGCTACCTACGGCGTCGCGCAGCGCGAGGACGGGCCCTACCGCAAGCTGTGTTGGGGGCTCGCTGCGCCAGTCGATGCCGAGGTCGACCTCGACCATCCTGTCCTCGTTGTCGGTGGTCTCGATCAGGAGCCGGGCGAACTCGGGGGTGATGCGCGTCCGGACGACTCGGTAGCCATGACCGGTCAGGGCGTCCTCGGCCGCGGCAACGGCACCGGCAAATGCCGCTGGGCTGGTCGCGGCAGTCGTGAACAGGTCGACGTCGCGGGTGAGTCGGTCGGTGATGCCGTGTTCGCGGATCGCCCCGGACCCGGCGAGGGCGAAACCTGCCGAGCCGATGTGATTGAGGAGCAGCGTGGTGACGAACCGCTGGAACGCAACGTCCGTCGCGTTGTCATTGTTGTGGTCAGCCATGACTGACCTTTAGGCGACGAGGTCGGGGAAACGGTCTTCCCACGTGCGCCGGCATCGCTCGGGGAGCATCAACTCCGGCCAGAGGCTGCGCAGCAGCTCCTCGTTGAGTAGCGCCTCCTGGTGCACGGTGGTGCCGTCTCGAACGATCGCTTGATAGGCCGTCTCGACGTCGGCCGGGTCCTGCAGGTCGAACCGCTGGCGCGGTCCCCAATAGACGGTGATCGGTAGGTCGAGGACGCCGGTGGCGGGGCCGCGTAGGGCGTCCAAAGAGGTGGGAGTGTCGTAGGGAACGGTGTCCTTGAACAGCACTCGACCCGTACGGTCGGTCACGGTCCTCACCTCTCTCGCCTGCTTGGTCGCGCTCCGCTCATGGTAGAGCGTGGCCGACAGCGAGCAGGTGTTCATCGACCGTCCTTCCAGGTGCCATCGGCGGGCACGAGACCGACGGCGGCTTCTTGGTCCTCGCCCTTGATGCTGATGCGGGCGGCCAGCGAAGTGAGAGGCGGGCACAATCGCCGTCGGCGATCCGGTAGCGGACCGTCCTACCCGACTTCTGATCGTCCTTGCCGCCGGTATCCCGGCGCAGCAGCCTTGATTCCTTACTGTCACCACCTCGCTGAGGGAATCTGGCGTGGTGCGGCCTCGAGGTCCTCGAGCTTGATCCGGATGGAGCGTTTGCCGCAGCGGTACGCCGGGAGGGTCCCGGCGGCGATCCAACGCCGGATCGTTTTGACCGAGACCGACATGGCCTCGGCCGCCTCCTCGAGGCTCAGATAGACCGGGATGGTCCGTCGCTCAGCCATCGGAACGCACCTCCGCCCGCGTGGCTCTGCTCGAGGCGAGGAAGCGACGGGCCTCGGCGACAGTGATGTAGAGCCGGCCGACACCCTGAAAACGGGTCCACCTGGGGCCAACTCCGCGTTGGCGCCAGTCACGCACGGTGCGCTGCGGTGTGCGGATGAGCTCGCAGAACTCCTCGAACAGGATCAGGCCGTTGTCGTCCCAGTCGTCCGGGATGTTGATAGGTGGCACCATCACGTTGCCTTTCGTCGTGGCCGCCGACTCATTCGGCTGCCTTGCCCGGAGAAGCAACGTCGAGCTGTGCGGATCGGACGCCTGCTGGCCGTTCCTGTCGAGATCGGCTTCTCCTTGGTCACCTAGGTCGTCCTGGGTCCCCGGAGCGGTCACGTGGAGAGAGGAGATCTGGTCAGCGACCGATGCCGCCTGGAGTCGGCGACGAGGCCGGGATCGGCTGGGGTGGCCGACGCCGAGCACCCTCCCGCAGCGCTGCAGCCTGCATGGCGGCCGTTCCTCTAGGCGCACGAGGTCCGTATCGGTCGATGTCGTCCGCGGCTCTCTGGGCGGCGTGCCTGGGTCCGAGGTCGGCCCGGTCGCGGCTGAACACGGCGACCCATTGGCTGCGGGCGTCGTCGACCGTGTCGCCGACGAGGTGGGCCGTGTTGCGGTGGCGGCCGCGGGTCATGGCGACGTACGCCGAGGCGGCGCCGGTGGTCTCGCCGAGTGCAAAGTCGGCCGTGTCGACGGTCTCGCCTTGGGCTCCGTAGGCGGTGGTGGTGAAGGCAAGTTCGACGTGCGTGCGGATGTACGCGGCGGGCAGCTCGCGGTGGCCGGGGCGGCCGACCACGTGCAGGGTGCCGTCGGCGCCGATCCCGGTCACAGTCCAGGTGTCGCGGTTGGCGACGCCCAGGTTGCGGTCGTTGCGTCGGGTGGCGACCCGGTCGCCGAGACCGATCCGCTCACCACGACGCGTGACCCACTCACCAGAACGCTCACCAGCCCGCCCAGGCTGCTCACTAGGCCGCTTTCCGGGAGGTGCGCCGGCGGCGTGGCGTTGGTCGCGGATGGCTGCGTTGAGCGCAATCACCTGGTCGCGGGTGTCGGCGATGATCAGCTGCTCACCACCATCAGCACCGTCAGCAGGGGCGGCGCCGATGGCCGCGAGGGCCGCGGTGCGTTCGACCTCGCTGGCATGGAGGACGATCTGGTCGCGCTCGAGCAGGGCGTCGAAGACCTCACCAGGCCGCTCACCAGCGCGCATGAGGAGGCTGAGGTCGCCGTACGCGGGATCGGCGAACCGGTGGACCGACTCGAGCTCGTGGTGCGCTGCTGGTGGCACCCAGCGTGCGGCGAGGTCCAGGACCCCGCCACGTCCAACCGCTGGGAGCTGGTGGCGGTCGCCGAGGAGCGCGACCCTGGCGTGTGCGCGGTCGGCGATGGCGAACAGGGCGCGGGCGGTGTCCTGGTCGAGCATGCCGGCCTCGTCGACGAGGAGGACGTCGCCGGGCAGCAAGCGGGCACGTGCATCGGGGCGGGCGTCGGGTGCAGGCTCGGTGTGTGACCAGTGGCCGTCTTCGTCCCAGCGGTAGCCGTGTTGGTGGACGAGCCAGGCGGCGGAGAACGCGTCGGCGCCGACCTGCTCCTTTGCTGCCTGGGCGGCCTTGAGGGTGGGCGTGACGACCACAAGTCGACGGTCGGCGGCGTCGAGTACGTCGCGCGCGGCGGCCAGCGTCGTGGTCTTACCTGTGCCGGCGGCGCCCTCAATCACCAGCAGACCGGCGTCGCCGGCCAGCGCCGCCACGACGCGTCGCTGCGCTGGGTCGAGGTGCGCGATGCCGCGGAGCCAGGCCGGGTTGGTCACCCGTTGCGAGGCACGCGCGATCATGGTGTCGACCAGGTCGGCTTCGACGGCGAGCACACGTTCGGACGTCAGGCTGCGGACGTGTTCGGGGACGTCACCCCGGTCGAGCAGCGCCACGCACCGTGTCAGGGCACGCTCGGCGATGTCTTCGACGAGCTCGTGTCGGACACGTTTCTCGGCGACGACCCCGACTGAGGCGATCAGTCGTTCGACCTCGCCACGGATGTCGGCTGCGTTCCACGCCGATCGCTTGGCGCCGAGCCGGGTGAGCACGAGGTCGGCGGCGACCTCGCGGTTGATCCGACCGATCTGGAGACCCGGCTCTGTCGCGCGAGTTGTCGGTGGCGTGAAGCCGAGGTCGCGCAGCTCGTTGTTCCACGCGCCGACGAGGTCGGCACCGCTGCGGGGCACGACCTTGTCGGGTCGTGCGTCCGCCCAGGCGCGTCGGTCCCAGGCCTGGCGCAGCCGCGGCCCGGGCTCCTGATCGGGGTGCTCGGCCCGCCATCCGGCTTCGTACCGGTCGACGTTGCGGCCGATCTGTGCGGCGCGCTGGCTGAACCCTCTTTCGTACGGCCCGAGCTGCTCGATCTCGCCGTCGTCGTCGAGCGTGTACCCACACGCAGCAAGGGCCGCCCGGAACTCGGGGTCGCACATCACGGCCGCGTGCCCGATCCCGTTGAGCGCCTCGATGCTGTCCACGACACCGACCGAGTGCAGACCACGCCACGCCCCGCGCGCGAAGACGCGTGCGTTGATCTGCACGTGAAGGTGACGGTGCGGGTCCCCGGCCCGCGAGGTGTAGTGCCGCACGACAGCGGCCTCGAGGATCTCGGCAGGGACCTGCACCTGCCGGCCACGTGGCCCGACCCGGGTGGTGGCGTGCTCGCCCACCCAACCGATCACCTCACCAGCGGCCCGATCCATCGCCGCGTCGTACGCCGCCGCGATGTCGGGGTGCAGTGCAGCGGCGAGCGACCAGGACTTCGGCCCGTTGACGACGACCTCGACGAACCGCAGACGCACGGGCGTCGTCGCGCAGCCGTCCCTTGGCCGCGCCGGTCGGCACGTCGTAGCCAGCGACCCAACGCTCGTATGCTGGGCCGTCGAGATCACCCACGTGCTGCACCGCGCCGGGCCAGGCGATGTAGTGCGCGGCCACCCCGGTGCCCTCGGCCAGGTAATAGTCGTCGGCACGCGAGTGGTCGGCCTCGACATAGGAACGCGCGGCAGCCGCAGATCCGCGGTAGAACTTCAATCCACCGTGCATCAGCCTCGTCACCGCCCGTCAGTACTCGTCACCTAGCCTTGAAATGACGCTCGGCCCGCCCCAAGGGGCGGACCGATCTACGGACCTTCGTAGCATGCGTGCCGCTCGATCTTGAAGGCCTTCGCGGCCTTTCAGCGGGTGCAGATTCCGTACTCGTCACTCCTCGTAACCCGGTGCCTATGGCCGGTGAGCAGACAGCAGTTCTGCGGTCGGCAGGGGGTGAGGCGGCAGCTTGCGTGGTAGCTCTTTGGGGGCGTGTTCCTTACCGCCGAAGCGGAGCTCCACCGTCTCGTCAAGCCGGTGGTGAGCAGCGGGCTTTGCGTCGCACGCCGGCGACACGTCGCCGGTTGGAGTTCCGCATTCGGAACTACCGGATCTGCCGAGATGCGTACATGAGCATTGCAGCAGGCGCTTGTCTGGTTGCGTCCTCGAATGGAACCACTTGGGGGGTCACGCCTACGGTGGCGCCGTGAAGTGGTACTCAATGGGGCCGAAGGCTGCAACGCGGGACCTGTGGGTAGCGCCCGACGGTCCGACGAGGCCTGAGCTGGGTGAGTGGCACGATGCGTCGGGCAGGCAGGTTCAGGAGGTCCTCGATCAGGTCGGTCCACCCGGTGTCTCGGGCGTCGAGTGGTGCTTCATGCCTCTTCGAGGCCACTACGGCAAGCGGCTGGTCGACGCGTTGTGGCAGTACGGCTCTGGGCTCAAGGTCTACAGCGAACATCTCTGCGCGGTCATGGAGGCGAGCGGTGCGCAGTTGCAGACCTGGCAAGCAGACGTACGCCTCCGGGACGGGTCACCTGTCCCTGGCTATCTGGCTGTGCTCGAGGAGCTCGACAGGCCGGGGCCGGTCCACAGCTTCCTCATGAACCGTCGGACCGGACGAGTGGCAATCAATGAGGGCGTGCGGGACGCGATCGTCGAGGCGGGCCTCGCCGGACTCGAGATCGAAGAGGTAGCCGGACCGTTTCCCGGTGGCGACTTCAACAACCCGCCGGCCGAGTACGCCTAGCGCGGCCTCGACCGTCGTGCCCGCGGCCGCATGCAACGCCGGCGCGCGAACAGCCAGTCTCCTAGTAGCCGATGTGCGGTCGTGTCGTGCGCGAGGATGTGCCCGTGGTCGATGTGGACGAGTTTGAGCGAATCCGAGCCGAGATCTGCGCGTCTGGTCCGGCCAGCGAAGGAGACAACCTGCTCGGCATGGAGATGGACTGCTGCGCCTACTTCGGTGACCCATCCTTCGCCGTAGACGAGGATCGCGGCCTGTGGCACGGCATGGCAGTGCGACGGTCCGAGGGCGCAGAGTGGCTCATCTCCGCTCGGGCGGTTGGGAGTCTCCGCGACGCTCCGGCGGTTGGGAACGAACTCAGCAGGATCTGGGAAGAGCACCTCAGGTACGAATATCGGTCTGCGCACACAGTGACGACGACACCCGACACGATCCTGTTCCAAGCGGTGACGCAGGCTGGTCCGGGTCGGCTCTGGGTGACCGCCGACGTCCAAGTGGCGCTTACCTAGGCGCACTCATCTGCCGCGTTGAGGGCGGCTACGCTCGCCCGGATCTGCCGCGATGAGGGCGGCTACGTTCGCCCGGATCTGCTTGTTATGCACGTGATCCGCGCCGGTCCGGAGGTGCCCCATTCTGCCGCGAAAGCGGGGCCTATTCGCTCGGCGACCTCGATGGCAAGCCTGGTCTTCCCGAAGCCGTCCGTGCACGGTTTGCCTTCGACGGGTGCCAGTTGTCAGCTGGCGAACCGTGCGGACCTCGGCTTCCGGCGGTGCGAGCGTCACGGGCGAGCATGCCCCCCGCCCATGCCGCCCGCGGCCGCGACGCCCGCGGTGACGGTTGCGGCCGGCTGGCCTCCGACCGTGACCGTGTATGTGGCACCGTCGACGACCTCGGCTGCCGAGAGAACAACCGACTGGAACGACTTGACCGAGGTGGTTTCGGCGATCACTGAACCGCTGTCGTCGAGCACCTGCACAGTCTCGCCCGCACCGTAGGTCTGCTCGAGCGATGCGCTCAACCAGCCCTGCCCGGACTCCGCATCGGGCGAGACCGCCATCGCGGCGGTGCCGATGGCGAGGATCGTGCCGCTGTCCACGACCAGCGAGCCGTTGGTGTCCAGTGCCCCCTCACGGTCGTCGGGCGAACCGAGGACCGTGGTGGCGCCGCCGGTGACCAGGATCGAGCCGTTCGAGTCGATTCCGTCGCCCTCGGCGTCGATGGTGCTCTCGCCGCCGGCGATGGTCACCATGGCACCGTCGTCTGCCTCGACGATGCCGCCGATGTCGGTGGTGGTGCTGGTCCCGCTGGTGGCGTTGATGCCGTCGTCGCTCGCGGTGACCTCGAGGGTGCCGCCCTCCACCGTCACGTAGTACGCCTCGAGGCCCTCGTAGGAGTTCTCGACGACGGTCGCCCCGCCGGCGATGACCAGGTGGACCTCTGCCTTCAGTCCGTCGTCGGTGGCGTTGATCGTGGTCTCGCCGCCGGTGACGACGAGGTCGGTCTGCGCCTGCACCCCGTCGTCTCCTGCGACCAGGTCGATCACGCCGCCAGCGATGTGGACATAGCCGCGAGTCTCGTCCTCGTCGTCGTCGGACTTCAGGGCGTCGCCGCCGGCCTCCACAGTGACGGTGCCGCCGCGGATGGTCAGGGAGTCTTTGCCGCGCAGGCCGTCGTCGCCTGCCGTGACAGTGATGTCACCCGAGAGCACCACGAGGTCGTCGTGGCTGGTGATGCCGTCGTTCTCGGAGCTGGACACGGTCAGCGATCCGTCGCCGGTGATGGTGAGATCGGCGTCGCTGAACAGCGCGGCGTTGGCCCCGTCGTCGTCTCCGGTGGACGAGAGGGCGTTGTCGCCACTGAGCGATACAGCGACGTCCTCAGCGCTGAGAACTGCCAGCGCGGCGCTGGTCGAGCTGGAAATCTGCACCGCATCGAGCACGATGGCCACGGGGTCTTCGTCTGCTGTGTCGACGACGACCTGCCCGTCGAGCTGCCCGGACAGAACGTAGGTGCCTGCTTGCGTGATCGTGACGGTGGTGCCATCCACCTCGACGCCGTCGCCATCCGCCGAGGCGGTCGAGCCCTCGAGCGTGATCATCACAGCACCGTCCATCGTCCACTCGTCGTCGTTGACGGTGGTCGCGTTCGCATTCGCGGCCAGCACTTCGCTGGCCACCGCTCCGGTGGTGAGTTCGGCAGTCGAGGCGCTGCTGCTCGCGCTGGTGACCTCGCTGGCCGTGCTGGGGGTCTCGGCGGCGGACGAGCATCCCGCCAGGAGTCCCGCGACAAGCACCGTGCTGACGACGCTAGGGATGAACTTGTTGCGCTTCATGATCGCTCCTTGGGATGCCCGAGCATCACTCGTGGCTCGATTGGGGATGTGACCATCTGATCGCCGAGGCCTGTGCCATTCCTGTGACCGGGGTCAGAGTCGGCTGCGTGAAACACCGAACCCGACCCAGGTGCTCTCGTCCCGCAATGCGATGGGCTCGCGGAGCGACCCGGTGCGGGATGGTCATTCGAGATCGAGCGACACGGGGCCTCGCTCGCTCGTGAGCCGGTAGTGGCCGTTCAATGGCGCGCCATGCGCCTCAAGTGGTTGGCTCGGATCATGGAGCACCCAGTCATGTTCGGTGATGACGACCCGGGCCTTGCCGAGCTGCGGACCATCGCGTTGACCTTCCCGGGAGCGGTGGAGAAGGTCTCCCACGGCCGCCCGACGTTCCGAGCGGGCAAGATCTTCGCTGCGTTCGGTGGCTCGGAGAAGCTCAGCCCTGGGAACCACCGACAGGTGCCGAGCGCGCTGATCTTCACGCCCGAGCCCCTCGACCTGCCCATCCTCGACGAAGACCCGCGGTTCTTCGTGCCTGCCTACTACGGCCCCTACGGTGCCCGCGCGATCAATCTCGACGTCACTGACGTCGACTGGATCGAGATCGCCGAGCTGGTCGACGCGTCGTACAGAATGGTGGCACCCAAGCGGCTCATCTCCGAACTCGACGCTCGCGCCTGACCGTGCGGGTTGTCGCAGGGAGTAACGACCAGCCGGGGGCTTCTGCCGCCATAGGCCGATCCCTCTGCGAGACGGGAGTGTTGACGTGGCGCGGGGCCGCCTTCCGGCGAGCCACGAGGATCATTGCGCGCATGCCCGGCTTCAGGAGCCTGACATTGCCGCGGTGCCTGGAGCGCCCGAGCACCTACTTGCTGCTCGCGGAATGGGACAGCCTGGAGGACCACACCGTGGGCTCTCGCGGTTCGCAGGACTACCCGCAGTGGCGCCAGTTGCTGCACCACTTCTATGAGCCCTTTGCCGGCGTAGAGCACTACGAGCACGTCCTGACCGCTTGACGATCGGCACGCGGAGCGTGTCACAGAGGGATCTCGCACTGGTCACGCTCCGCGTGACGATCCTCCTGTGCCGGCAAGCCTCAGGTCAGCCGGGGCACCACGATGACGCCGATGGTCAGGTCTGCAGCGACGTGGGCCGCGTAGGGGCCGGGGTCCCTTGTGCGGTAGCGCATCACATCAAGCAGCATGCCCCGAGGTCGTGCTGATGCTGACTCCCACCGACCAGCGTGTCGTCTTCCGTCGTTGCTTCATCGGTCCGCGCACACGAGTCCGCTCTGCAACGGCGCGGGTCGCCAAGGCGTGGTGCAACCCGGATACTGGGCCGTGATGAGTGACCACGGCGAGCGGCCCCGGCTTGAGATCAACTGGATCCAGTCCGCGGGCGGATCCCTGGCTGCAGTCTCCTCCGCGGTCCTGCTCTCCACGTTCGGTGTCGCCGGGACGCTGATCGGCGCGGCGGTCGGCTCGCTCGTGATCACCGTGGGTGGCGCGCTCTACTCGTACTCGATCCGCGCGACCCGGCAGCGCGTCGCGACCGCACAGACCATCGCCGCTGCGCGGATCGGGCTCGTCCAGGCTCGGGCGAGAGCCGCTTCCGCGGAAGGAGCAGAAGGTACGCAGCGCGCGGCCGCCGACACCGCGGAGGAGCTTGCGGCGGCAGAGGTGGATCTCGACCGCGCCGGAGCCGAACTGGGGGGCGAGCCGGTGGAACGAAGCGAGCGGCTCAGCTATCGCAGCGTTCTCGGCGGGCTGCCGTGGAAGCGCATCGTGGCGAGCGCCATAACGGTCTTCGTCGTGGCGATGCTCATGATCCTGGCTTTCGAGCTCCTCGCGGGTCGGGCCGTGTCCTCCTACACCGGTGGCAGCGATCCCGACCGCCGTACTTCCATCCCAGGCATCGACGGCGGCGACGACGACGCACCGGAACAGCCTGAGGAACAGCAGCCGGAGGCCCCCGACGGCGAGGAGGAAGCCCCGCCCGAGGACGAGCCGGACGAGATCGAGCCCACCGTTGAGCCCACCGAGCCGGTCCCAAGCGAGCCGGTGCCCACCGACCCCACCCCCGAGCCCGTCCCCGAACCAACGCCGGTGCCAACCACGGAGCCTTCGCCCGCCCCCTGATACCCCGCCACCGCCAGTCGGGCGCTCGGGGTTTCAGAACTCGATCGTCACGCAGCGTGACCAGTAGCCGATCGTCTTTCGGGACGTCCCGCTTGCCAAGACCCGGTCATCATCGACCCGCTGCATTCCGCCGCGTGCCGGGCAGGGTCCCGCTTTGGCAAGGGCGCGCGTGTGGGTCGCCCGCAAAGCGCCCCTTTCCCGGCGATGACCAGCGGACAGGTCCTGGGGGACGCGATCGCATCGTTCCTCAGTCCCAGTGGTCTGGTTCCGGTGAGGGTTCGACAAGTGTGGATCCGAGA